>CAWCKM010000001.1:0-19596 GCA_963796125.1 Nitrospirota bacterium
TAAATATGGCCGTTGCACTGTCAATTGGAATCTTAAGCTCCTTGATACCTTATAAAAGATACCTGGTTTAGTATATGATTTCAGAGTAACAGATACGGTAAAATTGTAGTCTCTGATTTCTAAGACTACTAACCTGTACCTTGTTACTCTTAACTGAATTTATGCCGGTGTGGTGGAATTGGCAGACGCGCCGGACTCAAAATCCGGTGGGGGCAACTCCGTGTGGGTTCAACTCCCACCACCGGCACCAAGAAAAATCAGTAGTGTACCTTTCACTGATGGATTAGTTGGTAATATTTATGCAGAATACAAAGCAGGATTTTCCAATAACCTTACGAGCTAAATAAATTTTTGAACAATGTCTGCATTATTCGTAAAATAAAAACGTGCGCCTGTAGCTCAGTAGGATAGAGCAACTGCCTTCTAAGCAGTGGGTCAGGGGTTCGAATCCCTTCAGGCGCGCCAGAAAATTTCGCATTGCGAAAGTTGAAGTTATTAGTGAATAGTGAATGGTGTTTGGTTAGATTGACTGAAACATATTTATTTGCTTTACTATTAACTATTAACTTTTCACTTTTTTGAATCGGTGAGTGTAGCTCAATGGTTAGAGCACTGGACTGTGGCTCCAGGTGTTGGGGGTTCGAGTCCCCTCACTCACCCCAACCTAAATTTGCACTGCAAATTTCGGAGTGAAAAGTTAATAAGTTAACGGTAAGAGTTTAAATTCTTGTTACCGTCGTCTTAACTTTTAACTTTCAACTGCTGTGGATGCGCCTGTAGCTCAGTGGATAGAGCATCGGCCTCCGGAGCCGAGGGTCGGAGGTTCGAATCCTCTCAGGCGCGAGCAGAAGGAGCGGGCCGTTAGCTCAGTTGGTAGAGCAGCTGACTCTTAATCAGCGGGTCGCAGGTTCGAATCCTGCACGGCTCACTTTTCTGCCGGTGTAGCTCAGAGGCAGAGCAGCTGATTCGTAATCAGCTGGTCGGGAGTTCGACTCTCCCCACCGGCTCCATGCATTAATCGGGCGATTAGCTCAGTGGTAGAGCGCTTCCTTCACACGGAAGAGGTCGCTGGTTCAATCCCAGCATCGCCTACCATTTATTGAAAACATTCCTTCAAACCAGTTTGATCTTCCTTAGCAGAGAGTTTATTTCCTTGCACTGCTTACAGGCAAATGCAGAAAGATTTCTTTGGAAAGAGAATTTATTAAAGAGGGTAGATTCATGGTGGGCAGTCGCAGAATCGAACTGCGGACACGAGGCTTTTCAGGCCTCTGCTCTACCGACTGAGCTAACTGCCCATGATTTTAAAACTTTACACTTTTAACTTCTTTACTGTCAAGGCTGAGTTCTCACCCCAAATTGCTGAAATGAAGTTGTCATTGCGAGGCGAAGCCGAAGCAATCTCATTCCCAAATGGATTGCCACGCACCCTGCAGGTGCTCGCAATGACAGGTAAATCAATGAGTTTACTCTTCTGTCGGTAAATTCGGTCACCCGTTTGTTGAGTTTCTTGAGTTTACACAGATTACAATATAAACTATTCAGCAAGGTGAATACTGAGAATCAGATAGACTTTAAAAGCTTCTTGAAGATGTATCTGCCTGCATTCATATCAGGTCTTCTTCTCGCATTGTGTTTTCCGACAGCAGACTTCTTTTTTCTTGCCTGGATAGCCCTTGTTCCTTTTCTCCTTTCTCTTTACAACAAGAGACCAAAAGAGGCTTTTCGGGCCGGTATTATCTTTGGCATCCCGTATTTTTTCGGAACTCTGTACTGGATATATCATTCTATAAACCATTATGGCAACATCCCCTTTATTGCAAGCATTGCTATTGTTTTCATCCTCTGTATTTACCTCAGCCTGTACACCGGCGTTTTCGCGCTGCTCTTCTCATTGAACTTTAAATCCCTCCGGCTTCCTGTTCCTCTTTTTGCACCCTCTCTGTGGGTTGCTCTTGAATTTCTCCGTTCCTACGTATTTACCGGGTTTCCCTGGTCTAGTGTCGGATACTCACAATATAAATTTCTGAGCATCATTCAGATGAGTGATATTACCGGTATCTACGGGGTATCCTTTCTCGTCGTGGCAGTAAACGAAGCGATTGCAGAGATATTCCTCATCCAAAGGCGTACCAGGGAAATGCCTCTTTTCCCTTTGTCCCGGACGATAATCGGGTCATCTTTCCTTCTTCTGTTCATCTCGACGGCTTTCATCTATGGCCAATGGAGGCTCACACAGGAAAGGCCTGGAACTGTTCTCAGGGCAAGTGTCATACAGGGAAATATTGAGCAGGACAGAAAGTGGGATCCTGCATATCAAGACACGGTAATGGAGACATACAGCAATCTTTCTCTGCAAGCAGTTTCTTCCTCGCCCGATATCATTGTCTGGCCCGAGACATCCGCTCCCTTCTTCTTCGGCACGGACAGGGAATATACAGAGAAACTCACTTTGCTCCAGAATCAACTTGGCGCTTATCTTCTCTTCGGAAGTGTCCTTGTGAAAGAGAAAGGTAAGGAGAAAAACCTTCTTTCAAACAGTGCTCTCCTCCTTGATAAAACTGGAAATGTCACTTACGTCTATGATAAAATACATCTGGTTCCTTTTGGTGAATATGTTCCCCTGCAAACATTCCTTTTCTTCATAGACAAACTCGTTGTCGGTATTGGAGACTATATTCAGGGTGATCGTTATGAGATAGCAGAGACACCCCTTGGAGGATTTGCTACCCTGATATGCTATGAGGTAATATTTCCCGGACTTGTAAGAAAATTTTACTTAAAGGGTGGTAATTTTATTGTGAATATCACGAATGATGCATGGTTCGGCAGGACAACAGGCCCTTATCAGCATTTCAGCATTGCTGTCTTTCGTGCAGTAGAAAACAGAAAACCTTTGATAAGAGCGGCCAACACCGGTATATCGGGTTTTATTGACAGCAATGGAAGAATACTCGCAAAAACTCCTCTCTTTCAAAAGACTTTTCTTACAGCTAAAATAAAGACTGACAGCACGAAGACTTTTTATACAACGTATGGTGACCTTTTTTCTTATGTATGTATTGTCTCAACCATACTGTTATTGGCTAATATATTGAGTAAGGCAAGGAGAATATAAGGAGGTAGTATGCTTATACAGGAAGCACTCAAAGGTGAACTTTCAATCCTCAAGGATAAGATAGAGTCTTTAAGAGGTTATCTTTGATGTACCCGGACTAAAGGAAGAGATTAATAAAATTCAAGAAGACCTTTCCTCAGAAAAGGTATGGTCATCCCCCCAGAAGTCAAAAGAACTGCAGAAAAGAAGAGCAAGGCTTATGGATATCGTATCCCATTTCGATGCTCTTTCTGATAAATGTTCTTATTTAGATGAATCAATAAGGATTCTTGAGGAAGAAGGTGGCGATCTCTTTCTGGATGACCTGCGAAAAGAAATCAGTAATTTAAAAGAGGATCTCGAGGAAATCGAGATCCAGAATCTCCTTTCCGGAGAACACGATAAGACTAATGCCATCCTTACCATCCATCCTGGTGCTGGTGGAACAGAAAGTCAGGATTGGGCACAGATGCTTATGAGAATGTATCTGAGGTGGGCAGAACGGCATAAGTTCAGTACTCAGGTCGTTGATTTACTGATGGGTGAAGAAGCAGGCATTAAGAGCGCTACTATCGCCATATCAGGTCCGTATGCCTATGGCTATCTCAAGTCTGAAGCAGGTGTTCATAGGCTCGTTCGCATTTCTCCTTTTGATGCAAATAAGAGAAGGCATACTTCCTTTGTGGCAGTGCTGGTATATCCTGAGGTCGAAGACGACGTAGATATTGAGTTAAAAGAGGATGATATAAAAATGGAGACTTTCCGTGCCTCTGGTGCAGGAGGACAGCATGTCAATAAGACATCTTCTGCTGTAAGGCTCATCCACACTCCAACAGGCATTATCGTAAGCTGCCAGAATGAACGCTCACAGCACAAGAACAGGGCACTTGCGATGAAGGTGTTGAAAGCACGTTTGTTTGATCTGAGACTGAAGGAACAGGAAAAAAAGATGGAGACTATTGTAGGAGATAAAAAAGGGATCGCATGGGGAAGTCAGATACGATCATATATCCTTCAGCCTTATAGGGTTGTAAAGGATCATAGAACAGGTATTGAGGTAGGAAATGTTGACGCCATCCTTGATGGTTCTATAGATGAATTTATAAAGTCCTATCTTATGAAAAAGGGTAAAAAGGGTAGTTCATAAGTACTACTACTTTAAATTATTTAAAAATAAGTAAGTAGTTTTAGTAGGAGGTGTTTGTATGTTTAAAAGTAAGTGTATTGCAGTATAAAAGGGGATGTTGAGTGTTTATAAAGTTATTATGAAAGTTACTTCTTTTTCAACATTTCATACTGTCAAATTCAGTGACACCATGACAAACAAGATAGTAACAGATTTTCTTGTCTTACCTGTTGACATTAGGTATAATTATCTACCATCCCTGTCGACTTACTAACAAATGTTAATAAACTGTTAATAACTTTTACTATGAATTTAGAAGATATCTGGAATAAGAGTCTCTTAAGGATAGAGGAAAAAGTAGGTAGTAGCATAGCAGAGCTCTGGTTCAAACCAATCAAGCTCCTCCAATTAAAGGAACATCAGGCTACTATAGACATTCCAAATCGTTTTTTCAGAGATTGGATAGAAGAAAACTATCCGGATTTAATTGCTGACTCTCTGGGAAATACCCTTGGGTTACCCATAGAAATATCTTACAAGACAGAAGCAAAATTGGACCCTGTCGTCAAAAAGATGGATATGAAGCTCGAGAACCGCAGACAGAGTCTGGCAAAAAGAGGGATCTTTCTCAATCCAAAATATACGTTTGAGAATTTTGTTGTGGGACCATGCAATCAGTTTGCACAGGCGGCTGCACATGCAGTATCAGTGACACCCGGCAGGACATACAACCCCCTCTTTATTTATGGAGGCGTAGGGTTAGGCAAAACGCATCTTATTCATGCAGTAGGAAATACTGTCATTGATAGATATCCCAGCTTTACGGTCCTCTATGCCTCATCTGAACAATTTACGAACGAAGTCGTATCTGCATTGAGACATGATAAGATGGGAGCGTTTAAAGAAAAATACAGGAACGTGGATGTACTTCTTCTTGATGACATACAGTTCATAGCGAACAAGACAGCAACACAGGAAGAATTTTTTCATACCTTCAATGCCCTCTATGAAAAGCAGAAACAGATAGTGGTATCGAGTGACAGGCCACCGAAGGAGATAACAGAAGTTACCGACAGGCTCAGATCGAGATTCACCATGGGACTCATTGCAGATATTCAACTACCTGAGATCGAGACAAAGATTGCCATCCTGCTCAAAAAGGCTGCCATGGAACGGATCAACATCCCTGAAGATACTGCTTACTACCTTGCGTCGAAAGTCAAATCGAATATCAGGGAGTTGGAAGGGTGTCTCATCCGTCTTGGTGCCCAGGCTTCTCTGACAGGCAAACCTATTGATATCGAGATGGCGAAGAACATCCTCCGGGAACTTATTGAAGATGACGAAAGACCGATAACAGTAGATCATATCCAGAAGATTGTCTGCGAATATTTTGGAATTAAAATTATTGATATCAAGGCGAAGAAAAGAACAAAGGAAGTAGCTCTCCCAAGGCAGATAGCGATGTATCTGGCCAAGCAACTTACTGAAATGTCTCTGAGCGATATCGGGAAGGGCTTTGGCGGAAAGGACCATGCAACAGTCATCTATGCCTGCAAGCAGATTGAAGAGAAGAGGGCTAAGGATGAAGCGTTTAACAGAATGATAGAGAACCTTTTACGCAAGATAAAACCATGAGGAGGAGTTTATGAGACTCAGTGTGTCAAAGGATGAGATGCAGGAGAAGCTGTCGAATGTTCAGAATATCGTGGAGAAGAAGAACACCATGCCCATTTTAAGCCATTTTCTCCTCGATGCAGGCAAGGAAGGGTCATATATAGTTGCCACTGATCTTGAGACGGCGATCAAAGAGCCGGTAATAGTGAATGTCGAGGAAACGGGGAAACTCTGTATCCCTGCACGGAAACTCTTCGAGATTGTTCGGGAGATAGATGGAGATCTATCATTGGAAACGGCTGGTGATCCCGCCCAGGAAGGAGGATGGCTGAAAGTGAAAGCAGGCACGAGCGAATTCAAGCTTGCATGTCTTTCGGCGAATGAATTTCCGGCATGGCCTGCTATGGAAGACGAAGAAGAGATAATCATAGATTCCAAGGCACTGCTGGAGATGATAGAAAAGACGATATACTCTGCAGGAGAAAGCGATACCAGATATACGTTGAACGGTCTCCTTTTCCATATACAGCCAAAGAGTAAACTCCTTACCGTTGTTGGGACAGACGGACACAGGCTTGCACTTATCGTGAAGGAGATGGAGGGTGAAGGCAGAGAAGACAAACGGTTGATCGTTCCCCGCAAGGCAGTTTCTGAGCTGAGGAAGTTCTTAAACAGTGCCACAGAGAAGACAAAGATTTTGATAGGCAAGAACCACCTGCTTTTCAGTGTCGAAGGAGACGTACAGTTCCTCACACGGCTCATTGAAGGTACCTACCCGAATTATGAAAATGTTATTCCCCAGGGGAATGAAAAAAAAGTACCTGTCAGCAGGGAGGCCCTTACAAAGGCACTCCGCAGGGTCTCGGTAATGTCCCGGGAAAGGGCAAATGCTGTGAGATTTGATTTTGAAGAAACCGGCTCTGTTGGCAGTCTCATCATCTCATCATCAAATCCTGACCTCGGCGAGGCAAGAGAGGAGCTCACCGTTGATTATAAAGGTGATAAGCTCACCGTTGGGTTCAATGCGAGATATCTGATAGATACGCTGGGTGCAATGACGACTGAGACGGTTGTCCTTGAACTTCAGGACCCATTGAGTCCTGTACTGGTAAAAGAAGAGGGGAAAGAAAATTATCGGTGCGTAGTTATGCCGATGAGGATATAAAGAGGATATACTAGATTCATTGAGAGGGAATGACATAATGTAGCGTATAATATAGCCGTCTTATAGAGAAGATGGAAGAAAGGGAAGATGGAAGAAAAGGAAAATAACCAGGAATCATATACTGCAGAAGATATAAAGATTCTGAAGGGATTGATTGCTGTGAGGAAAAGACCGGCCATGTTTATAGGATCAACAGGGCCAGAAGGGTTGCACCATCTTGTGTATGAAGTGGTCGATAACAGCGTAGATGAAGCCCTCGCCGGCTATTGCAAGAATATAGACGTGACCATTCACCTCGATGGAAGTTGCACGGTAATAGACGACGGGAGGGGAATCCCGACAGGGCCCCATCCGGGAGACCCTGAAGGACGTTCCGCAACAGAGATTGCCCTTACGGAGTTACATGCAGGGGGGAAGTTTGAATCAAAGGCATACAGGATATCAGGGGGGCTGCATGGTGTTGGCGTTTCAGTTGTGAACGCCCTTTCAGAATGGCTCGATGTGGAGATACGACAGAACGGAAATGTTTACCAGCAGCATTATGAGAGGGGAGAACCGAAAGGCCCTCTGAGCATTGTTGGTAAAACAAGGGGAAGGGGCACAAAAATAACGTTTAAACCTGACCCTGAGATATTCGAGGTATTGGATTTCAGTTATGATCTCCTGGCTCAGAGACTGAGGGAGCTGGCATTTCTGAATAAGGGGCTCAAGATAACCCTTACCGATGAAACGACAGAGAAAAAAAATGTATATCATTACAGCGGCGGGATCGTATCGTTCGTAGAGCACCTGAACAAAAACAAGACCCCTCTTCACCAAAAACCTATTTACTTCTCCGGGGAAAAGGAAGATATCATCGCCGAGATAGCTCTCCAGTACAATGATGGTTATGCTGAAACCATATACACCTATGCGAATAATATCAATACAAAGGAAGGCGGAACTCATCTCATCGGTTTCAAATCAGCACTTACGAGAACCGTAAACAGCTATGCTACCTCTTCGGGAATCCTGAAGAACGGGAAGGAAGCGCTTTCAGGCGATGATGTCAGAGAGGGATTGACAGGCGTCATCAATGTCAAACTCCTTCACCCACAATTTGAAGGACAGACGAAGATGAAACTGGGAAATAGCGAAGTAAAAGGGATCGTCGAATCTATTGTGAATGATGGCCTCGGTACCTACTTCGAGGAAAACCCATCAATAGCAAGAAAGATTGTTGAGAAATCTCTCCAGGCAGCACGGGCACGGGAGGCAGCACGGAAAGCACGGGAACTGACAAGGAGGAAAGGTGCCCTTGAAGATACAGGGTTGCCTGGAAAACTTGCTGACTGTTCAGAGAAGGACCCGGCCCTCAGTGAAGTATTCATTGTAGAAGGCGACTCTGCAGGGGGTTCTGCTAAACAGGGACGAGACAGGAGAATTCAGGCTATACTTCCTCTGCGGGGCAAGATACTGAATGTGGAAAAGGCACGGTTTGACAAAATGCTCAGTTCCGAGGAGATAAGGGTGCTCATCACTGCTCTGGGTACAAGTATAGGTCCTGAAGATTTTGACATATCAAAGATACGGTATCACAGGGTTATCCTCATGACAGACGCTGATGTTGATGGCGCACATATCAGGACGCTGCTGCTCACCTTTTTCTACAGGCAGATGCCCCAGGTAATAGAGAAAGGCTACCTTTTTATTGCCCAGCCTCCCCTCTTCAAAGTGAAGAAGGGCAGGACCGAAAGATACGTACAGAACGAAAGTGAAATGCAGAACATGCTCTTTGAGCTTGCCTCCGATGACCTTGAAATTCCTCTCAGGGGCCAGGTCGTAAAGGGGAAAGCACTCATCCCTTACCTGAAGCGACTATATAAATTTGAGCGGCTAAGAGATTGGTTTGAAAGGAGGAGAAGAGACCCTGAACTCCTGATGTTTACCCTTTCCCTGGGGATCAATAAAGATATGCTGAAAGACAAGGCAACATTTGGAGAAATCCTGAGGAAGATAAAGGAAAAAGATCAGACTATCACGTTAGGTGAAATCCAGCTCGATGAAGAGCATCAGACCTATGGTGTTGAGATCAGGAGACATAACTACAAGCTCAACCTGGATATCAATTTCCTTACTTCTCCTGAATTCAGGGAACTGGAGAATTTTTATAGTATTATAAGAGATCTTGGGAACACCTCCTTACAGGATACAGACGAAGGAAGGACCAAAAGAGATATCCTCAAGCACGGAGCTCCTTGAGATGGTATATGCAACAGCCAAGAAAGGACTCACCATTCAGCGATATAAAGGACTTGGGGAAATGAATCCAACACAGTTATGGGAAACCACTATGGATCCCGAGAGAAGGACGCTCCTTCAGGTTAATGTCCAGGACTCTGTTCAGGCAGATGAGATATTTACCATTCTCATGGGAGACCAGGTCGATCCAAGAAGGGAATTTATTGTTACCCATGCCCTTGAAGCAAGGAATATTGATATATAACAGCTGTACACCCCTCTTTGGAAAAGAGGGGCAAGGGGAGATTTAAAGGATAGATTGTTTGCAAAAATCCCCCTCAGTCCCCCTTTGCCAAAGGGGGATGAGAGAAAGAATCTAATGGATAACCCAGAGATCACAGAGGAATGGTGATTATATGGAATACTCAGGTACTCAGGTTCAAAAATGAAAAATTTAAAAATAAGGAATTCAATAATTTTGCTTTTTGCTTCTTTAATTTTTATTTTTTTACTGCTATCCTGTGGAAAGAAAGAAGTAAAACAAGTTTCCGAAGATTCAAAGATTACGCAAGAGTCATTTATGCTTGCTGATGTGATCAAAGATGCCTATATAAAAAATGATCTTTCCACCCTTGAAAAAAATACTACCAAAGACAGTTATAAAGATATCATTGAAGCAAGGAAATATTTTGACAGCCCGATCTTTCCTTTACTCCACATTGGGTTGAAATAGATGGCTCTACAGTTAATCTCCAAGTCTCGTGGAAGGGTACATGGACTGTAAAGGGCAAAAGAATCGAAGACAGAGGTCTGGCTGTCTTTGTGATGGAAGGCAGACCCCTCAAACTCGCCAAGGTATTAAGGGAAAATCCCTTCAGACAACCAGAGTAAAAAAGTTAGTAATAAGCAGGAGCAAAGTAATTAAAATTTAAGTTCACAGAATTTTTTATTTTAGCTAATTGCTGACAGCTGATACTGATTAGCTTTTTAGTGGCACGAACTGCAGGTGCTTTTTGTGCAGGAGGTGCAGCCTGATGATGTGCCGGCAAGGGGTTTCTCAGTGCCGGATGCACTAAAGACAGAAAACTTCTTCTTTATCTCCTCAGAGTCACATTTCGGACACGTGACTTTCTGATTTCCGAAGACAAGTTTCTCAAAGTCTTCTCCGCAATTGCTGCACTTATATTCAAAAATCGGCATTTTCTCCTCTTATATTATTAACGGTCTCAAATAGTATTGACATTTCACCCTCTCCCAACCCTCGCCCCTCAAGGGGGAGGAACCAGCTATAATCCCCTCTCCCCTGGAGGGAGAGGGCAAGGGTGAGGGGGTCACTCAAATTCACTATTTTTTCGGTACTTTTTCCCAGTCCTTCAAAAACTTCTCAATCCCTATATCCGTAAGGGGATGCTTAATTAATTGTATTATAACAGAATACGGGATCGTGGCGATGTGAGCACCCATTTTAGCAGCCTCTACAACATGAAGCGGGTTCCTGACGCTGGCTACGATTATCTCAGTATGAAACATATAGTTCCCGTATATATCAATAATCTCACCGACAAGATCCATGCCGCTGTGGCTGATGTCATCGAGTCTTCCGACAAAAGGACTCACATAGGTTGCCCCGGCCTTTGCAGCAAGGAGCGCCTGTGTGGGAGAGAAAATGAGCGTGACATTCGTCTTGATACCCATTCCTGACAGCTTCTTTACTGCTTTAAGCCCGTCCTCGGTCATCGGAATCTTCACTACAATATTTTCGTGAATCTTTGCAAGAGACTCAGCCTCCTTTACCATCTCATCTGCAGTCATGCTCACGGCCTCAGCACTCACCGGACCCTTCACCATGCTGCAGATTTCTTTTAATAATGAGACTGCCTCTCTCCCTTCCTTTGATATGAGAGATGGATTTGTTGTCACTCCATCTATGACCCCGAGGTCCCATGCCTTCCTGATTTCATTAACATTTGCTGTATCAATGAAGAATTTCATATCCCCCCCTTAACAGTTAGAGTTTCAACAATTATACTAAAAATTTTTATCTCCTTCGAATGCCTCCTCTATGACTTCAATTAAATGTAGTACAGGAACATGTGTAATTTTTCTCTGCAACTGCATTATACATCCAGGGCAGGAGGTGATGATTGTCTCCGCTTTAGTCTCCTCTATATTCTTGATACGCTTTTCGAGCAGATTCTCTGAAATTTCCCGATAGGAAAAACTGAATAGCCCGCCAAAGCCGCAGCATCTCTGTTCTTCTGGTTCAGTCAATTCAATGCCGACTTTTTTGATTATCTCCCGTGGTTCTTTCTTCACACCTAATCCGTAACGGAGATGACATGGGTCATGATAGGCTGCTGTTGCAGAGTGAGAAGAGGGCAGTGAGAAGTGAAATGAATCTAATTTTTCCATGAGAAAACTGGAAATATCCATTGCCTTGTCCAGCCCTTCTCCTATTAGTTTTGGGTATTCAACTTTCAGGGCATAAATGCAGGTAGGACAAAGACCCAGTATTGCTTCAACATTCAGCTTGCTGAAAATAGCCAAGTTTTTTTTCGCCATTCTTACAGCTTCTTCCTCGATGCCGAGTGAGCGAAAGGGTGCCCCGCAGCAAACCTCACCAGCCGGGAGGATTACTTCATAATTGAGTCTTTGAAGAACATGAATGAGAGATTCTCCGAGATGGGGATAGAGGAAGTTGACGGCACAACCTGTGAAAAGGGCAACCCTGCCTTTCTTCTTTGGAACCGTATATACCTGTTGTTTATTCCTCAGGGGACTTTCAGGTATTTCAGGAAGAAGAAGGGGATACCTTTTTCTCAATGAGGGAAGGGAAAAGGTACTGAGCTGTCCTGAGGAGTCTGAAACTCAGCGTCTGGCGTTTTCGGCAAAAAATTTTATGAGAAAGCGGAGGACTTTCTTTGTTTGTCTGATTCAGAAAGAAGGCTCTCTCCCCTGATAAATAACCTCCCGAATATCAACACCAAGCGGGCATGATTCAGAGCAGGCACCGCACAACATACAGCTAAAGACACGGTCTATAAGATATTGTGAGGGCTTGAGCAGACCCTCGGAAAGACCCCACAGGAGCACGAGCCTTCCCCGTGCACCCATAGCTCTCTGTAGTATCTTCGTCGTAGGTGGGACAGAAGGCCTTGCAACTTCCGCAGCGCACACACTTTGATAGTTCTATCAGGTATTTTTCTTTCTCCACGGATGAATGAGAATGCCTTTCTCTTTTTGCCCTTCGCTTCTATAATTAGTATAATAAAACAATTCAGAAAACCTTTAAGCGGAAGGTCAATAAGCGTGCTTATCGGCTTTAACACAAATGTCATATATGACAGACAAACGTATCATATTCAGACAGAAGATAGCGGTTTAGATAAACCAGAAATAGTAAGCCGCCTCTATTTGCAAGGGGAGATTATTGCAACCAAAAAGATTGGGTATGCCGACATTTTAGGAGAACCTGATAGTCAGGAGAAAATAAAAAGGTTGATGACCGAGCAGCATAGCAGTATGATAAAAGAACTTCTTGCCGGAAGATATACAGAACGATTCAGATCTGGAAATACAGGAGAGGGGAGCTAATGCGCATGCAGATAAAGAATACCCGGAAAAAAGATATACCCTTTCTGAAGAAACAGGCAAAACTGGTGAGGGTTGAGATACTGAAGATGCTCACCTTAGCCGGGTCAGGCCATACCGGTGGTTCCCTGTCAGCCGCTGATATTGTCACAGCCCTTTATTTCTCATAAAATGCGACACAAACCGGATGATCCGGGGTGGAGAGAGAGGGACAGATTTATTCTTTCAAAAGGTCACGCAGCGCCGTTACTATACGCTGTTCTGGCTATGGCAGGGTATTTCGATATATCAGCACTCAAGACACTCCGAAAGTTAGGCAGTCCTCTTCAGGGCCATCCATGTTCAAGGGTTCTTCCTGGTGTTGAGATTTCAACAGGTTCTCTGGGACAGGGCCTCTCTGTTTCCAATGGAATGGCAATGGGCATGAAGATGGACAACATCGGGTCGAGGGTGTACTGCCTTTTGGGTGATGGCGAAATACAGGAAGGTCAGGTATGGGAGGCTGCGATGACTGCAGCGCATTATAAACTTGACAACCTTTGTGCAATAGTAGATCTCAACGGCCTCCAGATAGATGGCCCTGTGTCAAAGGTAAAGGCCATTGAACCTGTTGCCTCTAAATGGGCGGCCTTTGGATGGAATGTTATTGATATTGATGGACATGATATGAAGGAAATCCTTGATGCCCTTGATGATGCGGAAACAGTGAAAGGTAAACCGAGCGTCATTCTTGCCCATACCATCAAAGGGAAAGGAGTGTCCTTCTTTGAAGGGAAGGTTGAGTACCACGGGATGGCACCGACGCCTGAAGAACTCGAAAAGGCTTTAAAAGAAATGGAAGTTCATGGGTAAAGAAATACAGGACACAGTGCTTAAAAGATCAGCAATGGCAACAAGGGATGCCTATGGAGAGGCACTCCTCGAACTTGGACAAAAGCGAAAGGATATTGTTGTCCTTGATGCGGATCTCTCTGGTTCAACAAAGACAGGAAAGTTTGCAAAAGCATTTCCAGACCGGTTTTACAATATCGGGATAGCCGAGCAGGACATGATCGGGACTGCTGCAGGCCTTGCACTGTCAGGAAAACTTCCCTTTGCATCAACCTTTGCAGTATTTGAAACAGGAAGGGCGTGGGAACAGGTGAGGCAGACCATCTGTTACTCGAACCTGAATGTGAAGCTTGTTGCAACACACGGAGGCATCTCGGTTGGGGAAGACGGTGCCTCTCACCAGGCAACAGAGGATATTGCCCTGATGCGGGTTCTCCCGAACATGACGGTTATTGTCCCGGCTGATGCTCTTGAAACAACACAGGTCATTTATGCGATAGCAGACTATTGCGGGCCTGTCTATGTCAGGTTAGGGAGATCAAAAGTTCCTCCTGTTATGCCCGATGATTACAAGTTCAAGATAGGAAAGGCATTTACCTTTGCTACGGGAAGAGATGTAAACATTGTGGCAATAGGAATTATGGTATCCATAGCACTGGAGGCTGCAAAAATTCTTGCACAGGAAGGAATCGATGCGGGAGTAATCAATATGTCCACGGTTAAACCCCTCGATACGAAGACCCTGCTGAATGTTGCAAAAACTTGCAAACTTATTGTTACTGCAGAGGAACATTCCATTGTAGGTGGTCTTGGAGGCGCCGTGAGTGAATTTCTCTCTGAAAACCATCCTGTGCACCTTCGAAGGATTGGGTTAAAGGATGCCTTCGGATGTTCAGGAGCACCGGAAGAATTAATGAAACACTATGGCCTTACGGCAAAAGATATCGTAAAGACAATTAAAGAGACCCTTAACCAGTAATGAGTGACGAGTGACAGGTGAAATACAAATATTGTCATTGCGGCTTTGCAATCTGTAGATTCGCGTATTTTTACTTGCGTTACTGATTACTTGTTACTGAACGAATGATACAGTTCCAGAAAGTATCAAAACATTATGACAATCAGACAGCCCTGCGTGATATAACCTTTTCCATAGAAAAAGGGGAGATGGTCTTTATAACCGGACCCAGTGGTTCAGGAAAGACAACGCTCCTTAGATTAATATACCTTGCTGAAAAACCTGATGAGGGTATTATATCGATCGGACAGTGGGAGACGGGAAAGATGAATGATTCAGACATCCCCCGTGTGAGGCGGGAAATGGGGTTTGTATTCCAGGATTTCAGGCTGCTTGATAATAGAAATGTCTTTGACAATGTTGCCCTTGCCCTCAGAATAAGGGGAGTGGATGAAAAGGAGTTGAAGACACGGGTATTCGAGTCTCTCAAAAGCGTGAACCTGAGGCACAAGACTGATAGTTATCCTCCTGCCCTGTCCGGGGGTGAACAACAGAGGGTTGTTATTGCCAGGGCAATCGTTTCTGACCCAACAATTATTTTAGCTGATGAGCCAACCGGCAATGTAGATCCCGATACTGCAGCAGGTATCGTAAGGGTTTTCAAGGATATCAATATCAAGGGCACAACGGTTCTGATTGCTACCCATAACAGAGAGCTCTTCCGGGACACAGGGAGAAAAGTGCTCAAACTTGATAGTGGCAATCTTGTCGGGGAGGAAAGGGGTTAGATGACAGTTCCCTATGCATTCAGACTTGCACTGCAGAGCATATTGCATGAGAAGTGGATAAATCTTCTTTCCGTCCTTACCATAGCATCAGGCCTTCTCATTGCAGCGCTTACTGCCCTCTCTCTCTACAATATAAATGCAACAATGAAAAGGCTCCCGGAAAAGGTTTCCATGATGCTCTATCTGAAAGATAACCTCTCAAGAGAGAAAGCAGAACGTATTATGGATACGGTTAAGAAAAATGCTTCTGTAGATACGGTCAAGTATATTTCAAAAGATGAGGCACTCAAGGAACTCAAGTCCATGTTAAAAGATGCCTCCTACATACTTGAAGGCCTCGGAGAAAATCCCCTGCATGACTCTGTACAAATCAGACTTAAAGCCGAAGCAGCCGGGCCTGAGACAGCAAAGAAGCTGGCATCTGAAATGGCAAAAATGGAAGGAATCGATGACGTAGACTATGGAGAAAAATACCTTTCCTCTCTTTATTCTTTCGGAATCGGGATACGGGCTGCGGGCATCCTGTTCATTATTGTTATGTTTGGAGGAGTAATTTTTGTCTGTTATAGTACGGTGAAGATTCTCTTTTACAGGAAGAAGGAAGAGATAGAGACCTATAAACTTCTTGGGGCCACAAAAGGATTTATACGGGCGCCCTTTATTATTGAAGGAGCTGCTATTGGTTTGTGCGGCGGCCTCTTGAGTCTTGCCGGCATTCTCTCATTGCATTATATTGTCTTTCTTAAGCTCAGTCTTTCAATTCCTCTCTTTAAGACAATCGTCTTCCCGTTAAGCCTTTCACCGTTTCTTCCTCTCACAGGGTTTTTCCTGGGAATGATCGGCGCTGCTATCGCCATCGGGAGAATCCGATACTAATCAGCAAAATGCATGGAGCTAATAGCGAAGAGCAAAGTGCGTAGAGCAAAAAAAACAGAAAACAAAAAACACAGAGTAAAGCATAAAGAATTAAAACCTCATAGCAGGAGACTTTATGCTCTTAGCTCTACGCTCTTCGCTATTGTCTCTCTGCTCTTCGCTCTTAGCTCTACGCTCTTTCGCTGCAACTCCACAGGAAGAATATAAGAAGATAAAGAGGGAGATAAAAGAACAGAGAGAAAAAATCGAGAAAGTTGAAAGGCGCGAACGCTCAATTCTGACAGAATTGGAAGAAACCGGCAAGGATCTCAGCACTGTTGAGGCTGAGCTCAGAAAATACAGAAAGAGACTGAACAATACGGAGTCAGAGATAGCGAAAGTAGAGGCAGATATTTTGCGTAACAGGGGAAGCATCGAGAGGCAGAGAGAGTGGATAAAGAGAAAACTCAGGGCCATGCAGAAGAACCGGTACCCCGGCGATATTATACTACTCTTTTCAGGTACAGACGATGTCTCTCAATTGATGAAAAGCTGGAAAAGCCTGGAAGACGTCGCACTCTATGAAAGCAGGATACTGAATAGCTATAAAGAAAACCTCAAGGACCTTCAGGAAAAGGAGAAACAGCTTAAGGTTCTCAAGGCTGAACTCGTGAAAAATACAGAAAAGGTCAGGGCTAAGGAAGCTGAACTCGCTGGGAAGAAACAGGACAAAGAAGACTTGCTTGCATCCGTAAAAAAGGAGAAGTCTTCCTATGAGAAGATGTTGAAAGAATTAAAGGAGGCATCAAAAAGGCTCTTCGATATTATACAGGAATCTGATAAGGATACCTATCGTGCCAAAGGGTTTTCAGGACTTAGAGGAAAACTTCCCTGGCCTGCAGAAGGAAAGGTGGCAATACCCTATGGTTCTTCAAGAGACCCCCAGTTCAATACCCCCGTCTTCAGAAGCGGCGTATTTATACAGACAGGCGATGATATCAATGCAAAGGCTGTTCATGCAGGGAAGGTTGTTTTTGCAGAATGGTTCAAGGGTTATGGGCAGCTTATGATTGTAAACCATGGTGATGGTTACCATACACTCTACGGAAGCCTGTCAGAGATTTTTTCTAAGGTTGGAGATATAATAAACAGTGGACAGGTAATTGGACGGGTGGGTGATTCCGGCGTCCTGAATGCACCTGGGTCTCTATTTTGAAGTACGGTATAAAGGCAAACCCCTTGATCCAGTACAGTGGCTCAGAAAGAGATAACAGTGGAGGACAGAAGGTGAATAAGAAGAGAATTTTTGTAGTATTAGCTCTTATCTTTATTATTGCTTCAACAGGTGTTCTTATTGGTCGATGGTCCATCGTTGGAGCAGAAGGGGAGGGATATGAAGACCTGAAAGTCTTTACAGAAGCCCTGACCATGGTCAAGAAGAACTATGTTGAAGAGGCGAAAACAAAGGATCTGGTTTATGGTGCGATAAAGGGAATGCTCAGTTCTCTTGACCCTCACTCAAGTTTCTTAAACCCCGAGGCATTTAAAGAGATGCAGGCCGAAACAAAGGGAGAGTTTGGAGGTATCGGCATCCAGATAGGAGTAAAAGAAGGGATGCTGACCGTGATAGCCCCCATAGAGGATACGCCTGCTTACAGGGCAGGCATAAAAGCGGGAGATAAGATCGTAAAAATAAACACCGAGTCTACAAGGGAAATGAGTCTCCATGATGCTGTCAGTAAGATGCGGGGAGCACCGAAAACCTCTGTAACCATAACCATATTCAGGGAAGGATGGAAAGAGACAAAGGACTTTATCCTTGTAAGAGAGATCATAAAAATAAAGAGTGTGAAATCAAAGCTTCTTGAGGATGGCATAGGATATGTGAGGATAAACCAGTTCCAGGAACAGACAGCAGCAGACCTTTCTTCTGCCCTGGAGAAGCTCAAACAGGAAAATATGAATTCCCTTGTCCTTGATCTCAGAAATAATCCCGGAGGCCTCCTCAATAGTGCCGTGAGCATTACGAGCCAGTTCCTTCCCCCGAACAAATTAGTTGTATACATTAAAGGGAAGAAGGGTGACAGGACTGAATATAATACCAGTGATGAACGGCCAAATTATGACGTGCCTATGATAGTGCTGGTAAACGAGGGCAGTGCCAGTGCATCTGAGATTGTTGCCGGTGCATTAAAGGACTGGAACAGGGCTGTAATCCTCGGTGCCAAGACCTTCGGGAAAGGGTCGGTGCAATCGGTAATCCCCCTCAGTGACGGCTCGGGTCTGAGACTTACGACAGCCATCTATTACACTCCAAAGGGGACGTCCATACAGGCAACAGGGATTGTCCCTGATATCGTCGTAAAGCTGGAAGCAAAAGAAAAAGGTAAGGAGCACCCGGTCATAAGAGAAAAGGATCTCGAAAGACACCTTGAGAATAATGAAGATAAAGAGGAACCAAAAGAGCCTGAGGAAATGGCTCCTATTGAAGTCGAAGAGAAAGATGACGCACAGCTTCAGAGGGCTATAGACCTCCTGAAGACATGGAAGGTCTTTAAGGAACTTCCGAAGGCATCATAAAAGAAATAAGTAGTCGAGAAATCTGTTAAGGAAATTTGTTCTAATAGCCGCAAGCATTAGCCTGCGAGTCATAAATGGTTGAATCTCAAAAACACTCATACTAAAGCTTGCTTCTCATTCTAAATTAGGTTGATGTCCAGAATAATCTTTGACATAGAAACACTCGGAAAGGATTTTGAGACTCTCGACAAGCCGACCCAGGAATATCTCCTGAAGTATGCTGGGACGGAAGATGAAAAAGAGGAGATAAAGGACCGTCTCTCTTTCTATCCCCTTACAGGTGAGATCATTGCTATAGGATTACTTGATCCTGACTCACAAAAAGGAAAGGTATTTTTCCAGAATGTTGGTGATCCATTACTCCCCTTTGAAGAAGACGGCGTGCTGTATGAAACAGGGACAGAGAAAGAAATACTCGATAAATTCTGGACGGTTATAAAAGGATCTAAACAGTTCATAACCTTCAACGGCAGGGGCTTTGACTGTCCCTTTATCCTCATCCGATCTGCAGTTCATAAAATAAAGCCACGAAGGGATTTAATGCCGAACAGATACAGTGATACCCATATAGACCTTCTTGACCAGCTTACCTTTTACGGCGCCTCTCGCAAGAGGTTCAGCCTCGATATGTGGTGCAGGGTATTCGGCATAAAGAGCCCGAAAGAGGACGGCATCACAGGATATGAAATCAAGGATTTATTCAAATCCGGACGATATCTTGATATTGCGAGATACTGTGTCGGCGACCTCAGGGCAACAAGAGAGCTT
>CAWCKM010000002.1:0-22092 GCA_963796125.1 Nitrospirota bacterium
TGATATAATTATGCATAGTACCACTGGTAATCAATCGGTTTTTAGGCATATTAAATGAAAGATGAAAATAAGGCAAAAAGGCAGCTCATAAAGGAATTGGTAGAATTACGACAGCAAATTCACAGATTGGAAAGTTTAGAAATCCAACGGAAGCAGGGAGAGAAGTCGCTTGAAAGGCTTTATCATCAAAATGAACTTATTCTCAATGCAGCAGGGGAAGGTATTTTTGGTTTGGATATTCAGGGGAAACACACATTTGTTAATCCAGCAGCAGCTCAAATGCTCGGTTATACAGTTAATGAACTAATAGGCAGGCATAGTCATACACTGTGGCACTACAAGAAATCAGATGGGAGTTCGTATCCTGTAGTAGAGTGCCCTATCTATGCTGCATATAAGGATGGCAGGGTCCATCATAGAGATGACGAAGTTTTTTGGAGAAAGGATGGCACTTGTTTCCCAGTCACGTATACCAGTACCCCTATCATAGAAGATGGAAACATTGTTGGAGCGGTTGTAACGTTCAGAGACATCACGGAGCGTAAACAGGCGG
Organism: Nitrospirota bacterium; assembly: GCA_963796125.1. Taxonomy (GTDB): domain Bacteria; phylum Nitrospirota; class Thermodesulfovibrionia; order Thermodesulfovibrionales; family SM23-35; genus DASPRG01. The sequence continues at coordinate 554 of CAWCKM010000002.1, forward strand.
AAGAGGAATTAAAGAAATTGTCAGATGAGTTGGCTCGTTCTAATGCTGACTTACAACAGTTCGCTTATACAGCATCACATGACTTACAGGAACCTATAATGGTCGTTGCAGGATTTGTGAATCTATTAGCAAAGCGATACAAAGGGAAACTTGATGAAAAAGCAGATGAATTTATTGAGCATGCCATCGATGGGACTAAGAGGATGCAAGTGCTTATTAAGGACCTATTAGATTATTCACGAGTAGGATCAACGGGCAAGAGTTTTACACCCACCGACTGTTTATCGGCTTTAGACAAAGCAGTCTTCAATCTTCAGATAGCCATTAAAGAAAGTGGTGCAGTAATTACCCATGATGACCTGCCAACCGTAATGGCCGATTCCTCACAGTTGATAAGATTATTTCAGAACCTGATCAGTAATGCGATTAAGTTCCGTGGTAAAGAGGCTCCCAGGATTCACATTTCAGCCAAACAAAAAGAAGATGAGTGGATTTTCTCTTTTAAAGACAACGGCATAGGAATTGACCCAAAGTTTTCAGATCAGATATTTGTTATGTTCCAGCGCCTGCACACAAAGAAAGAGTATCCAGGTACAGGGATAGGGCTTGCGACCTGTAAGAAGATTATTGAACGCCATGGTGGAAGAATATGGGTTGAATCAGAGCCTGGAAAGGGATCAACGTTTTTCTTTTCAATTCCCACAAGAGGTAAGACCTGATATCTTGGAAATTAGCAGCCATATGATACCCCATTCCTTTCGGTAATAAATAATTTCTGAGGTTAGTAAAATTCTCACTTTGCAGGTATTTCCAACAAAAACCTCCTCCGAATTGCGGGGAAAGTTATAGACAAACTTTTCATGGAGGTTCCCTCACTTCTTCCTGTAAGGTGCATCTTTCAAACCTGCTAAAATATTAAGGACTATAACTACAATTCATGAAAAATACGGAAAGCATACAAAAGAAAGTATTCTTTCTGACGATTTTCGGCATAGCAATGGGATTCCTTGAATCGGTAGTGGTTGTTTACCTTAGACAATTATACTACCCAGAAGGATTTGGATTCCCTTTAAAGGAAGCTATTGGAGAAGGCTTCTTCCTCGAATATTTGAGGGAGATTGCAACTATTGTTATGCTACTGGCTGTGAGTGTTCTTGCCGGAAGAATGACCTACGAAAGGTTCTCATACTTTTTGTATTGTTTTGGTGTCTGGGATATTTTCTATTATGTTGGATTAAAAGTACTATTGAACTGGCCTTCATCGCTGCTCACATGGGATATTTTATTTCTCATCCCCGTAGTATGGCTTGCTCCTGTTTTAGCGCCAATAGTCTGTGCAACTACGATGATCATTTTCTCCGGATTCATACTCTATTATCACGACAAAGGATATCCAGTTAGAATTAATTTATTGGGATGGTCATTAATGTCATTAGGTGCTTTGGTCATTTTTATTACATTTATTTGGGACTACTCAAAGATAATCATACAGGGAAGATTTCTCAAGAGTTTTTTTTCATTAGCGACTGACCTTCATTTCCAAAGTATTGTGACAAGTCATATTCCGAGTACCTATAACTGGACTCTTTTTATTTTGGGAGAGTTTTTGATATTTTACTCTTTGGTAATCTTCATTAGAAGGATGAAATCAATTCGTTAAACCTTTTCGGGAAATATTTTACGATGGGAAGAAATAGCTTCTTCCTGAACTACGCAAGGCAACTTTTATCTCTTATATGCATGTTACTACCCACAATGAATATACGGAATAACGACCAGAAATCAGTTTAGACGGTTTGTTACCATATAATTATGCAATTACTTTCCATAGGTAAGAACAAAGAAAAGGAATCTCTCTATCGATGGGCATACGCTCTTGCTGTTATTACTATTTTCTACAATATCCTTGAAGGTTTAGTATCTATATACTTCGGTATAGAGGATGAAACTCTGGCTCTCTTTGGCTTTGGCTTGGATTCATTTGTCGAAGTTATTTCGGGTGTTGGTATCTGGCATATGATAAAAAGAATTAAAAGAAATTATGATGCTAACCCCGACCATTTTGAAAGGCAGGCACTCAAAATTACAGGAACAGCTTTCTATATTCTCTCAACAGGTCTTATAGCAACTGCTCTGATAAATATTTTTCAGGGGCATAAACCTGAAAACACCTTTTGGGGAATAGTCATATCTTTGATATCAATTGTTACTATGTGGCTCTTGATACATTACAAAATCAAGGTAGGGAAACAGCTTGATTCTCAGGCAATTGTTGCAGATGCCAATTGCACAAAAACCTGTCTGTATCTTTCAATAATTCTTCTTTTATCAAGTGCAGGATATGAACTAACAGGAATTGGAGGGCTTGACTCTATAGGTGCAATTTTTATTGCTGGTCTTTCATTTAAAGAAGGTCGTGAATCGTTTCAAAAAGCCAGAGGATTATCCTGTAGCTGTCAAGGTAATTGTCAAGAGTAAAACTGATAATCGAGATTGTCAGGGCAAGTTTTAAAATTCACATTCTAAACGCAAAGCTGTTTCAATAGAGACATCAATGTTGCTTAAGCTGGGGTAGCACCCATTCCTGTGTAACCGGGCTGTTCAGTTTTCGAGAATGCAAGTATACCGAGGAACACTAAGTTTATAACGGGAAGGAGCATCAGGAGGCCGAGCCATTTATTTCTGCCGAGATTCTCAGTTATGCAGATCCAGAGATAAATGCCTACGATAGTATTTACGATCGGGACGAGTAAGAGAAGGATCCACCACCACGCCTTACCAGCCGAGCTGACAAACGTCCACACCTGGATAAGAGGAATCCATGCTGTCCAGGGAGCCGGCACATTGAGTTTCTTCGCAATAAGGAAAAGACATAAACTGGTAAAGATATAAAGAACAAACGCTATAAGGTATATCATTATTCCCAAACTGGCTACTAATCCTAATGGAACACACGGTGGCAGACCTTGCATCTCCTTCCCTGTTCCGGGAAATGGCTGGAATCCGGCAGGAGGTTGAAAACTTCCTTGCGGCGGCTCGACCATCTGTGGTTCCGGCAAAGGTGATTTTTCAGAGGAAGTAACCGTTGGTTCCTGGGCTTTTTGTGGCTGGCTGTTCTTTGAAGGCTGCTTTTCTGGAAGAGGTTCCTGTTTTACTTCAGGTTGTATTCCCTTACCCTCAGACTGTATCTGTTTTGATGGAATTTGTTCGGGCATATGCTCCGCAGGCTCTTTCAGTGTCTTTCCAGGAAGCTCAGGAAGTTCAGGGAGTCCATGCTGTTGAGGAGAGAACATGGGATCAATGAGATACGTCATCTTAAAATATTCATCTGCCTCATTAAAATTTTTAAGCTTATATAACGCATATCCTATCCGGTAGTATGCTGAGGGCTCTGGCTTTGTTTGAACATAATTCTTTAAAAGCTCAATTGCTTCTTTGTATTTCCCGCTGTTGTAATAGGTAAGAGCTTTTTCGTATTCAGTATCCGTCTCTGCAAGAATGATATTGGCCATCATTAAGAACGCAAAACACACTAAGAGGGCACAGGCAAAATGTTTCATGAAAGCCTCCATATTATAGGGTTCTTATGAGGATTTATAATCATTTTTGTAATGCGTTACCCCAATGTAATAATTGATATACACTATTCATTACTGTGATATCCGTCACCATTATATCAGAAATCAAGATGGAAGGAGAAAATCTTTATTCCTCCCCTTTACTCCTCCATATCCTCCCCTTTGCAAGGGGAGCAAGGCGGGGGTATAAGGAGGGGAACTAAAAGGGAGGTTTTTGATTTATAATTGTCTATGCTCGAAAAAATAAAGAATAAAGTCCTGTCTGGTAAAAGGGTATCAAAGGTTGATGCTGTAGAATTATTTAAATCTGATGATATCTTCTCTCTTGGAAAACTGGCTTCATCTGTTGCAGAGATGAAAAATGGTCAAAAGGTGTTTTTTATCAGGAACAGACATATCAATCCGACAAACATCTGTATAAACCGTTGCAGGTTCTGTGCTTTCAGCCGTTCAAAAGGGGAAGAAGGGGCTTTTGAATTAACGATCGATGAAATTATTGAAAAACTTCAGCCTTACTATTCAGATGTAAATAATCCCCCCTCGCCCCCCTTAAGTAAAGGGGGGAAAGAGGGGAATTAGGGAGGTTCATATTGTCGGAGGTCTTCATCCGGACTGGACCTTTGAGTACTACCTGAATATGCTTTCAGCAATAAAGAAAAAATTTCCCGAGATTCATATAAAAGCCTTTACTGCTGTTGAGATAGATTATCTTTCAAGGATAAGCGGACTCAATCTGAAAGAGACACTCAGCACTCTGAAAAAGCATGGACTCGATGTGATGCCGGGAGGTGGGGCAGAGATATTTAACAGCAAGGTTCGGAACAGGCTCTGTCCAGAGAAAATTTCAGGTGAAAGATGGCTTGAGATTATGGAGATGGCACACAGGTTAGGGATCAAAACAAATGCAACAATGCTTTATGGACATATCGAGACATACGAAGACCGTGTTGACCATTTGCTAAAGCTGAGAGAATTGCAGGATAAAACCGGAGGGTTCCAGGCATTTGTCCCTCTTGCATATCATCCTAAAGGCAATGACGTAGGAGGCTCGTTTTCATCAGGTATAGATGACCTGAAAACTATTGCACTAAGCAGAATAGTTCTTGATAACGTCGATCATATTACGGCTTACTGGATTATGCTCGGAGAGAAGATTTCCCAGCTTTCTCTTCTGTTTGGGGCTGATGATCTCAGCGGAACGATTATTGAAGAGAAGATTACCCATTCTGCAGGTGCCCTCTCATCTGAGTCGATGACACCGGAGGAACTGAGTCATCTCATAATAATGGCAGGAAAAGTTCCTGTTGAACGAGATTCTTTTTACAGGCAATTAAAAAAGTTAAGAGTTGAGAGTTAAGAGTTAAAAATGAAAAACAGTAACCGTATCACAAGAAAAGAAGGCCTAAGATTGCTCAAAAAAACTGATCTGCTTCAGCTCGGTCGGATGGCTGATGAAATGAGAAAAGGTCTGCATCCTGGCGGCATAGTAACTTTTATTGTGGACAGGAATATCAACTACACGAATGTCTGTATAAACCGATGCCGGTTCTGCGCCTTCTGGAGAGATGAAAACGACCCTGAAGCGTATCTTTTGGAGCGAGGTGATCTCTTCAAGAAAATTGAGGAGACTATACAATTGGGAGGCACACAGATCCTCATTCAGGGCGGACTGCATCCCAAACTTGATATCTCTTATTTTTTAAGTCTTCTGAAGGACATAAAGAACAGGTTTGATATCAATGTCCATGGGTTTTCTCCCCCTGAAATCTGCTATATGGCAGATAAGTCTGACCTTACTATACAGGAAACATTGTATCTTCTCAGGGATGCAGGGCTTGACTCCATGCCAGGTGGAGGTGCAGAGATTCTCTCTGACAGGGTAAGGGAAATTCTCAGTCCGAGGAAAATTAAATCCGACAAATGGTTAAGGGTAATGGAACAGACCCACAAGCTTGGAATGAAGACGACTGCAACGATGATGTTTGGAAGTATCGAAAAGGCAGAAGACATCATTGAACATCTTGATGCTGTCAGGAATCTTCAGGACAAGACAGGTGGATTCACAGCCTTCATACCCTGGAGTTTTCAACCGGGAAATACAGAATTAGCGAAGAACTCAAAGCAAAGAGCCAGGAGCGAAGAGCGAAGAGTAAAGAGGGATGACTTAGCACATAAAATTCATCCGGCTACAGCAGTTGAATATTTGAGGATACTGGCCTTTTCAAGAATCTATCTCGACAATATAAAGAATATCCAGGCTTCATGGGTCACGCAGGGGCTGAAACTTGCACAAGTTGCCTTGAGGTTTGGAGCGAATGATTTCGGATCCACAATGCTGGAGGAAAATGTCATAGCATCAACAGGGATAAGTTACAGGGTGTCAAAGGAAGATATCATAAAGGCAATAAGAGATGCCGGATTCAGCCCTGCGCAGAGAAACACCCATTATGAAATCCTTCGAAATTTTTAGCCCTCTTAATCCGAAATAAAGAAGACATTGTTCAAAAATTTATTTAACTCGATAATGTTATTGAGAATATCTTTATTTGTTCACTCACAAAAATATTCCAATAGCCATTATTTAAAGGTACACTAAGGTATCGAAAAATAAATTTTTTCACAACATCTTCATTATCTTAAATACATTTTTGGGGTTATGTATTCATGAAGCAGTAAGGGTCTCTCTCTTCGAAGATGTTGAGGTGGTAACTGTGTGCTATTGCGAGGCATCCTCCGCAGACAGGTCTGATAGCACAGGACCGGCAGGCATTACATCCTGAACGGTAACGCTTCGCAATTTCAGATTCATAAATCTCTTCGAAATCATGGTGAAAAATATTCCCAAGCAGAGAAGGGAATTTCCGGCATGCATGAACTTCTCCATCAGGAAGGAGAGTGAGAAAATTGAAAGCCGCCCCACAACCATATCCTGCACATCCGCCAAAGGGCTTCAGTCCCTTTTGGTAGTGAAGAATATTGATGAGATTGTCTTTCAGGCCTAAGATTGGGTTCTTCTCAGCAGCACTCACATAAGATTCAAGGAATGCAATGTATTTCCCCTTATCCGGTAGCCGGAGGTTTGCACCTTCTCCTACCATCGAAAGACGGTTAAAATGAAATCGGTCAGTCAGGCCACGAAGCATCTCTGAAAGAGGAAGAACGTGGTCAATATTATCTTTTGTCAGGGTGAGCATCACCATAGAATAGATGTTGAGCTCATTGAGAAGCTTGAGAAATTCGACCACCCGCGAGAAATGTCCTGCCCCGCGCATGGAATCGTTATGCTCAGGAAGTCCTTCAAGGCTTACCTGAAAGTGAGCAGGTTGCCTGATAGCGAGAAGTTTTTCAATTTGTCCCTGGGAAGCAGGGTTTCCGAGAATCGCCATAGAAAAACCGCGCTCAGATGCAGCACGGTAAAGTTCAGGGAAATGAGGATATAGAAGAGGATTTCCGCCAGTAAAAGAGATTGCTCCTTTTACATGTTTGCTCTTACAAAAAAGATAGAGGTCATCAAGTATTTTTATAGCCTGATTGAATTCCATATGGGATCGTAAACTGCGGTCATAACAGTGTTTGCAATGGAGATCGCACGCCTGGGTAATGTGCCATTGAAGGGTAAAGCTGTCTGATGAAAGAAAAGATTTGTCTATAGCATCACTTTCTAAAAAGATGGCAGGATCTCTTCTGATCCGTGACTTTGGTGCGAGAAGTATTCCCTTTGCTACTGCCCGGTTCATAGCTGCATCAACCAATCCAGCAGACACGTTTGCTTCTTGAGCTGCTTTTTCCGGAGTAATGTCCTCAACTACGATTTTAAGAGCGAGGAGGTCTTCGTTGGAAGCCGGATTAATCTTCGTTGTACCACTGTTGGGGTCTTTCCAGAGGAGGACAAGTTCATCCCCTTGTTCAGGCTCTGGGTGTGAGGTGTTTCCCTCACTATTGAGAAGAAAGGTCAGGTTTTTCCATCCAAGCTTTATTAACTGTACCGTTGGATTGATACTCATCTGGCTGACATCTTGGGGGATTTCAAGCTTATCGCAAGAGGTTGTTTTTACTATCTGTTCCAGACGGGCAAGCTCGGACAAGAGATCAGGGTGTACCTGGCCACCCGTCTGGTTTAACAGATGTCGAAGTGTTTTAATTCCTGACATGTACATAATTTATGAGTTAATACTAACGTGTGTGCAAACTGCACACTTACTTGCTCCCGCTTCAACCACTTTTGGGCTGTGTTTCCTGAGTGGTGGTGCCGCCTGTGTCGGTTTTGGGCTGAGTTTCCTCGGTGGTGGTGCTACTACTACCTGTGTCGCCTTTAGGCTGCGGTTCCTGAGTGGTGATGCTACCTGCACCACTTTTAGAGCCACTTCAACTGCCTTGCACTGCTGTTTCACATCCGCTCATTGCAGGGGTTGCAGCTGTAATAAGCCCGGCAATGCTCAGCCCTGCAAGGATCTTTTTGAGTTCCTTCTTGTCCATCATACACCTCCTTTCGGTTTCAATTTGTGAAATACATACAATGATTGAAAAATCCCTCCCAACCTCCCTTTGCCAAAGGGAGGTATTACCCCTCTTTGGAAAAGAGGGGCGAGGGGAGATTTTTTGATTAATGTCTATTCAATTATGAACACCTTAATAATTCTTTGTTGACACTATAACCTTGAGATCAAGAAAATGGTATCGGTATATGTCCGATTTTTCTGTAAGATTTTGACTGATGTTGGTATAAGTATTTATCCTACAAGGCTCTTCAGCTTCAAGTCCCTTATTCTCCCTGTTGCCTTACTTAAAAATCTAATATCTTTTCTTCTTTTGCCAATATGGCTTACTATACAGAGGAAACGTGCACCAAAAATCAGTGATTCGAGACTTGTATGAAGAACCTATGGAGCATAAGGATGAGGGCAGCGAAGACAGTCCAAAGTCCGAAGTCCAAACTCAAAAGTCCTAACTTAAAACTTAAAACCCAAAACTCAAAAATGTCTGAAATTCACATCTCTGGCGCAGAGGGACTATACAAGAAGTCCGAGATTCAAGCCGTTGTTAACAAATATATTAAAAGGGCATTGAATCATTCAAGGGGGAAAGCTGATAAAATCGTCATTACTATTGAAGATATCAAACAGCAGCCTGAAACAATTACTGCTTTACCTGTTGTGACGATTGAGAATACTACTTCTCAGGAAGGGGGAAAAATAGCTGGGCATCTGCTTCGGGCAGCAGCGATATCGAAGATTGCAATAGATAAGGCTTTTGAGTTAATCAAAAAAGACAGTATGAGAGGCGCTATTCTCATTACAGCCGAACATGGAAGACGTCTTGAGCCTGACAAAGAAAGGGGAGTAAGGGTTTCGAGACTTGGGATTACCAGGTCAGCACGTAAACAGCTTTCAATAGAGCTTATGAGATATGGGATTAATACCGAGACCGTTCAAGAGGCCCTTATCCTTGCATCAAAGGTTTCATCGTGTAATCATGTGATAGCTGAGTTGTGTATATCAGATGATCCTGACTACACGACAGGCTATGTTGCATCAAGAGACTTCGGATATATAAGAATACCTCATATAAAAAACAAAGGAAACAAAAGCGGGGGAAGGGTATTTTTCGTAAAAGAAGGAGTAGATATCAGAAATGTCATAGGATATCTTGAAAAAAAGCCTGTGGTAATAAATAAGATTTCTTCCTGTAAAGGTATAGAGTCAATTGATGAAATCCTCAGTCATCCTTATCTGTAATCCTGCAGCAAGAGGAGCTTCGAGCAGAAAGATCGAAAGGGCATCTTATTTCTTGAAATCGAGAGGATACTGTGTTGAGATGCTTTTTACTGAACGAAGAGGGCATGCAAAGGAACTTGCGCAGGAGACTGTGAAAAAATCACCCTTTCTTATTGTTGCAGCCGGCGGTGATGGGACATTCAATGAAGTAATAAATGGAATCGCAGGTTCAGAAATTCCAATGGCAATTCTCCCTCTTGGAACCACAAATGTTCTTGCAAAAGAGCTGAATATACCTGAAGATGTGGATAGCGCATTGGAAGTTGCCATAAAAGGCGATCCGAAAACAATATCTCTTGGCAGGATAACAGCTACTCATCACTCGCCACCTGCCACCCGTTACTTTGTTTTAATGGCAGGGATTGGTTTTGATGGCGAGGCAGTCTTCAATGTGAAAGAGACCCTTAAGAGGTTCTCCGGTAAAGGTTCCTATATTTACAGCGGATTAAAAACTCTCTCCGGATACAAGCCCGGCAAACTGGTTTTTCATATTGATGGGAAAACCTTCTCTGGATATACAGCAATCATCGGTAAGGCAGCAAAATACGGCGGGCATTATATGATTACCCCTGATGCAAAACTAACTGATCCGTTTTTCTATGTTTGCCTCTTTAAAGGCAGAAAACGTTTGGATATCCTCAGATATGTTTTTGGTATTGTCACGGAGAGACATCTCGGATTTAAGGATATAACGTACATGAAGGCAACGACGGTTGATGTGGATGGCAGCGCCCATGTACAGATTGACGGTGATTATTTTGGAAAGACCCCGGTGAAAGTTGAAATCGTACCGGATATCGTCAGGCTGATATATTAATTATCCCGCCACCGACAACAGTGTCACCATTATAGAAGACAGCGCTCTGACCTGAAGCAGGAGCCCACTGAGGCTTATCGAATACCAGCCGAACAGTTTCACCTGCTGTTTGATGGATAATGTGTTCTCCATTCTTACTCCTCTGCAAAAAAACATCTGCAGGTTCATCTTTCATCATGGAGCGTATTTTTACGGTGGCCCTGAAGGTTTCAGCATGTGGAAGGAGAAGCCAGTTCAGGTTTTCAACTGAAAACTCCCTTTTCATTGCATCCTCCTGGGTGCCAACGTAAACGGTATTTCTCAGGGCGTCAATCTTGACTACATAAAGAGGTTTGCTGGATGATATGCCCAGCCTTTTTCTCTGTCCCACGGTATATGCATGGATCCCTTTATGGGTGCCTAATACTTTCCCGCTCATATCCATGATAGGGCCTGGTTTTCCAACGAGGGGAGACAGTTTTTCAACAAACTTGAAATAATTTCTGTCTTCAATAAAGCACACTTCCTGGCTCTCAGACCTCTTTGCAGCAGGGAGATTAAAGCTCTTTGCCATTGCCCTGACTTCAGCCTTTCTGTATGTACCAAGAGGAAGGATAATCTTCTTGAGCACATCCGGTCCCAGAATATAGAGGACATAAGACTGGTCCTTTTTTGGATCAATACCTTTTTTGAGTAAAGAGTCACAAGTTATGAGCGACAAGTTATCTTTGCTCTGTGCTCTAAGTTCCGAGATCTGCGCTGGTTCAACTCGTGCATAATGGCCGGTAGCTATATACTCGGCACCACGTTTTTCAGCCTCTTTCATGAGGAAAGGGAATTTGATAAATTTATTGCATAATATGCAGGGGTTGGGAGTTAAGCCTGTTGTATAGGCATTCACGAAGGGCTCAATCACTTTCTCAATGAAATCATCACGCACATCAGATACAGTGTGCGTGATCCCGATATGATGTGCGATTTCTGATGCTTCCTCAACAGCCTGAAGGGAACAACAGGTCTTAAAATCAGTCTTTTTCCTCTCTTCCCAGAGGATAAGGCTGAGACCTTCTACTACATATCCCAGCTCTTTGAGGAGATAAGCTGCGACAGAAGAGTCAACCCCTCCACTCATTCCAACTAAAACCTTTGGCATAGTTAAATATAACAGATTGACCTTGGTTGGAGTAACTAATACAATATTCCTGTCATGAAGAATATAATTCTCACCGGCTTTATGGGAACAGGCAAGACCGCGGTAGGCAGAAGGCTCGCAATGCTTCTCAACATGGAGCTTATTGATGTTGATACAGAGATAGAAAAATCCCAGCAGATGACTATCAATGAGATATTCAGGCAGTTTGGTGAACCAAGGTTCAGGGAAATAGAAACAGAGATGATTCAGAAATTATCAGAGCGGAAAGATGTTATTATCTCCACAGGTGGTGGTGCAGTATTGAAGCAGAAAAATATGGATGCCCTGAGAAAACAGGGGATTATTATCTGCCTTATGGCATCGCCGCAGACAATCCTCAAAAGGACATCGCATAACAGCAACAGGCCTCTGCTGAAAGTGGAAGACCCTTTTGAGAAAATAAAGGAACTTTTGAATTTCAGAAAACCTTTTTATGAGAAGGCAGATATCCTGATAGATACAGAGGATAAGACACCTTTGCAGATTGCAGAAGAAATAATAGATAAAATAAAGGATTCAAGGAGTCAAGAGGTTAAGTGATCAGGAAAAAACTTGAGCCCTCGAATCCTAAAATTATAATGAAAAGTAAAATGGAAAAAGTAAGAGTCGATCTTGGAGAGAGAAGTTATGACATTGCCATAGGAAGTAATATGCTCAGAAGCATCGGTACTTCTCTTAAACCTTTTGATTTTAGCCCGAAGGTCGCTATCGTGAGTAATACCACGGTGCATCCTTTGTATGGTGATGTTGTGTCAAACTCCCTGAAGAAGGCCGGGTTTGATGTTTTAACGGTGATAATACCAGATGGGGAAGAATATAAAGATCTCCTCCGGGTTGAATATATCTATAATGAGCTCCTCAAGGCAAAGCTTGACAGGTCATCATCTCTCGTAGCTCTTGGGGGCGGAGTGATTGGAGACATGACAGGATTTGCTGCATCAACATACATGAGAGGGATTTCATATATTCAGGTACCGACAACATTACTTGCCCAGGTGGACAGTTCTGTCGGGGGCAAAACAGGGGTGAACCATAAACTCGGTAAGAATATGATAGGGACTTTCTGGCAGCCGAGGCTTGTCTGGATTGATGTAGAAACACTAAAGACCCTGCAGAAAAGAGAGTTTCTTGCAGGAGTTGCTGAGGTTATTAAATATGGGGTGATATGGGACGAGGAGTTGTTTGATTTTCTTGAAAAAAATAGGACGAGAATTCTCAACCTCGATAGAGATGTATTGATGTATGTCATCAAACGTTCATGTGAGATAAAGGCAGAGGTTGTATCGAAAGACGAAAGAGAGGCAGGGTTACGGTCAATTTTGAATTTCGGGCACACTATCGGTCATGCAATTGAAACTGTTACAGGGTACAGAAAATACCTCCATGGAGAGGCAGTTGCCATCGGCATGTACCTCGAGGCGAAGCTTGCCAGCATGCTCGCTCTCATCAATAATAAGCAGGTATCCAGGATAAAGGCCCTTATTGACTCATATAGTCTTCCTTCTGAGAAGCCTCAAGATATAGATGTTGAGCATATCCTCTCATCTATGGAACTTGACAAAAAGGCAGTTGCAGGGCAGTTGAAGTTTATTCTTCCCGAGAAAATAGGAAAGGTGAGGATACAAACAGGCGTATCCTGGAAGATAATAAAAGATCTTTTGCAATCGTAAATTACAGAGAATCCGTCAGTAGCTGCTATACTATTTTTACACATGGACACCCCAAAACATATCCTTGTGGTTGATGATGAGGCTGACCTCGTTGAACTCATATCATACAATCTCAAAAAAGAAGGCTTCAGTGTAGACTCAGCCCTGGACGGGGAGACTGCCCTTTCAAAGATTAAAAAGGGAAGATATGACCTTGTTGTCCTCGATCTCATGCTTCCCGGAATTCAGGGCATTGGAACTCTGCAGGATGTTAAGAAATGATCCGAAGACAGAAGCCCTTCCTATCATCATGCTGACTGCAAAGGGGGAAGAGGTGGATAAGATACTTGGTTTGGAAATGGGAGCGGATGATTACATTACAAAACCTTTCAGTCCGAGAGAACTTGTGGCAAGGGTCAAGGCAGTCCTCAGAAGATCAATGGAAAAACCTGCACCTGAAAAGATACTGAAGGTTGGGGAACTTGTGATAGACAGGGAGAGATATACACTGACCATAAAAGGAAAACCTGTCAAACTGAGTGCAACGGAGTTTAAGCTCCTCCTGTTCCTCGCGGAAAGAAAAGGGAAAGTCTTTAATCGAGAGCAACTCCTTGATGCAGTCTGGAGTGATGAGGCATTTGTTGAACCAAGGACGGTTGATGTGCATATCAGAAGGTTAAGGGCACAAATTGAAGAAGACCCTGCTCATCCCAGATATATCAAGACACTGCGTGGTATCGGATATTTCTTTGACAGGGAAGTAATGAAACGGGTTCTCCTCAAAAGAGTCTTCTTCTTATATTTTATTTTAGCTTCTGTCTTGATTGTTGTCCTTGGTGAATATCTCTCAAGCACAATCAGAAATAATTACCTCTCAAAACTGCAGGAAGAATCTGACTATACAAAGCCGTTTGATTGCTGAAGACGTCCCTTTGTCTTTTGGAGATAATCTTGATGATTTCTGCAAGAGATATAAGGAAAAGACAGGAGCGAGAATAACAATCATCGATAGCTCCGGACGTGTTTTGGGAGACTCTGATGAACCTTCCTCTCTTATGGAAAATCATTCAAACAGACCGGAACTAATAGAGGCTGAAGCAAGCGGTATCGGCAGTTCTATCAGGTTCAGTAAAACATTGCAAAAGGATCTTTTCTATCTCGCAATTTCAGTCACGAAGGACTCAGAAAAAAGATTCCTCAGGATGTCTGTGCCTCTTCATGATATTGATGTAGCAGTCCGAAAGATAAAGATTCAAATCCTCACAGCATCGTTTGCCTCACTACTGATAGTCTTTCTCATAGGTCTTTTTCAGACTGGAAGAATCGTCAAAGACGATTGAGGAGATTACAGCTTTTTCACAAGCAGTTGCCTCGGGGAATTTCAGGAAAAGGCTTTTACCGAAAGGGAAGGATGAGCTTGCGGAACTAACCAGAAATGTGGGCAACTATGTCACAGGAACTTCAAAGAAGGCTCGAACAGAGCTGAGGAAGAGAAATACATGATCGAGGCGATTCTCATGAATATGTCTGATGGGTTAATGCTGACGGATCAGAAGGGCAGAATACTTTTAAGCAATTCGGCTGTAAAGAACCTCTTTGGTATTGAGTCAGGTATTGAGGGCAAGACCGTAATGGAGACCCTGAGGAAGGCAGAATTGGTTGATCTCATTGATAAGGTGGTTGAAACGAAGGAGACCATATCACGTGAGATTGAGGTAGCATATCCCAAAAGAACTTTTTCTGATGGTCACTGCAGCACCTTATTCCAGTAAAAGGGGAGTTATCCGGAGCAGTTTTGGCATTCCATGATATCACAAGACTCAGGCAGCTTGAGGATATGAGAAAAGATTTTGTTGCTAACGTCTCACATGAGATAAAGACTCCAATTACTGCAATAAAGGGTTTTGCCGAAACCCTTCTTGAAGGAGCTCTTGAAGACAAGGAAAATGCTTATAAGTTTCTGGAGACGATTAAAAACCACAGTGAACGCTTGAATTCTCTTGTGAGCGATCTACTTACTCTCTCGCGGATAGAGCTCGGAGATATAAAGATAGAAAAGGAGACGGTTGAATCTTGATAATGTGATAGACACGGTCTTTGAAACCCTGAGAGAGAAGGCCCAGACAAAAGGGCTCTATCTTAAAAAAGAAATATTTCCTGGTTATCAGGAGGTCAAGGCAGACAGGAATCGATTGATTCAGATACTCCTCAATCTTGTGGACAACGGGATCAAGTTTACAGAAAAAGGAGGAGTGACAATAAGAGTTCGAAAGTGCGGAGTTCGGAATGCAGAATAACGCTGACCCCTTAGCAAAGAGAGTCCGGAATCCGATAACTCATCATTCCGCGAGATTTCATAGAAATCTCCGTTGAGGATACTGGTATAGGAATTCCCAAAAAGCATCTCTCCCGTCTCGGCGAAAGATTTTATCGGGTAGATAAAGCCCGATCGAGGGAGCTTGGGGGGACGGGCCTTGGTCTTGCAATCGTCAAGCACCTTGTAAAGGCTCATGGTTGGGAGATGGAGATTGAAAGTATACCTAACAGAGGGACAACAGTAAAAATAATCATTCCTTCCTTAACCTAAAATTCATCTCTCCTTAATATTCCTGTAACAATCGATCAGCAAAATAACTGAGAACGAGAAATAAGAAATGAATTCTTTTTCCAGTTCTCAGTTTGTAGCTCTTATTTTTCATAAAAAGGAGGTATGTGTATGAAAAGTAGGTTGTCTGTTTTTGTCTTATGTTTATGTGCAGTGCTGATCTTGGCAGTAACGGCAGTAGCTGCAGAGATCAAAGACCCGATTCTCAAAAAGCTGGTAGAAAAGGGTATTCTTACACCAGAAGAGGCCATCACAGTAATGCAGGAGATGGAAAAGGAAACAGCGGGAAAAGAAAAAGAGGTTGAACAAAAAGTAGAACAAAAAATTGAAAAGAAAGTTACTGAGACTATGCCAGAAGATACAAAAGATCTTGGTAGTATTGCCAAGGCCCTCAAAGGGTTCAAATTCGGACTCTTATGGTATCTCTCCTATCAGAATGGTGAGACAGGTGACACTGATAGATGGCGAAGGATACAGTCAGTTTGCCATCAAAAGGGGTTATTTCAGGGTAACAAAGGAGTTTCTCCCATGGTTCGCTGCGCACATGACTTTTGATGTAACAACCGTGAAAGATCCGGAGGATGATCCGGAGATGAAGCCAAATAATCTTGACGGATCTATCGCTGTAAGGATTAAATATGCCTATGGAAAGTTCAACCTTCCTGATTTCGCATTCTTTACGAAACCTTACTTTGAAGTAGGTGTTGTCCATATGCCATGGCTTGATTTTGAAGAGCATGTGAACTGGTACCGCTGCCAGGATACGATGTTCATGGAGAGGAACGGATTATTTAATTCGGCAGACATCGGGCTAACCTTCACCAGTTTATTCGGTGGTGAAATGCCAAAAGAATACCAGGAGAAGGTCAATAACGCCTATGCAGGCCGCTATGGAAGCATGTCTGCAGGAATCTACAATGGTGGTGGATACCATGCCTCCGAAAAAAATCAGAACAAGGCGCTGGAGGGAAGATTGACTATCAGACCTTGCCTGACATTGTTCCCGGTCTTCAGTTCTCCTACTTCGGAATCACCGGAAAAGGTAATAAGAGACACCAATCCTGACTGGACAGTGAATCATGGATTCGTGAGCTTTGAGCATGAGTATGTTGTCCTGACAGGGCAGTATTATGGGGCAAGGGCAACCAGAAAGGTGCTAATGAGAATGAGAAAGATGGCTATTCTTTCTTTGCCGAATTGAAACTCTATAATATGTTTAAAGGCCCCCTTAACAGATTCAGCATAATCGGAAGATACGACCGTTTTGACCAGGACACGAATGATGACGATGATGATGACGTAAGTACAAGGTATATTGCGGGTGTTGCATATTACCTTGATAAACCGCACAAGAATATGGTCCTTCTCGACTATGACACTGTGGATTACAAAGAACCCGGCAAGAGTAATGATAAGAGAATCCAGCTAACCCTGCAGGTTGCTCTTTAAAGCCCCAATAAAGAGCTCTGCTAACCCTCTGCCCTCCCTTCGGGGAGGGTTTTTTTAAAATTCTGTTTTGAACGAATGATTCAGACATTGTTCAAACATTTACTAAGAAATTCATGAATGAGACCGCATTCTTGTCATTCCCCGGCTTGGAGCTGTGTCGAATTGTCATTCTGAGGCCCAAGCCGAAGAATCTCAGTCTTATAACGCGTTGATATTCGTGAGATTCTTCGGCTTGGTTCAGAGATGGACAAATTCACATTTCAAGTAATTGCGACACAGTCTCTTGACCGGGGAATCCAGAAATCCGCTGGATGCCCGATTAAGACCGTCGGGCATGACGTGCATGACCCCACTCACTATTTATCTATCCTCTTCTTTCCCAACAACACAGCATAACTTCGTCGTATTGCCAGGTCATTGATTACTTCAAAACCCACGCTTCGGGCGATGGATATGGTTTTGTCAAAAGCAGCCTTTGACACATGCATTTTTGGTTCGGCAATCAAGAGCTTACCTACCTCTTTCATTGCGTGACCTATTTCCGACAACAACCGTTCTTTATCAGGCGCCTCATGGACTACCGCAAAGGCCAGAGCGAAATCGATCTTTCCTGCGATATCATGTAACATGAGAGAATTCTTCTGACATATGCGCGCATCGATTCTATCTAACAACCCGGCTTTTTTAGATCGCCTGAGAAGGCCTTTAATCATTCTTGCTTGTAAATCAACACATACAACTCGGCCTGTTTCACCAACCAGCCTCGCAATTGGTAAAGAAAAAAATCCCATTCCACATCCAACATCCAGGACATTCATTCCTTCCCTTAAGTTAGCTGTCATAAGTAGATTCAGTATCCTTTGATCAATGGAGTATCAATTATCACGGATCTGAAAGAGGTATAATTAAATTAGAATGCTAATTATTATTTTTGTAGTCGGACACATAAATATATGTTTTTGTTAAAAGGACTGATCATCTATTTGCCGCTTAATTTTTATGTCTGTTTGCGAATCAGAAAACTATTTGTAAACACAAAGTACAAAAACATATTTACAGTTCTATTTATAATCACAGTCCTTTATTTTCCCCTTACAGAGTTCCTTTCTCATTCATCAACATTGGGTAGTTCATGGGTAAAATATCTTCTGGTTCCAGGCTACTATTCATTGCCTTTTTTGTTGTACCTTTTTCTGCTGGTATTACTATCGGACATTGTTATTTGGATAAGCAGAAAGATAAAAATCCTTGCTCCAGAAACAATGAATAGCCAAAATTTCCGTATCAGCCGTCTCTGCATTTTATTTGTTGTTCCGCTCATTATTATCATTATCGGGTCAATGAATAATAATTATATTAGGGTCAGCCAATATGCTATTGAAGTTCCCAGAAAAACATCGGAAATAACTCGATTGAGAATTGCTTTTGCAGCGGATTTCCATCTCAGAGAAGCGACCAATACACAGATTCTGCAGGAAGTTGTAACAAAAATAAATTCACTCAAATCCAGATGTTCTTTTGATTTGCGGGGACGTGCTTGAAGGTGACCGCCATGGTGAAGAGACAGATAGGTTTGAAGAACTGTTTCGGCAGATTAAGACAAAATATGGAGTATTTGCTGTGCCGGGAAATCATGAAATGCACGGGGGAGGCAAAAGAGACTTTTTTATTAATTCCGACATAACACTTTTGGAGGATAAAGTTCAATTAATAGACCGGGCATTTTATCTTGTCGGAAGAAATGATGGACATGGCTTACAACGAAAATCACTTGATGAACTTTTGATTCATATACAAGACAGTTTACCTGTGATTTTACTTGATCATCGCCCCATAGATATCGACCGAGTCAGCAAAAGTATTGTTGATATCCAACTTTCAGGCCATACACATAACGGACAGTTATTTCCAATCAATTTTATTGTTCGTAACCTCTATGAACTGAGCTGGGGGTATATGAAAAAAAATCATACACATTTCTTTGTTACCAGCGGCTTACAGACTTGGGGACCTCGTATCAGAACTGCAGGAGTTTCAGAAATTGGCATGCTAAACGTTTTTTTTAGCGACAGTAATTTGCCTTAGATGCCTTCATTTTACTGAACCACTTGATATAATCTATAAAAAAGATGAGATCATAGGAAATTTCTGCTATCATGCAACTCAATGCTCAAAATTTGCTTGCCTGGTTGATTACCTCATGCAATAGATATAAATCATTTGGATAATCACATGCACACATACATTGTATTACAAGGAATATTTTGGGTATCATACAAATATGAAAATTTCAGCATCAATAAAATACAGAAACCTCTTTATTCTTGTCACTATTTGCTGTGTTTTATGCCTTTCCCCTCTTGCTGACATACATCTCGAAGGCAGCGCTGAAACGAGAAGTTATATTCATGGACAAGAGCACAACGAGACAATCTTCTCAGTGCTCATACATGAACTACTTTTTACCCAACTGCAGCACACACTCGATCATGTAACCCTTGGGTTCTCTCATCGAGATTTAAAGGCAAACAAGAGCATCTCTCCTAAAGGAAAGACATCCACATCCTATCCGCAGGTTGTCTGCAACTCTAATTCCCAAACGATCACCGGACACCTTTTGAAAGGTGTAGCACTTCTACATGATCATAAAAGAGTAGAAGGCATATTTTTCCAAAAATATTCTGGACTTTCTCCTCCCTTCCTCTTTTGCTAATCTCATAATTTTTGCTGTATGCTGGCTTTTCATTGAGGCCGAGATATATCAAAAAGTTCTTATTTAAATTTCTTTTTTATAGGAGGTTTTTATATGAAATGCCCCGTATGTAATGTTGATTTGGTGATGTCCGAAAGGCAGGGAATCGAGATTGATTATTGCCCACAGTGCAGGGGTGTATGGCTGGACCGAGGAGAGCTTGATAAAATAATCGAGCGGTCACAAACAATGCCTGCGGAAACATACCCAGGGAGGGGAGAGAACATTGAAGACAGCAGACATTATAAAGACAAGCATCACGAAGCTGAGCATGGTGGATATGGTCATAAAGGGCATAAACGCAAGTCGTTTTTTTCAGAATTGTTTGACTGAAAAAGGGAAAAGAACTTGTTTAAAACTGATTTCGATATAAACAGATTTCCCGGGCTTTTTGAGGCAGAAGCCTCAGCGAGGCTGAAGAAAGAAGGATACAACGAACTTCCCTCCAGTAAGAAACGGAGCATTTTTGCTATTGCTCTTGATGTTGTCAAAGAGCCCATGTTCATCCTTCTTATCGCCGGAGGAGCCATTTACCTTCTCCTCGGAGATGTCCGGGAAGCGTTTATGTTGCTCGGTTTCGTATTTTTTGTCATGGGCATTACACTCTATCAGGAGCGCAAGACAGAACGGGCACTTGAGGCGTTACGCGATCTGGCAAGTCCCCGAGCGTTAGTCATAAGAAATGGTGCGCAGAAAAGGATACCAGGGCGTGAAGTGGTAAGAGGCGATATTATGGTACTTTCAGAGGGGGATCGTGTACCGGCTGATGCTGTTGTCCTTTCTTGTGTAAACCTTTCTGTAGACGAGTCTCTGCTCACTGGCGAATCGGTTCCAGTACGTAAATCATCTTCCAAAGACATAATGCAAATGTCCCGTCCGGGAGGTGATGACCTTCCTTTTGTCTTCTCGGGTACTTTAGTCGTTCAGGGCTTCGGAATTGCTCAAGTGCAGGCAATCGGAATCAATACAGAGATTGGGAAGATAGGCACTGCCCTTAAGATGATTGAACCTGAAGAAACCCTGCTGCAGAAAGAGATCAGAAAACTTGTACGTAGACTCGCTTTTATCGGGCTGTCACTATGCGCTCTCGTCGTATTTGCGTATGCGCTTACAAAGGGCAATTGGCTAAACGGATTCCTTGCCGGAATAACCCTTGCCATGGCGGTGCTTCCGGAAGAGTTCCCTGTGGTTCTCACCATCTTTCTTGCACTCGGGGCATGGAGGATTTCACAGAAGCGTGTATTGACCAGAAGGGTACCGGCAGTAGAAACTCTCGGTTCAGCCTCCGTCCTGTGTGTAGATAAGACCGGGACTCTTACCTTAAATCAGATGTCTGTGAGAAAGATCTTTTCCAGAGGAGAATTTTTTGATCTCACTAATCGCAAAGAAACACTCCCTGACAATCTACACGAAATAGTGGAATTCAGCATACTCGCAAGCCAGAAAGACCCATTCGATCCCATGGAGAAGGCCTTAAGGGAGCTTGGTAAAAGAACTCTTACCAATACTGAACATCTTCATGATGATTGGACTTTGGTAGAGGAGTATCCACTCTCTCCTAAACTGCTTGCCATGTCTCGCGTCTGGAAATCGCCTGTGAATGACAGCTATATCATTGCAGCAAAAGGCTCTCCCGAGGCTATAGCCGATGTATGTCATCTCGATGATAACCAAATGCAGAGCCTGGCTGAGCACATTGACACCATGGCAAAAGAAGGGCTAAGGGTTATCGGGGTAGCCAGTT
>CAWCKM010000003.1:0-51826 GCA_963796125.1 Nitrospirota bacterium
GTTCGGCATAAAATATGCTTAGTGGCAATATCAATATAACATTCCAATGCAATGATATAACATGTTGATTTTAAAAGAATAAATAATTCTAGACTTTTTCATACCTTTTATGCAATAATTGAACCATGCCTGATGGTTCAACTCATAGAGGTAAAGGAAACAGTAAGAGAGACCCAATTCCTGAAAGCGCACTTCGGGGGTTCAAATATTTCAAGGTTTTATCTTCCATACTGCAACGTCTGCATTTAGAAAAAGACCACCACAATAGAAAACTCTACTTCGACCAATATATTGCTCTGTTTTTGTTTTATTTCTTCAATCCCATTGTTACAGGTCTTCGGTCTATTCAACAGGTTTCTGAACTAAAGAAGGTACAAAAGGTTCTTGGAGTAAAAAGAACAAGTCTTGGCTCATTATCTGAAGCCAGCAGTGTTTTTGACTCACAGCTTATTGCACCTATAATACAACAACTGGCTGAGCAAGCAATCCCGTTAGAAACGGACTCCAAGCTTAAGGACATCGAACAGATGCTGGTCGCTGTGGATGGCACTCTTATTTCTGCCTTACCAAAGATGCTCTGGGCCTTATGGCTTGATGATGAGCACAGGGCTGCAAAGCTTCATCTTGAATTCGATATCATAAAGGGTATTCCTGTCAGGGCCGAGGTAACAGATGCAAACGCTAATGAAAAAGACAATCTCAGAAAATCCCTCAGTAGCGGTAAGCTCTATGTATTAGATGCCGGGTATGGTCAATATAGTCTTTTTGAGGATATTCGCAAAGCGAAAAGCTCCTTTGTTGCCCGTCTCAGAGATAATGCTGTATGGCAAACCATAGAGGAAAGACCTATTACAGAATCTGACCGATTAGCAGGTGTGCAGAGGGATATGATTGTTCGTTTAGGCAGTCCACAATGTCAGGATGATTTATCCAGCAATGTCAGGGTTATAGAGATATACCATAGGGGTTTATCTGACAGACCCCGTAGATCAAGGGTTTCTTCTAAGAAGACATTTCGCACTACTGATTCAGACTATACCATGCTTCTGGTGACAGACCGTATGGATTTATCTGCTGAGACCATAGCGCTTATTTATCGTTACCGATGGCAGATAGAATTATTTTTTCGCTGGTTCAAATGTATTCTTGGATGTAGCCACCTGCTGTCTCTATCAGAAAATGGAGTTTCAATACAGGTCTATTGCGCCCTTATAGCCAGCATGTTAATAACGCTCTGGACTGGTCGCAAGCCAACCAAACGAACATTTGAAATGCTGTGTTACCACTTCATGGGATGGGCTGATGATGAAGAACTTTTTGATCACATAGAAAAACTCAAACAGGCTGACAATAAAAAGAAAAATATCTGAGCGTTTAGGGGAGTCTTTTTTTCTCTCTTTCGCTATAGCTACTGCTTTGCCCTTTTGCAAATATTAATGTCTTTAAGGTATTGCCGGTCGGTGTCTTCCTATAAAATAACAACCGCATTAACTGCCTTTTACTTGTTTTGCTGTGCTTGTAGCCTGTCTGATTTTGCAAACAATTTACATGCCGAACAGTATTGGGACTGTCCCCTTTTATTCACCACGTTCAATACTATTCCCCTGATGAAGTGTATCTTAATTGTTCAACTCATCTCTTTCGATACCCTGAGATAGGGATATGAAAAATCATATCGGTCAAGCGTACTAATACGAACCCCGGATTACCGTACCCGGCAGTTAGCTCCTGGTTGCCTGTACGTACTCTTGCCTCTAATTTGTCCCAAGCTTTGCTAATATAGTAGAATGAGCCGGAAAATAAATTTAACTTTCCCTGTCCCGAACTATGAACGGAAATAAGATATGTCCTGATTGCGAAATTGAGTATCTGCCGCATATCGAGAAATGCGCTGATTGCGGCGCGGTGCTCCTTCTCCACGAGGAGCATAGACAGGCACAGGAGGAAAAGAAGCGGCTGATGGCGAAGGCCATTGAAAACACAGCCGTGGTCAGGGAGGGCGACCTGAAGTGGTTAGGTAAACTGTACGACGTTCTCATCGATGCCGGTATTCCTTGCACGGTCATTTCCGATGCAGGCTGTAAGAAAGGCTGTTGCAGCAATAAATGCCGGTTGATCGTATCTACAGAGGACCTTGAAAGGGCACAGGAACGCGTTGCGGAATACTACATGGAAATCCATCCGGAGCTCCGGGCTTCCAACGAACTTCTCAGCCAGGGTAAGTGCCCGGCCTGTGGTTCCCCCGTGGGCGCCGGTGACAATGAGTGCTCCGATTGCGGCCTGACGCTCGTGATTATTGAGGAAGAGAAACAGGAAGAAGAAGGCGGCGGGGGGCAGACTTGATTATCAGATACTGATTATGACTTCTCCGGCAATTAAAAACCAGGGACATACCCAGGCGGTCAACAGATACCGAGGCATTCAAATGGGGTCTTTATTTTTGCAGTAAGAGCAAGATTCGCATTTGTACCTTTGTTGCAATTACCTCTTGTACTCCACATGGTAATCAGGGTGATAGATAGCATTTACTTCTGTGAGAAATTTATTCTCCGTTATCAAAACATAACCTGACATCCACCATCGTAAAGTGTGTAAGGTTTTTTTGTTTTCTACAATGCAATAACGTCGGTTTTCAGGGAATCGACTTTCATAAAATCACAACTCCCTGAATGGCAATGCTGTAATGCCGGGGCCGAGGGGAAGTCGAACATCTCCTGTGTGGAGTACATATCCTGGCGCTAGCTTTTTCCCCGAAGTCTTTCTGAAATGTCTTGATGTTTAAAGCCATCGCCGGTCGGGGCGTTGATGAAAGTTTGACCTCTATGGGGATAAGTCTGTGGCCGAACTCGACGACGATGTCTATCTCAGTACCAGCCGATGTTCTCCAGAAGTATATCTGGGGATCAATACCACGGTGCATGAGTGTTTTAAAAATCTCGGAGATCGCTGCTGTTTCAAATATAGCCCCTCCCATAGGCCCGGGAGTCGCGTGCAGATTTGCATTTCAAATGCAAATTTGCAAGGTAAAATTTTAAACAGATAATCTAAAGTTACCTATAGGAGAAAGTAGATAATGCGTAGATTTAGCATTGGTAAGCATATAGAGGAGGATTTGAACCCCCGACCTGCGGATTCGTAGTCCGACGCTCTATCCAGCTGAGCTATGGGCGCACCTGCTTTAAGGTTATTATACCCTTTAGATTAATTATTTTTTACCTGGGTATTTTCTAAGGCAGTCTTCTCTTTGCTCTCTGTAGTAATTGTCTAATGACTCTGCAACAGGGAGAGGCAATGTACAATTATCATCACGCGATAATTGTGCACAGTTATGATTCCATGCTTTTTCATAATCAGAATTAACTGCTGCCAAACATTTTTCCAGATTTGCAGTCCTCGTCTTTTCTCTTGAAGGCAGAAAAAATACAAAATAATATGATATTGAAAGGGAAACTAAAAGGATGCCGGTTGCCACACTTAGCTTAATGAAACTGTCAAGGGGGCTTTTTGGAGGGGGTTTGACTGCTTCTTCTTTTATGTCTTTTTCTTCCTCTTCTTTTTTTTCTTCTTTTGTCTTTTCTTCTTCTGAATTCATTGTATAATCTTCCTAAATTAGATGAACGATTTAGGGCTAACAGTATAATCTACTAAAATATAAAGAAAATTTCCTTGTCTTATGTTGCAAGAGCTGTGTATACTTGTCTGCAAAAGGAGATAGAAATTACCATGATTTTCTCTATGATGATTGATATTTTTGTCAAATTTTATAGAGAACACCTTTTTATTTCCATAGCTCTCTTATTGATACTCATTTATCTGCTTATCAGAAAACCCAAAACTTTTTTTCTAATACTCTTTATTGCCTTGCTCTTTACGGGAGTACTTTACCTCTGGATGTATTTATGCACTGAGCAAAATAACATTATATGGAAATAAACGAAGGCTCCCTTCACAACAGCAGACAAGAAGGATTCTGGACAAGCCAGAATGACAGACTCAGAACCTCGCATTCCTGCCGAATAATTTTTGAAATATTTCAAAATTTTATTTATCAAAGCTCCGTAAAGCCCTGAAAGGGAAATGTCACTTTCCTGCCGTTAGCTATAATTCCTATGCCTTCTTGGGAATCCCTTCTTTCAGAATGATAACGTATTTCGGATGATTGAGAGGGTGTACGGCCGGCATTTTGGAAAACAACCATCCCCATTTTCTTCCCTGTGCAGGGAAAATTTGTTTTTCACCTTCCAACACCCTGACGGCAACTGCAGGGTTTTTGGGTTCATTAGAAGCTGAGGTTAAATTAGTTCCGCTCATCTTAAAGTCCGGGAGAAACTCACCAACATGAATCTTCAGATTGGAATTTGGAATCTTGAGATCACTATTCAAATTTACAGTATACTCCTTGGACTCCTTTGTTACCTTATCCTGAACAACAAGTTTTACAGCGCTCCATTTGCCCTTGACGCTGTCCGGCACAACTAACTTCGTCTGTCCCATGGTCATAGGTCTCTGCATTGGTGACTGAGGGGAAGGTTGCATAGGCATAGGGGCTGGCTGCATGGGCATAGAGGGGGCCGGCTGCATGGGCATTTGAGGAGTTGGCTGCATCGGACCGGGCTGCATGGGAGCCTGCGGAACTGGTTTCTGGGGTTCTTGTTTCTTACATGCACCTATTGAAAAAGCTAAAGCGAGACTTACTAAAACAGCTAACACTTTTCTCTTCATCACGTCCTCCTTCGTCATTCACTATAACTATATGTTGCCTGTTTTTAACACTGTCCTTCCCTCCGCCAGCAGGATATGGCGGAGAGGCAGGGATTCGAACCCTGGGTGAGGTTTTACCCCCACAACCGCTTAGCAGGCGGCTGCCTTAGACCAGCTCGGCCACCTCTCCAAAAGCGATACTATACTAACAGCTTAAATCAGACTTTGTAAACCCCGTTAGAATGCTTGTTTTAAGGCAAGGATGGTGCTCATGGTAAGGATACTGCTTTTTATGCTGAGATGAAGTCTTTAGAAATTCTAACGGGGTAAAGGATTGCTGCTCCGGATCTATTCGATATAGAAAGGGCTTATCTCATGTCCCGATGGATAACCGTTAAATCGACAGGGTATTTATTGAGATAGGTTTTCAGTTTCTCGATGATAGCAGGAGAACGGTGGTTGCCGCCTGTGCAGCCGATACCAATGGTAAGATATGACTTGCCTTCTCTTATATAAAGAGGGATAAGAAAATTGATAAGGTCTTTCATTTTGATCATAAATTGTTTTGTCTCCGGTTTTTTAAAGATATATCCGGCAACTCTTTTATCTGTACCTTTCAATGGTTTTAACTCAGGAACAAAATTAGGATTGGGCAGAAACCTGACGTCAAAAAGAAGGTCTGCATTCGGGGGTGTACCATATTTAAATCCGAAAGAAATAAGCACTAATGCCATCATATGGTTGGTTTTTTGTGTCTGATAGAGGGATGATACGAACTGTCTTAACTGATGGGGTGTAAAAGAAGAAGTATCAATGATCCTGTCAGCGTTTTCCCTCAGAACAGAAAGCCTTTTCTTTTCGACAGAGATGGCTTTTTCCACATTTCCTCCAAGTGGATGGGGTCTCCGGGTCTCTTTATATCTTCTCAGGAGCACATCATTCTCTGCTTCAAGGAAGATTATCTCTGTATGATAATTCTTCTTTAAGTTGCTGAGGACATTGTTTATTTCTGACAGAAAACCTTTTTCCCGGATATCGACACCAATTCCTATCTTCCTGATGTCCTTATCATGAGATAGCATTGAAATGAAGGAGTCGATCAAAGTGATGGGCAGGTTATCAACACAAAAAAAACCGGAATCCTCAAGCGCTCTCAGTGCAACAGTCTTCCCGGAACCCGAGAGTCCTGAAATTATGGCTATCGTTGGTAATTCGTAATGACTGAAGATGTTTTTTTTTCGTCCATTGACAATGAGGTTGCAGGGATGTTTTTCTTTTTTCCTGTTGTCTGCTTTACTATTGAGTTGCAATGGCATACTTATTCTACAGTTGCTACAGTTGTTTATACCATTGGCTCTATGAGGCCAAAATTGCCGTCTTTCCTTCTATATATGACATTTATGTTTCCGCTGCTGTCATTGGTAAACACAAAAAAGTCTTTGTCAAGGAGTTCCATCTGCATTGCAGCCTCATCAGGACTCATTGGTTTCAGTTCAAACTTTTTATTTTTTATGATCTTGCCTGTTTCCTCTTCCGGGGATGTCATAAGCGTAGGTTCGGCTGCTTTTCCTTCTCCCTTTCTGTGAGAGACAAGTTTTTCCTTGTATCTCTTTACCTGTCTTTCAAGTTTTTCTACTACCTCGTCAATCGAAGAGTATATCTCGCCTGTAATTCCTTCTGCCTGAATGAGTACGCCATTAACTTTGAGCAAAACCTCTACTTTGTGTCTGTACTTTTCTACACTAAGTGTAATAATGGCCTCAGATATGTGTGATAAATAACGGTTGAATTTTTTAATCTTCTCTTCAGCATATTTTTTAAGGGCTGGTGTGACTTCAAGATGCCTTCCTGTTACGATGATGTTCATGACTCCTCCTTACCGGTTAGGTGATTTTTTTCCGCTGTGACTGTGATGGAATCCCGAGTTCTTCTCTGTATTTCGCTACAGTCCTCCGGGCAACCACGATGCCTTTACTTTTTAAAATACCTACTATCCGCTGATCACTCAAGGGTTTAACGGAATCTTCTTCCATTACAATCTTTTTTATCATGTTCTTTACAGATGTCGATGATACGTCTCCTGCATCTCCATGAAGGGCATTGCTGAAAAAGAATCTGAAGCTGAAAATACCATGTGGGCATGACAGGAATTTATTGGATGTGACCCTGCTGACAGTGCTTTCATGCAAGTTAAGGATAGAAGCGATATCCTTTAGGGTTAAGGGTTTAATTTGTTCTATACCTCCATCAAAAAAGTCTTTTTGGAGGCTGAGAATACTCTCTGTCACCCTGTATATTGTCCTGTCTCTCTGGTCAAGACTTTTCAGGAGACCAACAGCAGCCCGGAGCTTTTCTACCAAAAATTGCTTTGTTTCTGTCGGGAAGGCGTCTTTCTGTCTGATAAGTTTCCGGTACAAACTGCTGATCCTTAATCGCGGGATTCCTTCATCATTTAAAAGGATATGATACTTGTCAGGACCCTTTGTTACATAAACATCCGGAACAATGTAGTTTGTGCTGGAACTGGTAAAATTTCTGCCTGGTTTGGGTTCAAGGCCCTCGATAACCTTAATTGCAGCCATGACGTCTTCGAGAGGGAGTTTGTACTGATGAGCGATTTGCTTGTATTTCTTCTTTTCGAGTTCGTCCATATTGTTCGTAATAATCTTCTCCGCAAGAGATCCGGTGAGATTCAAGAAGTCAACCTGTAAGAGCAAGCACTCCCTGAGGTTTCTTGCACCTACCCCGGGAGGGTCAAATCTCTGGATTAATGCGAGCGCTTTCTCTGCGGTTAACATATCAGTTTTTGCTTCTTCTGCAATCTCTTCAAGAGACACTCTCAGGTATCCGTTTCCGTCCAGGTTGCCGATAATAGTTTCTCCAACTCTTCTTATTTCTTCGGATTCATGCGAGAGCCTCAGTTGCCATAGGAGGTGGTCATAAAGGTCTGGCTCCCTGGTAAAGAGCTGGTCATAGGGAGGAGGGGTGATGGTACCAGGGTTGAAATAACCAAGATCCCTTCCATCGCTTCCTCTCTCTTCGAAATATTCATCAACCTGGAAACTCATTAACTTTTCGAGAGATGCCTCTGTGTCTTCCTGTACATCCTCACGCTCGATGGATTCCCTCTCCTCATGACTCATATCTTCTATGCTGATTTCATCAACAGATTCTTCAAGGAAGGGGTTCTCTACCAGTTCCAGACTGAGAGCCTGGGAGAGCTCAAGCTGAGGCATCTGAAGCAGTTTCATTGCCTGCTGCAGTTGTGGTGTAAGGATCAGTCTCTGCGATAATCTCAGTTCAAGTCTGTGCTCAAGGGCCATTACAGAACAAACTCCTCCCCGAGGAAAACATCCTTGACCCTCGGATCTGCCACAATTTTATCGGGCATGCCTTCTTCAAGTATCTCGCCGTTGCTGATTATGTATGCCCTGTCGGTAATAGAAAGGGTATCTCTCACATTATGGTCTGTTATCAGTATGCCAAGTCCTTTGCTTTTCAGATAATTTAACATCTTTTTGAGTTCGATGATAGTGATAGGGTCTATGCCGGTAAAGGGTTCGTCGAAGAGGATGAATAAAGGTTTTATTGCAATGGCTCTCGCTATCTCGGCTTTCCTTCTCTCTCCTCCGGAGAGCTTGTAACCGTCCCTCTTTGAGAATTCCAGGAGATTGAATTCCCTGAGAAGGCGTTCTACCTCAGATTCAATTTCCTCTTTTCCGATACCTTTTATCTCGAGCACTGCCCTGAGGTTGTCCTCAACAGAAAGTTTTCTGAAGATAGACGGTTCCTGAGGAAGATAGCTTATTCCCCGTTGTGCCCTCTTGTACATCGGAAATTCAACAATATCTTCTCCGTCAAGGAATATGTTTCCGTTTTCAGGTCTTATAAGTCCTACCATCATGTAAAAGGTAGTTGTCTTACCTGCACCGTTAGGGCCGAGGAGGCCTACAATCTCTCCGGTGGAAAGGTGCAGGCTAAGGTTTCTGACAACATGCCGCTTGCCGTATGTCTTGCATAGTCCTTTTGCTTCTAATGTGTGCATTTACTGTGCTTTCTGTTTTCTGATAAAGACCTTGCTGTTTTCGACAATGTACCTGTCTTCATTGAGAAGATATGTTATTTTTGATCCTGTAACAACATTCTCACCATCGGTAGCACGCGGTTCACCCGCAAAGGTTACCTTCTCTTCATCTGCATAATAAATAGCTTTCTGGGAAATGATCGCCCGTGTCCCTTTCAGCAATTTAATATTTCCCTCTGCCTCAATCGTTTTTACATCACCGGAATCTGTATCGTAAAAGACAAGCATTCTATCTGCATATAGTGTCATGTCTGTCGTCCTTGCGATGACAGAGCGTTCAAAGCGCGCAGTATGAGCTTTATTATCTGCAATAAGCATTTCAGATGTTATGGTTAGGGGACCTTTTATCCGCTGGGTCTTTTCTTCAGAAAAGACATGTGTTGATACTATGAGAAGGATGAGGAGATTACTTATAAAAAGTCGCTTTAACATTATTCTGTATCTTAACCTTCTGTTCAGAATCTAACGTCATGCCTTTGCCTTCAACTTTGAATTTCTTGCCCTCGACGATTATCCTCTCATCTGTTCTGGCATTTCCGGTAGATGCATCATAATCAATAGAAGAGGTTATTATGCGGTAGTCTTTAGCATTAGCCTGTATATCACTGTTGATAATGAAATTTTTTGACAGGAGATCATATCTTCCTGTATCAGCATAAAGGGTCAAACCATTTTTTTGAACAGTTACGGTAAGATTACTCAATTCAACCATATTCTCGTCCTCGGTAAAATCAGCCTTGCGGGCATTGAGCTTCCAGATTGTGTCTCCATTTTTCCTGTAAAGGATCTCAAGCCCTTCGATAAAAGAGGTGCTTTTTACTTTTATTTTTCCGATATCTTCCCTATCGTTCCTGAGCATGATAAAAAGGGTACTGGCGAACAGAAGACAAAGAACAACCATAAGACACCTTTTCATAAAAGAATTTTATCATAGAGAAAAGGTTGTGTAAAGCACAGCCAATTTGACAAAACCTTGAATTATAAGATGGTAGATGATATATGAAAGCTTATCAGGAAATATGCTCACCGGTCCGGTGAGTTTGCAGACTTCTGTCAGCATCCGGGTTCTCCCGGATGACCGCAGCAACTTTGAAATGCAATGATTTTGGAAGCATTGTTTCGAATAAAAAGGTGAATCTTTTTCCCAAGGCGCATAGGTTTACTTATATTCTCCAGGGCAGCTTTCAAATTCGGACGTCTTTTGATTTGCATCAAGTTTTCCTCCTCAGTTGAAGTGGTTTCTGCAGAGACAGATATTATATAATAACACCCAAATGACGAGGTTTTACCTTTTCGCTTTAATCGCCCTTATATTATTATTCGGGTTTTTAAGTTATGAGATAATAAAGCCCTTTTTGTCTCCCATTGCATGGGCAATTGTTCTCTCCATCATTTTTTATCCTCTCTACATCACTGCTGTTAAATTTTTAAAATGGAAAACTATCGCTTCCCTTGTAACCCTTTTTGTCATACTTCTTATGATTCTTGGTCCCTTTTCATATCTTTCGTATCTTTTTGTAACAGAAGTGAAGTCTCTGGCCGGCACGATGGAAACTGAAAGTTTTGAATCGTTGAATAATGTGCTCCAGCATCCAACAATCAGGACGATAATCGATAAGGTACTATCTGTATCCAATATTACGGAAGATCAACTTAATAAAACCATTTCTGATAGCATTGCGGGATTCGGAAAAGAATTAGTTAACAGAATCACGAAAGGTATGGGAAATATTTTGACAATATCCCTGGATTTTATTTTTATGTCCTTTTCAATCTTTTTCTTTCTCAGGGACGGACCTGAATTCCTGAAGAAGGTGCGTAACTATATACCTTTCTCTGAAGAGCAGAAAGACAGGCTGGTAAAACTTGTAAGAGATATTATTATATCGACCATATATGGCGGGATCGTCGTTTCCATAGCGCAGGGTACTATGGCAGGAATCGCCTTTTTCTTGCTCGGAATCTCAACTCCTATTGTCTGGGGATTGGCAACATCTATAGCTTCCTTTGTACCGCTTCTCGGCGCAGCCGGGGTATGGGTACCCATGACCATCTATCTTTTTATAGAGAATGAGATAACAAAAGGGATTATCCTTGCAATTGTTGGAATATTTGGAATAAGCTTGATAGATAATATTCTCAAACCAATCATTATAGGTAGCAGAACAAAGATGCCTATCCTTGTCATCTTTTTCAGTATTCTTGGAGGACTAAAGTTGTTTGGTTTAATAGGATTGGTTATAGGACCACTGGTTTTAGCGCTCTTTGTATCACTGATTGAAATATTCAGGAGTGTGGAAGGAGGAAGAAATGCTTAGCAGGACAGAACTGAAAGAGATAGCATCCATGGATAAAAAGGATGGATATTTTGTTAGTCTCTATCTGAATGTTGACCCCATGTTTAATAAAAAGGGTGATTATATTGTGCATCTTAAAAACATGTTGAAGGATACTGTAGAGTCTCTGGATAAGAATGTATATAAGAAAGTAAAGGATGACCTCGAAAAAATAGACAATTTCGTTCTTGCCAATAAGAGAATGTTTAAAAAGGGACTTGCCATTATCAGTTCTTCATCTCATTCTTTATGGAAGGAGTACCATCTTGGCATTCCCGTGAAGAACGAACTGATCGTTGATAAAACACCGTATATAAAACCCCTCATGGATGTTCTTGTTAATTATCAGAGGTATGCAGTTTTAATCGTCGATAAAGAATCCGCAAGGATCTTTGTGATTCATCTCCGTGAAATTGTGGAGTATAGCGAAGTACATACCGCTGATGTTCCCGGAAAGCATAAAAAAGGTGGGTGGTTTGCCCTTTCTCAGAATCACTATGAAAGACATATTGATTATCATGTGGGCATGCATCTGAAAGAAGTGGTTGAAAAACTGGATTCTTTCCTGGGCGGTGAATATATTGGACGGCTGATATTGGGTGGCTCTGATGAGGCTGTTTCCAGGGTTAGAGGTATGTTACCAAAGACGATCCTTGATAGGGTCATCGGAACGGTAAAGGTAGAGATGTTTGCGAAAGGTCCGGAAGTTCTTGCAAAGGTAGAACCCATTGTTATTGAGTACGAGAAAAATAAAGAGAAGGAAACAGTAGATGCCCTTATTACAGGAACGATGAAGAATAAGAATGCTGTGTTAGGGTTAGAGGATGTTCTTAATGCCCTTCAGCAGCAAAGGGTGATGAAGTTAGTCTTTTTAAAAGATTTCAAGACATCTGGATACTCTTGTAATTCCTGCGGGTCTCTGACAGTCCAGAAAGTAGATGCCTGTCCGTACTGTAAAGGTGAGATGGAGATGGTTGACTATGT
Organism: Nitrospirota bacterium; assembly: GCA_963796125.1. Taxonomy (GTDB): domain Bacteria; phylum Nitrospirota; class Thermodesulfovibrionia; order Thermodesulfovibrionales; family SM23-35; genus DASPRG01. The sequence continues at coordinate 12,106 of CAWCKM010000003.1, forward strand.
CGTTGATCTTGCCGGTGAAAAGGCGATAGGGCAGGGCGCCCTCGTAGAGGTTCTGACAGACGATAAGAAGTTGAAGGAAGCCGGAGGCATCGGGGCTTTTCTGAGATTCTAAATAAATACAGTCTCCTTACCGGAGGCACCAAGAGATATTTTATGAACAGGTTGAGTCAATCTTCTCTTGCTATCTCTTTTCCGCAACCTCTTTTATCAATTCCTTCATCTCTCTGACAGCTTTTTCCATTCCCACAAGCACTGCCCGGGAGATGATGCTGTGTCCTATGTAAAGTCCTCTGATATCCTGTAAAGAGGCTATTTTCTGAACATTAAAATAATTGAGGCCGTGCCCGGCATTGACGGTAAGACCGATATCGAGTGTATATCTCACTGCATTCATAACCCGTATCAGTTCTTCGTGTTGTCTTTTGCCTTTTGTATTGGCATACATTCCCGGTATGTATTTCAACCATATCTGTGTTTATCTTTTTTGATAAACTAATATCTTCAAAATCAGGATTTATAAATAGACTAACCGGAATGCCTTTATCGTGGATTTTTTTAATTGCCTCACTGATGTTTTTTCTCTGTGATTTCACATCAAGTCCGCCTTCAGTTGTAAGTTCCTGTCTTTTTTCAGGGACAAGTGTCACCAGATCAGGTTTTAGCTGAGATGCAATACTTATCATTTCCTTTGTTGCAGCCATTTCCAGGTTTATTTCAACAGGAACAAACTCTTTCAACATCTTCACGTCCCTGTCCTGAATATGGCGTCTGTCTTCTCTGAGGTGGATTGTAATCCCATCGGCACCACCGAGTATAGCCAGAGTTGCAGCCATAACAGGGTCAGGCTCTATGCCTTTTCTCGCCTGTCTTATTGTTGCAACATGATCAACATTTACACCAAGTAACATTTAAATCTCCAAGGGTTCAAGGATTCGAGGGTTCAAGGGGGCAAGTTGCAATCGATGCTCCATACTGAAATACTCCCGAATCCCTTGAATCCTTGAACTCCTTGATATCCTTTCTTTAGCATATTCTCGGCAACTGGTCTCCTGAAAGCATTTCCACGATTCTGGTGCCACCTATCAATGTTTTCAGAAGAACCATTCCGGCCGGTGCTTCCTGCACCTCGCCAATTAATGTGGTTTCCTTGCCGAGATTTATGTTTTCTCATGACATTGATAAGAGAGTCAGAAACACCCGGACTTACTATAGCGACAAGTATTCCTTCATTAGCTACATACAAGGGGTCAAGGCCGAGAAGTTCACAAGCACCTTTTACTCCGGGGGGCACCGGTATTAATTTCTCTTCAATGACGATACAGCATCCCGAATCTGATGCGAACTCTTTGAGTGTCGTTGCAAGACCTCCCCTCGTAGGGTCTCTCATTGCATGAATCTCATTTGTAATACTCAACATGTCCCTGACAAGGCTGTTCAGAGGAGCTGTATCACTCAACACAGGTGGTTCAAAAGTAAGACCATTTCTTTCTGCCATAACAGAAATTCCGTGGTTTCCAATCGGCCCGCTGACAATAACCTTATCTCCGGGTTTTATTCTTGAAGGGTTTATGTCAAGCCCTTCCTCAATTATCCCGATCCCGGATGTGTTAATAAAAATACCATCACCTTTACCTTTGTTAACCACCTTAGTGTCTCCGGCAACAATCTTTACATCTGACTTTTCAGCAGCAATCGACATGGAAGAGAGAATCTTCTTTAAATCGTCAAGGGGAAAGCCCTCTTCAAGGATGAAACCTACTGTAATATATAGGGGTCTTGCCCCTACCATCGAAAGGTCATTTACTGTACCATAAACAGAAAGTTCTCCTATGTTGCCGCCGGGGAAAAAAATAGGAGAGACAACGTAAGAGTCTGTTGTTAAGGCGATCCTCCCCTGGTTTATGCCCTCCAGCACTGCAGAATCATTCAGAGATTTCATTTCAAATCTGGGAGCGAAGTGTTCCCTGATTAATTTATGCATCATGGTACCGCCACTGCCATGGCCAAGGAGAATCCTATCCATTTTTATCTTTCCTTTCTCCCATACTTATAATATGCTGCGCAGCTTCCTTCAGAACTAACCATGCAGGCTCCGACAGGCCTTTCAGGAGTGCAGGTCCTTCCAAAAAGCGGGCAATCTGTTGGTATTTTTATGCCCCTAAGGACCAAGCCACACATGCAGGCTTTTGGCTCCTTGGCCTCGGGAACATCAATAACGAATTGTTTAGTGGCATCCCAACGGCTGTATTTATTCTTCAATCTCAGGCCACTCTGGGGGATAACCCCAATTCCCCTCCAGTTTGCATCACATGGTTCGAAGTATTCATTTAAAATAGAGACAGCCTTCTTATTTCCTTCCTTTGTTACTGCGCGCACATACTGAATCTCTGTAGAAGGCCTTTTGCCTGAGATCTGCTCAAGGAGCATCATGATTCCCTGGAGTATGTCCTCTGCTTCAAACCCTGTTATTACTGAAGGTACTTTATAGTCGGATGCTAAAAATTCATAAGGCGTGCATCCTGTGATGGTACATACATGTCCGGGCAGAATAAGACCATCTATCCTGACTTCGCCGGAATCAAGCAGGGCTTTAAGGGCAGGGGGAACTAACTTGTGCGTAGAGTATATGAAAAAATTATGAGCACCTTTCCTTCTCTGCTTCAAAGAGGGTTCCGGCGATAGATGGTGAGGTTGTCTCAAAACCTGTTGCAAAGAATATAACTTTTCTATCTCTATTTTCCAGAGCAAGTTTCAATGCATCCATCGGTGAGTAGACGATCCTTATGTTTGCGCCTTCTGCCTGTGCATGGAAGAAAGACTGTTTACTCCCGGGAACTCTCATCATGTCACCAAACGTAGAGAGGATGTTCCCGTTCATCTTCGAAATTGCTATTGCAACATCCACATCTTTAATTGCCGTGACGCACACAGGGCAGCCGGGACCACTGAGGAGGCTAATTTCTTTGGGAATAACATCCCTGATGCCCTGTTTAAAAATTGCTACCGTGTGTGTCCCGCATACTTCCATGAGCTTTACAGGTTTGCCAATGGCATTCATTAAATCTTTTATTCGTGTAAGAATCTTTTTGTTCCTCATGCTGCTCCCTTTATCCTTTCTCTAATTATATACGCCTGTCCAAGAGATATGCCAGCATCATTTGTCGGCACTTTCTCATGGATGTGCACAGCCATGTCTATTGAAGCAAGATTACGCATCGTTCTTTCCAAAAGATACATGTTCTGAAACACCCCTCCGCATAAAACAACATCCTTTATGGAATGCACATGAGATAACCTTTGGACAACCCTCATAATGACTGTACTCAGGGTGTTATGGAATTTAGCTGAAATAGTGCCTTTATCTGCTCCCTTACAGAGGTCTTCTATTATTTTCAAAACAGTCTGTGAAAAATCAATCTCAAGGGGTTCTCTTAATTGTATATCAACCGGATAATCATCCACTATGCCGGGAACTGCAATGGCCTCCAGTGCTATTGCAGCTTCACCCTCAAAGGTGTTTTTATCACAAACCCCCATCAGGGCCGAAATTCCGTCAAAAAGCCTTCCTGCACCGGATGAAAGAGGCGAGAACTGCCGTCTATCAATAATTTTCAGGATATCCTGAATCTTCCTGTCGCCATATGTATCAATGAAACCAAGAGATTTGAGATAGGAAATTGCTTCATCTCCAGCAGCATCTCTGATAAGGCTCACGGTTATCCTCCATGGTTCCTTCACTGCAACTTCACCCCCTGGAAGAGGGATGTATTTTAAATGTCCTGCCCTTTTAAAACCCTTAAGGTCAGCAATCAAAAATTCTCCGCCCCAGAGATTTCCATCGGTGCCGTAACCGGTCCCGTCAAAGGATACTCCTATGACCTTCTCTTTCATCCCCCTTTCGGCCATAACAGATGCAACATGAGCGTAATGGTGTTGAATACCAAACTTTTGAATATCCTCCTGTCTGAGTGCCCACTGTGTAGATAGGTACATAGGATGGAGGTCATATGCAAGTGCGACAGGCTTTACCCTGTAAACAGCTTTCAGGTTCCGGAGACTCTCTTCAAAAAACAGTAATGTCTCATAGTTTTCCATATCGCCGATATGCTGACTGGGAATTGCAAAACTTCCCTTGGTGAGGGTGAAAACATTTTTAATGTCAGCGCCGCATCCAAGGACATCAGGGCCGTCATCATGAAGTTGTATAGGGTCAGGTACATATCCCCGTGAACGACGAATGAATGAAAATGAACCGCGAAACGGTGACTCGGTGAATCGGAGATATTACTTTTCTCCGCATCTCCGCATCTCCGTTTCTCCGTTTCTTTCTCTTCCATAATTCTGACGACGGAGTCATCGACTCGCATAAAAATATCTCTGTTATGGAGAAGGAATGCATCAGCAATACCGGATAACTTTGCAACTGCCTCATCATTATGAATAACGAGAGGCTCCTCGGCAATGTTACCGCTTGTCATAACAAGGGCATCAAAATTAGTAGTAATCCCCCCTAACTCCACCTTTTTAAATCCCCCCATCCCCCCTTTACTAAAGGGGGGTGAAGGTGGAATTAAAGGGTAATAGAAAAGCATATAATGCAATGGAGTGTAGGGAAGCATGAAGCCGATACAGGGATTTTTTGGCGAAACTCCCTCAGGAAGAAGAGCTTCCTTTTTTGTGAGGAGCACAATAGGTCTCTTCATGGAGGTCAACAGATTCTCCTCCTCCCTGGATACATTGCAGAACTTCTTAACAGTATTGAGATCAGGGGCCATCAGGGCGAAAGGCTTATTGCTCTTTCTCTTTCGTAACCTCAGGGTATTCACTGCCTTTTCGTTAGAAGCATCGCAGGCCAGATGAAATCCTCCAAGCCCTTTGATAGCAACGATATAACCTTCCCTGAGAAGTCTTATCGTCTCTTTTACCGGATTTTCTTTTTCATTAACTTTCAACTTTTCACTTTTAACTTTCAACTCAACATGTGGACCACACACCGGGCAGGCATTCGGCTGGGCATGGAATCTCCTGTCTTCCAGGAGTATGATATTCTTTTTCACAGTCAGGACACATCCTGAATACAGACATGGTGGTATTCGGCCTGTCGTAAGGAATGGATTTCGTTATCGTATATCGGGGTCCGCAGTTTGTACAGTTGATGAAGGGATAGAGGTATCGTCTGTCATTTCTGTCGAAGAGCTCCCTGAAACAGTCTTGACATACGGAAACATCTGCAGAAATGAGGGTAAAACTCCCTTCGTCCTCGCTTTTAACTATCTGAAAATCCTGATACCCATGATAGGGCATGGGAATTACCTCAATATCCATGATCTGAGAAAGGGGAGGAGCTTCCTGGTTAAGTCTTTCAAGAAAGGTATCGCAATTGTCACCCTCGATCTCGATGGTGACACCTTTGGAGGAATTCAACACAAAGCCCTTGAGGTTCAAAGATTTAGCGAGGCTATAAACGAAAGGTCTGAAGCCAACTCCCTGAACAATTCCTCTGACTAATATCTTTACCCTGGAGTTCATTGATTACTTGATGAGCGACTGCAACCATTTCACCCATTTACCTATGCCTTCACCCGTCCTGCATGAGACCTCAAATATTTTCAGTTTAGGGTTCAGGGACAAGGAATTCTTCCTGATTTTTTCGATGCTTGCATTTGTATAAGGCAGGAGGTCAATCTTGTTTAAGATTAATGCCGAAGACTCCTGAAACATTAACGGATACTTAAGAGGTTTATCGTCTCCTTCTGCAATACTGAGGAGCATGACTTTTATGTTCTCACCAACCTTGAACTCAGCAGGGCAGACGAGATTTCCAACATTTTCTATTATGAGGAGATCAAGATTATTCAGGGGTAAATCATCCAGTACTTCGCTGATCATGTTTGCGTCAAGGTGACATGCACCGCCTGTGTTTATCTGAACAACAGGGATATGCAGGTTTGCAATCCTGCGCGCATCATCTGAACCGGCAATATCACCCTCTATCACACCTATTTTCAGGTTTAGCGGAGATTTCCTGAATTGTTTTTTCTATGAGAGATGTCTTGCCAGCTCCAGGGGCACTCATGAGGTTAATAACATAAACACCGGATTCTTTAAACAACTTTCTATTTTCTGCTGCAATCCTGTCATTTGCCTCCAGTATTTGTGATACAACCTTAACTTTCACCAGTCAGACCTCCTTTTAATCTTTTAAGGCATCAATCCATATTAATATTTTACCTTGACGGATGGTGCTTAAAATACGTCCATTTCATAAATATGTAATTCATGACCTGTTTCAATCCGGATTGAAAGGTCTCCACATGTCGGACAGGATAGAACATATGCTTCCTCTACAGTGAAATTGCTTTTGCAGCTTTCGCAGAAACCGCTGACAGGTATTTGCGTCTATATTCAGGGTTGCCTTTTCTGCAATCGTGCCGATCTTCACTGCATCGAACGCAAATGAAAGGGCGTCGGGCATTATGCCCGACGCCCTCCCTATCTTTACCTTTATTATTTCTATGCCTTTATAGCCTTCTTTTTTACAGTTGTCTACTGCAATCTTAAGTAAACTCTGTGCGATGGAAACCTCATGCATTCGGTTCCTTAGACAATCTCTCTTTCTCTTTCTCGTAAGCTTCCCTGCCTGCCTCAACAGCCTTTGCTATGGATGATTTTTTCTCTTCGTAGAAATCCTTACCCTTTTCGATCGTAGAGGTAACTTTTCCCTTTACATCTTCAGCATAATCCCTGCACCTTATCTTTCATGTCCCCTGCAAACTCTTTTATTTTGTGTCTTGTCTCACGACCTGATTCCGGGGCTAAAAGCAATGCAACGGCTGCACCTACAATACCTCCAAGGAGAAAAGAAAGAAATATACTGCCAGTACTATAACCGCCTTCCTCTCTCATTGACTGCCTCCTTTTTTAAAGAAATTTTTAAAAAGATTACTCAATAAAACTCCGAGAGCTGTCTTTACACCAACCCTCAGGCCTGATGCCTTTATGAGGACAGAAGATGTAACACTCTCCAAAACGTTACTCACCTGGCTGATATTCTGCCCTACGTCTCTTACCGTACCCGAGAAATCTTTTATATTCCCTGAAACATCTTTGAGATTGTCAGATACGTCTCTGAGGCTCTTGAGCGTCAGTTGTAACTCATCAAGCGTAGTTTTGGTGGATTCTTCTAATGATCTCAGAGTATCCCTGAGAACTTGAGCGGTCTTCCTTAGTTCAATGAGCAGCAAAATAAGGAAAACAGATGCAGCAGCCACTGCTACTGCTATTAATGTTAACCATGTCTGATTCATTATTAAATTATATCAGAATAACAGGAAAAATTGGTTAATGAGAAGTAAAAAAATTGTGGTATCCTATGATTCATGTTATTAATCTTCAAAGATCTTAAAAGTTGTTTAAGTTTTTTCCCTGTCATTCCGCCCCTTTAGCGACAGAAGGAGAGGCGATTTCTTCGGGAATGACGTCATTCATGAAATGCATCCCCTCGCGATCTTTCCCAAGGCAGGAATTGAACATTTCAACCATTGGAACAGAGTTCGCTATGAATGACGAGTTGTATATGAAGCGTGCTCTCGACCTTGCAGCAAGGTCCCGCAATCAAACGAGCCCTAATCCCCGGGTAGGTGCTGTAATGGTTAAGGGAGGCAACATTATCTCTGAAGATTTTCATCGAAAACCCGGCACTCCGCATGCTGAAGCCCTCGTGATAGCAAAAGCAGGTGAAAAAAGTAAGGGATCTTTGCTTTATGTCAACCTCGAACCGTGCTGTCATACAGAAAAAAGAACCCCTCCCTGCACAAGGGCTATCATCAGGGCCGGCATAAGAGAAGTAGTCATTGGAATGATGGATCCAAACCCAAAGGTATCAGGAAAAGGGATGTTAGAGCTTCAAAAGGCAGGCATTGCAGTTCGGTCAGGTATTCTTGAAAAAGAAGCAAAAAAACTCAATGAAGCATACATAAAGTACATAACTACAGGAACAGCCCTTTGTAATACTGAAGATTGCTATGACTCTCGACGGCAAGATTGCCACCCCTGAGGGTCAGTCCAAATGGATAACGTCCGAAAAGGCAAGGACATGTGGTTCATCGACTAAGGAGCAGTGTTGATGCTATTTTGACGGCGATAGGAACAGTTAAGGCTGATGATCCTGAGTTAACAGCGAGGATAAGAGGAGGGAAGAGCCCACAAAGGATTATCATTGACCCAGACCTCGAAATTCCTCTCGATGCAAAGGTTCTTCAGTTACCGCCTCAGACAATCCTTATAGCAAGAAAGTCAGTAGTCAGTAGTCAGCAGTCAGTAGTCGCGGAAAAGAAAAAAGCACTCTCTGACAAGGGTATTCAAATTATCGAGTACGATGGAGATAAAGTTCATCTCCCGTGGCTCATGAAAAAACTTGGAGAAAGAGAAATAACATCAGTTCTGATAGAGGCTGGGGCTTCATTGAATGCTTATGCTCTTGAAGAAGGAATTGTTGATAAAGTAATGTTCTTCATCGCACCGAAAATTATTGGAGGGAGTAAATCTTTTCCTGCTGTTGGAGGAAAGACATTCCGAAGGCTTGAGGAAGCACACCTTTTAAGGGATGTTAGAGTAAAACGGGTAGGGGAAGACATCTTGATAGAAGGATATATCCGCAAGAGTAAATAGTATAATTACTGATGAGTTTATTAGTAAGGCGACATCCTTATACTTTCTGTCATTGCGGCTTGTCCGCAATCCTTCTGGATTTTCAGAAAGATTCTCGACAAGCGGGAATGACATCTATGTAGCTTTACTTATAGCCATTTTAGTAAGTCTAAAGGGGTTGTTGTAGTATGAGTGATAAGAAACTTGCCAGGGTTTTCTATGCTGTCACTGGGTATTTTAAATGACGGACTCTTTGGGTTTTGTTATTTTCCTAAACTCAAGTTGATTTCACCTCCTACAATTGTGCAATCTCAAGAGACACGAACTTATGAGGATTTACAGAAGAAATGTGCATAGTCAATAATGAGCAGTGCCTTTAAATGCACAGTTTAAATGCACAGTCATGAAAAATGATAAAAATCTTCGTAAAAAGGTAAATTTTTCTAAAACGCCTCAGCTTTAGGCATCTGCTCAATATATTTTGTTATGGTTTAATTCCTTATCAACCTATCAGCCAAAATTAAGATAACGATCCACGTTCCAAGGTCGATCCAAAATATTAGCTCTGCAAATACTTGCATACCAATACCTGATTTTTCTCGATAACGGGACCATGTTGGTCTATGCTTTCCAATAGTCAGTATCATAAGAACTATATGGCCTGTAAATAAAAAAACAAATGATATCAGAAGCCAAAAAATAAACAGGCACTATTTCTGCAATAATGTTCATCTATAAGTAAAGACTGTGATCCCAGGAGCACCAAATATTAAGTGACGCCACTTATCTTTATGGCACACTTGTCTGACCCATTGGACATAGGCTGGCGCTCCGTTGGATCGCAGGATCCCGACGTTCTCTGATGGATCATATTCCTGAAGAACTTCGGAATCTATAACGCATAGTACCACAGAGGAACTTACAGATTGATTGCAGATTGCAAAAAGCAGAATACGAGGAAGAAAATAGAACCTCATGATGATATTTTCAAATGATTAGGTGAGTGATTATCATCTCCAATGTTGTAATAAGAGACAAATTTAAAAATCTCGATTTTCAGAAGGAAGCATATTCTAAGACTCCCTACCAAAAAAGGCTCTAATATTTACATTTAAAGATGTTCCGGAAGTTTCTTTAGAATCTATGTTTAATCTATGTTTATGTTCTTGGTTTTGCAAGTATCTCAAGGACTCTCAGGTCGAGGAACCTTTTTGAGGCAGCGGATTTAATAATCATTACTGTATCTGCTCCATTTGCCGTAACTTCAAGACAATCAGAGGTATTCTCACTGCCAGGCTTCTCGAAAGGTTACCCTAATAATCTTTGTTTATAATCCTATAGGCATGGAATATCCTAAAACGACTATGGCGAGAAAATAATATTTAAGCAGTCTCATAATACCCAAATCCAGCTATAGATTGTAGATTGCGAGTGAAGTTGCGAGGCGAAGCCGAAGCAAACTCGGAGATTCCTCGCTTTGCTCGGAACAAGCTCCGCAATCTCGCCTTTTCTGAAGAGATTACCACGGTCGAAAACGACCTCGCAATGACAGACGCAATCGATACTTGCAATAGTTATCGCTGGATTTGGGTAATAGTAAAGATACAGATGATCCCCCTCACCCTTGCCCTCCCTCCAGGGGAGAGGGGATTATAGGTGGTTCCTCCCCCTTGAGGGTGCCACCTATTGCAGGCGACTCGTCCGCACTCAGGCGGACTCGCCGAGGAGAGCCGAGGAGAGGGGAGGGTTGGGAGAGGGTGAAATGTCAATACTATTTTGAAATTGGAGTTTCCTGAGTTTTTCTAAACAATACTCTACGTGAAGTTGGTTTTTCCATATTCAAGGAATCCGAAGACATCAATATCAAGCAGGAGATTGCTTACGCTACGCTCGCAATGACAAATCAAGCAATAAAGCATTTTCCTGTCATTGCGAATGTCTTTAGGCGATGACGAAGCAATCTGATTGAAGCAGTCATCCTGAGGGCAATGCCCGAAGGATCTAAATGAGATTCTTCACGGAGTTTATTCTGAGGTATTCACTGAGATTCTTCGCTGCTCTCAGACTTATTCCTGAGCGAGATTCTTCGGTCGCTCTGCTCCCTCAGAATGACAGAAGGCGAAGGGTTCAAAATCGACACTTCGAGTCAGATGCCGCGCCCTGCGGACTTGCAATGACATATTGTCAAAACCTAAATTAGTGCAGCGTTATCTATAGGGAACGCATCTTGGATCAGGCGCTTTGATGCTTCCGGATATTAATAAACTGACGGCAGGGCAACCTCCGTGACAGAAAGAGAATAATTCACATTTCTTGTTGATACAGGAATTTTTCTCAAATATTCTGAAAAAGTCTAAAATGGGATTTTTCCATATCCTGCTGAAATCATCATTTAGAATATTACCAAGGATAAACTTATCATATCTGGCAAAAAGATAACAGGGATAGACTGTTCCGTCAGGCATTACAGTGAGTTTCGTTGTGCCTGCTGGACATCTGACATGTTGGAGGACAGGATACGTACTGGTATCAGGGATAAATCCTGAACAAAATACTCCATCCACATTTTTGTAAATAGTTTTCAAGCTGGTCAGCCTTTGGAAGTATTCAGAGAAGGGAAGGCTTGTTTTTAAGTCGTCAGCACACACAGTATCCATAAAGAGCAGATAGTATTGTATATCTGGAAATCCTAAATATTTTCTGTGGGTTTCAGGAATTGTCTGTTTTTTAGAACAGATACTCTTTAAAAAGGGTTTGTATGTAACGATATATTTGTCAAGTTCTTTGGAAACTGAGTTATGATTAAGGGAGACACCTATCTGTATCTGATCTTTCTCATATGTTTGTGATATTTTCTCCAGAAGGTGAACATTACAACCGTTTGAACTGATAAAGGCTTTTAAATTCTTCTGATAAATGAGTTTCACTATCTGGACAAAATGAGGATGGAGTGTTGGCTCTCCTCCAAGAATATCGATCTCCTTTACTCCGTTATCAGCAAGAAATGCAATGACTCTTGCACAATCATCGATTGGGATATCCTTCTTTACTCTTATACCTCTGTTGAAACAAAATGTACAGGAAAGATTGCATCGGAGGGTAGGGTAGAATTGAATGTATTTAGGTTTTGATGGAAAGGTATTCATAATACAGTTTCATAGAATAGAATGGGTACAATGTCAAAAGAGGAAGAAATGACAGAGAAATCAGAGAAGGTATTCTGCAAGATTTATCTTGTACTTGTTCGGGTCCAGAGTTTTCATGATACTTCTCATATATCTTCCTGCTTCATCCTTCTCGGAAAGGTCTACCACAGGGCCGCGAACACTCTTGCCCTGACGGTCGATGATTATTAATACCCTTGGCCTGTCTGCAAAAGCCGCATTGCATTCAAAGACAAGACCAACCTCTTTTGTATTTAGCATGACGATGGTTCCGATAGGGTAGATGCCGACCATATTGGTAAAAAATTTAAAGAGCAAAGGATCAAGATTAGACCCGGCGCCTTCCAGCATAATACTCAGCGATTTGTCGGGTGACATGGGAATCCGTTTATATACCCGTGCAGATGTCATTGCGTCATATTGGTCTGCAAGAGTCACTATCCGTGAATAAAGGTCAAGCTCCCTATACTTTTTTACTTTAGGATATCCTGAGAAGTCACAGTTCAAATGATGCTCAAAGGAGACAATTAAAGCCCTTATAGCACTGCTATTGAAGCGTCCCAACCCCAGAATTGCTTTAACACCCCATATGGGATGCTTTTTTATAATCCTCCACTCTTCATCGGTAAAACTCGTTGGTTTATTCAAGACTTCATAGGGTATCTCTACCTTGCCAATGTCATGGAAGAGCGCCGCAAGGCCAAGTTCCGTTAATGCCTGCCTGCTCAGTCCCAATCTCTGACCGAGAGACATGGAGAGGATGCTGACATTTACCATATGATGATAGGTATATTCATCGAAGTCCTTGATCGCAGTTAAACTGAGGAAAAATTGTTCATCTTCGAGTAACTGATCCACCATCGACTCAACAAGCCTCTTTGCTTTTTTCATATCAACCCTTTGTCCTGACTTGATCTTTGCCAATACCCCTCTTGTATAAGAGACCGCATTAAAATACGTTTTCTTGATAAGTCTTCTCGCATCGATCTCTTCGCCTTCACTCCCCTTTTTTAGTCGGTCTTCCATGATCTTTTTCAGGCGGTCGATCTGAATAGCATCAGATGCAGCCAATATTTCTGACATCTTATCAAGTGGTGAATCTGAAAAACCGGCTGTAACAAAAGCTTTCAGGAAGATGATGATATCATCAGATTGCAAGGGGGCTGTGAACACAACCTTGCCGAGTTCTCTTTTTCTGAATTCTTTTATAAGAAAGTCAAAGTTAAGGAGGAATTCAAGGGAGTAACGTATCCTCGTCTCATTCATATAGAAGAACTCACCAGATAGTTCAAGGGTGATAGTTTTTTCTGATTCCATTATCGGATTCATTAAAGAGATCAGTTTTTCGACGGCGGTCCTTACAGCGATATTATTCGGATCGTGAATGAGAGCAGTCTTTACAAGAATAGAGAGCTGATTAACTATTTCACCCGGACTTTTCTTAATGAAGCCTTCTTCTTTACTGACCATATTCAAGCTTTCTAATAGCAGATTGAGAAAATTCTCTCAGGAGTTGATTTTTGGAATCATTGTATTTCTGGAGATAGGGGAGTGCATCCTTGTTGCCAAGGAGTCCCAGACAGAATGCTGCACATGCCTTTTCCTCATAGTTCTTATCCCACCAGAGGAACGAACCTTTCTTCAATGTCCCGATCAGAAAATCAAACACCTCTTCATCCTTCCACTTCGAAAGGATCTCATAAAATACTTTTTTCTCTTCGATATCCTTCTCCTTGAACATCTTGTCGGAGATCTTTTCAAGGAGTATCTTTTTTGATGCGATGGAACCAATAGTTCCCAGAGCTCTGGCAGATTCAATTCTGACCCCGGCGTCCGGATCGCTAAGGTGCTCTTTTAGTGGCCTTATTACCTCTTGTCCCCCAAGATCAGCAAGAGCCTTGATTACTTCTTTTTTGACCCTTGTGTCTTCGGTCCGCATAGCCTTCAGAAGGTATTCAACAGATCCTTTATCCCTGATTTTTCTTAGAATAGAAATTATATTCCTTACAACATGCCATCTCTGATCGTTCAAAGCTGAGGCGAGAGTCTTGATATCCTGCCTGCCGAGAAAAACTAAGGCATCCATGACCTTCTTCCTCCCGCGGAGTGTCTGAATGTCTCCGAGGATTTTTACAAGAGGCATTATGGCTTTTCTGTCAAGCAATTCTATGTACAGAGTAAAGATTTCATCCTGTATGATGAGATTACTGTCAAGAACTTCACCGAGCGTGCCTAATGCCTCATCGCTTCCGGGATACAAGAGGAGCATTCTGATATGCTTTTTCATCCCTTCTGTCGACAGAGGATCCTCGAGTATCTCTTTTGCTCTTTTCATTATCTGTATTACTGCATTGATATTTCCTTCTTTTAGAGAAAATGTAATAGTCTCCTTGAAAAACTTCAGGGTATCCTCGAGGATCGCGCTCATCTCCTCGGCATGGTAGAACATTTCAAAAAGGATTGTTGTCAGTTTCTCTATCTTGTTACTTGAATCATGTTCAAGTTCCTTCATGAGGTTCTGCAAGTCCTTATCAGAAAAAGGAATAACGGATACATCCTTTACATCCTCTTCACTGAATTCTTCAACATACGCCTTCATGAGACCATCAATATCTGAGACCTGCTGCTTTGCTGCAGTTACTGCCCTTTCCTCATACTCCTCTCCGTCAGCATCCAGGAGAAACGTATCATCCACGACATAATATATGTTCTGAAAGTCACCTTCCCAGAAAAGAGTTACAACATCGTCATCAACTGCTTCTCTGTCGAAATCCATAGCAATAATCTTCATGAAGCTTTCGAGTTCTTCCAGAAGCAAACCTTGCCTGAAGGTTAACTCCCGTAACCCATCCTTGAAAAAGAAAAGAGCTATGTTATCATCCTTTTCAGGGTTCTGATATATCTCTTCTGAGTCATGAAAGATGCTATGCTGGTTTATTTTAAAAGTGAGATCACCTTTAAAATGAAAAAAGTCACCGAACCTGGCATAAAGATCTTCCAGGGTTTTTACGTATACAGGATTGTTTTGAGGGTACATCCGGAGGGTCTTTTTTGATTTTATAAGGCTCTGAAGGATGTCCCGCGCAAGTCTTGTGTCCTCGGAAATCTCCATGTGCTCCATATTAAAAACTACCACAGTATTCGAGATGTGTCAAACATTAGACGATAAGTATTTTCCTTTCTCTGGCAAAATTCTTGATTATGATTAGGGCTTGATGGAGTCTCTGGAGCCGCATATTCCTCGACCGTATTGATTGCGTATCATTATGGGGGAATTTTTCAGCCCTTATTTCTGACTGGACCCTTATGGCCTCATTGTATAGCCCCTTAAGCGCTTCATCATCAAGAGACTTCAAGAATATGGGGTTCACTGTGAGATATCCCTCTGAAATGTCATAAGCAACTGCTTTGAGACTTTTTCCCCTAATGGTGGGCATTAAGCAGTTTTTCTCCTGACAAAAATTCTCGAAACAAGTATGCCAATCTCATAAAGTACAATTATAGGGACAGCCATCAGGGTTTGATTAAACACATCGGGAGTCGGGGTAAGGATGGCGGCAGCAATGAAGGCTAACAAAATGGCATATTTTCTATGTTTTGCCAGGGTCTTTGGACTGACAAAACCCATCCGTGTAAAAAAAACGATCACTATAGGAAGCTCAAATATTGCACCAAATGCCAGAATAAACTTAAGACAGAAGTCAACATATTTTTCTACGGAAAGCATCGGTACCATGGATTCTGTCTTATAGGTGAGAAGAAAGCCCATCGCAAAAGGAAGCACCAAAAAAAAACAGTATGCAGCTCCGACGATAAAGAAAGTTGTAGTAATAAAAACAAAGGGGATAACATATTTTTTTTCCTTATGTAAAAGACCGGGAGAAATGAAATGCCAGAGCTGAGAAAAAATCACGGGAAGGGATATAACAATACCTGTTATGATAGAAACTTTCATATGCATCCAGAAGGCCTCAGCAGGAGCAAGAAAGATAAGAGAAGGATTATTTTTTACATTTTTTTCAATTAATTGAACAAAAGGTGAGGTAATACTGAGTGAAATATTGTACCTCAGGGGAAAGGTTAAAAACCGAAAAATATCCTCAGAATAGTTAAAGGCAGCAGCAAATCCTATCGTAACAAACACAAGGGATATAATAATTCTTTTTCTCAAGTCTACAAGATGTGAGGTAAAAGGCATCTTCAGTTCTTCCATCTATGCCTCTTTCTCCTTTTCCGGGTCTTTCTTTGCTGTTTCTTCTTCCTTTATAATTTTGTTATCCTTTTTCACTCTCTTCTTCTTCTTCAATTTCCTCTTCTTCAGCCTCTTCTTCCTCTTCGGGTTCTTCCTCTTCTTCAACCTCTTCTTCTTCATAAACTTTCTCATCTTTCTTTGGAAATGGAGACTGGGCAGCAGAAGTTAAGATATCCTTGTATCCGGCATCCATTTGTTTTTTTACATCCTGTAAGGATTGTTTTATATCAGCAAAGCCTTTGCCAAGGCCGCCTTTCTCCTGACTCTCTATCTCCCTGAACTCGGTCTGCACCTGTCTCTTCGCATCGTTTAAAGACCTCTTTATTTCTGCAAGACCTTTACCAAGTGCCCTGGCTAATTCCGGAAGCCTTTTCGGGCCGAAAACAAGGAGGGCAACAATAAATACCACTAATAACTCTGACATCCCAATATCAAACATTTCTTAGTTATTCCTCTTCATATAATTTTTTAATAACCTTTTTTTCAGGAGGGAAAAGGAAACTTACAGATAACAAAAGTCTATATTCAGGATCTTCAGTCTCAATATCAAATGCAGCACCTACCGTAGTATATAAGATGTCTGAGGCTTTTACCCTGTACCCAACCCTTAGCTCTGTTGAGTCAAATATGTTAGAATCAAAATCCTTCTTTGAATATAATTCAGCAAGGAGCTTCATGTTGTGGGCAGCAGCAAAGTCCAAACCTGCTGCCAGAATTACCTCGTCATCAAGACTGCCTTTGCCGGGCTTTTCATACATAACATTAAAATGTCCTTTGACAGGCCCGACCCTTTTGCTGACAAGAAGGCCACCGCCAAAGACACCATCTGTAGTGAACTCATCACGTCCTGATGGAATGGAAGCGGTCAGAATATAAGCTATGGATGGACTATACTTGGTTTCATTTACAAATCTATGCTTTAAGCCGATAGCAATATCTTCAAACCCATCGACAGTATCAGACCACTTATAAATATAAGGAATTGTAACATCAAACTCAATGTTATCAGTAATGCCATAGGCTGCTTTAAATAAAAACCTGTAAAAATCCGGCTCAAAAAGGATTTCAGCATCTGCTGAGAGAGCAATTTTACCTTGCGGGAGACTTTCGGCACTGAAAGTAGAAAAAACACCATACGGTGGAGCAGGTTGCAGTCCTGTTATATCAAAACCGGGAGAATCTTTAGGGAATAAGAGCATGAATAAGACGGCAGGTAGCAAAAGATACTTTCTCATTTCTAAAACATAACAGAAAACCTCAAGACTGTCAATGAACCGGATCAGAGAGATCGGTATTCACAGAAAGATATGTTAACCACAAATTACCAGCTTTCATATGAATGTTTATATTGTTCCTGATTCATCGGTTCAATTTTTTTTAAGAAGCTGCTGTATTTTCAGCAGTTCCCGTTTGGCGCCGATCTTATCAAAAATTATCTCTGCCTGTTTTAAAAAAAGAGACTCTCCTGTTCGGCTGCCCATCTCCAGATATGTTGTACCGAGTTCATGACGAGCCCCTAACTTTTCCGCGATGGAAAGGCTTCGTTGCCAGCACTTTTGAGCAGCTGCCGGCTTGCCATTGCACCATTTATAGGAGCCTTGAATGCGGTAAGCATGCGGCAAACCTGCACGATACATCTTGGCTTCTTTCAATGCTTTCGCGCAAGCCCGTCTCGCTTTTTCAAAGGCGTTAAGTTTTTCAGACCCCTCAGACCGTTCAGCGGCAGCGAGATGAGTTTCGGCCAGAACATTGAAAAGTCTGGTAACAGGAGGGCCTTTTAACCCCTGCTCGACAACAATACGCTCGCCCTTTTCCAACACCTCAAAAGCTTGCTTCAATTTGCTCTGATACAGATAACACCTGGCAAGATCACGTTTTGCGTCTATCATGCCCTGGTAGTCAGGTACAGTCATATGCATCTCCAGGGACTTCTGAAGGCACTCTTCAGCAGCACCAAGGGCGCCGGAACGTAAAAGGTTAAGCCCTTGTCCCCACAATCCCCATCCCCAGATCTGTCTGTCAGCTCCTTCCTGACCAACCTTGGCGATATTTTTGAATAGTTCAAAGCTGCGGGTAAAGTCCCCTTTGAAATGAAACAATTCAGCGCATATAGAGCTTGCACCTCCCCATCCCCGCAGATTGCCTGCTGCCCAGAACGCCTCTGCAGCCTTCTGACAATCCTCAATGGCTGTTTCCCATTTAGATAGCATGTCCTGGTGTATCGCACGGGCGAGATAGGCAAGGCCTACTGCTATCGGATTTCTAATCTGCTCCGCGAGAGCTACGGCACGCTGATGATACCTCTCTGCAAGCCGGAACATGCGCATGTGGTCCAAAATCAATCCCACTCCCAGACTTCCCTGAACGATTCCAAGAGAAAAGTTATTTTTTTCCGAGAAATTCAAAAGCGATATCGCATCGAATAAGAGACGCTCCCTGTCGATAAAGTAGTTAATCCAGCCAGTCACTTCGAAAATGCGTGAATGTTCTTCCACTGCCGGGTCATCTTTGGCGGGCACATGACGGATAAACAACGCAGGTAACCAAAGGTGACCCAAATGTTCCACAAGTTGACGGGCAATGGCTAATCGAACATTCCAGCGTGAGATCGGGTAAGGGTTCCCGATGTATGTGAGTGCCCTCTGCATATATTCGGCGGCTTTGTGATGTTCTCCCCGCCTGAAAAAGGCTTCACCCATCTTACGCTCAAGTACGGCACGCTGAAATGGATTCCATTTGTCGCCAAAAGCTCGCTCGTATGCAGCCATGGCCTGCTGGTAGTGCGAAAGGGCCTCAGCATCAGCAGCAACTTTAACGGCACGGTCAGCAACCTTGAAAAGATAGTCCTGAGCCTTTTCCCAATCCTCGGCTTGAGCAAAGTGATTGGCGAGAAGGCCGTAAAATTCTTCAAGACGGCCGGCAAACAATTCTTCAAAACATTTGCCCACTCTGTAGTGTAATTCTCTTCGACGTTTCAAGAGAATGCTGTCATAAGTTACTTCCTGCGTAAGTGCATGCTTAAACGAATATGCAAGTTCCGGAAGAGGGTTTTTTTCGTAAATGATCTCTAATTGCTGCAAGGTTTCGAGATGCGTGCGCAGATGCTCTTTATTTTCACAGACGGCTTCAAGTACTCGATAGAAAAAACTTCGTCCTATAATAGATGCGATCTTCAATATTTCTTTGGTATCTTCGGCAAGACCGTCAATACGAGCTACAATCACTCCTCTCAGCGTGTGGGGTATTGTGATATGCTCAATCGCTTTGATAACCTGCCAGCGTCCTGTTGAAATATTCTGCTCTACCACTCTGGTATCGATGAGCGACCGCACCACTTCCTCAAGGAAAAAGGGATTTCCCTCAGCTTTCTGCAATATCAAATTGACCAATCGTGAAGTTGGGTCTTTTATTTTCATGAGGTTGCTCAGAAGAATTGCACTGTCGACCGCTGAAAGGGGAAGTACAGCAATCTCAGTATATCTGTCAGCATACTCTCTTGCAGACACCTCCAACAAATGAGTCCCTGGAGAATGATGGTAGAGACGACTGACACAGCAGATCAAAAGGGGAACTTCTCTGACGAGAGGGAAAAGATGCTCTAACAGGTTTACCGAAGATTGGTCTGCCCATTGGAGATCTTCAAAGACAAGAAGTAAGGGATGTCGCAAGGAGAGTCGTTTAAAAAATCTCCGGGTTGCTCGAAAGATCTGTCTGCCCATAGCTTCTCCGTCAAGGTACTTGACACGTTCAGATAATTCGTTCCTCACTTCCAGCGCCAGTAAGCTTGCGATATAAGGGAGAATCTCTGCTACCTGAGCGGGGAAAAGAGACGTTACTTTTCTTTCGAGCTTTTCCCAGGATTCTCCTTCATCATCTTCCTCAGTAATTCCTGCACAGGTTTTAATAATCTGTAAAAAAGGCCAGTAGCTGATGGACTTGCTGAAAGAGACGGCCCTGCCTTCCAGCCAGAGCAGGTCCCATCCTGTAACCTGATTTTTTACATCTGCCAGGAGGCGTGATTTACCAAGACCTGCTTCACCGATAACAGATATGATACTGCCCTGACCTGCTAAAAGGCGTCCGATGTTCCCAATAAAAGAGGAAAATTCAATATTACGTCCTACCAGTGGTGAGCCTATCTTCCTCACTGAATGTTTCTTTATGTCCTCTGAGAACCTTTGTACGCTCAGTACCCTGTAAGTTAAAACAGGCTTTGTCTTTCCTTTCAGACGGATTGCCCCGAGTTCCTGAAAAACAAAGATACCCCTCGTCAAACGGGACGTAGTAGGTCCCACGAGTATTTGTCCGGGTTTGGCAAGATCTTTCAGACGGGAAGCTACATTAACGGTATCACCCATCACTTCATGTCGATCGCTTATGCCAATGCCCCCTACAATAACTATCCCTGTGTTGATACCTATATGAAGGTTTAAATCTGTTTCATGAATTGAGTTAAAATCTGAAATTGATTCCATCATCTCCAATCCAGCCCGAATGGCCCTTTCCGGATCATTCTCATGAGAGAGGGGAACACCAAATACTGCTATGATTGCATCGCCGACATACTTTTCCAGTTTTCCTCCATATTTTTTCACAATATGCAGCAGATGGTCGAAGCAGTCATTTATGAGATCCCGTACCTGTTCAGGGTCCATCTGTTCAGATATTGATGTAAACCGGGAAATATCAACAAACAGAACGGTAACAAATTTTCTTTCCTCCGGTATGGCTTTTATAATCTCCTGGTCAGAAGCGACCCGAAAACCGCATTCTATGCAGAATTTTGCAGAGGGCGCATTGTCATGCTGGCAATGAGGACATTGCATATTTTTCTCCCCCACGCCTTCACTATTACATCAAAAATACGCTAACGTAGGAGGATTAGTTTCTAACTGTGAGACGGGATATCCCGTTCAATCTCATATAGCATACTCAGTAAATTTCATATGTCAAGAAAATTTTACCTTCTTGCCAATGACGAATTAAAAGTGAACACCTGAAATCATGTAATTGACTAATTAATGCGCATCTTGTCATTCTGGCTCTTGTCCGCCTCAGGCGGATGAATCCAGAATCTTTCTTATTTTCTCGACGCATTATTCCGTGCTGAAGAAGGATTCCCGACAAGCGGGAATGACAGATCAGAAGGAAAATAATGAAGGCCGGCTTCTTCAAACAGCGGTTCACTTTTAATTCTTAAATGGCATTGGTAATTCGTAATGTTGACAAAGTTTTATTGCAGAAAATATAATTCTTAAGTAAATTATTTACCTTGCCAAGCAAGCGGGGTCTAAGGAGGTTCATATGGCAGAAGGGATACTTGATGTTACATCATCCGTGTGGGATGCCGAGGTGATTAAGGCTCAGGGGCTTATCATGGTTGATTTTTGGGCTCCATGGTGTGCCCCTTGCAGAATGGTATCGCCTACCGTTGAAGAGTTAGCGAAGGAGTACCAGGGAAGAATGAAATTCCTGAAACTTAATACTGATGAGAACCCTGATATTGCCAGTAAATATAATATTATGGGAATTCCTACCCTTATGTTTTTCAAAGATGGTCGTTCTGTTGATTCCATAGTTGGCGCTGTCCCAAAGCAGCAGTTAAAGTCAAAAATTGATTCTCTTCTTGCTGTGTAAGGAGCTTAACATAATTTCTCTTGATACGGTACCTATTCTGTCATTCCGGCTTGTCCGGAATCTTTTCCCCGCTTTAAAGAAGGATTCTCTCCTCGGCGAGTCGCCTGAGGCGACCCGCCAGGCGGGAATGACAACTTATCTACTCAGAAGTTCACCTGAAGTAAGTTTCTATTCTGGCTGGAGCACTTCCATATATGTTTGAAACCCTCACGAGTAAATTAGAGTCCATTTTTAAAAAGTTAAAAGGGAAAGGACTCCTGAAAGAAGAGGATGTTGAACTTGCGCTGAAAGAGATCAGGCTTGCTCTCCTCGAAGCTGACGTTAACTTTAGAGTTGTCAAGGATTTTATCCAGAAGATTAAAGAGAAAGCCATCGGGAAAGAAGTTCTTGAGAGCCTTACACCGGGACAGCAGGTAGTAAAAATCGTAAATGAAGAACTCTGCGGGCTTCTTGGTATGACAAATAGCAGAATTCAACTCTCTCCGAACCCCCCGACAGTCATAATGCTCATCGGCTTGCATGGTTCAGGAAAAACTACAACAGCAGCAAAACTTGCCAGGAATTTCAAGAAAGAGGGAAGGAGACCTATGCTTGTGGCAGCAGATCTGCAGAGACCTGCTGCAATAGAGCAGCTCATTACCCTTGGGGCACAGATAAATGTGCCTGTATACTCGTCGAAAGAGACCAAGGATCCTGTTGCCCTGTGTGAGGAATCAATCAGGAAGTCAAAACTCGATGCGATGGATATTGTTATTCTTGACACTGCCGGGAGACTCCATATTGATGAATCTCTGATGGCAGAGTTGAGGAAAATAAAAGAAAAGGTCCTGCCGAAAGAAGTTATTCTTATTGCTGATGCAATGACCGGACAGGATGCCGTTACTATGGCAAAAAACTTTGACGAGCACGATAGGCATTGACGGGATCATCCTGACCAAGATGGATGGTGACGCACGAGGTGGGGCAGCGCTCTCGATACGAACGATCACAGGAAAGCCGATTAAATTTATCGGAGTTGGAGAGAAGATCGACATGCTCGAACCTTTCTACCCTGACAGGATTGCTTCCCGCATACTCGGCATGGGCGATGTTCTGAGCCTGATAGAACAGGCACAAAAAACTTTTGACCAGAAAGAGGCAGAAAAACTCCAGAAGGCGATCATAGAAGAGTCTTTTACCTTCGAAGACCTGAAGGAGCACCTGAAAAAACTACGGAGCATGGGACCACTGGAAAATATACTCAACATGATCCCGGGGTTTAACAAGATGAAAAACCTTGAAGTGGATGAAAAGGAACTGGTAAAGGTTGAAGCAATAATAAACTCCATGACGAAAAAGGAAAGGAAAAATCACGCTATCATTGATGGAAGCAGACGCAGGAGAATTGCAATGGGCAGTGGAACGACCGTTGCGGATGTCAACAGGGTTATCAAACAGTATATAGAAATAAAGAAAATGCTCAAGATGTTTAAGGGGAAAAAGGGTATCAAGCTACCAAAAATCCTTCCGTTCTGAATGTTTGATACCCTTGACACATCAATTCTTTACTTGTTAAAGTATTAGCACTTAACCATTGAGAGTGCTAATGAAGAGGGCAGTACGAAATGCTTGATGAAAGAAGCAAGAAAGTCCTCTGTGCCGTTATTCAGAACTATATACATTACCCTGATCCTGTAGGGTCCAGGACTGTCGCAAAAAAATATTCCTTCGGTCTGTCTCCTGCTACCATACGGAATATTATGGCTGACCTTGAAGAAATGGGTTTTCTCACTCATCCCCATACGTCTGCAGGAAGGGTTCCCACACACAGGGGCTATAGATTTTATGTAGATTCACTCATGACAAAGGGAGATTGCTCCAATAAAGAAGTTATAAAGGGGTTGTTCAGAAGACTCGAGGCATTACGGGATAATCTCGATATGCTCCTCAGTGAGACGACAGAGGCCATTTCTCTCTTATCTAACTATCTTGGTGTTGCTATGTCCCCAAAGCCAAACATAACAACCCTGAAGAGGATAGAACTTTTTAGCCATAGGGCCAATAAAATAGCAGCAATAATATTTACTGATGAAGGACTGATTAACAGCAAAATAATATCCTGCCGATTTAAACCTTACGCAGAAAGACCTCAACAGAATTGCCGGGTATCTTAATGCAGAATTATCCGGTTATACCTTTGACGAAATCCGCCAGAAGGTCATCAGGGAGATGTCAAGAGAAAAGATGCAATGTGATACCCTTATCTCGAATTCTTTAAATATCTGCCGTGAGGCATTTTTTTCTTCTTCTGGCGACCTGTTTATTGCCGGACTTTCTGAAGTGCTTGAACTGCCTGACTTTGCAGATCTTCAGAAAATAAAGGAACTGTCAAGGGCGGTGGAGGATAAACATGCGATAATAAAGCTCCTTGATAAGCTTTCAGAGTCTGACGGTGTTCAGATCATAATAGGTTCTGAGAATACCATGGATGAGATGAAAGAACTCAGCCTGGTGGTTTCAACATGCAAGGAGGATGACAGACCGATCGGTATTATCGGGATCATCGGTCCGACAAGAATGAATTATTCAAAAGCAATTTTAATTGTCGATACAACAGCAAAATTTATCTCAAGAATGATTGCTGAAAGATAGAAATATATTATGAAAGAAACGGAGAACAAACATACCATGTCTCAACAGGAAGACACCGGAGAGCAGAAAGAAGCAAAAACTGTTGATGAGACACCTGGTGACAAAGAAGAAATTCTCACTGCCGAGATCAAGGCTATGAATGATAAATATCTGAGACTATATGCTGAATTTGAAAATTATAAGAAGAAAGTTCAAAAAGATAAAGAAGAATTAGTAAAATATGCAAACGAGAAGCTCATCTTTGAACTGTTACCCGTGCTTGATAGTCTTGAGATGGCCGTTGAACATGCAAGGGATGAGAAAAATGGGGGAATTGTGCAGGGGGTTGACAATACCCTGAAGGAATTTTTAAGGACTCTCAACAAATTCGGACTTACTCCTATTGAGGCAATGGGCAAGCCTTTTGATCCGTCAGTTCACCATGCCATGTCGGTTGTTGAAAGAGAAGATGTTGAGGAAAACAGGGTTGCTGAGGTATTCAGAAAAGGATATATGTTGAAAGACAAAGTAATCCGTGCGCCTCTTGTTGGTGTATCGAAGAAACCATCCGATGGAAAAGAAGAAGAAATTGAAATTATAGAGGAGGAATCTTAATATGGGAAAGGCAGTCGGAATTGACCTTGGAACTACATTTTCTGTTGTTGCTGTTGTGCAGGCTGGCGAGCCTGTAGTCATTCCCAACCAGGAGGGAAGCAGAATAACCCCTTCTGTGGTGGCTTTCACGGAGAAGGGTGAAAGGCTTGTTGGACAGATCGCAAAAAGACAGGCAATAACAAATCCTGAAAATACCGTATTTTCTATCAAAAGACTCATGGGGAGAAAATACAATACTCCTGAAGTTGAACATGCAAGAAAACGGTTACCCTACAAGATTGTTGAAGCGCCGAACGGTGATGCGCATGTGGAGATAAGAGGAAAACGGTATTCCCCTCCTGAGATCTCAGCGATGATACTTCAAAAGCTCAAACAGGCGGCTGAGGACTACTTAGGTGAAACTATAACAGATGCTGTTATCACTGTACCTGCGTACTTTGATGACAGTCAGAGGCAGGCTACAAAAGATGCGGGGAGGATTGCAGGGTTGAATGTATTGAGAATCATCAATGAACCGACTGCCGCTTCTCTTGCATATGGAATGGATAAGAAAAAAGAGGAAAAGATTGCAGTCTATGACCTCGGCGGAGGAACGTTCGACGTATCTATCCTTGAAATCGGGGAAGGTGTTATTGAAGTCAAGTCCACGAATGGAAATACATATCTGGGTGGAGATGACTTTGACCTGAGAATTATGGATTGGATGGTTGAGGAATTCAAGAAAGACCAGGGAATAGACCTCAAAAAAGACAAAATGGCATTACAGAGATTAAAAGAAGCTGCTGAAAGGGCAAAGATAGAACTTTCGACAGCTATGGAGACTGAAATTAATCTCCCCTTTGTAACTGCAGATGCTTCAGGTCCCAAACATCTCCTCATGAAACTGTCGAGGTCAAAATTTGAACAACTCGTCGGCGACCTTATTGAAGGAACAACAGGTCCATGCAAAAATGCTCTCGCAGATGCTAATCTTTCTCCTTCAAGCATAGATGAAGTACTCCTTGTAGGTGGCCAGACAAGGACTCCAAAAGTTCAGCAAATTGTCCAGAGTTTTTTCGGAAAAGAACCGAATAAAACAGTAAACCCTGATGAGGTTGTTGCTGTTGGAGCAGGAATTCAGGCAGCAGTTCTTAAAGGAGAAGTGAAAGAGGTTCTTCTCCTCGATGTCACTCCCTTATCGCTTGGTATAGAAACACTTGGCGGGATATTCACCAAAATAATTGAAAGGAATACTACCATTCCAACAAGGAAGAGTCAGATTTTCTCTACAGCAACGGATAACCAACCGGCTGTGTCGATCAAAGTGTGCCAGGGGGAGAGAGAGATGGCTTCAGACAACAAGCTCCTCGGAAATTTTGAGCTCATCGGTATCCCGCCTGCTCCGAGGGGGTTACCTCAGATAGAGGTAACCTTTGACATTGACGCAAATGGCATACTTCATGTGTCTGCAAAAGACCTTGGCACTGGAAAGGAACAATCAATAAAGATAACTGCATCAAGCGGACTCAACGAAGAAGAAATAAAAAAGATGATGCGAGACGCAGAGTCCCATGGAGAAGATGATAAAAGAAAGAAACAACTCGCAGAGGCAAGGAATGAAGCAGATACGCTCATTTACACCGTGGAAAAATCGCTCAAGGATTACGGAGACAAGCTGACAGAGTCTGAGAAAAAGGATATCGAGGATGCCCTCGAAAGGTGCAGAAAGGCAAAAGATTCCGCCAATGAGGTATCAGAAATAAAATCGGCTGTTGAAGAACTTACATCAAAATCCCATAAATTAGCTGAGCACATATATCGTAAAACAAGTGCACAGGCCGGGGAGGGAACTGCTGGTACTCAAACTGGTGCTGGAACTGCCGGGGCAAAGGGTCCTGAAGAGGAGGTTGTTGAAGCTGAATTTGAAGATGTTGATAAGAAGGATAAATGAAAGACTATTATGAGATACTGGGTGTACCGCGAGATGTATCTGAAACTGACTTAAAAAAAGCCTTCAGACAGCTTGCCCTGAAATATCATCCCGACAGAAATCCAGGAGACAAAGAGGCTGAAGAGACGTTTAAGGAGATGAATGAGGCCTATTCCTGCCTGAGCGACCCTGAAAAGAGAGCGAATTATGACAGGTTTGGAACAGCAGAGGCAATTGGAGTGGGATTTGGTGCCTTTACAACCGGCTTCGGAGACGTCTTTGAAGATCTCTTTGGTGATTTTTTCGGAACCATTTCAGGACAAAGAAGAACCCGACCAACAAAAGGTGCTGACCTCAGGTATGATCTCGGTATTACCCTTATGGATGCTGCCTTTGGCACTGAAGAGGTTATTGAAGTACCAAAGTGGGAAACATGCAATGAATGTCATGGAACGGGTTCAGCCCCTGGAAAAGGACCGGTTACGTGCTCACATTGCAGGGGGACCGGTCATACAAGATTCCAGCAGGGTTTTTTCAGCATTTCAAAAACCTGCGGAAAATGCAATGGAACAGGGAAGATTATTACCGACCCCTGCAAGGCATGCAGGGGACAGGGGAGAGTTAAGAGATATAAGACTATAAACGTCAAAATACCTGCCGGCGTTGATACAGGTTCGAGATTGAGAATAAGCGGAGAAGGTGACCCGGGTTTTTACGGAGGCCCTCCAGGTGATCTCTTCGTAGTCATGAGCATTGAAGAACATCCATTCTTTAAGAGAGAAGGAAATGAAATATTCTGCGAAATACCTGTTTCTTTTCCACAGGCTGCTCTTGGTGCAGAAATAGAAGTCCCCACCCTCGATGGGACATCAAAGATAAAGATACCACCTGGAACTCCTTCAGGAAGGATTTTCCATATCAAAGGGAAAGGGTTGACCAGGGTTGGCGGTCATGTAAGAGGAGATCAGGTTATAAGAGTATACGTAGATGTTCCGAAGAAACTCACTCCCAGACAGAAAGAACTCCTTGAAGAATTTGTCCAGGATCAGATGGTGATGAGGTAGAAAAGACCTTCAGAGAAAAACTCAAAGATCTATTCTCAAAAGCCGAAAAATAAAAGGACTTTATTTTCTATTGCAAAAAGGAGGTAAGTAAGATGAAATTGTTTTCGACATTCTGTCTGATAGCAATGATAGCAGTAACGTTTTGTATGGTTAACAATTCTGCAGCAGAAGAGGCGTTTCAATCCTGTACGACAGCGCCAGAGAATATGTTAGAATTCATGCACATTCGAAGCAGCAGGGGGACTACTGGCTTTCAATTGCCAAGTGTAACAACATTCCCAACGCTGAGAGAAGAAGTACCTGCAAATGGAATGCCCTAAAGGACTGGGGTTCTGCAGATCGAAGAATGTAATGCCCAATTTGAGGTGCGGTTGGAAATTTGCGATGTGCTGGGTGAAAAGCCATACAACCCAATTATCAGACCCGATGATTTTGTCGCTGTAATCGATAATCCGTTTTTCCCTCTGAAGCCTGGCACAACCTTTATCTACGAAGGCACAACAGAAGAAGGGTTAGAGCATAATGAAGTAAAGGTAACTCACAGGACGAGAGAGATCCTTGGCGTAACCTGCATTGAGGTGAGGGACACGGTCACGGTTGACGGCGAGTTGGTGGAAGACACTCTTGATTGGTATGCCCAGGATAAAGAAGGCAACGTCTGGTATTTCGGAGAAAATTCCAAAGAACTTGAAGACGGGTTAATCGTCAGTCTTGAGGGTTCGTGGACAGCCGGTGTGGATCGCGCAAAGCCGGGAATTATAATGAAAGCGCATCCACAAGTCGGTAATTTGTACCGACAGGAATTTTCTCTCGGTGTGGCTGAAGACATGGCCAGAGTTCTCAGCTTGAACGAATCAGTCACTGTTCCTTATGGTTCTTTTACCAACTGTCTGAAGACCAGAGAGTTTACGCCCCTCGAACCCGATGCCAAGGAAAACAAGTTTTATGCCCGAGGTGTTGGTTTTATAAAGGAGATTGACGTAGTAACCGGCGAGCATATCGATCTCATAGATATCATAACTGAGTAAGCGGAAATGATTTGTTGGGTGATGGCGGCGTAAGATCTGTGTATTTGAATAAAATTAACGGAGGATATCTTCCTCCGTTTAACTTGTCTGTCTAACAGAATTAACATACTAATAAGACCAAAAGTCAAGTTACATACATATAAGTATTCTGTCATGCTGGCTTGTCCAGCATCTTTCTTCACGATTCCGAACAAGTCGGAAGGATTCCAGACAAGCTGGAATGACAGACAATGTGGTCTTACTTATGAACTCCTTAGTATGAAGGAATCTCTATGTCAGCATAGGTAAATATGCAATTCGAAATAGATGAACAACTGCTGATAGAAGTCCTCTTACAATAATGCCGAGAATATTTTTTCCCATCACTAATCTCAGTGAAAATCAAATATCAATTACAGGCGAAAAAGTAAAATATCTTACGACTATTTTGAGATGTAAGAAAGGTGATGAGCTTATTGTTTTTGACGGAAAGGGCAACTGTCTCAGAACAACAATACTCAAAGCAGATAAAAGAGAGATTTTTGCAGAGGTTTCGGAAACTTTTTCTTGTAATACTGAATCTCCTATAGACATCATTCTCGTACAGGGACTCTTAAAAGGACAAAAAATGGACATGGTTATTCAAAAGGCAACAGAGCTGGGCGTCAGGGAGATTCAACCAGTCATTACCGAGAGAGGCCAGACAAGGGAAACCAGGAAAGTTGTCCGTTGGCAGAAAATTGCTGAAGAAGCATCGAGACAATCAGGCAGGAGTGTTGTTCCCCTTATTCAAGAGCCAATAAATTTTAACGACTACCTCTCGTTACTCGTTACTCGTCATTCGTCACTGCCTTTAAGAGGCTTCATCTTCTGGGAGGAGGGGGGATTATCTCTAAAAGAAGCAGTCCATAAAATGTCATTAGCACCGATTCACCCATTCACCGATTCACCGGTTCACATTTTGGTCGGTCCCGAAGGGGGCTTTACCAGGGAAGAAGTCTCTGCTTCAGAAAAAAAAAGGTTTTATTGTCACATCCCTTGGAAAGAGAATTCTCAGGGCAGAAACTGCATCTATCTCAGCATTAACATTAGTTCAGTTCTTACTGGGAGATTTAGGATAATACTGCTTTTTATTGCCTTATATGCTTCATAAAAGGATATCATTTCCCAAATGGACAAACTGGATACCTGCATTCTTTGCATTTAAGGCATAATCCACCATGGCCAAGCTCTGAAAGCTCTCTCCTGCCTATCCTTTCTCCTGCGAGCAACCGGGGGAGCACTAAATCAAATACGGTTGTCTTCGCATACATTCCACAGGCAGGAACACCCAGAACAGGAACAAGTTCGGAAGGCCTGAAAGTCCTGAGGCCCGAAGGCATCCGGATTTTTTGATTCTGCGCTATCGCTCTTATATGCTTCTTTTTTGATGTATGCTACCAGGAACATAGCTCCCGGAAGCATCGAAGAACCATAGGTCATATCAACGGCTCCAAGACCCCTTATTGCGAATCTCGTCACATCGTCAGGGTCAACAGACATGCCCCCTGTCGTAATAAGCAAATCAGCTCCTGCCTCGATGAGCTCCTTAAGCCTCTCTTTTATATATTTCTCATCATCAGGTGCATAATATATTCCGACTATGTCACCGTGATATTCTCCTAATTTCTTTGTAATGACCGGTGCAAAGGCATCCTGTATTTTTCCATTGTAGACTTCATTGCCCGTGATAACAATTCCTGCCTTTGGCCTCCTCATCTCTTTCACCGAAATAACTCCGTTCGCACTTTCTGCAATTGATACGGCAGATTCTATGATTGTCTTCTTGACTAACAGGGGGATGGCCCTCGTCCCTGCAACGATCTGCACCCTTTTTAACAGGCGTATTATTGTGAAGTGTTGCACACATGACATCACCAACCATGTTGAATTGAAAAAGAGCATCTTTCTTTACCTTTAAAAGCCCGTCTGTATAAGAAATGATATTTATCTTACCTTCTTTTGGCTCCCCTGCAATCTTTACACCTTCTCCTATGAGGGCATTGGCTATGGCATAGGCTGCATCATTTTCATGCATCTCATCATCCGGAATAGTGAGCGCATATAAATGTTCCTTCCCGAGCCTCTGGAGGTGACAGATGTCTTCCTGCCTGACAACATGACCTTTCTTGAATGCCCTGCCTTTGAATTCACCAGGTCTTATCTCTGTAATGTCATGGGCTAACACCGTTCCAACTGCTTCAGTAACAGGAATAGTTCTGGAACGTGTTTCCGGACTTTTGTCATGATGACTGTCGCACATTTTATCTCCATCCTTAATTATAGATGAAGGAGGAAGGTTCCTCCTTCATCTTAAGGGATAGCACTTGAGAAAGTGCTATGAAGGGACGTTAAAACTTATAGGTAGCGTGTGCAAAGAATATATTTGCACTGTATGACTGATCCTTATACGCCCCGGTAAGAAATGCATCTCCAGGGGTGTAATCGTAATCATCTAACTGGGCATCTGTATAGTCAAAGTGTTCATATGCGTATCCCAGGGAAAAAGTCACAGATTTAGTCGCATTATAGATAACTTTAACTGTGTAAAGTGACAGCTTGTAGTCATCCCAGTTGGAAATATCTACTTCGTCACCGGGACTAAGGCCGATTTCCGTAAGTACCGCGTCAGGAATTGTATAGTCTGCAAGTCCGTTCGCTTTCACATAGTCATACACCAACCTCAAAGTCAGTTTCTTTTTGATTACATAAATGTCAGCCCCTATGCCAATATCGTAAGTCTTCTCTTTCTGATCCACGTCCCAGAGGTAATCAACTGTAGTCTGATATATTTGGGTCTGCTCCAGCTTGATCTTTTCATAATCAAAGTATCCGAAGAGTTTTGCAATCTTTCCGATGGTGTAATCAACATCTACATTGAACTCATCCCTTGTGTCTTTTGTCAGACCAATCGAATTATCAAGGTCGTCTTTGTAATCGTTCTTCTTATACTTGTATCCCAATCCAAAACTCAGATTATCAGTCGGGTATACATCAACGCCTATTTTAAATGTGTCTCTGTCCTGCCCGGCATAAGCAAATCTGTTTGAAGGGTCATGAGGATGATCCTGCGATTCAGAGGTCTGATAATCTGCATCTCTGTCCATGAACTCATACCCGGCCTTGAATGTAGCAAAGTTCAGCCCGCTCCATCTTAATTCAACCGTGTAAATATTATCCTTGTCATGCGGCAGCACTTCTTCCGGCTCTGCACCTTCCACCTCCCTCTCAAGTTTTGCATATCTATAACCCGCTGTAAGATAGAGGTTTGCAGGCAGTCTGTATCCTAAATCTATTCCGAAGGTATTAAGTTTTTGATTGAAGGGTTCTATGGGTTCGATTCCAGGATCAACGAGAGTTGAGTCATTGTCCCTCTTGTAGTACTTGTAATACGCCTTGAAATCAAAATAGCGGGTTGGATTCGAAGTCAGGACAACGTCAATGTTGTTGGTCTTCACTTCACCATCATAATCCAGTGGAAAATCATGTTCTGACTCCGTCTTTCCGGTTGCCAGATTGGCATAAAGCTTGGTCCTGTAAGGGAGTTTAAGACTTCCTTTGAAAGCAAGTCTGTAAGAGTCGCTGTCAGCAGGTAGTGTCAGGGGAGAGTCTCCAGGGAGAGGCGTAAACCCTAATAATTGATCTTCATTTGTAAAGTTACTGAGGCAATAGCTGAAAGACAAAAAAAGCGGATTCTTGCTGTACCCTGCTTCTACTTTCAGGTCATCTGTCCTGTAATCAATTGGTTCGGGAAGCTCAAATGCATCCACAGCAGTAGGTTTAATCCCCTCTTTCTTCTCATGATAATATGCAACATCTAAATAATAGGGTCTAAACATATCAAGCTTAAAGCCGGCTCCGTACTTTTTCCTTTCAGTTTCATAGTCAAAAGTATTCCATGTGGAAGGATCATCCAAGACAGCATTTGGGTCAACAGTCAAAGAATCACTGCCTGCCCCATTGAAAAAAGTCCTGGCATCAAAAGTAATGTTGTGGGGAATTTCATAATAGAACAGGTCATACTTGAACTTTCCGTACATGCCTCCATCAAGCCGGTAATACTGG
This sequence comes from Nitrospirota bacterium, assembly GCA_963796125.1. Classification (GTDB taxonomy): domain Bacteria; phylum Nitrospirota; class Thermodesulfovibrionia; order Thermodesulfovibrionales; family SM23-35; genus DASPRG01. The sequence continues at coordinate 45,117 of CAWCKM010000003.1, forward strand.
GTATCATAGGCAATATCCCTCACGTCGAGTTTTAAGAAGTATCTGTCCGTATCATATTTCAGTTTTCCACCTATAAAAAGACCACCATGTATCAGGTCTTCATCTGAATATTCGGTAAATTTTGCTTCACCACCTCCGTCAGCATTCACATCAACGAGTTTTCCGGTTATTGAAATTGCGCCTTCAACCGTGCGTTCTTCTGAAAGAGCACTCGAAAGTGGTATGAGACTTAGGACCAATATAAATATTATTGTCTTTAGTTTCATTATCGCACCTCCTATCTGAACCACATTGGATCACGGTTGCTTCCGTGGATGTTGGTATGGCAGTTTAAACACGCACGCGCATAGAACAGGTTCTTGTTAAACGGCGCATTACCTTCAAAACTGTGTTGCTTATTCAATGGTACCTGGGCGTGAAATACACTATGGCAGCTCTGGCAGAGTTGCGGCACCTTCTTGTCAAGCAGCATTGAATGGTTGCTTCCGTGGACCTGATGGCAGATCAGGCAGCTCTCCTCTACCGGTGGATGGGTAAACACCTGTGGCCCCCTCTTTTCTGCATGGCACTTATAGCAGAGATCATTTACTGCATCAGCCTTTATCATCTTATTGCTGCCAAAACTGTCATAGGCACTGTAGCTGCTTACTGGCAGGGTGCTGAAAGTCCCCATCGGGTCATGACAGTCCGAGCATTTTATTCTTCCTTCTCTAACAGGGTGATGTGATTGCTTATTCATTGCAGCCCTGATATCTCTGTGGCAATCAAAGCAAACATAGGGTTCATTTATCTTTAAAAATTTGGGCCCTCGCGCACTATGAATTGAGTGACAGTCATCACAGGCAACATCTTCTGTGTTATGCCTGTTCATGTTCCAAAAGGCCAGAGTATTTGTTTCTTCGTGGCAGGCAAGGCACTTTGCTGACCTCTCTTTTGCTGCATTCGCTTTATTAAAGTCAAAAATGGCTACACCTTTTTCTCCACTCTTTTCAACGTGTTCAGCGCCAGGGCCATGACAGGATTCACATCCTTCCCTGTTTGCAGGACTCCAGGATATTGCCTTTTTGTTATGAACCGATTTCACGTAATCAAAGTAAAGCTTATGGCAACCTTTACATTTTTCATCTCCTGCATAACCAGCGGCACCATTTGCATCGTCCCGGAAATTTGTAATAAGAAACGATGCAAAGAGTAAAACAAAAAAGACTAACAGAAACGACATGGTTTTTCTCATACTCTGGTCCCCTCCTCTCTCAATTTTTCTTCATACTCTTCATAACAACTGATTAATAATTTGAATGCTATCATCTCCTTACTTCTCAGATTTCAGACGGTAACAATGAACGGCAATTCTTCCCCCCGCACAGAAGGTAACAAAAGTAGCCATCTCTGTCAAGGTTTTTTGTTTTTCATTTCTTTTATTGTTCATCAATCCAGCTTTGGTTTAGGAGTTTTGATAGTCGGTGCCGGCAGGATAGGATATACCACCTTCGGCTGCACCCCTGTTGTAGTTTTCAGAAATGCTACTATCACATCGATTTCATTGTCTGTCAGGGTTGCTCCCAGTTGGACAGATCCCATTATAGAGACAGCCTCCATGAGATTCCAGACCTTACCGGAGTGAAAATACGGAGGTGTCAGGTCTATGTTTCTCAGAGAAGGGGACTTGAAGACATATTCGTCACCAGGACTTCTTGTCACTTTAAATCTGCCTTGATCGCCTGCCATGATCTCAGCTCTTGGTTTTTCAACTACACCAAAGGGAAAGTACCCTGTCCCCCCGATATTTATACCGCGATGGCAGGTAACACACCCTTTGTCCATGAAAAGTTTCAGGCCTTCTTTTTCCGATGCAGCAAGAGCATCTTTGTTTCCTTTGAGAAATTTGTCGAATGGAGAGTCTGGAGTAAGCAAAGTAGCTTCAAATGCCTCGATCGCATCTGCCATATTGTCAAAAGTCACAGGGTCTTTATCGTTAGGGAACGTTTTTTTGAACAGCGCCACATATTCCGGCATGCTCTTCAGAGTTTCCACAACCTTTTCAGGGGAATTGCTCATCTCTACCGATGCCTGTACCGGGCCTTTTGCCTGTTCCTTGAGGTCTGCTGCTCTTCCATCCCAGAACTGTGCTATGTTAAAGACAGAATTCAACACAGTGGGGGCATTTCTCGGACCCTTCTGCCAGCGGTGACCTACAGACGTTTCCTGAAAGTCAGCACCGCCCATGCCGACGTTATGACAGGTATTGCAGCTTATAAGGCTGCTCGCTGAAAGTCTTGGTTCAAAATAAAGCATCTTCCCAAGTTCGATCTTCTCAGGAGTAAGAACCTTTCCTTTTATATCGGAAATACTTGCAGGAATTGGTTTAAACTGTTTCTGTGTCTTTTGAATGAACAGGTCATCCTCAGCATATGCCGTTAGTGTAAAGAACGCTAATACAAATAGTATCGTAAACTTGAAACGCTTTTTCATAGATCCTCCTTTGAAACAGAAGTGATAAAAAAGTAAATTTTAATCGCGGAATTCTTCGAGACTTTGCTTCGGATATAATGTTTTTTGCTCCCTTTTCAATTTGAGTTACAGGCTTATGACGATCTGATAGTGATTATTTTTCTAACGATTTGAGGTACTCGAAAATAAGCTCTGCATCTTTCTTTTCAACTTCCTGATTGGGCATCTCCTGGTTATATTTCTTGATCAACTCCTTTACGCGAGGGTCATTGAGATACTTTTCAGGATACATGATGTAATCGACCATCTTCTCTTTGGTCCATGCCTTTGTGACATTCGTCAAATCAGGCCCCTTCTTGTCCTGGCCTACGATATGGCAGCCTGTGCAGGCGTTCATCTCAAAAGCCTCTTTCCCTTTTTCAACTGCTGACTGCGAGAACACCAGAGTCCCTGTCAGACAAAAAGCTGTTAGGGATGTGACAGCGAGAAACTTTTTCATGTGTTTTTTACCTCCTTGTTCAATTATTGTTTTTTAAATCCTTTTACCTAAAAATTTACACAATATATCAGAAAAAGAACAACAATAATATCCGTTTTTTTCTGATTTTCTTGTAGGCAAATTTCCTACAAAAAAACTTATTTGCGACTGAAATATTGCGACTATGCTTCTGATGTCATTCCTGCAGAGGCAGGAATCCAGGAAAAAACGCTGGATTCCGCATCAAGTGCGGAATGACAAATAGGAGATTCCGTTGAAATTTGAGAGAGGAATGACACTGAAGAACCTTGATTAGTACTAAAATGAAAATAATGGATTAGATATAATCTTTATGGATTGCGTACTTTATTAAATCGGCAGTTTTATTCATTTTCAGTTTATTCATGATATTGGCACGATGGCGTTCTACAGTTCGGATGCTTATAACAAGAAGGCCGGCAATGTCTTTGTTCGATTTTCCCTCAGCTATTAACTTTAATATTTCCCGTTCCCGTACTGTAAGATCATCAGTTAGAACAATTTGGTAAGGAGGCATTACTTACTTTTTCCCTTCTCTGTTTTAACACTAAAGGTAATTTGAGTTCCGACTTCAGTATCAAATAAGAAATCTGAAAGCAAACTAAAAAATTTATCGCTCGAAACCTGAGGAATGTTACTCCACCAAATGATTTTTTAAGGCATAATTGGTCAGCTCTGCATTGTTCTTCATTTTCATTTTCTGCAGAATTCGGAACCTGTAGGTGCTGATCGTCTTTGTACTCAGGCACATATCATTGGCAATTTCCTTGACTGTTTTTCCGGAGGCCAGCATACAAATAACCTGGTACTCCTGATCAGAAAGGGATTCGTAAAGTGGTTTCTCGGAATTGGATTCAAAATTAAGGGCCCACTTTTCAGCGAGAGAATAACTGATATATTTGCCGCCCTGCGAAATTCTTCTTATTGCCTTTATGAATTCCTCTGGCTGGCTTTCTTTTGTCAAACATCCCGAAGCACCTGCCTTCAGTGCGCGTATTGCAAACTGTTCTTCTGAATCCTTACCCAACATAAGAACAGGCAATTTAGGCTTCTGGCTTTTCATCTCTTTTAAAATGTTGACCCCGTTTCTTCCCGGCATGGAAATATCCAGAACAACCATGTCAGGTCTGTTCTTAGACACCTTTTCAAACAGTTCATGACCTGTACCCGCTTCATCAGTCACAGTCAAGTCGGAAGTTTTTGACAGAATCTGTTTAAGCCCCTTTCTCACAACGGCATGGTCATCTGCTACGAGTACTTTTATCATGTCTTTCTCCTTTTCAAAGGATCCCGTTTTTATAAGATCCCCTGTACAGAAAATTTAATTGTAAAGTTGTTTATTCTGTGAAGCTAATCCGGTGTAAATCTTATTTGTCAGGTCATAAAAATCAAAGGGTTTTTCAAGATACGCATGGACACCAAGAGAGCTTAGCCATTGTTCCAGTTTTGGATTGCCAAAGGCAGTCATCACAATGACAGGAGTATGAGGATGACTTTTTTTCATATAGGCTAACAGCTCGAAGCCATCCGCTTCAGGCATTTTCAGGTCTGAAACAACAAGGTCAACAGGAAAAACTTTTAATATATCTTTTGCTTCTTTACCGTTCTCTGCTGTCAAGCACCCGGAAGTCTCTTTCAAAAGTACGAAGACCATCCAGAAGTGTTATCTGGAATATCTTTTCATCATCTACAACCAAAACGTATTTCATGGTTTTTACCTCCTCGCTGGTATGCTTAAACAAAAATAGTGCCAGATTGGAAGGATTTTGAGTATCATGAAAAAGCAAGGGGTTACGAAGAGATATCTTGGAGGAAGGTTACTAACCTATCCATTATGGATAGTTCATAATGAATGGAATAATTTCTTTTGGGGTGATTAGATAATTACCAGACTTCATTTTTCAATGTTAAGTCACCCAAATTTTTGTTTGTCAATTAAGTAAAATATCTGTGTGTGATATAACTTCAAAATTATTCCGGATGCCGGCTTTGTGCCGGCATCCGTTCTTCATGAGATCAAACATCAAGTGCAAATAGTTCTTAGTGTCCTGACGTACAGGCCGCTGGTGAGAAGATGTCAAAGGGCCAGGAACCCGGATCGAGTACATTACCCGAAGAGTCACAGGTAGGCGATGGACGACCCTTTACATGCAGGAAGCCTGCAGCGCCTTGGGGTACTCTCCACAACGCATGGTCGACAAGCAGGTATCGTCCCGGCACCGGTGTTATCAACTCGAATACTGCTGCTGAGCCCGGAGCTACATATACCGTCTCTTCGTTTACTACGGGTGTTGTGCGTGAACCTGTATAGACCTTGTCGAAGATTGTGCCGATGATATGCCAGTTGGAGCCTTTATTTGGCCCTCCTGTAACAAAGAAAAAGCGCACTTTGTCATCCTGATTAGAAACAATAGCATCGCCATACAGCGCTGGATCAGCAAGTGCAGCAATGTGGCCGTTAAATGAATACATATTGGGAAGTTCATCTAATGCCCTTTCCTCGTCAAGAGTATAGGTACCCGCTGGTAACCCTTTCTCTTCATTCAAGGTCTCATCGACCTTGAGATACCAGTCGCTCTGTCCAACATAGAACTCTTTAAAGCCAGGTTCCAGGCCTCCCGGCGGGTCAACCTGGATCAGGCCGTACATACCATAGGAAACATGTTCCCAGGGCATTCCCTCTCCGGCACAGTGATAGATATAGGCGCCTTGCCTTAGCGCTTTGAACGTTAATTGTCTTGCACTCGCCGGGTTCTACATTTGTAACAGCCGCACCACCACCAGGGCCCATTGATGCATGAAAGTCAATGTTGTGAGGCTCAATGTTCCCCGCCTAGGTTGCAGAGATTGATGGTCACGTGGTTTCCCTCTCTCACCCTGACCATTGGTCCAGGGACAGTGGGCTTGCCTCCTTTCAAAGCAAATGTCCAGACCCATGCGCTCTTCCCCGGGGCCAGTTCGGCCACGACCTCCACTGCATCCAAATTTACAGTCACGTCGCCAAGGGGACTGCGCGGCACAGCCCTGGGATCCTTGGCAACATCAACAGCTTTAACTACATCTGACTGGATTATCAACACAGCTATGATCGTAAAGGCAATAATCATCGTTGCCCGTATGAGTTTCTTCATTTCTTTTTCTCCTTCTTAGTTTGCTTAACATGGTTCGTGATTAAGACTGTGATGATTTCATCACAAACTGTCTTCTCTCAAATCCTGCAAGTATGAACACCTCCTTCCAACAATGGGGACAATTCTTCCTGACCTCCTTCCCCCTATTTCTTTGTTCAAATTATTGCAGTCGAAATAAATTTTGTATGTCAGTTAATGTCTGATTTTTTTGTCAGACATTAGCTATTTTCTCTGTCACTGTTTCTGCTACAAAGGGTGAATTCAAAAATATAGTCTTATTGATATTTATTGAATGATAGATTCGGGGAGATCTCGTGTCGGCCTATTTATGAAAACTTAACGGAGTGATTATTGGGTGAGGGGATAAATGTTTTTATCCTGGCTCATAGATCCGGCCGTCCTTCATCTCCAGCATCCGTTTTGCCTGTCCTGCTAAATCACGGTTATGAGTAACCATGATTATTGTCAGTCCGGCAGATCGGTTCAGATCTTTTAGTGCCTGGACAATCTCAGTTGATCGCTTGGTATCAAGGTTTCCTGTCGGCTCATCAGCCAGAAGTATTTCGGGCATATTCACCATCGCCCTTGCTATGGCCACCCTTTGCATCTCG
>CAWCKM010000004.1:0-33001 GCA_963796125.1 Nitrospirota bacterium
TCAGGGACAGGCTTACTTTTCTTAATAAAGTAGGGCTCGATTATCTCACCCTTGACAGGTCATCCCTCACGCTTGCAGGTGGAGAGTCGCAGAGGATAAGGCTTGCAACACAACTGGGTTCTTCTCTTACAGGGGTTCTCTATGTGCTTGATGAACCAACTATTGGCATGCACCCAAGGGACACCGTAAAACTCCTTGAAAGCCTCTCTTTCATACGTGATGCTGGCAATACCATAATTGTTGTCGAGCATGATGAGGAGACCATAAAGTGGGCAGATCATATCATTGACATGGGACCTGGCGCTGGTCTCAATGGCGGACTAATTGTGGCTTCAGGGAAACCTGAGGAGATAGTAGAAAACGATAAGTCAATAACAGGAAACTATCTCAATGGGACTTTATCAATAGACATCCCCCTTGTTAGGAGAAAACCAAAAGACTTCATCAGGATATTAGGTGCACAGGAATTTAATCTCAAGGGGATTGAAGTCAATATCCCGCTCGGAACTTTTACATGCATAACAGGTGTTTCGGGTTCAGGCAAAAGCACTCTTGTGCTTGAAATACTCTATAAAGCACTCTTGAAGGAAATCTATGGGAGCAAGGTGATCCCTGGACAATACAGGGAAATCATAGGAACAGATAAGATAGACCGTGTGATCTGTGTAGACCAATCACCACTTGGGAAAACACCCAGATCTAACCCGGCAACCTATAGCGGGGTTTTTTCTTTTATCAGAGAGTTATTTTCACAGGTAACTGATTCAAAGATAAGGGGTTATACACCATCAAGGTTCAGTTTTAACCTCTCAGGCGGGAGATGTGAATCATGCCATGGAGATGGGCTGGTCAAGGTAGAAATGCATTTTCTTCCGCCGGTTTATATACCCTGTGATATATGCAAAGGAAAAAGATACAACAAGGAAACTCTCGATATCAGGTACAAAGATAAGAATATTGCCGAGATACTTGATATGACAGTATCAGAAGCTCTGCAATTTTTCTCTTCGATCCCTCACATAAGCCATAAACTTAAAGTACTTGAAGATGTCGGTCTCGGGTATTACAACTCGGGCAACCTGCATCAACACTCTCAGGTGGTGAAGCACAAAGGGTAAGGCTCGCAAAAGAGCTTGGAAGAAAATTAGCAAGCAATACGCTTTATATTCTCGATGAACCTACAACAGGACTTCATTATGTGGATATCAACAAATTGCTCACTGTCATCGATAAACTTGTGGATTTAGGCAATACAGTTATTATCATAGAACACAACCTTGATATGATAAAATCAGCCGACTATATTATCGATCTCGGACCGGAGGGAGGGGAAAAAGGAGGAAGGATTGTTGCAGAAGGTACCCCAGAAGAAATTTGCATGAACCATGATTCCTATACTGGTCAATTCTTAAGGAAAAAATTGGCAAGACTTACCGATGCACGGGTAGCATGATAAGTAAAACTCTGAGTGAAGAAATCGCATGAAGATCATATGCCCCATATGCAAGAAAGCAACTACATGGGAGGAAAATCCCAGTAAACCTTTTTGTTCAGAAAGATGCAAACTTATAGATCTTGGGAAATGGGTATCAGAAGATTACAGAATTGAAGGCGAAAAAGCTGATGAAGAGCAAAAAGCAAAGGATGATGAGCACAAAAGTTAAGAGCAATTAGCAAAGGGCAACCATTGTCTTTAGCTCTTAGCTCTTGCTCTTGGCTAAGGAGGAGATTTTTATGACCAGAATAATAGTTGCAGGGGCATCTGGGAGAATGGGGAGCAGGATTATTGCTCTCTCAAAAGAATATCCAGACATAAAACTTACAGGTGCTTTCGAAAAAAAAGGGCACGAAGCAGTAGGAAAAGATATCGGGTTAATCGCAGGGATAGGTGAAACAGGAATAAAACTCTCTGAACGTCTTGAAGATATAATTGAAAACGGAGATGTAGTTATTGATTTTACTACCCCGAATTCGACGAAGGAAAATGTGAGACTTTCATCCAAAAAGGGTAAAGCGATGGTTATTGGTACAACAGGGATTTCAAAGGATGATATGAAAGATATGGAGTCTTTAATTAAAAGCATACCCTGTGTTATGGCTTCCAATATGAGCACAGGAGTAAATCTTCTTCTAAGGGTTTTACAAGATGTAGCGAGAGTTTTAGGTGACGAATACGATATAGAGATTATTGAGGCACACCACCGGTTAAAGAAGGATGCGCCGAGTGGTACAGCACTGAAGATGGCACAGGTTCTTGCAGATGCCACAAGCAGAAGTCTCGATGAGGTTGCAGTGTATGCAAGGAAAGGGATCATCGGGGAGAGAACTAAAAAAGAAATTGGCATACAGACGATACGGGCAGGTGACATCGTGGGAGAGCATACTGTTATATTCGGAGGTCTTGGCGAAAGGATCGAGATAACCCACAAGGCATCGAGCAGGGACACCTTTGCAAGAGGCGCCCTTAGGGCAGCGCTCTGGGTATCAGGAAAACCTGCAGGACTCTATGATATGCAGGATGTGCTGGGGTTGAAGTAACATGTATCAAGTACCCGAAACAAAAATAAATAGCACATCAGGGCAATGCTCTTTTGCAATTGCAAGGGCAGAAGAGCCATCAAATGTGGCAGTTTATAATCAGAGAGGATAAAGTCGGGAGTAAAAACTTTCAGTTCTCTCAGAAAATCTTCTTTTGTCTCCACATGTTTCGAATAAAATGATATCCCTTCTTTACAGAGTTTTCGCTCAATCAACTCTGCATCTGTGTATTGATCTTTCAGTATAAGTATCTTTAATTCTTTATTCGTTACCACTTCAATTCTTGATTAGATTTATTGTCCACTTGTATGTGGTGCTTTATTCAGTAGCAACCAATAAAGGCCGATTTCTTTTGCCGCTTCAACAAATTTATCGAAGTCAACTGGCTTTATGATGTAACTATTGACTCCAAGATTGTAACTCGTTACGATGTCGCGTTCTTCTGAAGAAGATGTTAACACGACGACTGGAATACTCTTTGTCCGTAAATCAGACTTGACCTTTTCTAATACCTCTAATCCATTAATCCTTGGAAGCTTCAAATCCAGCAATACTACCTTCGGAACATCCTCTATCGACCGGTCAGAATACTGGCCTTGAGCAAAAATAAAGTCGAGCGCCTCGACCCCATCCTGCAACCAAATCAAGTTGTTTGCAAGATTGTATGTTTTCAATGCCCGTAATGCTAACTCGGCATCGTGCGGATTATCCTCTACTAAAACAATCTCAACTTGTTTTGAACGTCATCTCGCTACCTCCTTTTCTTTGAACGGCAAGGCAAAATAAAATGTTGCTCCTTCATTCACTCTTTCCTTCTGCCCAAATCTGTCCTCCATGTCGGTTGATAATGCGCTGCACTATGGCAAGTCCAATACCTGTTCCCTCAAACTCCTCTCCGCTATGCAACCGTTGGAAAACACCAAACAGTTTATCCTTATACCGCATATCAAACCCAACACCGTTATCTTTGACATAGTAAATGTTCTTTGAATCCTCATTGTATCCGCCGATTTCAATCACCGGCGTCTCTTTGGTTTTCGTGAATTTGACAGCATTCAACAGGAGATTGGCAAATACCTGGCGAATCATTCCCATATCACCGCAAGACATCTGGAAGAGGCTTAATATTAAACTCCACCTCCGCTTATCGGTATCAAGCCCGAGTTCATTAAACAGTCCCCTGACCAGTCTATCCATATCAATATCTGATACATCAATTTCTTTACGACCTAACCGTGAGAGGGCAAGAAGATCATCTATCAATTCACCCATTTTCTGTGTGTTGCCCCGGATAATATTTATAAGACGTTTCCCCTCAGCATCATACTTATCACCATAATCTTCCAGAAGGATGCGGGAAAATCCATCTATCGCCCGAAGTGGTGCACGTAAATCATGGGAAACAGAATAACTGAAGGACTCAAGCTCCCTGTTGGAAGCTTCAAGCTCAGCCGTGCGCTGAAGAACACGTTGCTCAAGTTCCTCATTGAGCTTATAGATCTCTTCCTCTGCCTGCTTCCTTTCAGTAATATCACGAAAGCTCCACACTCTTCCAACAATTGCTTCTCCTATTTTCTGAGGCTTTGAATATCGCTCGAAAACTCTCCTATCTTTAAATTCCAATATGTCATAATTTTCCTCATTGGGCTGAGCATATACTTGCTGTAATTTAAAGAGAAACTCTTCAGGATCTCTAAGCTGGTTAATGACAAAGTTAATTACCTTATCACTATCCCGATACTCTATGATAGAATCGGGTATTCGCCACATATCTAAGAATCTTTGATTGAAACTCTCTATTTTCCCTTCTTTATCAACAACAAGAATACCGTCAGCAGTCGACTCAAGTGTTGCTCTCACCAGTGAAAGAGTTTGCTTTAGTTCTTTCTCTGCCCGCTTACGCTCGCTAATATCCCTCCATGTCCCGATGATTTCTTTAGGGTTACCTTTCTCATCCCTTATAAGAACTGCCTGATCATAGAACCAACGATACATTCCATCAGCACACTGCCATCGGTATTCAATGGCGACACTGCCATTTTCATAAATAGTTTGATATTTCTGTGATGCCAGTTCTCGCTCGTCCGGATGAATTCTTGACGTCCAGAAACTCTGATCTTCTATAAATGCGTTGCTTGGGAAACCCGATATACGATCAATCTGTTCACTTACCCATAATTGACTGGCATTATTCACGAACTGAACATTATAGAACGCCATCGGCAGAGAACGTAGAATAAGGTGTTCACGTTCTTCTTTTTCCCGCAGTATCTCCTCGGCCTTTTTGCGCTCGGTGATATCAACTCCTGTTCCTACAAGGTATCTCTGTTTGCCTGATATAAAGCGTCGGGCAGTAAACAGATAAGGAGTCTTCATCCCGTCTTTCGACACCAGATGCGCTTCTGTGATTGATTGCCCCTTGATAAAGGCTTCCTGAATACGTTCTGCAATAAGATTTTTTTCTTCCTCAATAAAAAAATCCAATGGATTCTTTTCCAATATCTCTTCTGCTGTATATCCGGAGAATATTTCAAGATTCTGATTCCAACGCAGAAAATGGTCCTTCTCTTCAATAAGGTAGAATATTCCAGGCAAGCTGTTAATCACTGAATCGCTGAAATCCTTCTCCTTCTCCAGGTTAGCTTCTGCTTGTTTGCGCTCAGTGATTTCTTTGGATACACTCTCTATCATATGGTTCGTTACTTTCCCTAATGCTTTTAAAAGCTCGTCCTGGGAGTTATCAGAAATGCGGGCACCGAGGTCACCTTTTGAGACTCTGTTTAATACATCAAAATGTTCAGCAAGACCGATGGCAAATTCATGAGACTGATTTACAACTGTTTCGATTCCTTCTGCTGTCTTATTTACTGTTTGCTTCAACTTTGCAATCAGTTCATGCCCGGAATCTTCTGATATCCTCACGCGGGGATCTCCTGAAGCAATTTTATTTAATGCTTCAAAGGTTTCTGAGAGGCATAATGCCAGTTCCATGCTGGTAGTTTCCAGCTCTTCATCCCGCACTGTGATTGCCGTCCTGAACTCCTTGAATTGTTTATTGACGATATCAAGCGTATCTTTCATTGCAACAACATCCATATTCGCTTCAAAGACAACACAATCAAGACACATTTCCATCTTCTCGAGGAACTTACCTTGTATATCCTGACGGCAATGAGTTCCTGAGATCAGCCAGCACTTCGTTTCCTTTATTTTATAGGCAGGGCATTCTTTTTCTGCACAGGTAAAAACCTCCCAGCATTTGACACTCTTTTGCATCTTTCCTCCTTAAAGAAGATCGAAACCTTGTCTTTCTTAAAACTGTATCTGAATCCTCTTCTGATATCCTCCTTCATTCTTTATAGAGAGGAGAATTTTATTGAGACGTTCACACCATACTCGAACATCCCTTTCAAAGGTGGGACAATCACCTATAATCTCCAGCATATCTCCGGGTTTCATGTCTGCTGCCTTTACTGCTATCTTCAGAACAGGCTGAGGACATTTAAGACCAACGGTGTTTAATAACTCTACTGTCATACCAATCCCTCCTATTATTTTGATGTGATAACATGTTTTTCAGAAACACGAAAGCATCTTTTTGCAGTTTCTGTGCCAATAAATATCCTGTACAACTTATTGTTTTTAAATATAAAAGTTAATATGTAGGCAAAATGGCATAAAATAATAGACAAATATTGTCATAATGAAAAACAAATAACCGGAAAATTATTTTTAGAAAGGTAAGGTATTTTTGGGGTCTTATAGGATGACTATTTTGAGATAATGTGAGTAGCACAGGCAAAGCACGGGTCATAAGCACGGAAGGCTATTTCTACCATATTGAGCAAACCGTCAGAAACATTGCCTCCTTTTATAACCGAACGTGCAGCCTTCTCAATCGACATTTGAAGAGCTGCAGCATTGTTCTGAGTAGCAACGAGGAGGTTCACTTTCTGTAGTATCGCTTTCCTGTCGGTTTGATAATGATGGAGAAGAATTCCCCTCGGAGCTTCACATACGCCAATGCCTTCCCCCTCAATGTTATCAGGAATACTTCTTACTTTAGCTTTAGTGAGTTCTGGATCATTGGCAAGTTCTTGAATCCTCTCTGCTGCGTATAAGACTTCAATAAGTCTTGCCCAATGATAAGCTAAGGTATAATGAACAGGTTTGCCTCCCAAGGTATTGAACATTTTTGTATATTCGACCTGGGCAAGAGGGGTAGCCATCCCCTCGGAGGCATTCAGTCGGGCAAGGGGACCTACCCTGTAAATTCCACTCCCTGCTCCATCAACAAATCCTTTCCAGCCAATATTTTTTAAATATAGCATTTTCATAAAGCTCCATGGCTCAACTCTTTCCTGCATATATTTCAGATAGTTCTTTGCTGTAAATTTTATAACCTCCTTTCCATCAGGAGCAACAACTCGAATCTTCCCGTCATAAAAGTTCACCTTATTTTTATCATCCACAAGACCCATATAGTAGGTCCTGTGATGATAAATGTCACTCACCATTAAATCAAAATATTCTTTATTCTTGAGAAAGACATCATCAAATATCTTTAATGTATACTCTGCAAACGGCACAAAATCTGCACTCAATTCCTTTATGCAGATTCTTTCTTCCTCTGTTAATGGCTTTGAAATCACCTCCTGGGAGACAACAAACAGGATATAAAGGACTTCCGCTGATCATGGTATTCAATTCCCTTGCTTTCTTTCTTATTTCAATAACTTTTCTTGCAACATCAATTCCTAATGTGTCCCTTACACCAAAAATATTTCTTTTGTCTTTTGGTGCATCCAGACCGACAATAAAATCCGGTCCGCCCAAAAAGTAAAAATGGAGAAGGTGGTCTTCAAACATGAATGTGTTATACAGAAGTTCTCTTATCTTCCTTGCTGCTCCTGGTGGTTCCACCTTGAAGAGATCATCAAGCGCTTTCGCCGATGCCGTATGGTGGGCTGTAGGACAAACGCCGCAGATCTTTTGAGTCAGTGTGGGCATTTCCTCCGCAGCCCTTCCCTCACAGAACTTTTCAAACCCTCTGAAATCAGGCACCTGCAGAAAAGCACGCTCTACATTGCCTTCGTCATCAAGAAAGAGGGATATCTTTCCGTGTCCCTCTAATCTCGTTACCGGATCAATCGAGATTTGTTTCTTCACTTTATTGCCTGATCATTTTCCCTTTCAATATTGATGAAGCTAACCCATATCTGTAAAACAACCCTGCAGGATCAGGTATTGAATTGAATAGTCTCTTCAGTTCTTTTTCATCCGTTGATTCAAAAAGAGATGCGAGAAAAGATAAGGTCTTTGCACCCTGGTCTGTTACATTATCAAGAGGTCCAAAACAACCCCGGCAGGGCATGTTTGCCTTTATACACCTCTCTTCACACCCTCCCCTCGTAGCAGGGCCGAGACAAATAAGCCCCTGATCCAGAAAACACCTTGCCGGATCCCATTCTTCTTCATAAAGCCTTTTAAACCTCTTTATCTCTATCATGTCAGGTTTGCTTTCCTTACGGGAACAAAAGTAGCAAAGTGCCTTCTTTTCTGCTAACACACTTCCTTTCAAGGGGAGTCCGCCATGAAGAATTGCCAGAAGGGCTTTCTTAATAAGTTGAGGTGTTGGGGGACAACCCGGAATATAATAGTCTACCTCTACAACCTGATCCAGGGCTTTCACCGTATTGTGAAAATGAGGGAGACCTAATTCTTTCCGGTACTCTTTCGTTTCATTCCCGGGTAACACGCCCTGGGAATTCTTTACTGTTGGAACCTCTTTAAATGACCTGTTTAAAATACCTCTGCGCTCAAAAAAATTGGCTAATCCAACAACACCTCCGAGATGTGCACAACTCCCGTGGGCGATTATCAACCTGGATTTTTTTCTTAATATTTTCGCCATTTGTTCCTGGTTATCCATCCTGACTGCTCCATTGATAAGAGTCGCTGTAATTCCGCCATCAGGAATCATTTCAACGTCATGATATTTCATATCTATTGCAACAGGCCAAAATAGAACATCAACTGATTCTGCCAAGTCCAACAAATCCTCAGCCAAATCAAGGACTGATTCCTCACATCCACCACAACTTGAACACCAGTAAAGAGCAATTTTGGGCTTTTCCATTGTTTCTTCTTTATCTCCTTGCTACCAGCGGCCCCATTTGCCTTATGTCCTCAACCATTGTTGAAACAATCATTGTAAACTTTTCAGTCTCTGTAGCTGATACCCAATCAAGTCTGAGCCTATCTTTTTCTATGCCAAACTGCGGAAGTAGCTCTTTCAAAAAAATATATCTTTTCATTGCCTGAACATTACCTTCTTTATAATGGCAGTCTCCTAAATGACAGCCTAAAATCAATACACCGGAAGCACCTTTTTGGAAAGCCTCAAGAATAAACTGAGGATCCACCCTTCCACTGCACATTATACGGACAATCTTCAGATT
Organism: Nitrospirota bacterium; assembly: GCA_963796125.1. Taxonomy (GTDB): domain Bacteria; phylum Nitrospirota; class Thermodesulfovibrionia; order Thermodesulfovibrionales; family SM23-35; genus DASPRG01. The sequence continues at coordinate 9,000 of CAWCKM010000004.1, forward strand.
TGAAGGATATTCTTTTTGCGCTCTCCCCACAGAATCTGCACATTCATATGAACACCAGTTACAAAGAAAGGCTATGATCTTTGGTTCAAAACTATTCATCCTTGTAAAAGCCCCTGTATCTCAGCCACAATCTGATTATCAGTGAAATTTCTGGCCTTGATTGCAGCACTTGGGCAAGCAGCCACGCATACACCACAACCTCTACACAAAACTTCATTTACCGAAACAATTTTTTTCACAGAATCATACGTTAAAGCCTTATAGGGGCATAGGCTGATACACGTCTTACACCCTGAACAGGAATCTTCATTAACTTCTGCAGTTATAGGCTCAAGGAAGAGCTTCTCCCCAGGTATAAGTTGTGAAAATATTCTTCCTGCTGCAGCTTGCCCTTCTGCTACTGCACTCTGTATATCTTTTGGACCATGGGCACATCCAGCAATAAATATCCCTCCTATGGAAGTTGAGACAGGAGCTATATTTGCATGCTCTTCAAGGAAGAAACCGTCTTTACCTTGTGATATCCCAAAAATCCTTGCCAACTTTCCGGCATCTCTTGCTGCCTCAAGTGCAACAGATAACACCACAAGATCAACTAACAGCTTTTTCCTTTTTCCGTGTATGTCTTTATAGGTAATCAATATGTTATCCTGTCTTTGAGTAAGCTCTACAGATTCAATGTTCTTAACCTGAACAAAGTCTATTCCTTTTTTATCTGCAAGATTGTTAAAGAACCTTTGAGACTCTCTGCCGGGGAGACAGAAATCAGTGTAAAACTCAATTATTGAACTATCCGGTAATTGTTCTTTAATCAGATAGGAAAACTTTAATGAATTCATACAGCAAACTCCGGAACAGTATTCGTTATATTTTTTGGTCCGGGAACCTACACAATGAATAAGAGCAATCCTTTTAGGAGGTTTCCCATTTTTCAGGAGAATCTTTCCACCTGTTGGCCCATTTGAGCTTAATAATCTTTCGAATTCAAGGCTGGTGTATACATTTCTAATCTTTCCATATCCGAACTGGGATGCCCTTTTGGGATCGAATACATCAAATCCTGTAGCTAAAACAATAGCACCGACTTTCAGTTCTTTTATTTGGTCAGTCTCTTCATAACGAATAGACCCAAAAGGACAGACATCCTGGCATGCATTGCATTCTTTCCCCTGAAAATGTATACAATGTTCCCTATCTATGACAGCAATATGTGGAAGGGCACCAGGATAAGGAATATAGATGGCTTTCCGTTTATCAAGCCCTTCATTGTACTCATTTTTCACCTTTACAGGGCAGACTTCAAAACATGCACCACAGCCTATACAGCTCTTGCTGTCCACGAACTGAGGTTTCTTTTTTACCTTGATGATAAAATTACCGTAAGACCCGAGTACTTCCTGTATTTCACTGGATGTCATAATTTCTATATGTTTATGATGTATGACCTCGTCCATAAGAGGATCCAACACACAAGAGGCGCATTCCAGATGTGGATATACCTTTTCAAATCTTGCTACCTTTCCGCCAATGCAGGGCAGTCTTTCAACAAGATAGACCTTTCTGTTCTTCTGTGCAAGGGTAAGCGCTGCACTCATTCCGGCTATACCTGCTCCGACAACAAGGGCATCAGACTCGCATTGTATTTCCTTCACCTCAAGAGGTTCATGAAGGGCAACCCTTCTTACTGCTGCAGCAATCATTGCCTTGGCTTTCTGAGTCGCCAGAACCCTTGTCCTTAATTATCCAGGCACATTGTTCTCTGATATTGACAACCTGTAAAAGGAATGGGTTAAGGCCGGCTTTGCTGAGGACTTTTCTGAAGGTATTTTCATGTTCCTTCGGTGTACAAGCTGCAATTATTACATGTGACAAATTATGCTTCTTAATATCCCTCTCAATAAGGTTTTGGCCGTCCTCTGAACAGAGGAGGTTAAAAGACGCGGTAAACACTACATGCTCGAGACCTCTGGCAAATGTTACTATATCATTAATATCTATAGCATCTCTTATATTGGGACCGCATTCGCATATGAAAATACCCGCCTTCATTTTTCTATCCTTCTTCAATGTTCTTCTGTTAATTTAAGTCTACAATCTCGTTTAACTATTGTCAAAACGATAAAGACTTAATGGATAGTTCAGGTTGTATTTTTTTGAGGTGAGGTTTTACTATCCTTCTTTTGGCTCCTGCTTAACCAGCCAATTCATAAGGTCATGCATTTTTCTTTAAAAGGTGGGAATTATGACAGCTTAATAGTGTATGTTATCACTGTGACTGTTATCACAGAAAAGGAGTTTCGAGAGTGTTTATTTTGAACATCCATGGGGTTTAGTGTATATTGATCTCAATGGAAAAACCACGAAAAAGGAAAAAACCGAAACCCCGTCTTCCATTGGAGGCAGTTCTCAGACTTCGAAGCCATCCTGTTACATCAGAAAAGGGCAAAAAAGGATATGACAGACGAAGTATTAAAGAAGAAACAAAAGGAATTATCAAACAAAACCCTTTGAAAGAAAAAAATTGAAATTATTTTCCACTTTTTGATATACTTTTGACGGCCATGGACGACAAACAAAAGCAATCAGTTCTTGAGGCTCTCCTTTTTCTTTCAGGCGAACCAATAACACTTGCTGCCATAAGGGAAGTTATTGGGATTCCGGAGCCTGAAATCAAGAGGCTCATAGACGAACTTATCATGCAGTACAGGGAACGTAATGGAGGGTTTTTTATAGCTGAGATTGCAAACGGTTACCAGATGGTAACAAATCCCGGTTATTCCGAGTGGGTAATAAAATTCAGGAGCACACAGATGTCAAATAAACTTTCAATGCCTGCTCTTGAGACCCTCTCCATCATTGCATACAAACAACCCTTAATCAAGGCTGAGGTTGAACAGTTAAGGGGCGTTAATTCTGACAGTGCAATCAAAACCCTTATCGAAAAGAGGCTCATAAAGGTAATAGGCCGTAAAGAGGGACCTGGCAGACCCTTCTTGTACGGGACAACAAAGGAATTTTTGCAATATTTCGGATTAAAGGACCTTACGGAGCTGCCGACCCTTAAAGACCTCGTAAGGGAAGAGGCAGCCTGATATTGAGGAGGTTACCATGAGGAAATTTTCTTTATTGGTCTTGCTCTTTTCATTTGTATTTTTCTTTCAATCATATGCTTCTGCAGACACAACATATAAAGTCAAAAAGGGGGATAGTCTTTACAAGATATCTAAAAAATTCGGTGTTTCAATGGATGAGATAAAAATAAGGAATGAAATTACTTCATCACGCATTCAACCTGGAACAAAATTATCTATTCCAACAGAAAACAAAAATCAAAATAGCGAGACAGCACTGCAAAGCAGTATCACCACTCCTGGAAAAGACACTCCTGCTACAATCTCTGAAGAAGCGACTTGCTACCATGTAGTAGAAAAGGGTGACACACTGTTAACCATCTCTCAGAAGTATTTTGTGTCAGTCAGGAACCTAAGAGAATTCAATCATCTCAGATCAACAAAAATCAAACCGGGACAGAGACTCCTGCTTCGTGAAATAAAACCAGACGAACAACCAACAAAATATGATGGGGTCATTTCTGAGACAAAGAAAGAGAAAGAAAATTCCAACGTCAAGGCAGAATTTCATATGGTAAGAAAGGGTGATACAGTATCCTCCATATCAAAGAAGTATTCCATCTCGGTTAGTGAAATCAGGGAACTCAATGATCTCAAATCAAGAAAACTGAAACCGGGACAACAGCTCCTCGTCAGAAAAACACGATCAAAGACATACATCGTGCGAAAGGGCGATAGCATTTACAAGATTGCAAGGAAATTTTCCATAGGCATTGATGAATTGAAAAATATCAACGGTCTTGAAACTGAACGTTTGAAACCAGGCCAAAAGCTTCTCCTCGAACCTGAAACAAAACAGGAGGAACTGATAACTTATGAGGCGATACTATCTGAGGAAAAAATAGAGGAGAAGATACAGGAAGGCCTCAAGCCTGAGGACATTGGCTTGAAGGACAGGCTCATCCTCTTTGCAAAAAAGTTTATCGACATACCATACAGGTTCGGAGGAAACAGCATATTTGGTATTGATTGTTCGGGATATGTACAAAAGGTTTACAGAATGATCGGTATAAATCTGCCACGCTCGGCAAGAGAACAATTTCATGAAGGAATGCCTGTAGATACGGGAGATCTGTCCATTGGCGACCTTGTATTTTTCAGAACCTATGCCTCTTTCCCATCACATGTAGGCATCTACCTTGGAGACAATCTTTTTATTCATGCCTCCTCAAGAGGGAAAAAGGTTACCATAGACAAAATCACAGAGCCATTCTACACAAAGAGATTTATAGGAGCAAAAAGGGTTATCGGGGAAGATACCTTAGGCGGAGGATAAGGTTTCTTTACGTTAATTCTTAATCCATTCCATACATCACTTTACCCATATCTGATACATCGTATCCTCCAAGATTTACTACCATCTCTTTAAATTCAACATCTTCTCTTATAATCTTCAGGAGACCCTGAATCATCCCGGTCTCAAAAAATTCTCCTGGGATAGCAAGGTCATACCTTTCTTTTGCAACTGGAATAAAATCAAGTCCGAGAGCCACTGCTGATGCAAGTATTGCAAGTCCTGCGTCTGCAACCCCGGTGAGCACTGCAGATGCCACACCCATATGGGTATATTCCTCTCTCTCATATCCTCTGATATCTTTTGGTCCTATTCCGAGTTCCTTTAAGCATTTGTCTGTAAGAAGCCTCGTCCCTGCACCTGCCTGTCTGTTAACAAATACAACATCATTCCTCGTTAAATCTTTAAAGCCTTTTATATTTTTGGGATTGCCTTTGAGCACAAGAAGACCCTGTTCTCTATAGACAAGGTTTATGAGTACAATCTTTTTGTCTGAAAGGAGTTTTTTGATAAAAGAAATATTATACTCTCCTGTCTCTTCGTCAAGGAGATGGGTTCCCGCTACATGTGCTTCGCCCCTTTTTAACGCCATCAGGCCACCCATAGATCCCACATGCGCCGAAGAAAGCGACAGTCCTGGATACCTTTTCTTTAATGCATTTGCAAGCAGATCCAAAGCATTGTCGTGACTGCCGATGCAGACAATGGTATTTTCGATGTCGGTTTGTGTCCTTATGATCTCTACGTTAATCTCTGTTCCTGCTCCTATACCTTCAGACATGGCAGGTATCCTGACAAAGCCATCAGCTCGCACCAGAGACATGAGTACCCCTGCACCACGACTCACCGGAGTTGCAATAAAATTATTTCCCACCTTCCCTATTTTTACGCGCACAAATTCCTCGTGCCCGAGGGCAGAAGCAACCTGTCTCGACAATTTTGCCCTGATTTTTGGAGGTTCTTCTGCCTCAAGACCCTGCCATCTGTATATAAGAGGTTTTGCAAACAACTGGAATGTTATATACGCGGACACTGGATAGCCAGGGATTCCGAGAACAGGTTTGCCCCTCACCCATCCAAGGATGACAGGTTTCCCGGGCTTAATATTAACCCCATGGAGTATTACCTCTCCAATCTCTCTTATGGCGCCTGCCGTAAAATCCTCGGAGCCGGCAGATGCACCTGCATTCATGACAACCAGATCTGCCACATCGAGGGAGTCAAGGATTGCCTGCTTTATCTTATCGAATTTATCAGGCACTATTCCAACCCGCACTGGCTCCCCTCCCCATTCTGAAATAATGCCGCTCAGCACCCGGGAGTTGTATTCGATAATGTCACCCCTCTTTAATTCAGTGCCAGGTTCCACAATCTCTGTCCCTGTAGGGATGATGGCTACCCTTGGCTTCCGTCTTACCATCACCTCAATATGCCCACCGGCAAGCATTGCACCGATATCAACAGGTCTTATCCTGTAATTTTCCGGAAGTATTAGCTCAGTTGCCACGATGTCTTCACCAATCACCCTCACATGCTGCCAGGGTGTTGCAGGAGAAATTATCTCAATACATTCATCTTGAGTCTTTTGTTCGGAGGTCTCTGCTCCTTGCTCTTTGCTCTTTGCTCTGATGATATACACATCCTCTATCATAATCACTGCATTGAACCCATCAGGCAAAGGGTCACCTGTATCAACATAGACAGCCTGTTCACCATAAAGGAGTCTTTTGGGATTTGTTTCTGAAGCACCAAACGTATCGGCAAACCTGACAGCATAACCATCCATTGCTGATGAGTGGTAGAAGGGAGAGGAAATTTTTGCGATGACTGGTTCTGCAGTTATCCTTCCGAGAGAGTCTTTTACCGGAACAGTTTCACCTGAAAGCGGTCGTCCGGATCCTTCAGATTCGATTTTATTCAGCCACTTTCCCAGCGCTTGATCTAAGGGTGTACCTTCAAGGTAGATTTCTCTGGACATTATTCTTTGACAAGCAATGTCTTTATCATAGACTTCAGCTCAGCGAGGTCTGATGATTTGACAATATAAGCCTCAGATGCCCATACGGAAAAATCATCCCTGTAATCATATGCTGTAGACATGATAATAGGTATCTTTGGTCTTTTCTCCTTCATCTGTCTCAGGAGTTGGATACCATCAACATCAGGTAACCGGATATCAAGCGTAACAAGATCTGGGTTCTCACTCTCAAACATTGCCATTGCTTCCACTCCATTCCCAGCAACTACAACCTCATAGCCCTCTTCAGTTAGCTCTTCCTTGTAGAGCCTCTGAATAGGTAGATCATCATCAACAACGAGTATCTTCATTTTGCTCCCCCATTCACTCCTCACTCTTTAGAGGCAGGAAGACCTTAAAAGTACTTCCCTTGTGAGGTTTACTTTCTATTTCGATCCTTCCATGATGCTTCTCTATTATTTTATGTGTAATCGTCAGTCCAAGACCAGTGTTGCCAGAACCTTTTGTAGTAAAAAATGGATCAAAGATAAATGGCAGGATTTCCTCTGATATACCACAACCAGTATCTTGAATTTCGATAACAGCATAATCTTTTTCAAAAGATGTTTTCACAGTAATTGTGCCATTGTTTCCAATTGCATGGATAGCATTTGAAAGGATATTCAGCAGGGCTTCTCTGATACTGCCCGGGTCTACAATTACATCTAAAGGTGTATTGAGATTCTTAACAAGAGTTATCTGCTTTTCATCAAGCTCTGACTTCATCACCGCTGTTACTTCCTCTACAAGATAATCAATATTGACCATGCGTTTTTCAAGACCTACCTCTCTTATATATGAGAGAATCTCACTGAGAATCTTCTCTAAGACTGCAACTTCCCTGGCAATAATCCCGGCATAGTCCTTGAGATTTCCTTCCAAACTTTTTTCGAGTCTCTTTGCGAAACCACCAATAGAGACAAGAGGATTCCTGATATCATGTGCTACCCTTGCTGCTACCTCTCCGAGCGCTGCCATTCTCTGTGCCATAACAAGCTGTTGCTGCAGTTTCTTAATTTCTGTTATATCTCTTGCAACATGGACGGTACCGATAAATTCTCCGGTGCCGTCAAATATCGGAGAGCTTGAAGTAAGGAATGTCCCTCCGAGGTACGGCTCTTCGAGTTCTCCGACATAAGCTTTTTCAGTCTTGACTGTTTTATGATGAGGGCATTTTCGCCGTGGTTCGTTTCTTCCATGAAAGACTTCATAACATTTCTTCCCGATAATTTCTTCAGGAGGTTTACCCAGCCTCTCACTGACTGCCCTATTGATCTTTGTAACTGTATAATCCTTACTCGCGGAAAAAACCATGTCAGATATGGAATCAAAAATATTCTTCATCTCCTGTTCAGCAAGGGCAACCTGCTCGAAAAGCCTCGCACTCTCCACAACGCTTGCCACCTGGTTTGAAAAGGCGCTTAAAAACCTCATATCCTCCTCGATAATGGGCCTCCTGTTGAAATGGTTGTCAACCCAGATAATACCGATGACCCTATCCCTTGAAATCAGCGGAGCAACAGCATATGCCTGTGTACCAAGCTGCTGTGTAAGAACAAAATCAGAGAGGGGCTCTTCTTTTACATTCTGAACATAAAAAGACTTCCTCTCTTTAACCGTTTTTGTAAGGATTGTTTCCTCTGACAGGGGTATCTCAATACTGAGACAGAGTTTGTCAAGGAAAGAGTCTTTCCGTAACGGCCCCGTTTCGATATCCCGTATTATGTCAGTAAGTGTCTTTTGTTCCATGGAAAGCCTGCTCCATATCTGGAATGCTTCTTCAGTGCTCGCAGGGCCAACACCCATAGCCCCTCTCAGGGAATCTTTATTTTCATCAACAAGAAAGAGGATTGCACGGTTAAAGCCAAGGCCATCGCTCATGGTCACGGCAGTTAGAATCATCCTCAAGAGCCTGTCGAGTTTAAGGGTTCCCCTCATTGCCGAACTGATAAAGAAAAGTCGTGAGAGTTCCTGGTTTCTTCTCACCAGTTCCTTCTCTATGCGCTTTTTTTCCGAGATATCTCTTGAGATACAGATAGCCCCTATAATCCTTCCCTCTGTATCTTTTAGCGGGGAGAGGGTAAGGCTGGCATCGAGGATTGCTCCATCCTTCTTCTGCCTGATAGTTTCGTAATCCTTAAAAATCTCTCCATTCCTTATTCTCCCGATTTTTTCTCTTTCAGCATCCACAAGGAACCCCGGGACAAAAGGCAGAAATCTTCCTATTGCCTCTTCCTTTGAAAAGCCATACATTTCCTCAGCGCCCCTGTTCCATGAAGTAACAATACCGTTCAGGTCAAAGGTAACAATAGCATCAGGGAAGTTTTCAATAATGCTGTTCGAGGTTCTCCCTTATTTCTGCAACAAGACTATGATCCACAGCAAATCCCTTTTACACTTTCTTCTTTTTCTTTTTTATAGCATACTCGTACAGTTGGATGTATCTTCCTGCTGATTTCTTCCAGGAGAAGTCCATCTTCATGGCATCTCTGACAACCTTATTCATTTTACTATTATCAGTATAAAGACAGAGTGCCCTTTTTATTGCATCCTGCATTGCAGAAGGCGTAAAGTCAGAAAAGAGAAATCCTGTTCCCTTCGAGGCCAAAGGGTTATAGTCTTTTATTGTATCTGCAAGTCCTCCCGTTTTCCTTCCAATGGGAATACTGCCATACCTCATTGAAATAAGTTGTCCAAGTCCACATGGCTCATACTTTGAGGGTATGAGAAAAAAGTCCGAGCCGGCATAAATCCTGTGGGCAAGGGATTCGTCAAAACCGATGGTAACCGAGACCCTCCCTTTGTACTTGCGAGCAGCATCTGAAAAAGCGGTTTGGAATGACTCATCTCCTTTCCCTAAAAAGATGAGATTTATGCCTAACGATACAAGTTCCTCAAGAGATTGCAAAACGAGGTCCAACCCCTTCTGTGTGGAGAGCCGTCCGACCAAACCGATAAGGGGCCTATCAACCTTATCAAGCAATGACCTCTTTTATAAGATGCTTTTTACATTCGGCCCTGCCATGAAGGTCATCACTACTAAACTTTTCTGGTATAAACATATCTCTGGAAGGATCCCATTCATCATAGTCTATCCCGTTTATGACACCGAAGAGATCATTCTCCCTCATCTTCAAAACTCCTTCGAGTCCGAATGCAAATTCCTTCTGAAGGACTTCCTTGGCATATGTATTACTCACCGTTGTGAGTACATCTGCTGATATGAGTCCTGCCTTGAGAAAGTTCATCTTCCCATAAAACTCTATGCCTTCAGGATTAAAAATCTCTCTTCCGAGACCGGTAAGGGGCATTTCAGTGGCAGGGAAAAGTCCCTGATAGCCGAGGTTATGGATTGTGAGCAAAGAAGCTGTATCTCTGAAAAATGGATCAAGCTTATATAGAGTCTTGAGATATAAAGGAATAAGACCAGTCTGCCAGTCATTGCAATGTATGACATCAGGCTGAAAGTTGAGTCTTTTGCATGCTTCAAGCACACCCCGTGAAAAAAAAATGAATCGGGATGCATTATCAGCATAATCTCCCCGGGGAGTCCCATATAATTCTTCCCTGTCAAAGAACTCATCACACTCTAAAAAATATGCGGAGGATTTGTCATGGAACAGTCTTGCCTCTATCGTTCTTTCTCCAACAGGAACTTTTATTGTTAAACCGGAATATTGCAGGGATGCAGCTCTTTTCTTTATGCTCCTGTAAAGAGGAAGAATAATATAAGCCTCTTTATTCATTCCCCTGTATTCCTTGACAAGAGCACCTGCAACATCTGCAAGGCCTCCTGTTTTTGCATAAGGCACTGCCTCGGAAGTTGCAATCAGTATTTTCATATCTTTGCTTCTCTCATAAACTTGGCTGCTTCCTCAGGCGGCGTAGGATTAATATAAAATCCAGATCCCCACTCGAATCCTGCAATCTTCGTAAGTTTTGGAAGGAGTTCCAGATGCCAGTGGTAGTATTCACTCATTCCGTCGCGGAGAATGGATGTATGGATCAAAAAATTATAAGGTGGCACATCGAGGATCTTGTCCATCTGCTTCAAAATAGTCTGGAGTATATCTGCAAGACCTGAAAAACTCTCTTTCGGTGGATAAAAATGAGGTTCATGTACCTTGGGGAGTATCCATGTCTCGAAAGGTGATCTCGATGCATAAGGTGCCAGGGCAACATAGCCATCATTCTGATAAATAATTCTTCTTCCGTCTTCGAGTTCCTGATGGATGAGATCGCAAAATATACATCTTTCCTTAAATTCATAATACTTACTGGCAGATTCTATTTCCTCTTTGACAAGTTTAGGTACAATGGGAAGTGCTATCAATTGGGAATGGGTATGTTCAAGGGATGCGCCTGCTACTTCTCCTTCATTCTTGAAGATCATTACATATTTGAACCTCCCATCCTTTTTAAGGTCCATGAGTCTGATATAGTACGCCCATAATACATCTTCAACAGCCTTTATGGGCATTGTAGAAAGAGATTGAAAGTGCTCAGGCGTTTCCACAATTACCTCATGAGCACCAATACCATGCATCCTGTCAAAGATTCCCTCTCCCATCCTATTCAGTTCTCCGTAGATCTGGAGGGCAGGGAATTTATTCGGCATGACCCGCAGCTTCCACCCTGGTGAATTCGGTTTTGTTTCAGGAGGTCTGAAGGCCATTATTTCAGGTGGTGTTGTGTATTCATTGCCATGGCAGAACGGGCAGAACCCACCTTTCTTTCTCTGGGAGGAAGGAGAAATAAAATCCGTTGGTCTTTTACCTCTTTCTACAGAGATGATAACCCAGCGACCGGTTATCGGGTCCCTTCTCAGTTCAGACACATATGCTCCCTTTTTAGCAAAGAGCAAAGAGCTATGTCCCGGAAACTGTCATTCTGGCTTGTCTAGTAATCCTTCTGAAAAAAGATCTAACAAGCGGGAATGATACCTGATTTAGTATTATTGGTTTTATTGAGTTCATTGAGTTTCTTATATAATTCAAAACAATATGTAAGCCAGAGAAACTATGTAAACTCCTTTGCTCTTCGCTATCTGCTTATTTTTGGCTTATTATATCACATCAAGATATATTGAGATATAATAAACCCATGAAACCAACATTCATTCACAAGCTCATAAATGGCCCTTTTGAAGACCCCTCTCTCTTTGTCAGGATACTGAGAGAAAAGAGGGCATTTTTATTTGACATCGGCAGTCTATACAGACTCAAACCAGGAGATTTGCAGAAGATAACTGATGTCTTTGTAACGCATACCCATATAGACCATTTCATTGGGTTTGATTCCCTGCTCAGGGCACTCCTCAGGAGGGAGTCACCGCTGAGGGTATATGGACCAGCAAACATAACAGACTGTATCGAGGGCAAGTTAAGGGGTTATACCTGGAATCTTATCAAGGAATATCCTCTGAAGATAAAGGTCTTTTCTATAACAGACAAAACCATATGCTCTTCAAGCTTTCATGCTGAAAACTGTTTTAAAAAGGTAGAAGATGACGTGTCAATCTTTGACGGGACTGTTTTAGAAGAGCCTCTCCTGAGAGTAAAGGCTATCCAGCTGGATCATCAGGTACCATGTATGTCCTTCTCCCTCGAAGAGGAATACCATATTAATATTAATAAAGCCGCCTTAAGGAGAAAGGTCTTCCGGTTGGACCATGGCTTTCAGAACTGAAAAATGCAATGAGGGGAAATAAATCAGGTGATACAGAGTTTACTATCTCAAACAGAAAATATTATCTCGAAGAGTTAAAAAAAATTGCAACGATTACAAAAGGGCAGAAAATATCCTATGTCACTGATGCATCTTTAACTGACGACAATATCAACAAAATTATCGAGCTTGTCTATGACTCTGACACACTTTACTGCGAAGCCTATTTCCTTGAAAAAGACAGGGACAGAGCCCTGGAAAGGTCTCATCTTACTGCAAAGACTACCGGAAAGATTGCAAGGGAAGCAAAGGTCAAAAATCTTGTTGTCATGCATTTTTCGCCTAAGTACAGAAAGGAATCAGAAACCCCTGAAGATGAAGCAATGAAGGAGTTCAGAGGACGCAGTCCTGATCAGAAACAGGATTCGAGAGGTCAATAGAGTATCAGAGTGCTTCAGAGTATCATAGTCTATGAGATCTTTGAGACTTTGACTCTTTGGCGCTTTAGTATTGAATCCTCTGACCCCTTTTATACATTAACTCATTGACCATTATTGAAAGGTTTATTAAACTTACTACCATGGAATCGGGCAAAGACAGAAGACGGTATACAAGATACAAGCAAGAGGCTTTAACTGCCTCACTTGGGGGAGAATACTTCAGTGCCCATATCATTGACTTTTCTCTGGGTGGTCTTAGCTTTTATATCAATATGAAGCCTATCACCCCAGGATCAGTCCTTGATCTCAGGGTAGAAGACCTCAACATGGATATCCAGGGAAGGGTTGTCTGGACTAAGGCAGAAGATGACTCACTGAGTGTAGGGATAGAGAGGTTATCAATCTATGGCAACTTAAAACACTTTCCCCTTTCAGATATCTTTCTGAGTCTTCAGAGGTCTGAAAAGACAGGCATCCTTGAGATGAAACATGGTTCTATCCTGAAAAAGATATATATAAGGAATGGCGATATGATCTTTGCCACGTCGAACCAGGAAGAAGAACGCCTTGGGGAGATCCTTGTAAAGGCTGGAAGGCTTACTCTTGAGCAGTACTACCATTCGATTGAAGCTATGAAAAATACAAGTAAGCGTCAGGGTGCAGTTCTTGTTGAACTCGGCTATCTCAAACCACAGGACCTCATCTGGGCAGTGACGCATCAGGTTGAGGAGATCATCCTGGGTCTTTTTCAGTGGGCAGAAGGCGAATTTGAATTCAAAGAAATACCTCTTCCTTCAGAGGAGGTCATAACACTCAAGCTCAGTGCAGCAAACCTTATTTACAGGGGAATTAAGAGAATAGATAATTTCATCTGTCTGAAGAATGGCTTCTTCCCCATGGATACAGTTCTGGATTACTCTGCTAATCCATTGGACCTTTTCCAGGACATCAGGCTTGAGGAGAAAGATAAGGAAACATTTTCTCTCATAGACGGTAACCGTAAGGTACAGGATATACTGCTGCTGTCACCCCTTGATAATCTGCAGACAATGAAAATCCTTTACGCCCTTATGAATGCAAGGATAATCGAGACAAAAGAAAAGGATCAGGAAAGAGAAGAAATTCATGAGGAAGTCCTGAGAGAACCTGAAGGAGAGTTAGACACAGCTTTTATGGAACAAGTTGATGAACTCTATAGCAAGCTTCTAACGATTGATCACTATCACATCCTTGGTATTACTCAGAATTCAACTCCTGAAGAAATTAAAAAGGCCTATTTCAACAAGGCCAAAGAGTTTCATCCTGATCGGCACTTCTCCTCTATGTCTGATAGCTTGAAGAACAAATTAAACGCCCTATTCTCGCATCTCACCCTGGCTTACAAAACCCTCTATAACCCAAAAATGAAGATGGAATATGACCTGAACCCATCATTTAAGGCTGCATCAATGGAAGGTCGTCCTGTCGAAATGGCAAGGGCCAGGTTCGAAGAAGGCAAAAAAGCCTTTTGGGAGGAATCATATACAGAAGCAGCAGATTTATTCGGCAAGGCTGCTTATCTTGATAGCTCAGCAGCAAGCTATCACTACTATCATGGCATGGCATTGGCAAAGGAGAAAAAATTCCGTGAGGCACAGGAGGCTATAAACAAGGCTCTTAAGCTTGACCCCCTGAACGCCAATTATATGGCTGAACTTGGTCATATCTATCTGGAGCTCGGGTTTCATGCAAGGGCAAAAGCCACCTTTGAAAAGGGCAATACAACTCGATCCCACCAATAAAAGGGCAGCCGAAGGGTTGCAGCAGCCTTGAAGTTCTGAAGCGCTGAAGCTTATTAGTCATTTCGGCTTCTGAAAGTTCCCTTGCAGTTCTTGCAACTCTCCAGAGCCACTATTTTCATCCTTCTGAACTTCAGGTCTTCAGCTCTTTAGCGCTTCCACACTTCCGCTCTTCAGTTCTTTCCCTCCCTGTTCTTCTGCTCTTAGCCCTTCAGTCCCTGATCTTCGTATCCGTAACCAATCTGTAGGTTTTCATATGGTGAAAGGATAAAAAAGTGTTTACTGGTATAATCTGGTATAATTTAGGCAATACATAAATCAGGATAAAGCTACATGGAAACAAAAGAAGAATTCAAAAAATTAATGGAAGAAATATGTGATGTCGTTTTTAAAGAAAGTGCAAAACCAAAGGGTACCAAATTTGAAATACCCCTTATTACGAAAAATATTTTGAGCATGCTCATGAACCTTAACCAACAGATAGAAGAACAAAGAGAAGAAATTAATAGGTCTGAAGAGCAAATAAAAAGATTAGAAGGAAAAATTAATGTCCTGATAAAGGAGTTAAAAACATTAGGATACCTTAATATCAAAGAAAGAAGGAAGCCTCTTAAGAGGACGATTGTAACGCAGGAAGCATTCACCAATCTCTTAAAAAGCAAAGGCATTATAACAAAGAAAGAACTGATCGATGAAATAAAGAGGTTGTTAAAGAGAAGTTATTAAGACTTCACTTTAATTATCTTCTACGTTTCTTATTTGTTCAAATCCGGTTTCATTCTCAAATAACTTTCTAAAGTAGGCTCATTACAAAACTGTTCTGTGCGATATTGAGCATATTGCTATGCCATAACCGCGCACTTATTACGCTTACAGACATAAGGACAATATTCCAAATAATCTTTATTAATAGATAAGTTAGGTTTAATTCAAGAACTGGTATGGTTCTTGTTTTAGTTATTGATAACGAAGGAACAAGGAGGAAACGATGGAAGGAAACAGGGCAGAGATGAAGAACAGCGGGACAGAAGCACAGGAAGCAGCAAAGCCGAAGGGGAATGGACTTAAAGAGTTTCAACTACACAAGATCCTCATCGATTCACACAGCAATAAAAAGACAGGTACCATTACGGTAAAGACACCTGTTTTTATAAAGAAGCTATATGTAGATAAGGGAGAAGTTGTATTTGCTTCATCGACATGGAAGGATGACAGGCTGGGAGAGGTACTGTTAAAGGGCGGCAAGATTAACCTTGAACAGTATGAAGAATCTGTAAGGGTTCTGAAGATGACCGGCAAGAAGCAGGGCACCATTCTTGTTGAACTGGGGTATCTGACACCGAAGGAGCTGTTCTGGGGGGTGAAGTATCAGGTGAAGGAAATCATCTACAGTCTCTTTGCTCTGGAATATGCCGAGTATGAGTTTGTTGAGGGTGAAATACCTCAGAAGGACATCCTGGTCATGAAGATACAGTTGGGGAGCCTCATCTATGAAGGGCTCAAGAGGATTGATAATTTCACGAGGATCAAGAGAGAACTGCCGGATTTCAGATATCCCTTATCGATAAGCATAGGCACATCAAGTCTCTTTGAGGGAATCGAGTTAAACCCGATGCAAAAGGGTATCCTCTCGATGATTGATGGCAAGAGGAGTATCATGGAACTGGTTGATCATGCCTGTGCTGAGGTGAAGCCCTTTGATGCACTGAAGAGCCTCTATGTCCTGTGGTTCATGGGAATCCTCAAGAGAAATGGCTCAACCAGAGATGTAACGGAAACAGAAAAGACAGATGCAAAAATGAATGGCAAAATGTGGTCCTTAGAAAATGTCTTGATGTTCTCTAATGATCAGGATGCATGAAAATTGGTTTGGAATTGGTGGTACTTTGGCTGTCCCAATGAGAATCTGCATGGGGATCCCTACAAAGATATTCGTTAAAATAGAGCCAAGGAAAAAAATATTAGATTAAGATAATATGTTATGCTTAATACAAGAGGAAAAGAAATACTCGAACAGGGAC
Source organism: Nitrospirota bacterium (assembly GCA_963796125.1). GTDB lineage: Bacteria > Nitrospirota > Thermodesulfovibrionia > Thermodesulfovibrionales > SM23-35 > DASPRG01. Next base: position 25,348 of record CAWCKM010000004.1, read on the forward strand.
ACTGATAAATAGATTTCATTTCGCAAAGCTCACCTTTTAGCGGTCTCCCCAATTAACAGACATTTTATGAATATTTACATCCTGCGGTCTCTGCCGCAGGGTTATTCACTTTGTTTCCATCTTTGAGAAAGGACTTTTATGACACTTGATAAGTAAATGCGAGTGCAAAATTAAAGAACATGAAAGCATATAGAAGGAGGGCTAATATTTATAACTAAGGATGTAAAAGTATCCAAGGAGATTGAAGAGATCAGAGGTTTTATAAACAAAAAAGGAGATTGAAAATGAGAAAAATGTATGTTGGAAATATTCCATACAACGCTACTGAAGAAGATTTAAGGGAACTGTTTTCAGAATATGGTGAGATCGAATCATTAAAAATAATGAAGGATAACTTCACGGAGCGATCCAAAGGATTTGGTTTTATTGAGATGGTAAATGAAGAAGATGCAAAAAAGGCGATTGCAACCCTTAATGGGAAAGATTTCAAGGGGAAATTACTTACTGTTGCTGAGGCGAGACCACAACAAAATCGGCGTGGCTCTGATGATAGAAGGGGTGGCTACGGAGGTGGTATGGGTACAGGGAGAGGCAGGAGATAAGGATGTGGGCATTAAGATTTAAGAAACTTGCATTGCATTAAGATAAACTCAATGACTGTTGCGAAGAAATTTAAGGTTCTGAAAAGAAACAGCATGAATGCTTATGGAGGTGAATATGAAAGCACTTATTGAACTAATGGCGAAGTCTCTGGTAGATAAGCCGGAGGAGGTTGTAGTGGCCGAGGTAGACGGAGAAAGAACGGCTATTTTTGAATTGCGTGTTGCTACAAGTGATATTGGAAAGGTTATCGGAAAGCAGGGGAATACAGCGCGAGCAATGAGAACAATACTGAGTGCTGCAGGTGCTAAGCTTGAAAAGCGTTGTGTTCTTGAAATATTGGATTAAACTGGATAATACGCAGAGAAAAGGAGTTTAAAGAATTTATGGAATTTCACACGTTTAATTTTCATCCCCAGGTCGCAGCCGGGATAACGGCGGCGGGCTATGTCTCACCGACGCCGATCCAGGTACAGGCGATACCTCCGGTCATGGAGGGGCGCGACGTCGTGGGCCTGGCACAGACCGGCACCGGCAAGACCGCCGCCTTCGTACTACCGATTCTGCATCGTCTGATGCAAGGGGGACGCCGGCATGTTAGGGCCCTCGTCATCGCCCCTACCCGCGAGCTTGCCGAGCAGATCCACGAAGCAATCGGCATTCTGGGACGGCAGACCCGTCTCCGGAGTGTAAGCATATATGGCGGCGTGAGCATGAACCCGCAGATACAGAAACTGCGCAGCGGCGTCGAGATCGTCGTTGCCTGCCCCGGCCGCCTGCTCGATCACATTAATCACGGTATGATAAACCTGTCGCATCTGGAAGTACTCGTTTTGGACGAGGCGGACCGGATGTTCGACATGGGGTTCCTGCCCGATATCAGGAAGATCATCAAGCACGTGCCGGCCAAGCGCCAGACGCTGCTGTTCTCGGCAACTATGCCAGACGATATCCGGCGGCTTGCCCGCGAAGTCCTGCGCACACCGGTCACCGTCCAAGTCGATCCTGCCGCACCGGCAAGCACGGTCGCACACGCACTATACCCTGTTGATCAGCACCTCAAAACTGCGCTCCTCCTTGAACTGTTGCGACATACGAATACGGAGTCAGTCCTGATCTTTACTCGAACAAAGCACCGCGCAAAACGCGTGGGGCAGCAGTTGGAAAAGGCCGGCTACCGGGCCGCATCCTTGCAGGGGAACCTGTCGCAGAACAGGCGCCAGGCTGCACTCGACGGATTCCGTGACGGCTCCTATCGGATCCTTGTTGCGACTGACATTGCAGCCCGCGGTATCGATGTCTTAGGCATATCCCACGTCATCAACTACGACATGCCCGATACCATTGATGCGTACACGCACCGAATAGGCCGCACCGGCCGGGCTGAAAAGACCGGCGATGCCTTCTCGTTCATTACCCGTGAAGACGAGGACGTCGTGCGCAGCATCGAGCACGTCCTCGGAGAAAAGATGGAGCGTCGCGCGATGAAGGAATTCGATTATAAAAAGGTGGCGCCTGCACACGATACCAGGTTTGTCTGCTCGCAGCGTCTCCGTAAGCAGAACAAACCGGAAACATCTGAGGCCCATAGTGTCAGCGCTGCTTCTCAGAAAAAGCACCAGGGCAGAAGAGCGGAAGGGCAGAAGTTCGGAAGTGCAGAGGTCCAGCAATACATCACAGCGGGTATACCCACCCCGGAGTTCTGCCGTTTCAACGACACGCAAATACCGACCGCATAACCACGTGACCAGTCGATGAACAGCGCCCCTAAAGGCCAATTCGTGAATAGTTTTGCTCTTTTCACCGATGTGAGCCTAAATCCTGAGCTTAAATTTGGAGTGGGCGCCTATCTTATGCTTTCGTGCTTCCGCGCTGAGTAAATGAATAATAGATGGATGGAACAACAAAAGCAGCGGTACCGTTCCGACTGACCTGGGGGCGTTTAATCTTCCACAGATATCACAGCTCCTTACTCAAATGCTTATGACCTTCAGGGTAATATACGGTGAAACATATGTTTGGATACTTGAGACATAGCGCGGGAGATTATTTCTTGATAAAATAAAAATATGACAATCATCAGGCATTTCTTTTTGTTCTTTCTGTTCGTTTCCATCTTGAGCCTCAGCAATGGATGTGCGACCTTGCCAAACGTTTCTGAAATGATTGATGAGGCGCCAACTGCACAGGAACCTCGTCAAATCGTTTCGTCCAAAGGACTGTTATCTCCCGAAAAAAGCAAGGCTATCATGGAACGGCTGAAGCGATCGGTCGACCCGACGGACATTCTGGAACGCCACACTGCCGTGGTAGAATCGGTCACCGAAAGCCCGCTGACGAAGGGGAACAAAGTCACTCTGCTCGTTGATGGTCCGGCTACCTATGCCGCGATGTTCAAAGCCATACGGAATGCCAAAGACCATATCAACCTTGAAACCTTTATCATTGAAGATGATGAAATTGGCCGCAAATTTACCGATCTGCTGCTGCAAAAACAGGCGGAAGGTGTTCAGGTAAATATCATTTACGACAGCGTGGGAAGTTTCAGAACGCCCGAATGCCTTTTTTCAGCGCTTGCGGGACGGGGGAATTCAGGTGGTCGAATTCAATCCGGTAAATCCGTTCAAGGCCCACGGGCAATGGTTCCTGGCGCATCCGGATCACCGCAAGATTTTGATCGTTGACGGTAAAGTCGCCATTATCGGGGGCATCAACATCAGTTCGGTTTATTCAAGCAGGCTTTCCGGAAGGAAAAAAGTCAAAGGAGAGCCACTGCCCTGGCGTGACACCGACGTTCAAATTGAAGGCCCTGCGGTGGCTGAATTCCAAAAGCTCTTTCTTGACACCTGGCAGAAGCAGAAGGGACCGAAACTCTCCGAACGGAACTATTTCCCTGATCTGAAAGAAGACGGTAATGCCCTGGTGCGGGTGGTCGGCAGCACGCCGGGACAGAGCAACAGGATCACTTTTATCGTCTATGTGTCCGCCATCACTTTTGCGGAGCATTCGATTCATCTGACGAATGCCTATTTTATCCCCGACGACCAGATACTAGATGCCTTCACTGATGCTGCCAGGCGCGGTGTTGACGTAAAGATTATTCTTCCCTCAACCAGCGATTCTTCGCTGGCCTTAAATGCAGCGCGGTATAATTATTCCGAGCTTTTGAAAGCGGGGGTGAAGATATACGAACGCCGCAACGCCCTGCTGCATGCGAAAACCGCGGTAATTGACGGCGTCTGGTCGACGGTCGGCTCCACCAACCTGGACTACTGGAGCTTGTTAAGCGATGACGAGGTGAATGCGGTTATCCTGAGCCGTGAGTTTGCGGTTGAAATGGAGAAGATGTTTGCCAGGGATCTTGCGGAATCCGACCAGATTCAATGGGAAGAGTGGAAAAAAAGACCTTTGTTGCAAAAGATCAAGGAGTGGTTTGCGCACTTATTTTCCCATTGGATGTAAAACATCGCCGAAGATCGGTTTATTACAGTAAAAGTGAATCATGTGAATCAGATGCATAAGATCAGAAACCTTCCGAAATTCTTCCTGTTCATGGTCGCAGCTGCGATTCTTTTTTCTGCCGGTTCCGCTTCAGCTGTCGAAAAGCCTCGGCAGGGCGAAGACATCCTGCTCGACACCTATCACAGGAACATGGCCAAATTGGAGACAAACAGCTTCGGCCTTCCTCTCTTTCTGGAGTCTTTTGAGCAAGGCGACAGAGTGCATGTGGATGTCTACGGGATCTTCGATTATCCCTTCAGCAGCGTTGTCAACGTGCTCAAGGTTCCGGCAAACTGGTGCGATATCGTATCCCTCCATCCTAATGTCAAGGCGTGCACCTACAGGGAACTGCCGGGCGCCTGGCTGCTGACCTTTTACATCGGCCGCAAAGTCTATCAACCTCCGGAAGACACGCGTCAAGTCATTTACCGTTACCGGAACGTTGATCAGCAGCAGGGGTATCTGGATATCATTCTCAGTGCTGATGAAGGCCCTTTCGGCACGAAGGACCACAGGATGAGGTTCGAGGCCCTGCCCCTTGATAGGGGAAGGACTTTTGTCCACGTCAGTTATGCATACAGCGACAGTGTTGCACTTCGCCTCGCGGAAAAGGTCTATTTTGCGACACTCGGTCGGGGCAAGGTGGGGTTCACGGTGACCGGAACAGACAGAAACGGCAAACCCGTTTATATCGGCGGGCCTCGCGGCGCGATTGAGCGCAATGCTGTCCGGTACTATTTCGCGATCCAGTCCTTCATGAATACGTTGCGCTATCCCGAAGAAAGTCGTTTCAGCATGAGGACCATCAAGTGGTATGATCTTACGACCCGCTACAGGAAGCAGCTCTTCGATCTGGACAAGAAGGACTACCTCACATTCAAGACAACAGAGCATAAGAACCAGGTGACGCTCCAGCGGTCGATCGGGACGGGTCTTCAGTAAGTGTCTGGACACTCCAACCCTATGACGCTGCATACTCGTCGTTGAGTTATGCTGTACCCCTGCTATATTATAAGATCAGGGGGATCATAGTGCTTATGAAGAAAAATGATTTTCCTGGAATTAAAGACATAGTCGAAACGGTCCGCGAACCGCTTTTAGTTCTGGATGCGAACCTGAATATTCTCTCTGCCAACCGGAGCTTCTATAACATCTTCAAGGTAGAGCAGGGAAAAACCATCGGACATCTCATCTTCGATGTCGGCAACAAACAGTGGGACATCCCTGCGCTTCGGACATTGCTTGAGGGCATTCTCCCAACACACAAACGGTTTGATAACTACGAAGTTGAGCATGATTTCCCCACCATCGGCCACAAAACAATGCTCCTAAATGCCCGCCAGGTCTATCGGAAAGATGTCGGCACGCAGATGATACTGCTTGCCATTGAAGATATAACCGAGCGCAAAAAGGTTGAAAAAGCGCTTGAGGCAAATGAGGCAAAATATCCGGAGCTTGTCCAGAATGCAAACAGCATTATCTTAAAAATGGATCCGAAAGGAAAGGTTACTTTTTTCAACGAGTTTGCACAGATGTTCTTTGGTTATACCAAGGAAGAGATGCTCGGCTGTTGTGTTGTAGGCACTATCCTACCGGAAACAGAGTCTTCGGGTCGTGACCTTGATTTCATGATTAAAGATATCGGAATACATCCGGAGAAATATATCAACAACGAAAATGAAAACATGCGCCGGAATGGTGAACGGGTATGGGTAGCCTGGACGAACAAGGCCATTCGCGATGGGAACGGTAAGGTTATAGAGATCCTTTGCATTGGGAACGACATTACTGAACACAGGCAACTGGAAAGCTTATTAGAGGAGTCTGAAGAGCGCTACAGACGTCTTTTTGAGACCGCAAACGACGGGATATTGCTTCTCGAAAAACACAAAGGGAAGGTAACCCATGCTAATGCAGCCGCCACGAAGATGTTGGGCTATTCCAAAGAGGAGTGCATCGGAAAAAAGCTTCAGGATATCGGTGTCTCGCTTGATATGGGTGATTTTCAAAAGGTAATGCAAACATTGGACAAGAGCGGTATTATTTATTACGATGATGTTCCGGTAAAAACCAAGGCCGGGCAATATATTGATACGGATATATATATGGTTGACAGGGCAAGATTGGTTCAATGTAATATTCGCGACATCACCGAGCGCAAGAAAGCAGAAGAGGCTCTGCGAGAAAGAGAAAGGGAATTGGAAATCAAGACTCATAACCTTGAAGAAGCAAATATAGCATTGAAAGTCTTGCTGAAAAGAAGAGATGAAGATAAGACAGAGCTCGAAGATAAGATATTATTGAACATAAAGGAACTGGTTGTTCCCTATTTAGAAAAACTGAAAATGAGCCGATTAGATGAACAACAAAAGACCCATGTAAGTATTCTGGAATCAAATCTGAACGACATTACCTCATCATTTTCGCATAGGTTATCCTCCAAGTATATGAACTTTACTCCCTCAGAGATTCAGATAGCAAATCTTCTGCGGCAGGGCAAAACAAATAAAGAGATCGGTGAATTGCTAAATTCATCCGAGAGAACTGTCGCCTTTCACAGAGGTAATATCAGAAGGAAACTCGGACTAAAGAACAAAAAAACAAACCTCAAATCTTACCTTTTATCGTTCAGTTAAAATTGACAGTTTATTGCTGTCACTTGTTAGTCAATCATCTATCATTTCTTTTAATCAATATTGTGTTATAAAAAAAAAAGGGTGTTTGATTATTTACGTCTTTCTACGAAAGGAGGTAAAATGTTTTACTCCGAACACTTATATAATGACACTAATATAGACTCAATTCGTGAAAATCTGCAAATCATCAGAGGTGTATTTTTTAATCATAATGATGACTCTGAAAACCAATTAAACAGTAAAGCAAAAGCTCAACTCATAACGGCAATAGATTATTTGGATGAAACAATGGATTCTTTACCTGACTTATATAAAAAAGAAATTACCATCATTATAAAAGCCGCAAGATTTAGATTATCCCATATCAAAATGAATGATGCATAAAGAAAGAGGGGAACAGAAGGCAAACCATTCCATCAGATTGGGACGCATTCCACTTATTCTGCCCCGCGCACCTTCGTGTTAAGTGTGAGTATTGGACTGAAGGTTTGTCTGTTATAGGGTAGAACGATGATGGAACCAGTAAAAGTTGTCATGCGGTATGCTAATGGCAAACTTATCAAGGGCTATACAAATGATTTCTTTCCTAATAAGCCTCTATTTCATGTTCGGTCCATTGAATCTCGACCCACAGATAAAGGTGAAGAGGTTTATGTAAAAGAGCTTAAGGCAGTATTTTTCGTAAAGGACTTTGTGGGAAACGCAGCGTACAATGAGATAAAACACTTTGCAGAAGGTCAGCAGTATTCTGGTCGAAAAGTCGAAGTGACATTTACTGACGGTGAAGTATTAGTTGGCTCAACTTTAGGTTATGATCCCAGTCGCATTGGGTTTTTCGTGACTCCCGCGGACCCACAATCTAACAATTTGAGAGTGTTTGTTATCTCAGCGGCTGTGAAAAACTTTCGTTTCCTATA
>CAWCKM010000005.1:0-8321 GCA_963796125.1 Nitrospirota bacterium
ATACGAGCGCTTAACCTGAAAGACTTCTATCTTCTCGGCAGGTGTGTTTCCTGCAACGGGCAGCTATCAGAACTTCCGGACAAAACAGAGATAAAGGATGCAATTCCCGATTTTGTTTTCCTGAATTTCCATAGCTTCCTGAAATGCGGCAGTTGCGGCAAGATCTACTGGGAAGGGACACATCCGAAGCTGTTTAAGGAAAAACTTGCAGGGCTCCGGAACAAACATTCTTGATTAGAAAATGAGTAGTATTCATGCTCTTGACATAACTTCTTATTTCGGATAACTTAGCTGGAAAAGAAGGGGAGTAGCTGGATCTTTGGCTATCGTCAACACGTTCATCCGGTGAAACGGACGAAACCGGTACCACTGGTTAGACAATTAACTGACAAGACCTTTGCCGCGATGATTGTTTATTATCCGTAAAGTATTTTTTCTGTATGATTTAATTCGTGGTTTCGGTACATGCTGAGATATGGTTTGAAATAAGACGATCATGCGCTGGCATCAAAAACAAGTAGAGATATCATTGAAGAATTGAACTCTTCTCCTCAGGGACTCTCTGAAGACTAGGTCAGGAAACGGCTTGAGACATATGGCTTAAATGAACTAAAGGAGAAGAAAAAGAAGACTTCCTTCATGATGTTCCTTGACCAGTTTAAGGACTTCATGATCCTTATCCTTATTGCTGCTGCACCATTCCGGGATTATTGGTGAACTTTCAGATACCATTGCTATAGTCATTATTGTTGTCATTAATGCCATTATCGGATTTGTCCAGGAATACCGCGCAGAAAAAGCGATGGAGGCGCTGAAGATGATGGCAGCACCTACTGCAACTGTCATGAGAGGGGGAATGCCGGCAAATATTCAGGCTTCTCAGTTAGTTCCTGGTGACGCTGTAATACTTGAAGCAGGAAAGATTGTACCGGCGGATATGAGGCTTATTGAGTTAGCCCAGTTAAAAGTGGAAGAGGCAACTCTTACCGGAGAGTCTATCCCTGTGGAAAAACATATCAAGGCCCTTCACGATGAGATGATTCCTCTCGGGGACAGGAAAAACATGGTGTATAAAGGCACTATCGTCTCTTACGGCAGAGGTATTGGGATTGTTGTAGCTACAGGCATGGAAACAGAATTAGGAAAGATCGCCACGATGCTCCAAGAAGAAGAAGAGGTGAAAACACCTCTTCAGAAAAGGCTTGCGAGGTTCGGACAGAGACTTGCGATAGCCATACTTGCTATTTGTGGCGTAGTATTTATTGCGGGGCTCATCAGGGGGGAGGCTCCTGTACTTATGTTCCTGACATCGATTAGTCTTGCAGTTGCCGCAATTCCGGAAGCACTTCCTGCAGTAGTAACCATCTCTCTTGCCCTTGGTGCAAAAAAAATGGTCAGGCAGAATGCACTGATAAGAAAACTTCCGGCTGTTGAAACGCTTGGTTCCGTGACATACATATGTTCAGATAAAACAGGTACTCTCACTTTGAACAAGATGGTTGTTGAGGAAATGTATGTGGATGGAAAATTAATACATGGTTCAGACATAGAAATTCAGAGTTTAGAATCTTCACTCCATACTCCGAACTCACTACTCCAAACTTTCTTTACAGCCCTTGCATTAAGCAATGATGCAACGGTAGATAAAGATGGCAAAATGATGGGCGACCCAACAGAGATAGCCCTCTATATGGCTGCTGAAACTTCAGGGTTTAAAAAGGATGTACTTATAAAGGATTTTCCACGAATTGCTGAGATACCATTTGATTCGGAAAGAAAATGTATGACAACCTTCCACGCAAGCCCCCCTCACCCCCCTTTAGAAAAGGGGGGCAGGGGGGGATTTGTCTCTTTTACAAAAGGGGCGATTGATGCTCTTATTGAGAACTCAATTAACATTTTAATGTCGGATGGCTTAAGACGTGTAGATACAAAAGAACTCCTCAAGATAAATGAGAGAATGGCTGCTGACGGTCTGAGGGTGCTTTGTATTGCCATGAGATACTGGGAAGCCTTACCATCTGATGTGTCTCCAGAGAATGTGGAAACGGGATTAATTATACTGGGTCTCGTCGGCCTTATGGATCCACCGCGGGAAGAAGTAAGAGAGGCTGTTTCCCTCTGTAAAACAGCCGGGATCAAACCCGTGATGATTACAGGAGACCATCCCATAACCGCAAGGTCAATAGCGAAACGGCTTGGGATCCTCGATGATGATTCGAGGTCTATTATTACGGGAAGAAAGCTGGCTGAACTCTCGATGGAAGAATTCGAAGAGAGAGTGGAAAAAATTAGAGTCTATGCAAGGGTCGCCCCTGAACAGAAACTGAAGATAGTTAAAGCGCTTCAAGATAAAGGTCAATTTGTTGCCATGACCGGAGACGGGGTTAATGATGCGCCCGCATTAAAAAGGGCAGACATTGGAATTGCCATGGGAATAACAGGAACGGATGTTTCGAAAGAGGCATCACACATGATATTACTTGATGACAACTTTGCGACCATTGTAAAAGCTGTAAAGGAAGGGAGAAAGATATATGACAATGTTAGAAAATTTATAAAATATCTCCTCTCGACAAACTCAGGGGAAGTATGGACATTGTTCCTTGCACCAATGGTTGGCCTACCAATACCGCTTTTGCCAATCCATATACTCTGGATAAATCTTATGACAGATGGGCTTCCTGCCCTTGCTCTTGCTGTTGAACCAGCAGAAGGTGATGTAATGAAGAGACCACCAAGACATCCGAAGGAAAGCATATTTGCTCACGGGTTGGGTTTTTTTGCTTTATGGGTAGGGTTATTGATGGCGGGGCTTGTTCTTTCTGTTCAGGCATGGGCTATAAAGACAGGACATCCCCACTGGCAGACAATGGTCTTTACAGTTCTTTGTATTATGCAGCTCGGCAATGCTCTTGCCATAAGGTCAGAGAGGGAGTCGTTGTTCAAAATCGGGCTGTTCACAAACAAACCATTACTTGGGGCAGTCTTGTTGAGCTTTACTTTTCAAATGGCCACAATATATATTCCATTTCTTAATCCGGTATTTAAGACGCAGCCTCTCGATTTGGATGAACTTGTTATATCACTTGTACTGGCCTCAATGGTATTTTTTGCAGTTGAGATTGAGAAGTGGTGGAAGAGAAGATATAAAGCGCTAGAATAATATGAAGATGATGATGTTTACGTTTTAATAATGTTAAAAGTCCTTTAAGATCCTTTAAAGTTTGTTAGCTTTTTTGTCAGGTTTAATACCGCTACTTGGCAAGATGCGGAATCGAGTGTTTTATGAGTTATCTTGAGTTTGCTTGACGAGTCTGGATTCCCCGATTCCAAGTCGGAGTAATGACGAACATTGGAACAGAGTTCACTATGAATAATATGTATCTTGGCACATTAGATTATTCTGATCCCCTCTACGAAATTCTTCTTACCAAGGTGTTCCCTGATGTCAGGGAGCCAGTCTTTCACGTCGACAGGATTTCTCAGCGCAGGGTTTTCAAATATACAGAAGAAAAGAGCAGAATCGCCATTGTGGGTAAATTCTTCAGGCTTGACGATGTAAAACAGGAACGTGTTTTGAGGATAAAGGGGGAATACGACAATCTTCATACAATCAGGCGGTATGGATTTAATGCACATCCGAACTTTGTTGTGCGCCCTATAAGCAGAGAAGAAAGCATCGGGTTGGCTCTGGTAGAAGAGTTTATCCAGGGGAAAGACCTTGACCATTATCTGAAAAGGGCAATTTACAGAGGCGATAAAGACTCTCTGCGAAAGAGGCTTTCGATGCTCGCTTCCTTTCTTTACGCCCTTCATTCAAAAACCAGATCAGGCAATGATGTTAATCTCCATGCTGCATACGGCTATTTTCTCAAAATAGTGCAGAAACTGAGGAGACAGGATGTGATATCCGGTCCCGAAATGAACCAGTGTCTGAAACTGGCAGAGAAATGGTTAAACAGGCCGGTGCTCCGAAAACCAAAGGATGTAATCGTTCATGGCGACGCTACACCAACCAATTTCCTTTTTACTGCCGGCGGGGATGTGGTTGCCATAGATCTCGAAAGGATGAAAAATGCTGATGCAGTTCTTGACATCGGAATGATTTGCGGAGAACTGAAGCATGTCTTCCTCTGGAGGACAGGTAACCCCTATGAAGCCGAGCCATTCATCAGATATTTTTTCAAAAGTTATGCATCCCATTTCCCGAATCCCAAAAAGGCATTCATGGAAATAACAGTACGCAATCCTTTTTACATGGCACTTACAGAACTGAGGATAGCAAGAAATGACTACCTCGGCTGGGACTACCGGAAGATGCTTGCCCATGAGGCGATGGAATGCCTGAAATGGGGGCTTAAGGTCAGGTGATAAAGGCAATATTTTTTGACCTCTACGGGACGTTAATCGACATCAGGACAGATGAGCAAGACCCGTGGGTTTATGCGATCCTCTCGCGTTACCTTCAATACCATTTGGTACAGGTTGGAGCAGAAGAACTGAAGGAGGTGTATTTTGGAGAAATTGAACAGCAATTCAGGAAAAGCCGGGAGGTTTATCCGGAGGTTGATGTATATAAGATATTTTCCATAATCATGAACAAGTATGGCAACAGGTGGTATCCGAAAAGCGTTATTGTTGATACAGTAATGCTTTTCAGGTCATTGACGATCAGACAATTTGGACTGTTTCCTCATCTTTTTGAAACACTCATACAGTTAGAAGGAGAATATAAAATAGCAATCATCTCTGATGCGCAGTGGGTTTTTGCAGAGCCGGAAATGGAAATGCTTGGCCTTGACCGATTCTTTCAGCACAAAATATTCTCATCACACTACGGGTACAAAAAGCCTGATGTGAAGCTTTTTCAGGAAGCGATGAAGAAACTCAGAGTTAAGCCCGAGGAGTCTCTTTATATCGGCGATAACCTTCGTAAAGATCTTGTTGGTGCTAAGAAGGCAGGAATGCAGTTCATCTATTTCGGACAGGAAATTCAGGAATATAACGGCTTTAAACCTGATGGAGTTTTTTCTGATTATTCTGAACTGGGAAGGGTGATTGTAAATTGTGATCTTACAATGGAGGGTAAATGAAAGCACTGATTCCTGCAGAAGTGATTGAGAGAAAGATATATCTAATCCGTGGCCATAAGGTCATGCTCGATAGCGATCTTGCGGAACTCTATGGAGTTGCTACAAAAGTATTGCTGCAAGCAGTTAAGCGCAATCTGAAACGTTTCCCGGAAGATTTTATGTTTCTGCTTAAATATCAAGATGTTGCAGCTTTAAGGTCACAAATTGTGACCGGTTCAGTGGGGGATATCGTAATGCAGAAATTACGCCTCAAGGAGGATGTGACTGAAAGAATTGATTTCGGGAAACTATTCAAAGATTTCCATAAACTGGCAAAAGGTTATGTTGGACGGAGACTATAGAAGAAAGTATAGAGACGCATACCAAGGTTTTAAACGGGGTATCTAAAGCGATTTAAAAAGGTTCCCTGATCAAATCATCTTTATAATGAACAGAGTGAGAACTATGAACTGATCAGAAACTGTGACCTGGTTCGAACATGACAGCATTCAACTGTTTCCTTATGCATTTACCGTGCAAGGCAGTTGCATGCTTTTTCAACAATGCTATCATCGCGGACGTGAAATCGGGTAATATTGCAATCGTACGGCTTGTCGAAACACAGACAAATGGTAGCTACTAGCAAGATCCCTGCAAAAAGTTCCCACAAACTGGTGAGCAAAGATTACTCTGCTATATAAATGCCTTTATTATTGAAAATGAACAGCGAGTTTGAGGGGCGGGTTAGGCTATTAAGGTCGTCAAAAGGCGCAAAGACGGAAATGAAAAAGCATTGAAAGATCTCGGCACTGTATCGCCGATATTCAGAGTCGTCAGCGTTGACATGACCGGCAGGTCTTGAAAAAATTCGTGCACAGGGCAGGTTGAATGTCTGGAAGGGGGCAGAATGCCAATGGCAGCGGAAGACAAAGTGAAATAGGTAATATCTATTTAATTGGGTAATGAATTAGGTAATGTAAAAATTGCTGGAGTTGATAAGATAATCAAGGGTGGGATGAAGAGACAAAGTTAAGCCTGGAGAATGCCTTTATCCCTTTAAAGTATTGCCGCAAGCAGTTCAATTGCGCAAATGCAGAAACGTTTCCCGGAAGATTTTATGTTTCTGCTTAAATATCAGATGTTGCAGCTTTAAGGTCACAAATTGTGACCTTAAACGAAAGGGCGTGGCCAGCATCGAAAATATTCGCCCTACGTTTTTACAGAACAAGGAGTTGCAATGCTTTCGAGTGTTCTTAATAGCGAACGTGCAGTTCAAAGTTGTGTTTGATGCGATTAATAAAAGGCTGAAATGACTACCGCAATAAATAAAACAAAGCTTAACAACCTTGCAAATGAAATCTGGAAGTCTGCGGAACGGCTGCGGGGCAAGTTCAAGGCCTATGAATATCAGAGCGTAATACTGCCGATTATAGTTATCCGCCGTCTTGAGTGCGTCCTGATTGACTGGACGGAAAAGGAAGGCGGAAAAAATACGCAGAAATAGGCCTGACATAAAAGATAAGGAGCTTGAAAAGCTTGTCAAGAAGTCTTGAACTCAACCCGAAAGAAATTCCTTTCTCGAACAAAACCAAATGGACATTGCAGAGCATCACCAAGGAAGATCCTACCCTGATAGAGAAGAATTTTCGCGACTATATTAACGGCTTCTCCGCTAATATTCAGGATATCATCGAGCACTTCGACTACCGGGCAGTGATAGGCCGCATGGTTAAAAATGCCCGTCTCGTCCCAATTCTCAATCAATATGCAACAGAGAAACTTGGGCCGGAACACCTTTCAAATCTTGAAATGGGCTATATCTATGAAGAGCTGTTGCGTCGATTTTCCGAGCAGAGCGGAGAAGAGGCAGGAGAGCATTTTACCCCGCGTGAGGTTATACGGCTCATGGTGGAACTCCTTAACATCCCGATACCAACAGGCATATCTCTGTTTATGACCCTGCCTGCGGTACAGGCGGCATGTTGTCTGTCGCAAAAGAGCACCTGCTTGACAAAGCAAACAATGAGAAGGAAAGGGAAGCTGTAGAGCGGCTTGTCACCCTGCACGGGCATGAGCTCCAGCCTGCCAACTATGCCATCTGCAAGGCAGATATGCTTATCAAAGACGACAAGCAGGCAGAAATCTTTTACGGCAATTCATTAATACCCCATTCAAAACAGGGCCGCGAACCCGGCGACCAGCTTGCAGGGCCGGATCATAAGTTTGATTATATGCTTAGCAATCCGCCCTTTGGTGTAACATGGGGTGGAAAAGACGGGTATGAAGACGAGGCAAAAAAATTAAAAACCACACGTTATTCAGCCGGAATGCCGCGAACCAATGACGGCGCTTTATTGTTCTTGCAGACGATGCTTGCAAAGATGAAACCCCAAAATCAGGGCGGCAGCCATATTGCAATTATTTTTAACGGCTCACCGCTCAGCAACGGCGACTGCGGCTCCGGTGAGAGCGAAATCCGGCGATGGATTCTTGAGAATGACTGGCTTGATGCCATTGTGATGCTGCCTGACCAACTTTTCTACAATACCGGCATTTTCACCTACATCTGGCTGTTGACGAACAATAAACTGGCTTCACACAAAGGCAGAGTGATGATCATTGATGCACGACAGCAGTTTGACAAAGAGCCGAAATCCTTCGGCAACAAGCGCAACCGGATTCTCGACAATCACAGGCAATGGATCGAAGAACGTTATCAAAAAGGATGGGAAAAGGGCTTCAAAGATGAGTATGTAAAAATTTTCAGTACAAAAGATTTTGCCTATCACAAAGTTAGCGTTGTATTCTGGCAGACTGATGAAAACGACCAGCCTGCTTATATTACTGAGCCATACACAAAGGCTTTCACGCCCGCCAATATCAAAAAAGAGCAGGAGTTTAATGGGAGCGACATAGAGTTTCGGATAAGATTGAAAATGGATATCCCCCTCACCCTAACCCTCTCCCTCCATGGGCGAGGGGACAATAAAAAACTCAATTCCTCTAAGGCAAGAGATCCCAAGAATTCCCCGCCCTTGAGGGGAGGGGAGAAAGGGGAGGGTGATATTTCTTCAAGTTTTTACGGCGAAGAGAGAACAGTCGATTTCACCCTTTCCCCAAAAGACGATTTTTCTAAAGTTTTTGAAAAGAAAGTAAAAGAAGTCTTTGCGGAAGAGATTAAAGCATTGACGAAAGACCTCAAAGATGCCGGCGATAAAAGCAAAGCGATAAAGTCATTTATCACCC
>CAWCKM010000006.1:0-16406 GCA_963796125.1 Nitrospirota bacterium
GAAGAGGCAAGGAGTATACTGAATGAAGGCCTGAGGAAGTTTCCGGGCGATGAAGTTATCGAGATTATGCTTAAAAGGATTGAGGATGAAACAGATGATCCTGATAAGGGGAAGAAACCGCCAATAATAAGCCTTCTTCTTCTTCTGAGCCTTATACAGAAGAAATAAGGGAAGCAAAAGTGAGAAAAATCGAACTCTAAAGACATGATATAATTGAACATTAGAAATTTTAAGAGATTAAAGCGCTTGAAAATCAGCACAAACGAAAATGGAGGCATAATGAGTCCAGAAATTCAAAATATTGTTTCAGAATTAAGAGAAAATGTAAGGGAAAGTTAACGGAGAACGACTTGCACATATTATCCTTTTTGGTTCCCAATCTCGAGGAGATGCAATATCCGGATCAGATATTGACATTTTGATTGTCCTGCATGGTCATGTAAGCCCGGGCAAAGAGATTACAAGAACGGGTGCTATAACATCTGAACTATCATTGAGGTATGATGTGGTAATATCCTGCACGTTCATTTCTATGGAACGATATCAATCTGAAAAGAGCCCACTTTTAATGAATATACAGAGAGAGGGTGTCCCTGTATGACGCAGGAACAATCAGCGCTAATTAGAAAGGCTCAGGAAAGCCTGAATGCTGCGCGAGTGCTATTGGAGAGAGAATATTATGGCTTTGCAGTTTCACGTGCATATTACTCGATGTTTTATATTGCACAGACATTTCTGTTAGGAGAAGGGCTTTCATTTTCGAAACATTCCGCCGTAATATCAGCATTTGGTCAGAGATTTGTAAAAACAGGTCAGGTGCCACAAGAGTTTCATCGCTACTGATCGAAGGGAAGACAGTCGTAATGTCGGAGACTATGACATTGTTGTTCCAGGGTTTTCTAAAGAAGAGGCAGAAGATCAAATAGAAACACGTCGAAAGTTCTTGAGTTGGCAAAGAGATTAATTGAAAATCCATAGGGTTAAAGAGATTATTTTGAGACAGGCTGTATTAATGAAGCAAGGGACGTCCTTCAACAAGGTCTGAGAAAGTTTCCGGCCATGAAGATATCCGGAATATGCTTGTGAATTGGAAATATGGGAACCGTTGTTCATGCTCATTAATTAGGTAACTCTTTTGGTATAGTAAAAATGACCAAGGGAGGCATAATATGCATTACGAGTACCAGATTATTCTTAAAAGATGGTTGCCGATTTTAAAAGAATATGAGCGGACAAAATCCAAGATAACGCCGCGACCCTTTAGGTTTGTAAAAGACCTCTGCAGAGCACATCATATAAGCGCAAAAGAACTAAGGCGATACTATGTTAAATGGATCCAAGGAGGGAAGAAGGCTGAATCAGTTCTTCCTTGTAGAAGAGGCGCCAAGCCTGGTTCAAGACGAACACCTAAAGATATAGAGCGCAATATAATCAAGGCTTACAGAAGATTTGGCTCAAATAGGTACGAGCTTGTTCTTCTTTTTAAGCCTTACTATCTGGATAATACGCTTCTCCGGCGACAATGGATAGGATAAAAGCAAGATATCCATTAAATCAGGCTCAGAAGAAGGTAATTAAGCGTTATGAGAAGCAGACACCCGGGGAACTTGCGCATATAGATATAACCAAGATTCCAAAAGACATAAGATGCTCTTTCAAGGTCAAGGAAAGGTATGTTGCGGCGTGTTGTGATGATTGTACAAGGCTAACCTATGCTGAAATAATCAAAGACAGAAGGTCCTCGACCCTTACATACTTTATGACTCGTTCCTTATCATGGTTTAAACAGATATATAACTTTGAGTTTGAAGCTGTGATGCCTGACAATGGCCCTGAATTCAAGGGTACACTTGAGAACAGCATCCTTTTGAGACAATGTGCTATGAATTAGGGATAAAACATCTATGTACTACTCATACCTCAGAAACAAGGTAAGAAAAAGTGGAGGCCTTCTGGAAGATAATCAAAAATGAGTTCTTTATCCTAATTCGTTCGAATCAGAAAGAAGGATCCGCGTATGAATCTTGGAAACTTCTTATTTGAATATAATCATCTGAGAAAACACGGGGGCTTGAACTATGAAACACCTTTTGATAAACTCCAAAAAGTTACTGAATTAGTGAGCTAGTACAAGTCCCTTTCTTATCCTACACAGTGAGTTCGGCGGGTTGCTTTTAGCTCAGGCTGTATCTATATTAAACAGACCGAATTAAACAGACCGAGAAGGCTATGAACAAAAGAATAAAAATAGGAGCTGTATTAATCATTCTTGGAATTTGTATTCTTATGGTAGGGCTACCTTTCTCCTCGGTTTATGATAAAAAGGAAAATATCATGTGGAATATTATGCGTAGTTTTGTGACGGGAGAAATCATTCTTAGGAAAAGTGTCATTGAATATGTTTCAGACAGAGATGAGCACCTGTATAAGGAGTTTATTGAATACAAAACTAAACATCCAGAATTTCAGAACCTCTCTGAAGAAGAGCTAATCAATAAATTCTACTATGAGAATTACAGAGACAAAATGTATAGAATGGAGTTTCTATTGAAATTAACAAAACAGAAAGCGGTAATGCGCCAAGATAAGATAGCAATTCCTTATAGATATGTTTTTGCTTCGGGTGTTTCTTTAATGCTTTTCGGCACAGGAATTATTATTCTATCAGCAATGAGGAGGAAAAAATAAAGGGTTAAACCAGATGGATTATGGGGACGCTGATAGAAATATCCTGTCAAAGTCGTGATTACAAGAAGGGGAACTTGTGTCGAAGCGTCAATTAAGACTCCAGGTTAGACTACCTGAGTATCAATATCCCAAAATTCGTGGCGATATGCAATCCATAATGCTGTTAAAAAGAAAATGAAGGAAACAAATGTTCATTATGGGGTTGAAGACAAACTGGAACTTATAGTCCGCCTTTATTTTGATGAGACCAAACTATGTAGAGCCGGATATTGTTGGCAGAGCATACGAATATCTTTTAAGGAAATTTGCTGAGGGTTCTGGACAGAGTGCAGGAGAGTTCTACACACCAAGAGAAGTTGCTATCCTCATGTCTTATATCTTAGACCCTAAACCAGGGGATAAAATCTACGACCCCTGTTGCGGTTCCGGGGGGTTACTCATTAAAACCTATTTACGTTTCAGGGATAAATTCAAGGAAGATTCATCTGTTCAACCTTTGGAGTTCTTTGGTCAGGAAATACTCCACACCACTTATGCTATGGCCAAAATGAACGCCTTCATTCACGACATGCAAACAGACATTGCACTTGGGGATACCATGAATAACCCGAACAGCAAGGCGATTATGAAACCCTTGTAAAGTCTTTCTTTGATAAAGAGAGAATCATCAGAATCCTCAATGACTTTATCTTGTTCACACGGCAGGATGATGAACTCAAGAAGGTAGTCCTGAGACCCCATCAGATGAGGGCAGTCCAGAAGATAGTAGACCGTGCCAAGGAAAGAACCAAGAAGAGAGGATTGATATGGCATACACAGGGTTCAGGGAAAACTTATACCATGATTGTGGCTGCCAAAGAGATAATCGAGAATCCTGTCTTTGATAATCCAACCGTAATCATGCTTGTGGATAGGAATGAACTTGAATCACAACTTTTCGGCAACCTTTCTGCTGTCGGGATTGAGAATGTGGAGGTAGTGGAAAGCAGAAAGCACCTTCAGGCACTCCTTTCAGGAGACAAGAGAGGTCTCATAGTCTCGATGATTCATAAGTTCGAGGGCATTCCTGCCAACATCAACACACAAGAAAATGTCTTTGTTCTTGTTGATGAGGCCCATAGAACTACTGGGGGCATACTTGGCAACTACCTCATGGGAGCTTTACCGAACGCTACCTACTTGGGATTTACGGGAACCCCCATTGACAGAACAACACATGGGAGCGGAACATTCATAGTATTCGGGAAGGATGACCCACCAAAAGGCTATCTTGAGAATACGGCATTTCAGAATCAATTGAAGATAATACAACCGTACCCCTTCACTATACCCTTGCACCTAACGAACTTCAGGCAGACAAAGAAGTCCTCAACAGGGAGTTTCCGGAACTTGCCGAAGCCGAGGGTGTCAGCGACATCGAGGAACTGAATAAAGTCCTTGAGAGGGCTGTCAATCTGAGAAATATGCTCAAGAACAGGGAACGAATGGAGAAGATAGCAGAGTATGTTGCTGACCATTATAAAAATCATATTGAACCAATGGGATACAAGGCATTCCTTGTTGCTGTGGATAGAGAAGCCTGCACTATATATAAGCGCCTGCTTGATAAAAATCTTCCGTCAGAATATTCAAAGGTAGTTATCAGTCCAGGGTTTAACGACACTGAAGAACTGTCAAGATTTCATCTTTCTGAAGAAGAAGAAAAGAGGATAAGGAAGGCATTCAGAAAACCTGATGCGCTCCCGAAAATCCTTATTGTAACGGAGAAACTCTTGACAGGTTTTGATGCACCTATCCTTTACTGTATGTATTTGGATAAGCCTATGCGTGACCATGTGCTGCTTCAGGCAATTGCAAGAATAAACAGACCCTATGAAGATGAAGAAGGCAGAAACAAGCCCTGTGGCTTTGTATTGGATTTTGTGGAGATTTGAACAACTTGAAAAAGCCCTTGCCTTTGATTCATCCGATATTGAAGGGATCGTCAATGACATAGAAGTCTTGAAAACAAGATTCATTGAAATGATGGAACAGGCAAAGCTCAACTATCTCATTCTTATCAAGGATAAATCACAGGATAAGGCTGTAGAGACAATTCTTGAATATTTTATCGATGAAGAGAAGAGACATGAGTATTATGCCTTCTTCAAGGAGATATCAAATATCTATGAAATCCTCTCCCCTGATGCCTTTCTGAGACCTTACATTGATGACTATGAGACCCTTACACGGTTTTTCAGAATACTGAGAGAAGCAATGAACCAGGCTTGTCATTGGATAAGATATTTAAAAAGAGACAGAAAACTTGTCCAGGAATTTACTAAAAGCGGGCCAATAAAACCAGCCTTGGAAGTCTATGAAATCAATGAAGAGACTTAAGGAAGATTGAGAAAGCAAGCATCGATACAGAAAGATATTCAACCTGTTAAAAGGCATAGCAAGACAGTCATAACTGGTGTTGAGAGTCCCATATCTATCTCAATCGGTGAGAAAGCTGAAGAAATTGCAAAGCTCTTTAAAGAAAGACAGTTAACAACACAAAAGGCCTTGAGGATAAGAAAGTTGTAGAAGAGATTAACCAGGCCAGAAGGGAACAAACCGATAAGAATTTGCCCGTTGAGGTCTTCGCCACTATGTGGCTCTTCAAGAAGCAGGGCATTAAAAATGCTGAGGAGCACTGCCACCCAGATGAAAGAGGTTTTTGAACAGTATCCCCATTGTAAGACAAGCGAGAAGCAAGAAAGGGAGATACGGAATAAATTGTATGGAATCCTTGTCAGAACAGGCGTGAAGAACTACATTGATATTGCAAAGAAGATAATGCAGATATTGACGGGCAGGACACGATGATTACCCCTGAGGAACTGAAGGAGTGGGTTAATCGGTGGGCAAGGATAATAGGTGTGAAACCTCTTGAAATCCATGTCCGCAGGATGAGCAGGAAATGGGCATCCTGTTCAAGCAGGGGAAGAATTACCATCAATTCAGAAATCATGAAGCATCCGAAGAAATTCATCGATAAGGTCATAGTCCATGAATTGCTTCATCTGAAGTATCCGAACCACGGGAAGATGTTTCAGGCGTTGATGAGGGGTTATTTAAATGAGTTTTCAGCAGGAGCGCGGCCCAGAGTTTTTAAGGCCTGCAAATGCCCTATCTGGGTGTTGTATGTTATTATTCAGAGTTGAGTTTTATAGACAATATTCTATAGTATAATATATATATTAATATAGGGAGGATGAATATGGGTGGCTCAACTAAGCAGGCAAATTTCCTTTTACCTGAGGATTTGCTTGATGAACTTAAAATGACTGTTTCTAAAAGGCAGCAGAGTAAAGTTGTGGCAGATGCATTGCGGAAAGAACTGAAGCGATTGAAAATGGAAAAGGTATTCAAACAAGTTTTGGAGCATGGAAGGATCTTGACCATCCTGAATTAAAAGCTGCTGCTGGGGAATTTGTGAGGAAACTGAGAAGATCGTCAAGATTAGGCCGCTCTAAATGAAAAAGTCCTTGTTGATTAGACATCCTTATCAACTTTTTGAGAGGCAGAGAAAAAGCCAGGGATTATCTGCTTCCCACTTTGAAGAATCAACAATGTATTGTTCTGTAATATCGATTGCAGAGATACATGCAGGCATGAAAGAGCATGAAAAGGAAAAAAACAACTGAACTGATAATAGTTGGAATATTGTTGACATAACACGTGAGATTGCTGAAAGGCTGAAATATATAAGAGAGATGAAAGAAAGCAGTTTCTTGAACTGGACGATTGCTTTATTGCAGCAACTGCCTTTGTCAAAGGAGCTATTCTTGCAACAGGAAACGGGAAACATTATCCAATGCAGGATATAAAAAGAAGAGGTAATTTAGAAGATTGGTATGGATCTGTTTGTTAGTATTTGATTTGTTTTCATTTGGTCAAGCGATGTATAAAGAAAATCAAGATAAGGCTGGCATGGTAATGAAGTGAACAAAAAGGCCAATCCTGCAGAAATCGAAAAACGAATTAAAATGTGGGCTGACGTGACTAGGGTGTTCTTGAATTGAAGTATGCTGCAATGAGAAAGAGATATCCTGCACTTAGCGAGGACGAAATCTCAGAATTGGTAAGAAAAGAGCTTTCAATGCTTAAGATAAAACAGAATGAATGATAACCCACTCATTAAATCTCTCAGGGAGCTTTGTTCTTTCCTCGACAATACCAGGATAGGAATATATGCTGGTTGGTGGATTAGCAGTCGGTATATGGAGTGAACCAAGGGCAACATTTGATATTGATTTTCTTGTCTCAATGAAGACAGATGACTGACAACATCCTCAAGAAGGAAATGAAAGAAAGCGAGAAATTCATTTTCATATATGACGAACCAATGACATTTGCAAGCATATCTTTTCTGAGAGCCACATTAAAGAGCAACAAGGATATATCCGTTGATTTCCTATTCGCGGATGATGATTTTAGAAATGAGGCTTTGAAAAGGAAAGAAGCTATCCATGTGGCTGGTTTTTCAGTCAATGTCACAACGCCTGAAGATTTGATAATCTTGAAATTATTGAGTGGTAGAGAGCAGGATAACCTTGATGCGAAGAAGATTCTTGAAATTCATAAAGGGAATCTTGACATGAAACATATACAGAATTGGCTGCATACCTCAGTATAGAATTGGCAATTTGATAATTGTGATATGCTTTGGTGTGATCTTCTGGGAGGGAGATTAAAGAAATTTGGGAGAATTCTGGAGACTGGCGCAGGTCTGCTCCATAGGTTTGATCATTTCCTTTGGGACGGTAGGGAGACATAGTCATAGAGGGATGGAGTTTTTTGGATTCTCTGTATATGACTGTACAACTTGACTACTGTGGGTTACAGAGATACAGAGACTTGTCGATGCGGAAGATGGTTTACCATCATTCTGATTATAGGTGGTGTAGGCACTATGCTTTATGCCCTTATACGTAGGCGCCAAGTTTATTTTAGGAGGTGAACTCCAGGAAATATATGGGAGGAGCAGATTGGAAAAAAAGGTGAAAGAATTTAAAGATCATTATATTATTTGTGGTTATGGCAGGATGGGAAAGATAATATGCAAGGGAATTGCAAACTAGAAAGTAAGACTTGTCGCACGAAAAAGCTGACCAGACACGAAAGGAACCAGCTGTTCTGTCATTGAAGGGGATGCAACAAGGTGGACTATTGAAGGAGGCCGGGATAGAGAAGGGCAAAGGGTTTAATATCAGTATTTCCACGGATGCGGAAAACCTGGTATGTGGTTTTGAGTGCCGAGGGATTAATCTGATCTTTTGATTGTTGCAAGGGCGGGGAGGATGGTTCAGAACAAAAACTGCTCAGGGCCGGCGCTGACAGGGTTGTTTCGCCGTATCATATCGGTGGATTGAATAGCTCATACGGTTTTTAAGCCCGCCGTTGTGGATTTTATAGAGTTAGCAACAAAGAGCGGCAATATTGATCTCCAGTTGGAGGAGATAAGAATTCCGGAGGGCTCCAAACTGACGGTTCTCACTGGATGAGTGCGGTTTTGGAAAGGAACTTGGTGTTATCATTGTTGCTATCAAGAAACCTACTGGGGATATGGAGTTTAACCCCACATATCTCTACTCCTATTTGGGCTGCAGATACTCTGGATTGCTTCGGAGAGGTATCAAAATTGAAGGTACTTGAAGAGATGATAGCTGCCAAGAAATAAAACAGCTATACAATTTCCGGCGTTATCATCCATTGTAAAGTCCACTTTCCTGCATCATCCCTTTTCATGCATACGACACCGCCCATCTTGAAGCCAATAATGCTTTTTTCCTTGTCACCACTGAGAAGAAATGATGAGAGCTTTCCAAGGTGAGGAAGATGTCCGACAAGCACGGCAAGGGTAATGAGTTTTTGTTTTCAGCTTTTCAGCCCATAAGATAGGTTCATTTGAAGAGGTGCAAGACCCTCTGTTTCCGAAACACCCTTTTTGATGCTCAAACCATCAGCGATGATCTCAGCTGTCTGCCTTGCCCGTAATTTGAGCTATGGAGTACTTCTTCTACCGTTATTTTTCAATCCTAACATAAAGGATGCTACTTTTTTTACATCCCTCATGCCCTTGTCAGAGAGAGGTCTTGCAGGGTCTTCTTCCTTTTTTTGTGATCCTCGTGTTGAACAAGATAAAGAAAAATGGTTACCTCCTCAGGTTGTCATTCCGACTGTTTGAAATTTTCTTTAATTGTTTTGCTCTTTCAGATCGTTTTTCAGAAGGATTCTCATTCTGCCTTTGGCGGGAAGAATGAATAAAACAAATAACTGCTTTATCTAGAATTCCAAGAAGAACCTATGATGTTTCTTCCCCTGCAGTGGCATTAGTGCTTAATTGAGTCAGTCTGATATGCACAACAATGTCCACGACAGAGGGAAATGCCTTCTTAATTTCTTTCTTTATGTTGTCAGCAATTTCATGTGCTTCTTCAATTGGAAGCTCGCTCCTTACAAGGACATGCAGATCAGTAGGTACAGTTCACTGAACCTTTTGTCCTTATCTCATGGCAACCCTGAACACCTTCTGTCCTGTTTACCACTGACTTAATTGCAGAAGTGTCAATGCAGATTGTGTCAACGAGTGTATCTGATGCGTCCTTGAGGATTTCATAACCTATTCTTGCTATGAAAAAGGTTATTACAAGTTCCCACGATTGGGTCTGCCAGGCATAGCTTTTGAGCAAAGAAAAGGCTTAATGAGCACGGCGATCGATGCAAGGATATCACTTTTTGTATGTTTTGCATCTGGTCTATCAGGAGACTTGCCAAGTTTTTTCCCCTTTTTTGTTTCATATAGCGTTACAAATATATTTACTCCCATTGTTAGCAGTATCACAACAAAGCTGATTGAAGTAACGCTTGTCTTATACCCCTCAATGAGAAAAGAGGTAGACCTTCTTCAGATTCTGAAAGCAGGAAGTGAAGATCATGGCAGCAATAATGATTGTAAAAAGGGTTTCATACTTTCCATGTCCATAGGGGTGATTTTCATCAGGAGGGTGGGAGGCTATCCAGGTGCGACAAGACCTACTACATTCGAAATCCCGTCAAAGAAAGAACGGACAAATCCGTCGGACATCATGGCGACAGAACTGGTCATGTGTCCGGAGAGGACTTTTCGTCGCAACAAAGGAATTCAGAATGAGAGTAATGATGAGGACTTTTCTGACCTCAGCAGAGGTATTTTTTATGCTATGATCACTTCCCATTGAGTTTTAAAAGCGCTGAATGTGTTTTCGGTAATAGATTTTCTCATATTCCTGAAAAAATTGAAATAGAAATAGAGGTTATGAATGGTGTTCAGCCTCATGGAGGATCTCTTTCGCAAGGAAGATATGACGCAAATATCCTCTTGAATAATTTCTGCAGGTGTAACAGTTGCAGTCAAGGATCAAGGGGCGCGCTGTCTGATTTGTATTCGGTCCTTAACGCTCACCCTTCCTTGCTTGTAAAGGGTTCCGTTTCTCGCATTCCTTGTAGGCATC
Organism: Nitrospirota bacterium; assembly: GCA_963796125.1. GTDB lineage: Bacteria > Nitrospirota > Thermodesulfovibrionia > Thermodesulfovibrionales > SM23-35 > DASPRG01. The sequence goes on from CAWCKM010000006.1 coordinate 10,209, forward strand.
ACGCAATCAAGTAATATCAAACCCGTATGCCAACGTGCATCGTAAACTCTTTGACACACACACACACACACACACACACACAGATCCGATCCCCATGAGATACCTTGGCTTATCAACAGGAAGAAGGTGCGGTGAAATATATTATTTCATGCATTTCTTCTTTTGGTTCGCCTACACTCAGATCCTCCTACTGCATAACCGTCGAACCCTATCTCCAGGAGTTGTTCCACACTTTTCTTCTGTACGCAGGTCTTTGAATACACTGCCCTGACTTATTCCAAACAGTGCCTGTCCTTCTTTTAGAGCCTCTTTACACTTCCATGCCCACCTTGTAGTTAAATCAAGAGACCTGAGGCGTAGTCATAAGACGCCGGGTAAGGGGGGCATTCGTCAAAGGTCATTGCAATATCAGACCCAAGTAATGACTGGATATCCATTGCTCTTTTTTGGGCCTGATGAATGCATTGAACCGTCATATGTGAACGATGAACGCCGCTATCCTGTATTTTTCTTAAACCCGAGAGGCTGTAGACCTGGAAACCACCACTGTCTGTAAGCACAGGTCTATCCCAGTTGGATGGATCCTGTGGATACCTCCGAGAGAGCGACTGTGTCAACGCCCGGCCTTAGGTAGGGGTGTATGTATTGCACAGAATTATTTCAGCTCCCATCTCTTTTAGTTCATCAGTGGAGATTGCCTTGACCGTTCCGATGGTTGCAACAGGCATGAAGGCAGGAGTGTTAATTACACCTCTCGGTGTTCCTATAACACACGACCGCGCATTTCCATTTGTCTTGATTATGTTGAATTGCATGGCACTTCTGAAAGTTTAACCAAGATTGTAACAGGAAATCAAAAAAGGCAACAGGTTGACTCAATTACTAAGACGGGCATTAGTAAGGCGACATTCCTATCACTTTCTGTCATTGCGGCTTGTCCGCAATCCTTCTGGTTTTGCAGAAAGATTCCCGACAAGCGGGAATGACAACCATTGGAACAGAGTTCGGTGTGAATAAACCAGGAATGTTAATTGGATAACATATACAAATCAGCTAACTCTCAAAATTTTATTTTGTATTCTTTGATCTTTGATCTCAGGGTATTCCTGTTGATCCCGAGAGCCTTTGCAGCTCTGAGCTGGTTGCCTTCAGTTTCTTTCAGGACGATTGAGATGAGAGATTTTTCAACTTCTGAGATGACAGTATCATAAAGATTTGAACGCTCAAGTTTTGCCAGCTTTTTTAAATACCGCTTTAATTTTTCTTCAAGAAAATCATATATAGAGCATGAATTTAATGCTTCCAAAAGGAGTTCCTTTTTTTCCATTTTATTCCCCTTTAGTGAGAAGGTGTTTGAATTGATTAATGCAACAATTATTTTAAAGAAATATTACTATTTTGTGTTATTAATTTTTTTTACTCACTGATTATGATTTTATATCATGATTAGCAAGTACAATACCAATGAAATTTTACCTCACATTAATGATTATGATAAATCTTACACCCTGCAGTCTCTGCCGAGGGGTTCTTCACGAAAAAATATAATAATCATAGGGTTAGATCTTATAAAAAAATGAAAAGTGTTCTTCTTTCTTTTGTTATAATCCCGATATGAAAGTTCTCATCTGTGGCGGAACCGGTTTCATTGGTTCACGTCTTACACACTATTTATTGAATCAGGGATTGCAGGTTGTTGTTCTTGCCAGACATAAACCGGGAAGAATGCTGCCGGGTGTGCAATTTTACGAGGCTGATTTGCTGAAGGCTGATACTTTTAAGCAGGAATGGTTTGAGGGAGTTGATGCTGTTGTAAATTTGAGCGGTAAAAATATTTTTACCTTCTGGAGTGAGGAGAATAAAAAGGTTATATGGGATAGCAGGGTAACAGCGAATAAAAATCTCGTCAGTTTTATCTCAAATCTTCAATATAAACCTAACGTTTTTGTTTCAGCCTCTGCTGTCGGTTATTATGGTGACAAGGGAGAAACAGAACTTAATGAAGAAGCCAGGCGCGGACAGGGGTTTTTAGCAGAGCTTTGTGGAGAATGGGAGAGGGAGGCAAGAGAAGCAGAAAAATCAGGTATCCGTTCGGTACAGGTAAGAACTGCGCCGGTTCTTGCGAAGGGCGGCGGAATGATGGAGCAAATCTTGAAATCGTTCCGGTTTGGATTTACTTTTGTTTTTGGTTCAGGCAACCAGTGGTTTTCGTGGATTCACAGGGATGATCTGATCCGCATATATCATATAGCTGTCACCGATAAAAACCTGTCAGGTCCAGTCAATGCGTGTTCTCCACATCCGGTACGGTTCAGGGAATTCCTTAATCATATCAGGGCATTCAAAAAGGCCATTGTGATTCCCTTCCCGGTATCACTTCTCAGAATATTTATGCGTGAAACAGCAGATGTTGTTCTCTTTAGTCAGAGAATGATTCCTGCTAAATTATTTAAAAATAACTTCCAGTTTTCCTATCCTAATTTACAAGATGCCTTAAAAGAAATATTTTCTTAGCGCATTTTAAATGGCTAACTCTGTTCCAGTGATCGTCATTTTCCGGCTTGGAGGCTGTGTCGCAATTGTCATTCTGAGGCCCAAGCCGAAGAATCTCAGTCTTATACCGCATTGATTTCGTGAGATTCTTCACGGAGTTTACCCTGAGCCAAAACCGAGACCCTTCGCTTCGCTCAGGGTGACGCATTGCGAAGGGTTCAGAATGACAAATACACATTTCAAGTAATTACAACACAGCCTCTTGACCGGGAAATCCAGTTTCTTTTTCTATACTGCCTGATATTACCCGCCTGATGCGGACTCAGTTCGATACAGACTATGAACAACTATTGGACACGATACCTGGCGGAGGGGCAGGGATTCGAACCCTGGGTGGAGTTACCCCCACAACGGTTTTCGAGTGCGAAAAAGCCCAAAAATTGACTTCAACCTAAGTATTTGAAATACCATATAATTCCTTGATATATATGGGAAAATCATATCTTAGGTGAGTTGGCAGGAGTTGGCAGAAATTGGAAGGTTTTTGGGGATGACGGTTACAATTTAGTTACAATAAAAAAGGAGAAAAAAGAGATGAGACCCTGGGCAACCGGGGTCCTTTCTCTTAAGAAGTTTGGTTTCACCTCATTCAACTTTACGACAGTGAAAATCTCGAAGTCTACTTTCGGACTTTATATGCAACTATCCCCAGGATCAATTTTTACTAACAATAGTCCCGCAAAAATCTAACCGGGTTTCTCTGTCCACTCCTTCCTAAAAAGTCTCAACAAAGCATCTTAACACAGTAGAGATGATTTTAAAGGATAATTGATACTGGAAGCTGGAAGAGAATAAATCTATTATGCGCATTTCGCTTTTGCTGGTAATACGGGCAGACTGCCAAACAGCATAAGTGCCTTTCACTGACACACTCATTTATTGATTCCCAACAATTCGCTATGTATGCTATATTCTGTTCATGATTGAGGAAGACAGGTCATTATTATAGTTATTGTTAGTCGCCGCGGTCAGTTGAAAAAAGATACATCCCTGTGCCAAAAAAGAAAAAATTAGTTCTAGATATCGAATTTGAGGCAATGATCGACAAAGCAGCCGTGGTCGAGAAGTTGCTGGATGCAGAGACCGACCGAGGCTGTGCTCTGATAGCAGGGTCTGCATTAGATGAGGTTCTATGTGGACTGCTTAGCGCATTTTTCACCAATGACAGCAAGATTTGTAACAGCTTGCTGCATAAGCCTAACGCGCCCGTTTCTACTTTTTCTGCCCGTGCATTGCTTTGCCGTGGAATCGGGCTGATTTCTGACGATCTTTTTCAAGACATTGACACGGTCCGGTATATAAGGAACCAAGCCGCACATTTTGATAGACCCAGAAGGCATGGTCATGACTTTTCATTCCAGAGACAAGATATCGCTGACAGATGCCGGAGCATCCGCAGTTTCCCACGTGATCTTTTGGAACGATTCCCTCCAAGAAAGATATTTGAAATATTTGTTGGAATGTCGACGGCTTGCCTCGGAGAGCACGCGATCATTGACAAAGTATTAGCCGACAACGTCGGAGAAAAGGCGGCCAGGGAGTGTATGTTTGAGCTGGTGCCAAAGATGAATTTGAAGGGTCACATCAGAAAGGTGTTCAAGAAGGAACTCTTTCACAAAGCCGAAAAGCGAGAAGCTTGAAGCATAACGTGTTGCATCCCACAGCCAACAATACTTCCTGAACTTCACACTCTTTGGGTTTGATATAATTGTGCTAATTACAAATGATAATAATTTGATGCTATTGGTCCAGACATGACTCATAAAGATGATAGATTTGTCATTATCTTGAAGACGGGAAAAAGGTATGAGTTGGATATGGCAATAAATGCACTCACCGAAGCCACCATTCCTTATTACACTCAAGAGGACGGTTCAAGTGGAGTAAGACTTGCGATGCCTATTTCAACATCAATGGGGCCTGGTATATGGTGGACAATTTTTGTACCAGAAAAAGCAGTTAGCAGAGCACAAGAAGTTATTGAGCGATTGCCTTTTGAAACTAAGACCAATCCAGATATATGGGATTTTGGACCCGCAAAAAAAGTAAAACGGGGCTTCAAAATTTATACATGGGTTATTCTGATAGTACTACTTATTGCACTCGTCAAGTTTCTCTTTGATCTATCGAAATAACAATTAAATTCTTCCTGAAAGCAACACCCTCGAACTCTGATATAATCATGTTTAGTAAGTCTGATAATTAATGCCGTGCTGGAATGGAGTCACTGCTTCATATGAAGTGGTCTTTACAAAGGATACAAAAGGTTTATGGATTATACAGGACTTCTGAGTTTTGCATTATTAAGACAAGGGAGAGCACGCCGTGAAATGCATGATTACTTTTTTGGTAATGGCATCACTCTTGATTTTCAACGCTTCTCAGTCTCTCTCGGCTTGGCTTATTTATCATAAACCGGAATTTAGAGGCAGAATTGTAGACGCTGAGACCAAGGAACCGATAGAGGGGGTTGTTGTAGTGGTGGTATATAGCAAATATACGGCGAGCATAACCGGAAGAGATACATCAGTGATAAAAGTAAAAGAGACTCTTACTGATAAAAATGGGGAATTTTATTTCCCTTCATATACCACTATAATAGGTCCTCTTTCCGGGGAGTATTATGCTTCATTTATTTTTTATAAACCTGGTTATGGCAGCGGTCCTGTAGCGCCTAGGGGACTTAGTGCTCCCAGTGAAGAGATATTTTTCTCAAAGGGTATTGGAGGTACCGGAGAATTAGAGGGGTTGGTCAATGGCAAAATTGCAATGATCAAAGTTGCATTTGGCATTGTAGAACTACCCGAACTTAAGACGAGGGAGGAGAGGTTAAAGGCTATGCCAAGCACTCCAACCGATATAGGGTCTAAGGAATTACCTCTTTTATACAAAGCAATAAATGAGGAGAGAAGAAGATTAGGATTAGAGGGCGAGGAAAAGTAACTTTCGGACGGGGCATGAAAGTCATTACAGCTTCACCATTATTTTTATATATTTCTTCTCTAAATCCTCATTTATTTGGAATTTCCTAAGCTGTTTGCTCGTAGGTGTACTGCGCTGTTATCTTCTCTCGAATAGGTCTTCTTCCATAATCTCCTGTTTGCTCATAACCTCTTCAACAGATAACGGGGCTACATATCTATCCCGCAGTTTTGCCGAATTGTGCCTTAACACAAATTCAACATCCCTATTTCACCTTTCCTTTCCCAATAAGACGCGCACCACTTTCTCAGGGCGTGAGGATTCAGGTTGAGTCCTAAAGACGATGCATGATTACTGACCGCATTAAAAACAGCCTTTTCGAGAAAGAGAAATGACTTCCTGTTCCTCTGTATGATTCCTCATGTAGAATTTCAGCTCGGCGGGCAATTTTGAGGGGATAACAGCTTTTTCTTCCTTCAGGCCAGATTTCGGGTATTGCAGAGTAAGCACCCGGCCAGATATATCCTTTTTCCTGAGATTAAGTAATTCCGATATTCTCAATCCTGCGGTTGTGAGTTGCGTATACCTGGCGGAGGGCAGGGATTCGAACCCTGGGTGGAGTGACCCCCACAACGGTTTTTCCGACTCGTCGGATTCGCTGAGGTGAACGAGACCATTTCTAATTATCTTTTCAATTTATATTGGTCGATTAAATGGATGTGG
>CAWCKM010000007.1:0-17182 GCA_963796125.1 Nitrospirota bacterium
TTCTTGTCATTTGAGATAAACGATTTGTTATAATCTTCAAGGTGTTGAAAGCTTCATTCTTTCAAAAGTAAATGAATAAACCTACCTTGGACATAAGCACCCTTGAGAACTGGTTGTGGGATGCTGCATGTAAAATCAGGGGTGATATTGATGCTCCGAAGTATAAAGACTATATCCTTCCTCTTATCTTTCTGAAACGCCTTTCTGATGTCTTTGAGGATGAGATAAACAATCTTCAAGATGAATACGGAAACCAACCCATAGCTGAGGAAATAGCAACTGAAGACCACTCAGTTGTGAGGTTCTTTCTGCCTATAGATTCAAGATGGACGAATATATCAAAGCAGACAACGAACATCGGTGAATACCTGACCAGCGCAGTCCGTTCTATTGCAAAAGAAAACCCGAAGCTTCAGGGTGTCATTGATATTGTTGACTTCAATGCAACTGCTGCAGGACAGAGGATAATAACTGATGACCGTCTAAAGGCTCTCATGGATAGTATTGGGAAAATATAGGCTTGGATTAAAGGATGTTGCACCGGACATCATAGGAATGGCATATGAATATCTTTTGAGAAAATTTGCTGAGGGTTCAGGACAAAGTGCAGGAGAATTCTATACTCCAAGAGAAGTAGCGATCCTCATGTCCTTTATCTTAGACCCTAAACCTGGGGAATCATTCTATGACCCCTGTTGCGGTTCAGGGGGGTTACTCATTAAAACCTATTTACGTTTCAGGGATAAATTCAAGGAAGATTCATCTGTTCAACCTTTGAAGTTCTACGGACAGGAAATAAACCATGTCACCTATGCTATGGCAAGGATGAATGCCTTCCTTCATGACATGGAGGCTAATATAGCACTTGGGGATACCATGAATAACCCTAAGTTTCTCAACCCTGATGGTTCATTGAGAATATTCGATAAGGTTACTGCTAATCCAATGTGGAATCAGGACTTTGCACAATCCACCTATGAAAATGATGCTTACAGCCGCTTTAGTCTACGGCTATCCCCCTTCCTCAAGTGCTGATTGGGGATGGATTCAACACATGGTTGCCTCATTAACTGACAAAGGGAAAATGGCAGTTGTCTTGGACACAGGAGCAGTTTCAAGGGGAAGTGGCAATCAGGGTGCAAATAGGGAAAGGGATATTCGGAAAGCATTTGTAGAAAAGGACTGGGTTGAAGCCGTTATCCTGATGCCTGAGAACCTGTTCTATAACACTACAGCCCCAGGAATCATTTTGGTCATCAACAAGAAAAAGAAGAAAAAAGGTGAAATCATTCTTATCAATGCCTCAAAGTTGTTTGCCAAAGGCAGACCGAAGAACTACCTTCCTGATGAAAACATTCAGAAGATTTACAAGCTTTACTCAAAGTGGAAGGACGAGGAAGGAATCAGTAAGGTATCAAGAATGAGGAAGCTATAAAGAATGACTACAACCTCAGTCCTTCGAGGTATGTATCACAGAATGGTGGTGAGGAAGTTTTGCCTATAGAAGAAGCAATTGTTTTGCTAAAAGAAGCAGAAGAAGATAGGACTGAGGCGGATAAAAAGCTAAAGGGTATTTTGGAGAAAATGGGATTGGCATAGGAGGTGTGAGTGTCTGATATTATTCCTTTAGAGAAAATCGAAGGACGTATTCTCTTAATCCGCGGTCAGAAGGTCATGCTGGATGCTGATCTTGCAGAATTATATGGGGTAACAACAAAACGTTTGAATGAACAGGTAAAGAGAAACCGTGACCGTTTTCCAGACGATTTTATGTTTCAGTTGACTGGCGATGAGAAAGACAAGGTGGTCGCAAATTGCGACCACCTTAAGGAAGTCAGGTTTTCGTACGCTCCGCATAATGTGTCTACCGGACACGGCGCTATCAGGCATGCAGCTATTCTGCCTCGCGACGTTGCGTGTTAAGGCAAGCGGTCAGGTTGTCAGGGCTTTCGTGAAGCTGCGGGAGCTGATGTCAATACTCGAAAGGCGTTGCGCGGCAACTGAGCGAAACGGAAAAGCAATGCGACTCCCAGTTGAAGGTTGTGTTTGACGCCATCCGTGAGCTTATGTCCCCTCCTCAAAAACCGAGGAAGAAAATCGGGTTCAGAAGAGACGCATGAATAATTCAAACGGCTTCAAGATGACTGAGATAGGTCAATTGCCTGAAGATTGGGAAATTCAAAAATTAGAAAGTATTTTTAGGTTGACTAGATGGAAAAACAAGACCAAAAGATTTAAACCCAAATGCTACCAACGAATACTTATATCCAGTATTCGGAGGAAACGGAATTATGGGATATTCGAAAGACTTCTTAGTTGACTTCGTAACAATAGTATTAGGTCGAGTGGGTGAGTATTGCGGGTCTGTTCATGTTACACAAGGTAAAAGCTGGATTTCTGATAATGCATTATATGCAAAAGAGTTTATTGATGAGAATCTCGATATAATTATCTTTCTTTAGCATTAAAAGTCTTAGATTTAAATAGACTAAAAAATAAAGGTGGACAACCACTAATATCACAATCCATAGTTGTATATCTCAGAAAATACCTCTTCCTCCTCTCACCGAACAGCAAAAAATCGCCTCTGTCCTTTCGGCTATTCAGGAAGCAAAAGAAAAGACTGAAAATGTCATAAAGGCAACAAAGGAACTCAAGAAATCCATGATGAAGCATCTTTTCACCTATGGACCTGTGCCTGTTAAGTCCCCTCTATCAAGAGGGGATTTAGGGGTGTGTAAGGCAGAGGAGAAAGAAACACACCCCCGGCCCCTCTTATTAGAGGGGAGACAACCAACCCTTAAAGGAAACAGAGATTGGGATGATTCCTGAGCATTGGGAAGTGGTAGAATTGGGAGAGCATTGAGAAACATTTCAAGTGAATGCGACAATACTCCACATAAAATTGACTAGATTATTGGGAAACTGCATGGAAATTTACTTCTGATTCAACAAGCAAAATATATGATAACAGAATATACCTTAAAGACAGGTCAAGAAAATTACGATAAAGCAAGATGACGTTATTAGTTATTGCTAACAGGACAATCAACCACAGGAAGAGTGGCTGCAATGTTGAAAAATCTAATGCACATTACAATCAATGCCGATAGATTTCAAGGATCCAGTACGAAAAAAATACTATTCTTTTGTTTGCTTATCATACTATTATCTAAAGAATATTAATATAGCTTTTCAGGACAATTCAGAGGTGACAAGTTACGAGTGATCTCAACAAGATCAGATGTTGAAGAATATTACAATAGGTATACCCTCTCTCCCCGAACAGCAACAAATCGCCCAAATCCTTTCAAACATAGATGCAAAGATAGAAGCCGAGGAAAACAAAAAACAGGCATTAGAATCCCTTTTCAAAACTTTGCTTTCCCTTCTGATGACAGGTAAAATTAGAGTCAAAGACCTTGATGTATAAGGTGGTGCAAGGTGTTGAATCCAAAAATGCAGTTAGAGATTCTGAAACAAGTTCAGAATGACAATTATCAAGGCATTGTCTTCATAAGTATGTCATGCTGAATTTATTTCAGCATCTCGTATAATTGTAAGGCTTTATAGGACTATTTGCATTTTTCGGGTTAATCCCCTCTAAAAAGAGGGGTGTAGGGGTGTGTAAAGTGGGGAAAATACACTACAACCCAAAATTAAAAGACCTGGCCAAAAACCTGAGGAATAACAGCACAAGAGCTGAAATTATACTCTGGAATCACCTGAAAGGCAAAAAGTTGAAGGGATATGATTTCCATCGGCAGAAGCCCATAGAGAATTTTATCGTAGACTTTTTCTGCAATAAGCTGATACTGGCAATAGAATTGGATGGATATACACATGGCTTTGAAGAAGTTTTAGTAAAGGATGAAATAAAAGAAAAAAGGCTAACAGATTTGGGAGTAACTGTACTAAGATTTACAGATAGGGATGTGATTGATAATATTGAGAGTGTTTTAAAAAGCATTGAAGATTCTATAGACGAAATTGTAATAAGATTACACACCCCTTAATCCCCTCTTTTTAGAGGGGAAATAATATGTGTTAATCCCCTCTTGTTAGAGGGGAGACAGTGCAAATGAATCCACTTTTAAGAGAGGGGAGCCAAAGAAAAAACTGATAATGACAGGTAAAATGAGAGTGAAAGACCTTAATGCTATATGAGGTGGTGAACAGATATGGTAAAGCAATTTACTCTTGAATATTGGACTGATGATGGAAATTATTTTGGCAGACTCAAGGAAGTCCCCGAAGTATTGGGTCAGGGGAAAACGCTTGAGGAGCTGAAAAAAAACATCCGAAAAGCATATAAGCTGCTTGTAAAATGCGACAGCCTGCCTGAAAGCAAGGCATCTGAAATCGAGATGGAGGTTGAAGTCAAAAGCGAAATGGATGCTGTTGAGATATTGAAAAACCATGAAGAAATTATAAGACAAGAAATATGGCGTTAAAAAATCGGGATATTCGGTCTACATTGACGGGTGGAGGCAGAAGAAGGCAGCGACGTGGATGTCATGGTTGAGTTCGGGAAGATGCGGAGATCTTTTCGACGATTTTACGAACTAAAGTATTTCCTGGAGGAAGTATTCAGCAGGGATGTGGACCTGGTAACGCTGACGCCTCAGAGCCTTCATGAAAACAGGATATTAAGAGAGGTTGTCTATGTGTGAGGGACTAAGCCTTCTTTACTGAGGATATTCTGACATGTACGAAAAGATAGACAAGTATATAGGAGAATATAACATTTCGAGGAAATTGCAAAAGCCAAATGAGGATGGAGGCTGTTGTAGGAAATTTTACGATTATGGGTAGAGGCATCATCGAAATATCCCACGTGAAATAAGAGAGAAATATTCTTTTGTCCCATGGAAGAAAGTGAAGTACTGAGAAATGTGTAGTTCCCATGAATATTTCGGGTAAGCAAGAAACTACGTGGAATAGTCAAAGAAAAGCCCTTCCACCTCTTAAAAAAGGTATACAGACCATCTTAAAAAGGAAAGCAGAAGTGACTATCGGTGGCGAGAGAGGTTCAGTTCAAAACCCATTAATCAGATACGCCACCGAAATCAACTGGACATACATAACACCTGATGATGCCCTGATATACAGAGGAGGAGAAACAGGGCTTGTCTTCAGAGATACCTTTATTTCCCAACTCCAAAAGCTCAACGATTTCATGACTCAAAGCCTTTCTGAAGAACTGCTAAAGAAAATAGAAACTCTCCCGTCAAACATTCAAGGCAACCTCTTAGCATGGGAATATCTCAAGGGTTTAAAGCAGGTCTTTGTCCCCGATGAAAAAAGGGAAAGGGATGTCAGGTTCTTAGATACGGAAAATATACATAACAATACCTTCCATGTAACCGATGAGTTCAGTTTCACCAATGGAAGAAAGACCATACGGGCAGATGTTGTGTTCCTCATAAATGGAATCCCTGTCTTTATCGCAGAGACCAAGGCAGCACACAAGATAGACGGCATAGCAGAAGCCCTCGACCAGATACGGAGATACCACAATGAAGCCCCTGAAATCATGGCTATCCTTCAGGTCTATTCCTTAACCCATCTCATTCGATATTACTATGGGGCAACATGGAATATCTCACGGAAAGGGCTTTTCAACTGGAAGGAAGAACAGCAAGGAGATTATGAAACCCTTGTAAAGTCCTTCTTTGATAAAGAGAGAATCATCAGAATCCTCAATGACTTTATCTTGTTTACACGGCAGGATGATGAACTCAAGAAGGTAGTCCTGAGACCCCATCAGATGAGGGCAGTCCAGAAGATAGTAGACCGTGCCGAGGAAAGAACCAAGAAGAGAGGATTGATATGGCATACACAGGGTTCAGGGAAAACTTATACCATGATTGTGGCTGCCAAAGAGATAATCGAGAATCCTGTCTTTGATAATCCAACCGTAATCATGCTTGTGGACAGGAATGAACTTGAATCACAACTTTTCGGCAACCTGTCTGTCTGTCGGGATTGAGAATGTGGAGGTAGTGGAAAGCAAAAAGCACCTTCAGGAACTCCTTTCAGGAGACAAGAGAGGTCTGATAGTCTCGATGATTCATAAGTTCGAGTGGCATTCCTGCCAACATCAACACACAGGAAAATGTCTTTGTTCTTGTTGATGAGGCCCATAGAACCACGGGAGGCATACTTGGCAACTACCTCATGGGAGCTTTACCGAACGCTACCTACCTGGGATTTACGGGAACCCCCATTGACAGAACAACGCATGGGAGCGGAACATTCATAGTATTCGGGAAGGATGACCCACCAAAGGGCTATCTCGACAAATACGGCATTTCAGAATCAATTGAAGATAATACAACTGTTCCCCTCCACTATACCCTTGCACCTAACGAACTTCAGGTAGACAAAGAAGTCCTCAACAGGGAATTTCTGGAACTTGCCGAAGCCGAGGGTATCAGCGACATCGAGGAACTGAATAAAGTCCTTGAGAGGGCTGTCAATCTGAGAAATATGCTCAAGAACAGGGAACGGATGGAGAAGATAGCAGAATATGTTGCTGACCATTATAAAGAGCATATTGAACCAATGGGATACAAGGCATTCCTTGTTGCTGTGGATAGAGAAGCCTGCACCATATATAAGCGCCTGCTTGATAAACATCTTCCGCCAGAATACTCAAGGGTAGTTATCAGTCCAGGGTTTAACGACCCTGAAGAACTGTCAAGATTTCATCTTTCTGAAGAAGAAGAAAAGAGGATAAGGAAAGCATTCAGAAAACCTGATGTACTCCCGAAAATCCTTATCGTAACGGAGAAACTCTTAACAGGTTTTGATGCACCTATTCTTTACTGTATGTATTTGGACAAGCCGATGCGTGACCATGTGCTGCTTCAGGCAATTGCAAGAATAAACAGACCCTATGAAGATGAAGAAGGCAGAAAGAAGCCTTGTGGCTTTGTATTGGATTTTGTGGGGATATTCGACAAACTCGAAAAAGCCCTTGCCTTTGACTCATCCGATATTGAAGGGATCGTCAATGACATAGAAGTCTTGAAAACAAGATTCATTGAAATGATGGAACAGGCAAAGCTCAACTATCTCATTCTTATCAAGGATAAATCACAGGATAAGGCCGTAGAGACAATCCTTGAATATTTTATTGATGAAGAGAAGAGACATGAGTATTATGCTTTCTTCAAGGAGATATCCAGTATCTATGAAATCCTCTCCCCTGATGCCTTTCTGAGACCTTACATTGATGACTATGAGACCCTTACACGGTTTTTCAGAATACTGAGAGAAGCATATGAACCAGGCTTGTCATTGGATAAAGAATTTTCAAGAAAGACAGCAAAACTTGTTCAGGAATTTACTAAAAGCGGGCCAATAAAACCAGCCCTGGAAGTCTATGAAATCAATGAAGAGACCTTAAGGAAGATTGAAGAAAGCAAGGCATCGGATACAGAGAAGATATTCAACCTGTTAAAAGGCATAAGCAAGACAGTCATAACTGGTGTTGATGAGTCGCCATATCTTATCTCAATCGGTGAGAAAGCTGAAGAAATTGCAAAGCTCTTTAAAGAAAGACAGTTAACAACACAAAAGGCCCTTGAGGAATTAAGAAAGGTTGTAGAAGAGATTAACCAGGCCAGAAGGGAACAAACCGATAAGAATTTGCCTGTTGAGGTTTTTGCCACCATGTGGCTATTCAAGAAAGAGGGCGTTGCCAATGCTGAAGAAAATGCTAAACAGATGAAAGGGGCCTTCGAGCAATATCCCCATTGGAAAACCAGTGAGGCACATCAGCGGGAGATTACAAAACAGTTCTATAAAATCCTGGTTAAATCAGGAATCAAGAACTATATTGATGTGGTCAGGAAGATAATGCAGATATTGACAGGCAGGAAAAGATGATAACCCACGAGGAACTGAAAAAGGAAGTTGTTCATTGGTCTAAGAAGATAGGGGTTAGACCTGTTGAAGTCCATATCCGTAAGATGCAGAGGAAATGGGCATCCTGTTCAAGCAGAGGCAGAATTACCATCAATGCTGATATTCTGAAGCAGACAAAGAAGTTCCTTGATGAGGTCATAGTCCATGAACTGCTGCACCTGAAGTATCCGAATCACGGGAAGATGTTTAAGGCGTTGATGAGGAGTTATTTAAAATGAGTTTTCAGCAGGAGCGCGGCCCAGAGTTTTTAAGGCCTGCAAATGCCCTATCTGCGTTGTATGTTATTATTCAGAGTTGAGTTTTATAGACAATATTCTATAGTATAATATATATATTAATATAGGGAGGATGAATATGGGTGGCTCAACTAAGCAGGCAAATTTCCTTTTACCTGAGGATTTGCTTGATGAACTTAAAATGACTGTTTCTAAAAGGCAGCAGAGTAAAGTTGTGGCAGATGCATTGCGGAAAGAACTGAAGCGATTGAAAATGGAAAAAGTGATTCAAACAAGTTTTGGAGCATGGAAGGATCTTGACCATCCTGAATTAAAAGCTGGCACTGGGGAATTTGTGAGGAAACTGAGAAGATCGTCAAGATTAGGCCGCTCTAAATGAAAAAAGTCCTTGTTGATACAGATATCCTTATCAACTTTTTGAGAGGCAGAGAAAAAGCCAGGGATTATCTGTTCTCACTTCTTGAAGAATCAACAATGTATTGTTCTGTAATATCGATTGCAGAGATACATGCAGGCATGAAAGAGCATGAAAAGGAAAAAACAACTGAACTCATAGATAGTCTGAATATTGTTGACATAACACGTGAGATTGCTGAAAAGGCTGGAATATATAAGAGAGATGAAAGAAAGCAGTTTCTTGAACTGGACGATTGCTTTATTGCAGCAACTGCCTTTGTCAAAGGAGCTATTCTTGCAACAGGAAACGGGAAACATTATCCAATGCAGGATATAACAAAAGAGATAGTTTAGAAGATTGGTATGGATCTGCTTGTTAGTATTTGACTTTGTTTTCATTTGGTCAAGCGATGTATAAAGAAAATCAGAGATAAGGCAGGCATGGTAATAAAGTGAACAAAAAGGCCGATCCTGCAGAAATCGAAAAACGAATTAAAATGTGGGCTGACGTGACAATGGTGACTCTTGAATTGAAGTATGCTGCAATGAGAAAGAGATATCCTGCACTTAGCGAAGACGAAATCTCAGAATTGGTAAGAAAAGAGCTTTCAATGCTTAAGATAAAACAGAATGAATGATAACCCACTCATTAAATCTCTCAGGGAGCTTTGTTTTTTCCTCGACAATACCAGGATAGAATATATGCTGGTTGGTGGATTAGCAGTCGGTATATGGAGTGAACCAAGGGCAACAGTTGATATTGATTTTCTTGTCTCAATGAAGACAGATGACTACAACATCCTCAAGAAGAAAATGAAAGAAAGCGAGAAATTCATTTTCATATATGACGAACCAATGACATTTGCAAGCATATCTTTTCTGAGAGCCACATTAAAGAGCAACAAGGATATATCCGTTGATTTCCTATTCGCGGATGATGATTTTAGAAATGAGGCTTTGAAAAGGAAAGAAGCTATCCATATGGCTGGTTTTTCAGTCAATGTCACAACGCCTGAAGATCTGATAATCTTGAAATTATTGAGCGGTAGAGAGCAGGATAACCTTGATGCGAAGAAGATACTTGAAATTCAAAAAGGGAATCTTGACATGAAACATATACAGAATTGGCTGCATAAACTCGGTATAGAATTGGCAATTTGATAATTGTGATATGCTTTGGTGTGATCTTCTTGGAGGGAGATAGAGGATAGATTGGGAGAATTCTGGAAAAGACTGGCGCTGGTTTTTGCTCTCATAGGTTTTATTATTTCCTTTGGAACGATAGGGTACATAGTCATAGAGGGATGGAGTTTTCTGGATTCCCTGTATATGACTGTAACAACTCTCACCACCGTTGGTTATCGAGAAATCAGAGAACTTTCCGAGGCTGGAAGATGGTTTACCATTACCCTTATAATAGGCGGTGTGGGCACCATGCTGTATGCCCTTAGCACCGGTGCCAAATTTATTTTGGAAGGCGAACTCCAGGAAATATACGGGAGGAGGAGATTGGAAAAGAAAATTAAGGAACTCGATGACCATTACATTATTTGCGGTTATGGCAGGATGGGAAAGATAATAGCAAGGGAATTGAAAAATGAGAAAGTAAAACTCGTTGCAATAGAAAAAACCCCAACCATACACGCAAAGGAAGAAGCTTTTGTCATCACAGGTGACGCTACGCAGGATGACATCCTGAAGGAAGTGGGAATAGAAAGAGCAAGGGGTTTAATAACGGTACTTCCCACCGATGCAGAAAACCTGTATGTTGTTTTGAGTGCAAAAGGATTAAACCCTAATCTTTTTATTGTTGCAAGGGCAGGAGAAGAGGGATCAGAGCAAAAACTCCTCAGGGCAGGTGCTGACAGGGTAATTTCACCTTATCACATTGGTGGACTCAGAATAGCTCATACAGTCCTTAAGCCTGCTGTTGTGGATTTCATAGAGTTAGCAACAAAGAGCGGTAATATCGACCTCCAGTTGGAGGAAATAGCAATTCCGGATCTTTCTGACTACTCAGGGCTCTCACTGGATCAGTGTGGTTTTGGAAAGGAACTGGGTGTCATCATTGTTGCCATTAAGAAACCGAATGGTGATATGAAGTTCAACCCCACATATCTTACGCTCATTGAACCTGGAGATACTTTGATTGCCCTCGGAGAGGTATCAAAATTGAAAGTACTTGAAGAGATGATAGCTGCTAAGAAATAGAACAGCTATACAATTTCCGGCGTTATCATCCATTGTAGAGTCCAGGTTCCTGCATCATCCCTTTTCATGCACACGACACCGCCCATCTTGAAGGCAATAATGCTTTTTTCCTTGTCACCACTAAGAAGAAATGATGAGAGCTTTCCAAGGTGAGGAAGATGTCCGACAAGCATGAGGGAATGAGTTTTTGTTTTCAGCTTTTCAGCCCATAAGATAGGTTCATTGAGAGGTGCAAGACCCTCTGTTTCCGAGACACCCTTTGTTATGCTCAAACTATCAGCGATGATCTCTGCTGTCTGCCTTGCCCGTAATTTGGAGCTATGAAGTACTTCTTCTACCGTTATTTTTAATCTGAACATAAAGGATGCTACTTTTTTTACATCCTCTATGCCCTTGTCAGAGAGAGGTCTTGCAGGGTCTTCTTCCTCTTTTTGCGTCTCCGTGTTGAACAAGATAAAGAAACATGGTTGCCTCCTCAGGTTGTCATTCCGACTTGTTCGGAATCTTTCTTTAATTGTTTTGCTCTTTCACATTGTTTTTCAGAAGGATTCTCGACAAGCGAGAATGACAAAACAAATAACTGCTTTATTGAGAATTCCAAGAAGAACCTATTCAATGTTTTTTCCCCCTGCAGTTGCATTAGTGCTTAATTGAGTCAGGCTCGATATGCACAACAATGTCCACGACAGAGGGAAATGCCTTCTTAATTTCTTTCTCTATGTTGTCGGCAATTTCATGTGCTTTTTCAATTGGAAGCTCGCTCCTTACAAGGACATGGAGATCAACGTAGGTAGAGTTCACTGAACCTCTCGTCCTTATCTCATGGCAACCCTGAACACCTTCTATCCTGTTTACCACTGACTTAATTGCAGAAGTGTCAATGCAGACTGTGTCAACAAGTATATCTGATGCGTCCTTGAGGATTTCATAACCTATTCTTGCTATGAAAAAGGTTATTACAATTCCCACGATGGGGTCTGCCAGGTAATAACCCTTTTGAGCAAAGAAAAGGCTTATGAGCACGGCGATCGATGCAAGGATATCACTTTTTGTATGTTTTGCATCGGCTATCAGGAAAGAACTGCCAAGTTTTTTCCCTTTTTTGATTCATATAGCGTTACAAAGATATTTACTCCCATTGTTACCAGTATCACAACAAAGCTGATTGAAGTAACGCTTGTCTTATAACCCTCAATGAAGAAGAGGTAGACCTTCTTCAATATCTGAAAGCAGGAAGTGAAGATCATGGCAGCAATAATGATTGTAAAAAGGGTTTCATACTTTCCATGTCCATAGGGGTGATTTTCATCAGGAGGGTGGGAGGCTATCCAGGTGCCGACAAGACCTACTACATTCGAAATCCCGTCAAAGAAAGAATGGAATCCGTCGGACATCATGGCGACAGAACTGGTCATGTGTCCGTAGAGGACTTTTGCTGTCGCAACAAAGGAATTCAGGATGAGAGTAATGATGAGGACTTTTCTTACCTCAGCAGAGGTATTTTTTATGCTATGATCACTTCCCATTGAGTTTTAAACGCGCTGAATGTGTTTTCGGTAATAGATTTTCTCATATTCCTGAAAAAATTGAAATAGAAATAGAGGTTATGAATGGTGTTCAGCCTCATGGAGAGGATCTCTTTCGCAAGGAAGATATGACGCAAATATCCTCTTGAATAATTTCTGCAGGTGTAACAGTTGCAGTCAGGATCGAGGGGCGCGCTGTCTGATTTGTATTCGGTCCTCTTAATGCTCACCCTTCCTCTGCTTGTAAAGAGCGTTCCGTTTCTCGCATTCCTTGTAGGCATCACGCAATCAAAGATATCAAACCCGGCATCAACTGCAGCGAGTATATCTTTCAGGTCCCCGATCCCCATGAGATACCTCGGCTTATCAACAGGAAGAAGAGGTGCGGTGAAATATATCATTTCATACATTTCTTCTTTTGGCTCGCCTACACTCAGACCTCCTACTGCATAACCGTCGAACCCTATCTCCAGGAGTTGTTCCACACTTTTTGTACGCAGGTCTTTGAATACACTGCCCTGACTTATTCCAAACAGTGCCTGTCCTTCTTTTTGAGCCTCTTTACACTTCCATGCCCACCTTGTCGTTAAATCAAGAGACCTGGAGGCGTAATCATAAGGCGCTGGGTAAGGGGGGCATTCGTCAAAGGTCATTGCAATATCAGACCCAAGTAATGACTGGATATCCATTGCTTCTTTCGGTCCGATGAAATGCATTGAACCGTCAATATGTGAACGAAAATGAACGCCGCTATCCTGTATTTTTCTTAAAGCCGAGAGGCTGTAGACCTGAAAACCACCACTGTCTGTAAGCACAGGTCTATCCCAGTTGATGAATCTGTGGATACCTCCGAGAGAAGCGACTGTGTCAGCACCCGGCCTCAGGTAAAGGTGATATGTATTGCACAGAATTATTTCAGCTCCCATCTCTTTTAGTTCATCAGTGGAGATTGCCTTGACCGTTCCGATGGTTGCAACAGGCATGAAGGCAGGAGTGTTAATTACACCTCTCGGTGTTCCTATAACACACGACCGCGCATTTCCATTTGTCTTGATTATGTTGAATTGCATGGCACTTCTGAAAGTTTAACCAAGATTGTAACAGGAAATCAAAAAAGGCAACAGGTTGACTCAATTACTAAGACGGGCATTAGTAAGGGGACATTACTATCACTTTCTGTCATTGCGGCTTGTCCGCAATCCTTCTGGGTTTTTCAGAAGGATTCCCGACAAGCGGGAATGACAACCATTGGAACAGAGTTCGGTGTGAATAAACCAGGAATGTTAATTGGATAGCAAATACAAATCAGTGACCTTACTCAAAATTTTATTTTGTATTCTTTGATCTTTGATCTCAGGGTATTCCTGTTTATCCCGAGAGCCTTTGCAGCTCTGAGCTGGTTGCCTTCAGTTTCTTTCAGGACGATTGAGATGAGAGATTTTTCGACTTCTGAGATGACAGTATCATAAAGATTCGACCGCTCAAGTTTTGCCAGCTTTTTTAAATACCGCTTTAATTTTTCTTCAAGAAAATCATATACAGAGCATGAATTTAATGCTTCCAAAAGAAGTTCCTTTTTTTCCATTTTATTCCCCTTTAGTGAGAAGGTGTTTGAATTGATTAATGCAACAATTATTTTAAAGAAATCTTACTATTTTGTGTTATTAATTTTTTTTACTCACTGATTATGATTTTATATCATGATTAGCAAATACAATACCAATAGAAATTTTACTCTCAATATTTGATAATCTACCTGCAGTGATTAAAAATATAATAATCATAGAGTTAGATCTTATAAAAAAATTAAAAGTATTCTTCTCTCTTTTGTTATAATCCCGATATGAAAGTTCTCATCTGTGGCGGGACCGGTTTTATTGGTTCACGTCTTACACACTATTTATTGAATCAGGGATTGCAGGTGGTTGTTCTTGCCAGGCATAAACCGGGAAGCATGCTGTCAGGTATGCAATTTTACGAGGCTGATTTGCTGAAGCCTGATACTTTTAAGCAGGAATGGTTTGAGGGAGTGGATGCTGTTATAAATTTGAGCGGTAAAAATATTTTTACCTTCTGGAGTGAGGAGAATAAAAAGGTTATATGGGATAGCAGGGTAACAGCGAATAAAAATCTCGTCAGTTTTATCTCAAAGCTTCAATATAAACCTAACGTTTTTGTTTCAGCCTCTGCTGTCGGTTATTATGGTGACAAGGGAGAAGCAGAACTTAATGAAGAAGCCAGGCGCGGACAGGGGTTTTTAGCAGAGCTTTGTGGAGAATGGGAGAGGGAGGCAAGAGAAGCAGAAAAATCAGGTATCCGTTCGGTACAGGTAAGAACTGCGCCGGTTCTTGCGAAGGGCGGTGGACTTGATGGAGCAAATCTTGAAATCGTTCCGGTTTGGATTTACTTTTGTTTTTGGTTCAGGCAACCAGTGGTTTTCGTGGGTTCACAGGGATGATCTGATCCGCATATATCATATGGCTGTTACCGATAAAAACCTGTCAGGTCCGGTCAATGCGTGCTCTCCACATCCGGTACGGTTCAGGGAATTCCTTAATCATATCAGGGCATTCAAAAAGGCCATTGTGATTCCCTTCCCGGTATCACTTCTCAGAATATTTATGCGTGAAACAGCAGATGTTGTTCTCTTTAGTCAGAGAATGATTCCTGCTAAATTATTTAAAAATAACTTCCAGTTTTCCTATCCTAATTTACAAGATGCCTTAAAAGAAATATTTTCTTAGATGGTAGCAGCTATTTTTAAATGAGTAATCCTCCCCCTGCGTTAAAAATTGAAGCAAAATAAATTACCCTTAGCTCTTTAATTTTCATGTTTTTATTTAATGTTATTGTATGTGACCATGACTGAACCGGTAAAAGTTATAATGCGCTACGCTAATGGCAAACTTACCAAGGGCTATACCAATGATTTTTTCCCTAATAAGACTCTATTTCATGTTCGGTCCATTGAATGTGGACCCACAGATAAAGGTGAAGAGGTTCATGTAAAAGAGCTTAAGGCAGTATTTTTTGTAAAGGACTTTGTTGGGAACTCAGCTTACAATGAGATAAAACAGTTTGCAGAAGGTCAGCAGTATTCTGGTCGAAAAGTGGAAGTGACATTTGCCGATGGTGAAGTGTTAGTTGGCTCAACTATGAGTTATGACCCCAATCGTCTTGGGTTTTTCGTGACTCCCGTAGATCCGAAATCAAACAATTTGAGAGTTTTTGTTATCTCAGCGGGTGTGAAACACTCTCGTTTTCTATAATTTTGGTCGGCCGAAAAGGACTAAGGATTCAGAATGATGTACCCGCTGGGATAAGGTCTTGCAGTTTCCGAGAGACGAAGGATTCTTATTCCTGCTGGAGTGAATAGTTGACAAATCAACCCCAAAGGCATATAGCTCAATGAGCAATTCATAGTTTGGAGACGTCGCATTGAACTTTTTTGGGACAATAGATCAGTTCATCTCTTTAGGATATGACAATCCGATAATTGCGCTTATAATAGTTTTTGTCTTCTTTTTTTTGCTTTATCGAAAGCCAAAGTTTATTCTGTTCCTTTTTATCCTGACCCTCGTTTTGACTTTCTTTTTTATGATTATGGACATAATGTCGTTAAGCAAGACAAAGTAAAAGAGGTTAACCAATTAGTCCGATCTTTTTGCCTCAGAACATCTTTATCTGATTCTTCCTATTTCAACTTTGGCCAATGCTAACATAGAACAAAAGGCATCATAACCGCACACCCCTTGCTTTTGCCTATACCATAACCGCCCACCTTTGTTTTTATCCAATAAAGTGCACATAGTAATAATCTTTATTTATCAATGCGTTAGCTTTCTTATTGGGATTGGTATGGTGCTTGTTCCTACTATCAGCAACGAGCGAAGGAGGAAACGATGGAAGAGCATAAAACAAAGATGGGAGACAGCGGGGCAGAAGTACAGGAGACAGCGAAGCCGGGAGGGAATGTTCTTCAGGAGTTTCAGTTGCACAAGCTCCTCATTGATCTAAACAGCAACAGAAAGACAGGTACCCTCACGGTAAAGACACCTGTCTTTATAAAGAAGATATATCTGGATAAGGGAGAAGTTATCTTTGCCTCATCAACCTGGAAGGATGACCGGTTAGGAGAGGTACTCCTGAAGGCAGGAAGGCTTACCTTTGGGCAGTATGAGGAATCGGTAAGGCTTCTGAAGATGACGGGGTAAAAAGCAGGGCACCATCCTTGTTGAACTGGGATATCTCACACCGAAGGATCTGTTCCAGGCGGTAAAGCACCAGGTGAAGCAGATCATCTACAGCCTCTTTCCTCTGGAGTATGCCGAGTATGAGTTTATCGAGGGCGAGGTACCGCAGAAGGATATCTTAATCCTGAAGATACATCTGGGAAGTCTCATCTACAAAGGGATAAACAGGATTGATAGTTTCACAAGGATCAAGAGAGAGCTGCCGGATTTCAGGTATCCCTTATCAATAGACATAGGGACATCACGCCTCTTTGAGGGTATAGAATTCAGCCCGCTTGAAAAGAGCATTCTTTCTCTGGTTGACGGCAAGAAGAGTATTATGGAACTGGTTGATCACGCCAATACTGGAGATTACATCCTTTGATGCACTGAGGAGTCTGTATGTCCTTTGGTTCATGGGAATCCTGAAGGGAAATGGTTCAATCAAGAAAGTCAACACAGAAACACGGATGACAGAAACACAGAAGACGGAAAAAGGGAACAATGGAAAGATGTGGTCCTTAGAGATATCATGCCGTTCTCTCCTGATAACCATGATTAATGCTTGGTAGTCGACTTTCAATTTAGAATTGGAATGGATCTTAGCAAAAAACACACAGGCTTCACTACTGGATTTAAACCGACA
>CAWCKM010000008.1:0-34753 GCA_963796125.1 Nitrospirota bacterium
GTATAGAGAGCGGAGATTTCAATATCTGAATTATGTAATAAAGGAGTTATCAACATTTGCTGTTAGTAGCGTCAAAACTCCTTACTTTTTATAATGATTCAGAAGTCAGAAGTTCTTAAAAGATATATCCGTCCTGATATGAAATGGAATCTTTCCTGTAAACTAAAAACATAGGGTTTTCAATATGTCTCTTGCTTTGACAATACTTTTAAATATTCTGATATTTACAGTTGCTACCTTTGGTACTTCTGTGCTTATTGAGAAGTATTATCACGGAAGACTGAAATGGATTATTGTTCCCTCATTCACTTTGTTTTTAGCAATTTTGTTCATAAAGACAGATTTTGTGATTAAGGTACTTACCTCTATTACAAAGACCTTCACGATTCAAGGGTTAGGATTGATTCTCCTTGGGGGAATAATAACAGGTACATTTTTTTCTTTTTTGTGAATCTCTTTTAGATTGGTTCAGTTGATCCTTCAGAAACTCCTTACACATAAGTAACGGCGTAACAGCATCGGCCCCTTAGCTGACCTCTTTCATGATCAAATCTATGACCTCCGGTATTTTCTTTTCAATATCCGGTGTCAACTCAGTACCAATGGTCTTGATGTCCTTTGGCACTACGCCAATCAATATGGTCTCAGGGTACTTTCCCATGAGAGACGAATTGCTGTAATATCTCCAGAAGGTGAAATCTCGCGACATCTGTTGCATCGTCCCAGGGAAGCGGCATCTCCTCAGGTTTCAGACGGACTACTGTTCCCGGTGCATCTCCGGTCGGGAAAACATCTATCACAATGAGTTTATCCCTGCCTTCGATCTCGTGGGAAATCAGTGAAGCAAACTCGCCAACCTCCATCATCTCCACGTTTTCAGGGAGCTTCATTTTTTCCAGAACCTTTGAGACATGATAACCGAATGCTGCATCGGTTCCAAAATGATAGCCAGTGCACAATATCAGAATTTTTTTCTTATGCTCTTCCATGGTCATTATTTATCCTCTTCCTATGATGAATATCGAACACCTTTGCCTCCTTGCTTTGCATTGCCGATGATGAATGCGCTGTATCCGGCTTTATGCAGCAACGAGATAGCGTCTCCTGAAGTATCATTTGAGGCGATGATAATATACCCTATTCCCGTATTATAGGTTCTCTTCATCTCGTCATCAGCTATGTTCCCGGTTTTTTCTATGATTTGAAAAATTGGGGGTATAGGCCATGACCCGATTTTTATATCTGCATAGATATTGTCCGGTAATATCCTGGGCAGATTTCCGGGGATTCCACCACCCGTAATATGAGCCATACCCTTAATCTCAACATTGTCCCGTAAAGCCATGAATGCCTTCACATAGATTTTCGTCGGCCTGAGAAGTTCCTCACCGAGGTTATTACCGAGTTCAGGAATGTAAGTGTCTAAACCCATCTTCTCCATATCGAAGAAGAGTTTTCTCACCAGAGAGTATCCGTTGCTGTGGAGACCATTTGATGAAAGGCCGATGATGCTGTCTCCTTCCCGTATACCAGAACCGTTTATGATCTTTTCCCTTTCAACTATTCCAACAGAAAAACCTGCAACATCATATTCGCCCTCATGGTAAAATCCGGGCATTTCAGCCGTTTCGCCACCAATGAGCGAACATCCTGCCTCTTCACACCCTTTGACTATTCCTTCAATAACCTTGGCTGCGATAACGCTGTTGAGTTTCCCTGTTGCAAGATAGTCCAGGAAGAACAAAGGTTCTGCACCGGTAGTAAGGATATCGTTGACGCACATGGCAACAAGGTCTATCCCGATCGTATCGTGCCTGTTCATCATGAATGCTATTTTGAGCTTTGTACCAACACCATCTGAACTGCTTACAAGGACCGGTTCTTTATATCTTGTCATGTCAAGCTTAAAGAGGGCACTGAACAGGCCAATGTCTGTCATGACCTCAGGCCTGAATGTCCTTTTGGCCATTGGCGAGATGAGGCTTACGAACTTTTCGCCTTCATCAATATCGACGCCAGACTTCTTGTAGGTAAGTTCGCTATTCATTTATTATTTTTGGTTCCTCTTAATTTAGTTGCTAAAAGGGTTCGAGGATTCCAGGGTTCAAGTGTTTATTCTGCAAAGCTTTTATTAGTGACTTCCTCTATTCTGTGAATAACATGAGTTAGGTTTTTTAATAATGTACGAATATAAAGACAAAAGGCAAGAGGAAATTCATTTCTCCAAAGAATCCTGCTATTTTGATAAAATAGGGTCTGATGCCGCTTATCCTTGTCACAAATGACGACGGAATTCATTCCCCGGGTCTTATTGCCCTTTCAATGGCAATGAAAGAACTTGGAGATGCATATATTGTTGCGCCTGACAGGGAAAGGAGTGCCGTAAGCCATTCACTTACATTGCACCGTCCCTTAAAGGCAGAAAAACACAGCAAAGATGTTTTTAGTGTTGATGGAACTCCGACAGATTGTGTCATATTAGCCATAAGCAAGTTGCTCCCTGAGCGGCCTGTTCTCGTTGCATCAGGGATAAACAGAGGTGGTAACCTCGGGGGTGATATCACGTATTCAGGAACTGTTTCCGGTGCGATAGAAGGTACCATACTCGGCATTCCATCCTTTGCCATTTCTCTTGTGAGCGGAGACGAGGCGCAGCCTCTCCATTTCGAAACTGCTTCTGCCTTTGCCGCCCGGATCGGGCGAATTGTTCTCGATAAGTGCCCTTCCGCCGGACACCCTTCTGAATATCAATGTGCCGAATACTGATAAGAATAAAATCTCCGGGGTTAAATTTACACGTCAGGGGAAGATAGTCTATAACAATGCTATTCAGGAGATACATGACCCGAGAGGGAAGAGGCACTACTGGCTTGGTGGGAGCCAGCTCCATGTTGCGCATGAAGAAGATACGGACGTCCATGCTGTACGGAATGGTTATATCTCTATCACACCCATCCACCTTGATCTCACAAATTACGAGGCATTGAAATTTTTGAGATCAAATTTTCATTTATAAACAAACTCTCGTGTGTCTTTGGATCACAAAGGATTTTATGAAAATTATTAACAAGTTCATTACTAAAACACATTTAAAATGTTATTTTTGGAGCAAAACTGTTGACGAAAAACTATGACGTAATCATTGTTGGAGCCGGGCCTGCCGGAATATTTTCTGCCCTTGAAATCCTCACGCAGAAGAAAGACGCAAAAATCCTTATCATCGAAAAAGGCAAAGATCTTGATAAAAGGGTCTGTCCTATGAAGATAAAGGAGATTTCATGTGCAGCCTGTCCTGAATGTGCGTTGCTCAGTGGCTGGGGTGGGGCAGGGGCATACAGTGACGGAAAATTAAACCTCTCTCCTGAGGTTGGTGGTTTTCTTTCAAGATATATAAGTCCGGACAGACTGGTATCTTTGATAGCTTATGTGGATGAGATCTATGTAAGGTACGGTGCTCCAAAGGAGACATACAGTGGCAACACAGAAGAGGTATCTACTATTGCAAGACTTGCCTCAGAAAATAATCTGCTCTTTATTCCTTCAAGGATAAGACATATCGGTACCGACAGATGCAAAACTCTCCTGAAAAATATCAAAAAAGACCTGAATCAAAGAATAGAAACCCTGTTTGGTGCAGAAGCAGATAAAGTGATTATCAGGAAGAGAAAGTCTGTTGGGGTTCGGCTGAAAGATGGTAAAAACCTTTTTTCTGAATTCATGATTCTTGCACCGGGCAGAGAAGGTTCACGGTGGCTCGAGAAAGAGGCGAAGAGATTGCGTCTGACCCTTTTCAGAAATCCCGTTGATATCGGTCTGAGGGTTGAAATAGCTGCTCCGGTATTTGAACCACTGACCAGGATAACGTATGAACCAAAGCTTGTATTTCGTTCAAAGACATTCAATGACAGAGTGAGGACATTCTGCGTTAATCCTTATGGTGAGGTTGTAAAGGAATACCTGAAGGGTATCTGGACGGTCAATGGTCACAGCTATGCAGAGAGGAGGACGAATAATACAAACTTTGCACTCCTTGCCAGCACGTCCTTCACAGAACCTTTTGATGACCCCATATTATACGGAAGGTACATAGCAGGACTTGCAAACCTTCTCGGAAAAGGCGTGATTGTCCAGAGACTCGGAGACTTAAAGCAGGGAAGACGTTCAACCCCTGAGAGAATTCGGAAAGGCAAGATAGACCCAACTCTGAAAGATGCTACTCCAGGGGATTTAAGCTTTGTCATGCCCTATCGTCACCTGTCTGATATCCTTGAAATGATTGAAGCCCTTGATAAGATTGCACCTGGTGTACATTCAGAGGATACGCTTCTGTACGGTGCTGAGGTGAAATTTTATTCAAGGTACCCCCAACTGACAGAGACCCTCGAGACGGAGGTAAAAAACCTCTTTGCTGTGGGAGACGGGGCAGGAGTAAGCAGAGGTCTCATACAGGCATCTACCTCAGGGGTAATTGCCGCGCAGGAAATAGCTAAAAGACTATAACAGGTTTTTGGAGTTTGTTGGGTTTACACAGTTTATTGAGTTATAAAACTCCATAAACCCAATGAACACAAAAACTCAAGAAACTAAATTTGGGACAAATTTAAAATGGGTTTTGAGGAATTGAGAGATTTTATGGTGAGAACACAGCTCATTCCGAGAGGTATTAAGGATGAGCGTGTCCTCAGAGTGATGAACAAAGTTCCAAGACATCTCTTCGTAAATGAGTCTATTCAGTACAAGGCTTATGAGGACATGGCCCTCCCGATTGGTGAAGGACAGACAATTTCGCAGCCCTATATGGTTGCGGTCATGACAGAGCTTCTTGAACTGAAGGGAACGGAGAAGGTGCTGGAGGTTGGTACAGGTTCAGGATATCAGGCAGCAATCCTCTCGGAACTGTCAAAAGAGGTATATACCATCGAGCGATTTGAAAAGCTTGCACAAGAGGCAAGAAGAAAAATTTCAGGAGCTCGGTTATAACAATATATATGTAAAGGCCGGTGATGGAACCCTGGGATGGCCTGAGAAGGCTCCCTTTGACAGGATTATCATTACAGCAGGTACTCCACAGATTCCGGATCCTCTCATTCAGCAACTTGCACAGGGAGGCATCATTGTTGCACCTGTCGGAGAACGTTTCTCACAGCAACTGATAAGAGTCAAAAAGTCCGACAGGGAACTCTCTGAGGAGTTTCATACCATGTGCGTTTTCGTTCCCCTTGTCGGACAATACGGATGGGACAGGGAATAACAGAAAGAGATATCAGATAGAGATAGAGAAAATCAGATTATCTCCTTATCCCGAAATGTTTTGTCCGGAATCCTTCAATAACCCCCTCTTTCCCCTTAATTTAAGGGGATGAAAGGGGGTTATTCAACATACGGGAATGACACAATTTCTATAAAAACCAAAAGAAACGAATCAGATTATTTTTTTGACCGCTTTTTCTTCATGACGTCATCTGCCCAGCTTAGCGCAGCAGAGACCGTAGGGAAGCCTATTGTACTGGTGAGCAATATTAACGTATGGTATATTTCTTCAGGTTTTGCACCGGCCTCTAAAGCCCTTCTCGCATGGGAATGGACAGAACCCTCCGACCTGATGGCAGCAGAAGCTGCAAGCTGAATGAGCTGAGAAGTCTTCGCATTAATGGGACCTGATTCGCTTGCCACCTGTCCAAGGTTTTTGGTGGCTTCGAAGTATTTTTTAAACCTCCTTTGTATACTCACATACTGACCCGGTAATTGTTTAGCCATTTCAACCTCCTCCTTTGTTGAAAGTAACAAGTTTTTTACCTGACCTATAGGCATCGCCCAGGGCTGTCGGGTGATTGACAATCGCACCCTGTATATCAACACTGAGATAACCTAAGGTCTCATGTTCAGGAACACTCACGGTCCTGAAAAATGCCTTTGCTGTTGCCTCGGCACATTGTATACCGATCTCTTTCTTCTGCCCGCCAACTAACAATAAAAGCCCTTTCCTCCCATAAATACCTTCAGGGAGTGGTTTTTTCAAAAGGTATTTCTCACACCAGAAGCACTGGCATCTGTCTATCATAATCTTTGTCTGGGCACTAACCCCGAAAAAGTAAATAGGAGAAGCAAGGATTATCCTGCTTGCCTCTCTTATCTCGGCATGGATCTAGAGCCATATCATCGTTAAAGATACATACACCTGTGTCTTCGCATCCTCCACAACTTTGACAGGGCGAAATGTTCATTTCATTCAGGTTGAAAATCTGAACTTTTAGTCCTGATTCAGCAATTCCCCTTATTGTCTCTTTCAGGAGAAGCGCTGAATTGCCATCTTTTCGCGGACTACCGAGGAATGCAATGATCTTCATTTTTTTGTGACTCCCTGTGTTTTTTCCTTAATTTCCATCCAGTCTTTCATGTGCTGAAGGTTTTCGCTGAGGTACCACCAGCCATTCTTAAAGGCTGTATAATCAGGGGCACCAGTCATGGCAGAGGCATAGCGAATAGAATTTGAATAGAATAGCCACTGTCTTGCCCACATCTGTTCAATTGTTTCATCAAAGGGATTGCTTTTATCCTCTATCCCTTTTTCCCATGCACTTATCATGAGTTTTGTTGCTGCAAGGGTCATCTCATCCGTTTCTCTTATTGTTCGTTCAAACTTCGAGAAATGACCGTTTATCCATGCAGTGGAGTGGCAGGTGTTACAGACCTTTTTCATGGAATTTAACCGTTCTTCCTGATCTGTTTTATCGATCAGATACACTGATGCAAGGTCACCCGTGAATGAAGTGGGTAATGACAGCCCATCCATATTTTTAATAATCGTCGTGTTCCCTGATTTGGGCTGGGGATGGCTGTAAATAAGACCAAAGATTCTGACCCATAACCTCGAACCAAAATCATGAGTCCTCTCAACAATCACATCACCTGTGGGTGAAACAAGGAGGCTATTATGGCATGCTGCACATGAGGGCGTCTTAAAGTCTTTTCCCACAATCCATGGTACGGAGTTCAAACTCCATTCATGGTATTTTGAAAAAAAGATACCCCCGTGTTTACTTTCGTGATAAACATTCCATGCGGGTACATCAGGCTCGAGATGACACTGAGAACAGGTGTAGGGTTTCCTTGCAACTTCTATCGAAAAGCTGTGTCTTGCATGGCAGGCTGAACAGGCTCCGAGACTGCCGTCGGGATTTTCCCTCCCAACTCCCTGGTTCGGCCAGTTTGTGAGATCAGGAATTGAGATTTCTCCCATTCCTGTGGTGACAATCTTCAAGCCCTTTGATTCTACGTGTGTGCCATGACATCCAAGGCATGTTTCGTGGAGAGTGCTCTCAGAAGGTTTATCAGATAGTATCTTTCCATTTTCTACTTTCTTTACTCCTGTTATGGTACTTACCAGAGTTTTATAGACGGGATTTCCCAGAAGATTTTTTACGGCATGGGATTTTTTACTTCCATAGAATTGTTTCGCCTCTGTTGGATGACAGGTTTTACAATCATCAGGGGTGACAACGACATTTATAGTGAAACCCATATGGGAGAAACTATCTTTATGCCTTTCAGAGTTCAGGCTATGGCATTCATAACAGCCGACTGCATATTTTCCCAATTCATCCGGCAGACTCTCTACAGAAATCCTTTTTTCCAGGAGGGATTTCTTCAGAGCCTCTGACGGTATCATCCCTGCATGCCTGCTACTTTGCCAGTCTTTTACGATTCCAGGTGTATATGTGGTATGACAGGCAAGACAGGTCTGTGTTTGGGGGCTTAAAGGAACATCGCGAATGACATCCTCTTTTACTTCAGATGCAACCTGTGTATGAAAAGACAGTAAAAAAACTGAAAGCATAAACGGCACAATGTATCTTTTCAATCTCATAACCCCTCCTTTTTAGAGTTGCGGTCCCTTAATGAAATATTGAGTGGTATTCCTTGACCTTCTCTGCAAACATTTTACCGAAATCATAACATTTCGATTCATCTTCTGAAGAGGGTCTATAGAGAGTCTGCAAACCTGGTTCAACGATTTCGAGCCCCATCTTTTTGAATTCCTCGTAAGCCTCTTTAACACCTCCACCGCCCCAGCCGTATGCGCCAAAGGCACCGACGATCCTGTTTTTGGGTCGTAGTCCCCTTAAATGGTAAAGGAAACGGGCTACTGCTCGGGAGCATCAGGTTATTCAAGGTAGAAGTGCCGATGAGAGTACCCCGCTGATTTCCAGAACTCTTTAATGGCCACGCTTATCGGTGTTGCCCTCAGTTTTATAACCTTGCATTCAACTCCTTCATCTTTTATCCCTTCCATAATGGGGTTTATCATTATCTCTGTCCCATGCCACATGGTGTCATAAATGATTGAGACACAGAGATCGGCTTTACCCTCTGCCATATCAAGGTACATTTTGATAACCTTCTGAGGGTCTTCCCTCCAGATTATTCCATGATCAGGTGCAATCATCTCAATTTCTAACCCGAGTTTCTGGATTTCTGCCACTTTTGTTTTTATTATTTGTCCGAAAGGCATGAGGATATTTGCATAGTAATCCACAACAGCATCTTCCAATGCTGAAACTGACTCGCTCTGAATAAATTCATCATCAAATCTCGCTGCTGAAGCCATGTGCTGACCGAATCCGTCCTGGCTGATGAGAATCTTCTCCTCTTTTATATAAGTCATCATGGAGTCAGGCCAGTGAAGCATGGGGGTTTCGATAAAGAGCAACGTATGTTTTCCTGTTGTCAATGTGTCACCTGTTTTTACGACCCTCAAATCCCACTGAGACAGATCAAAAAATCTTTCAAGACCTTTTTTACCCCTCTCTGTAATATGAATGGTTGCCTTTGGGGTCAATTCCATAATTCTATCCAGGCTTGTGGCATGATCATTTTCAATATGGTTAATGACAACGTGTCGTATGGTTGAAGGATCCGCAACGGTTTTTATATTTCTAATTGTTGTCTCTGCAAAGATGTATTTTACTGTGTCTAACAGGGTTGTCTCATCATCTACGATCAGGTAATTATTGTATGTTGTACCACGGGGTATTTCGTAGCCATGAAAATCCCTGATACCCCAATCTATAGCACCAACCCAGTAGATATCCGGTCTAATCGGTATTGCTCTCATAACGCCTCCATGGACAATATGTTATTGACAGCCCTTTTAGTAGCCTATATTATAAACTTTTAATGAGAAAAGAAAAGAGTTCTATCAAATTAATATTAAAGCATTTATTGTTTTACATTTTGTCACCCTGAACTTGTTTCAGGGTCTCGTCATGCAGGAGTGACAGATGCTGAAACAAGTTCAGCATGACACTTATCTAATGCAGGATTCAATAGTTATTCGGAAAGGTTAATTTGAATATGAAAAAGCTGTGGTCAGGAAGGTTTACAAGAGGGACAGCAAAAATCATTGAGGGATTTACAGAATCAATATCTTTCGACAGGCGACTCTGGAAATACGACATTGAGGGGAGCCTTGCGCATGCTGCGATGCTTGGTAAGCAAGGGATCATCAGCAAAGCCGATTCTGAAAAGATAGGTACAGGTCTCAGGGAAATAGCCAAAGAGATCGAGAGAGGGACATTCAGATTCAGAGAAGACCTCGAAGACATTCACATGAATATCGAGGCTGCATTAATAAAGAAGATAGGTGAAGCAGGTGGAAAACTCCATACAGCGCGATCACGAAATGACCAGGTAGCTGTTGATTTGAGATTATATCTGCGGGATGAGACAAAAAAGATACTAACTCTGATAAGAAAATTCCAAAGAACCCTTCTCACTATTGCTGAAAAACATCTTGCTGTATTGATGCCGGGCTATACCCATTTACAGAGAGCTCAGCCTGTCCTGCTTTCCCATCATCTCCTTGCCTATGTTGAGATGCTCCAGAGAGATGAGGAGAGACTTCAGGATGCCTATAAAAGGATAAATATTCTTTCCCTCGGAGCCTCGGCACTTGCAGGGACTACCTTTCCCATTGACAGAAGTTATGTGGCTAAACTCCTCGGGTTTGACGATGTATCGAACAATAGTATTGATACAGTTTCTGACAGGGACTTCGTCATTGAATTCCTTTCAGATGCAGCTATACTCATCATGCATCTCTCCAGGCTTGCTGAAGAACTGGTATTATGGTCAACGGAAGAATTCGGCTATATCGAGCTTCCTGAAACATTTACCACAGGGTCGAGTGCAATGCCACAGAAAAAGAATCCGGATGTGGCTGAGCTTATCAGGGGAAAGACCGGCAGGGTCTATGGTAACCTCTTGTCACTCCTGACCATCATGAAGGGCTTGCCCCTGGCATATAACAGAGATCTCCAGGAAGATAAACCACCGCTTTTTGATACAGTCGATACTGTTACATCCTGTCTTGATATTCTCAATGAGATGTTACCAGGGATAGCGTTCAATAGCGGAAAGATTGCATGAAACAGCAAAGGAAGGGTATTCAACAGCGACTGATATTGCAGAATACCTGGTAAGAAAGGGGTTGCCTTTCAGAAAGGCACATGCAGTTACCGGTAAGGTTATCCTTTATTGCATCAGAAGAAAGAAAAAACTTGAGGACCTTACACTGCAGGAATTAAGAAAGTTTTCCTCTTTGATTTCAGAAGACATCTATGCTTTCCTTACCCCTGAGGAATCAGTGAGAGGGAAGAAATCCGCAGGCAGCACATCACCGGATGAGGTCAGAAGACAGATAAAAAGATTCAAAAAGATATTAAATGAGAAATAGGAAATGAGAACTCGAACTGAGAAATGAGAACTGAGAGCAGAAATTTCCCGATTGTTAAATATTTCTTATTTCTTATTTCTTATTTCTCATTTTTTGTAATTCTTGCTTCATGCGGCAAAAAGGGCGAGCCCACTCTGAAGTCGTATGAAAAGCCTGATCCGCCATCGAATCTGAGGGCAATCCACAGGGAATCAGAGATTATTCTGTCATGGGATTTTCCAAAAAATAAAGAAAAGACCATCAAGGGATTTTATCTCATGAAATTAATAGGGATGGTAGATTCTGAGAGGATCTTCCTTGAGCCTGATAAGCGTTCCCATATTGACAGGGAATTTACATCAGGCTCTCAATATGCATATAAGATTATTTCCCAGAACCTGAAAGGTGTACTGAGTATTGATTCGAATGTTATCGAAATTGAGCCAAAAGAATTACCTCCTTCTCCTGAAAAACCTTTATTTAAGATTGCATATGATTCCCTGACGCTGACCTGGGAAGAGGCAGGGGATGGGATTTTCTATAACATCTACAAAACTGACAAGAAAGGCCAATACCCTTTATCTCCTTTAAATGCTGAACCAGTCAAGGAAACCTCTTTCAGGGACAGTTTCAATATAAAAAAGACTGTTTATTACACTGTAAGAAGTTTACGAGGAGGGACTATAAGAGACGAAGGTCCTCCGTCAGAGGAGATTGAGGTTAACCCTTCAGAATTTGTTCCGGCGCCTCCTGAAGGCATCCAGGCATTGGCAACTCAGGAGGGAGTGCAACTCCTGTGGAAAGAAGCTTCTGAAACCTGGGTCATTGGTTACAGGGTTTATCGGGAGACAGATAAGAAAGAAGGAGTTGTATTTATCGGAGAGACATCGGTACCTTCATACTTTGATAAAGAAAAAGCTTCTGCGAAAAGAAATTATCGGGTGACTGCCCTTGGCCCTTCAAAAGAAGGCCCTGCATCAGAGATAAAGGATGTGGTTTTTGTTCCGTACAGATAACTAATCAATTGAGAGTCGGAAATTGAAATATTAACCGTCATGTTGCTGAGGTACTTTTACTAAGGAGTTCATAAGTAAGGACCACATTGTCTTACACTTATCTTGTCCGAATCCAGTGAAGAATCTTGCTCAAGTTATCTCGCCTTCAGGATCGAGAGCTTCGGATTCAGCAATGACAGAATGTTTATAATGCTGGATTTACTTATGGTCTTATGCTGTAACTCTCAACTTACACTCAATAACTGTTTTGTAAGATTGACATAAAAATATTCTTAAGTTACCCTAATTACAACCTGAGAGGTAAAAAGCATTTCTGAGAAATCAATGTTCAAAAGAGAGGCAAGGTATTTCCTGTGATGAAAGACAAAATTGTAAAAATTTTTGAAGAAAGTATTGAAGTCAAAAAGAAATTTATAGAAGGACATGTTGATGCCATCATGGAAGTTGCAAATGTTATTGCCAATGCCTTCAATAAAGGGAAAAAGTTAATCCTTTTTGGTAATGGTGGAAGCGCTACCGATGCCTCCCACCTCGCAGCAGAATTCGTCAACAGGTTTCAGAAAGAGCGGCCCAGTCTCCCTGCAATTGCCCTCAATACGGATATGGCTGTCATTACTGCAATTGCGAACGATTATGACTTTTCCGAGATTTTTTCGAAGCAGCTTAAATCACTTTCAGATGAGGGAGATGTTGTCATTGGAATCAGCACAAGCGGTAGTTCAGCTAATGTTCTCAAAGCGATGGATGTTGCAAAGAAGAAGAAATTAATTACCATTGCCTTAACAGGCCTGAAAGGTGATAAGTTTGCATCAAAGGCTCAGTATGCATTCATCGTTCCATCCGACAAAACCCCCCGCATACAGGAAACCCACATAACACTCGGACATGTCCTCTGCAGGATGGTAGAAGAGATACTCTTTGAAGCGCCAAGGAAAAAATAGTATCCCTGAAATAAATTTACTTACTCAGTTGCTAAGGATTGTTCAAAGTATATTAACCATACAGCTTACTCTTGCACTATCTTCTATTCTGTTGATTGCACAGAGACTTAATTATCAATGCCATCACTTAAAGGTAGACTAGGGTTATCGACAAGATGGATGGGATGACAGACGATTGGATGATGCATGCATGCATTTACTAATGACCGTATTAGTTATATGATTATACTTGGCATAGACCCGGGCTTAGCGAGTACAGGCTTTGGTGCCATTAGATGTGATAAGGCTACTCCCTCTATAGTCAACTGTGGTTACATTAAGACGTCTGCAAAAGACACCTGTCTCTGACAGATTATTCCAGATTTATTCAGACATGAATCAACTGATACATTCAACAAATCCAGATTTGATAGCAATAGAAAATGTATTTTCTCTGGTCCGATATCCCAGGGCTGGTATATTATTAGGAGGAGTGTTGGGTATCATATATCTGTCTGTTTCTCAAAATAATGTCTCGATGATGGAGATTACGCCAAAAGAAGTAAAAAATTCTTTAACCGGATATGGAGGGGCAAGTAAGTATCAAATAAAAGAGGCTATAAAGAACTTGCTTAACATGACTGATGTTAAATCCTTTCATGCCACGGATGCATTGGCTATAGCCTTGACTGCATTTTATAGAAAGAATCCACGGAAAGGCAGATGATATCTTATCTCGAAGGAGAATTAATAGAAATATTTGATGACCGAGTTACATTGTTAGTAGGCGGAATCGGTTATGACATATTAATCCCGGCTTATTTGATAAACGAAATTAAGGAAGATGAAAAAAAAGGCTATAAAAGCTTTAAAATTGCATATCTCATATAACCAGACAGAAAGACAGCCCAAACCGGTTCTTGTAGGATTTAAGCATCCATTTGATAAGAAATTCTTTGAGCTTTTTATATCTGTTGAAGATATAGGTCCTACCGCTGCCATTAAGGCTCTTATAAAACCTGTTGGAGATATAGCGCGTTTCATAGAGGAAAAAGATTCTAAAGCTTTAAGACAGTTAAAAGGCATCGGAGAAAGAAAAGCAGAAAAAATTATTGCTACCCTTAAGGGAAAAGTAGCAATGTATGCATTGATGCCGAAAATGGAAGTAGCAACTGAAGTTGTAGAAGATTTCAGGAAGGAAGTCGAAGATGTTCTTATAAGCCAGTTGGGTCATAAACTGACAGAAGCACGAGAAGATGATAGAAGAAGCTATGAAACGAAATCCCACGTATAATTTCATCTGAAGAATTATTTGAGGAAGTATACAGAGGTCAAAAGAAGTGATATACGAAGAATCAAATAAAATTCCCGAAATCTTAAAAGAAAATAGTTCGTTAGATGAAGA
Source organism: Nitrospirota bacterium (assembly GCA_963796125.1). Classification (GTDB taxonomy): domain Bacteria; phylum Nitrospirota; class Thermodesulfovibrionia; order Thermodesulfovibrionales; family SM23-35; genus DASPRG01. The sequence continues at coordinate 14,056 of CAWCKM010000008.1, forward strand.
TAATAACTTAACCTTAAGACCAAAACGGCTTTCTGAGTATATAGGGCAGGATAAAATAGTAGAAACATTAAAGATTGCTATAGAAGCGGCGTTGCAAAGGAAAGAACCTTTAGACCACATCTTGTTTAACGGTCCCCCGGGACTGGGAAAGACAACGTTAGCTCATATTATCTCCAATGAGATGGGTACCAAGATTATTACTTCCTCCGGCCCGGCTTTAGAAAAAGGTGGCGATTTGATGGGTATCCTGACCCATATGGAAAAGGGCGATGTTTTTTTTATTGATGAAATCCATAGGATACCGAAAGTTGTCGAGGAATTCCTTTATCCGGCAATGGAAGACTTTGCAGTGGATTTCATATTCGATAAAGGTGTACATGCAAGAACTCATAGATACAGGCTTGAACCTTTTACATTGATCGGTGCAACAACCAGGTCCGGCCTCTTATCCTCTCCCTTGAGAGAAAGATTCGGGATTACAAGAGATCTGGATTTTTATAATGAAAAAGATCTGGTCAAAATTGTAAAACGTTCTTCGGCAATACTGGATGTAGCTATTGAACAGGATGGTGCCTATGAAATAGCGCGGAGGGCGAGAGGCACTCCAAGGGTCGCAAATAGATTATTGAAACGTGTTCGTGATTATGCGCAGGTCAGGGCTCAGGGAAAAATAACGAAAGATGTAGCCATGGAAGCGTTAGCCCTCGAAGGCATTGATGAATATGGTTTGGGAGAAACAGACAGAAAATTGCTGAAAACCATTATCCTCAATTATAAAGGCGGACCTGTCGGGATTGAAGCACTTGCTTCAACTCTCCAGATAGAAACAGATGTTTTGCTGGATGTTGTAGAACCGTTTCTCCTGAAATCAGGCTTTATCATCAGGACATCCCATGGAAGAAAGGCTACAGAAAAGGCTTGCAACCATCTAAACATTCCTTATAAAAATGAATTAGGATTGTTTGAGGGCGCTAAAGACAAAAGACATTCGTAGAGGAACTCTGTTCCAGATGTTTGTCATTATCCGGCTTGACCGGATAAGCGGGGGGAGGTGTTTATGAAAATAAGATATTATGCAGGATACAGACTCCCTTTATATTGATCTTACTGAAAGGGCAAGTGTAGAGTCTTTAGAAGTTGCCCCCGATATAGTTGTAGATTTTGATGAGAATAATAATATTGTAGGCATTGATATAGACCATGCAAGTAAAATCCTTAATCTCAGTGATTTGGAAATAACAAGCGTCCCTACAAAGAAACTTGTTCTTGAATCACCAGCCTGAATCCCTTCATAACCGCCAAGGCTCTCGACGATATTGTCTTGGAGACCTTGCATGACGAAAGACGAACAAGCAGCAGAAATACCTGTGGGCAGGGTTTTATTGGAACAAATTCCTGTAGAGGTATAGAGTGTCCGTCAAACGCCGTGACCTCGTCAAGCGTTTTGAAGAAAACGGCTTCTATCTGTTGCGAGAAGGCAGTGATTTAATAGAACCGTCCCCTTTAATATAATATAAATGTATAACACCTAAGCTCACTCAACATACCGGAACGATAAGTATTTCTATAAAAAAAACAAAAAAGCAGGTCATTTCTTTGATCGCTTTTTTCTTATGATATCATCTGCCCAGCTCAGTGCAGCAGATACTGTAGGGAACCCTATCGTGCTTGTAAGCAGGATCAACGCATGATATATCTCTTCAGGTTTTGCACCTGCCTCTAAGGCCCTTCTCGTATGGGAATGAACAGAACCCTCTGACCTTATGGCAGCTGAAGCTGCTAATTTTATGAGTTGAGATGTTTTCTGATCAAGGGGGCCGGCTTCATTTGCAGCCTTGCCAAGATTAACAGATGCATCGAAGTATTTTTTAAACCTCTTTCCTATACTTAGATACTGCTTCGATAATTTTTCAGCCATTTCAACCTCCTCCTTTGTTGAAAGTAACAAGTTTCTTGCCTGCCCTGTAGGCGTCACTCAATGCTGTCGGGTGATTGACAATCGAACCCTGTGCATCAACACTGAGATAACCCAAGGTCTTATGTTCAGGAACACTAACATGGAATACTTAATTAGTCAAATTCGTTTATAAAAATAAACAAATCAAAAAAATAGCTTCTATAAAGGATTTTTATTAAAGTGCAAATGCTATTCCTTATTCTGAAGGCTATGTTAGGGCTGATGATTTTACGATATTCCCTTTGTGTATATCATTTTGGTTATTCAGTTCCCAGTAAGGTTTTGTCTTGTCTGTATATGCAGAGCACTCATCCCTTGTCTCTTTAGAACATCTCTGTTAGCTCCCAGCATGGTGCATAATTAAGGAGCTTTTTAATACCTTCGATGCTGATCTTTTTGTTATGTATAAGGTCTCTCAGACATTGGATCCATTGCAAGTCATTCTCAGAATAAAATCTATTTCTTTTTCTTCTGGCAGGCCTGATCAGACCGTGTTTCTCATAAAGCCGAAGTGTCTCAGAAGTGATTCCTATCAGCTCGGCTACAATCCCTATGGTGTATAGAGGAATGCTTTTTTTATTCTTGCTCGATAATTTCCTTTTCCACTATTTCCTTTAGATTCATATTCATCCCATAATCTAACTATTTTTCATTTTTTGATTGTTTTTATTATCAGAACCTATATATCAAAGGGCCGAACGTACCAAAGTTCATCAACAAATATTACCCCGACACCATTTTCATGTGAGAACTGCCACTGGCCATCAGGGAATGCTCCTCATATGCCACCTTTTATACGAGGTTGACATCCTTTGGCAGTTCGGCCCACCTCTAACTTAAAAGACTCTCACTTACTGTCAATGAAAAGGAAAAGAAAGTACATACTACTAAAAATATGAATCAAATTCATCCCTTCAATGAATAAAATGAATTTGCTGTAGACAACATAAAAACCTTATTGTTAAATAACAATGATTTCTATAAGAAAAGACCGCGATCCCATAGAGCGCCAATATTAAATGATGCCACTGCTCTTTATGGCACACTTACACTGTCTGACCCATTGGACATAGGTTGGCGCATCATGGGATCACGGTATCTAACATTCTCTATTGGATTATATTCCCTTAAACCTTCGGAATCTAAGATATAAACTATCACAGAGGAACTTACAGATTGGTTACAGATTGCAAAAAGAAAAAGACAAGGAAGAAAACAGAAACTCACGATGATATTTTCAAATGATAAGGCGAGTATTTTATCCCCATAATCTCCCCTTGACTTACTTTACTTAAGATGTTTCACAATGTCAAGGCAGGAAATTTCACAGCATGATTTCCGTTAGAAATGTTGCATTGAAAGGCAATATCTAAAAATCAAGAGTACAGGAAGGCATAAACAGAGTCCAGAAATCCCAAAAGCGTTGACTCCTATGTGAAAGGGCTAATGACACCTTAATCTGACGTGTCTGTAATGTGAAATCTTAACTATCACACTTAATCCCATCCATCCGATCCTGAGCAAAAGCCAAATACCTTTCCTGGTAGCAAGCCTCTCGGCGATATAGTCTTCGACATCCTCGGCCTGACGAAAGACGAACGAACAGCAAAAAAAGAAATACCTGTGGGAAGGGTTTTATTCGAGCAAATTCCTATAGAGGTATAGAGTGTCCGTCAAACGTCTGACCTCGTCAAATATTTTGAAGAGAACAGTTTTTATCTGCTGCGAGAAGGCCGTGATTTAATAGAACCGTCCCCTTTAATACATATCATCGCCTCACGGCTTTGATTAGACCTTTACGGTCAGGTTATCCTTTTCCTGCCCGCACTTTATTCAGGGCAGTAGGCTACCTCCAACGGAATGGAGGGTTTCCTAATAACAATGCTCTGTTAATTGAAACAATTACTTATGCGACTTCTTGTCGCACCACATAACACCTACGAACACGCAGAATCAATCGAGATAAGTTCTTATCAAATACTTCATCAAAGACACACTGTGATAATCTGTGAATGGGTACCTGTAACACCTACAAAGAAACCTTCCAATGTTACTGGAACTGAGGTTTATTTTAATAGGGCAGCCTTATCCCCTAAGAAAGTATCAGATGGGCAGCTGCTACAGTCTATGCTACTGATCGTGATGCCCGGTCTTGGAGGCCCCATAACATCGGTAATTCTTATTCTCGCATATCTTGTAACAAGATATGGTTCATTCGGTTGCTCTCCCGGTGGACACCCTTTGGTTTCAACTTGAGAGGGACAGTCCGGTGGAACTTGACCTACAATCGGTACAAGAAGATCCCAATATCCCCCAGTCTTGGCAGATTCAATAGCAAATTTTGCTGGTAATTCTTGTGTAAGGGCTTCCCCTATTCCATTGTTTGTATAAATTTTTTGACAACAAACATTGGGCATATCCTCTTCTCCTCGTATCATTTTTGATACCACACTATTAGGGCCTAAGTCCGTTGCACGGGTTGTGGGTGATAACTCGGTCCATCCAATGCACTCTGGATCTGAAGGTGCCTGTGTCTCGTCAAAATAATAACTGCGAGGGGTGGAAAGCGAACAGACATTGATGCATAACACTAAAGGAGCGCCAGGGCTCGGGGGACGTCCTGCAATCGCCACAGAGGCAGCACTCATTTTTCTCCACCCTCCAACTTTGCCAAGAAATACCCCAACGGGGCCAATGGGGGAATTCTGAGTTCTACGGGTTCTCACTTGAATGGCATTCGGAGGTGCTAAATTTGGCGTATACTGCCGAGTTGCATAGTCGAACTGACCCAAAGTAATATCATTATCATTGGACAAAATATTGCTGGAGTCACTTGCTATAGTCATTGCTTCACCAGCAACTTTATTAAACCGACAAAAATTGATAGCCGCATCCCTTGCGGGCTGTTGCATGACATCACCATTTTGCACCAGCAGTCCAGCACCTGCAAGCGCTCCTGCATCTGCCGCCACCTGAGTTTCATTTTTCACAAAATACATAAAAGCAAGATCGATCGCCATTCCAGCAATCAGTAACAGAACTATTAATATTAAACCTATAAGAGTAAAGGTTATGCCCTTTTGATTTTTATATTTTTTAAACATGAAAGGAAGCAACCCCCCTATGAATTCAAGTGAAAATATTAATTCTTTAACTGCAGACTTTTCGCCCCCCTGTCTCCTTATAAAAAATTGTATCCCATAATTTACGCAATTACTATAGGATTATTGCTTTCTTATTGGTTAAAATTGCTCTTCTTAATAATTCTTAAATTCTAAGCCTGATTATGTTCATTTATGGTAGTAATCTGCTGCTGGTAGGCTTGATATAAAAATCTCTGTTACAGGAAGTACCAACTGGGCGACATAAACATCGCACGGAGTTGAGTTCTATGTGAAAGGGCTAATGACACCTTAATCTGACATGTCTGTAGTGTTAAATCTTAACTAACATGAGGTTATATAAAATTACTGAACAGGATATAATAAAAACTATAGAATCTCCTGTGTCAACAGACAGAGAAGGAGATAAATTTATAGCTATTAAGAAATTTTTAAAACGGTTTTCTGATTATCCTCTTAAGGTTGTTTATGAAAGAACAGGAGGAGAAATTAGAATTACTACTGCTTATCCCTTAAAGAAGAAGCATTGGAGGTGACCCATGAAGGTCAGATATGATAAAGAAGTTGATGCAGCATACATTCAGATGTCTTCAAAAAAACCTGATGGCGCTGTAGAAATAGCAGAAGGAGTTATTCTGCACACCACGGCAGATAATGAGATTGTTGCGATAGAGATACTTGATGCTGCCAAGAAAATTCCGATAAGAACACTCTATAAACTTGAACTGACTCCTGCTGTTGCTTAGAACCATCAGCATCATTCCCCTCTCTTATCTGTGAGCAAAGACCTAATCCCTGCCCGACCGCAAGGCTCTCGACGATATAGTCTTCGACATCCTCGGCCTGACGAAAGACGAACGAACAGCAAAAAAAGAAATACCTATGGGCAGGGTTTTATTCGAGCAAATTCCTATAGAGGTATAGAGTGTCCGTCAAACGCCGTGAAGACCTTGCATTACATGCAAGAGCAGCTACAGATTTTTCAGAAATCCAGCCTTAATCTATAAAAGATAAGATTTATTCTGTCAGACAGCGTAGGATTGACTGTTAGTTTCTTCGTTAAACCCGCACGTCAGATGCTTTTCGAGGAGTATGCATAACACCTACAACGTGTAAAGAATAAAGAAGGGACAAAAATTGAAGATTTACAGTTGAACTATTTATAACGGGAAAGGCTCTGCTTTGTAGCGTAGCGAAATCAGCACCAGCCAATAAATCGAAAATCTTTATGCTTCCTTTATTCGCCATGTAAAATAATTCAGCAATAGTACATATCGAAAAGCTAATTTTGTATTTTTATCTGTCCGGTGCTTTTTGTACTCACTTTCTATGAACTTTTCTATTTTGTGGAAAATTGGATCAGTCTTACTTAGACCTGTATGTGCGCGAAATTCTTCTCCGAGATAATCCACTATTTCATTGCCATCCACGTCGGTTGAAATTAACTCTAAGCAATGTGCCGCAATTGCCCGGTCAGAATCCCCTCGTTTACCCCCACCTGTCGACCGATCGATGCGAACTAAGTACTCATGGAGACGATTGTCCACCACAACGCGCGGGTAATCAGCGACCTTGCTCTCCAGTTTATGTGCGGTTGCTAAGACAGGCCCAAAAGTTCGTTCGGCCTGAACTCGCACGCGGCACCCATTGCAATTCCGCCGCGGATCGGCGTTTCGTGCGCCAAAAGAAGTAACATTGCGGCAGCGCAACCGCCAATCATGAAATAGATTGGCCTTATTGGAGACTGCACTAATGGGTCTGCAAGTGATGCATATACAATTAAACCGTCTGAGAATCTTTGCCATCTCAGAGGACGCCCATTCGTTGTTTCCCAAAATTGGTTTTCTTTATCATTCAAGTTCTGAAATGGAGGTGGGGTCTTCTCGGATTTCGCTACCCAGCTTTGGATTGTGTCATGAAGAAGTTGAGTTGATTTATAGACTTTTTTAACCCCTTGCTCAAACAACTTCCTTTCCTCACCGCTCATCTGACTATTAACGAATGTCTTTATATCCTTCATTGCTTCTGCCTGGCCTAGGTATATCCAAACAAGCTGCAACCCAGTTATTGTGTTGCCGTAAGCCATTATTGTCTTCACTTTTCATATTAATCCTTCGAGCATTGTTTTTTTAATGATTCCATATTTTGCACAAAGATTATAATTTCCCGGCTTCCTTGTCAATTAATTTTATAAAGAAGAGCTTCTTTGTTACCTTGCTGTTAACGCAGCGGCATGCATCTTTCACCGCAGTTTTCTTAATGACACCTGCAAAGAGTGGGAAAGGGATGATGAAGAAAATTAATGATTATGAAAAGAAATGAACGGCGTAATCAGCCGCTGGGCCATAAGCCAAATAGGGGACGATGCCTTGGCCGAACACAGTTCTAACTGGAAACAGGATGTTCTTGGGCAAACTGCGTGAGCATTTGCCCTCGAACATTAAACAAATCACTACCAGTACGTATTAGGACCGAGTTTCCTTCAACCTGGCAGAACTTCGAAAATGCGGCTCCAATCGCATTGAGCGTGTCCTGGGACCTTTGGAATATCGGACCATATACGGCGAATCTCTTATCAATCGCATCCCCGGCCTTTCTAACTTCCTCCATCGTTGTATTTGCCTTGTCTGCAAATGTCGTAGCTGCAGTAACGGCACATGCTCGAAAGACCTTTTCAAATATTTTCTTTCCATTTTGCTTCCAACCGGGAGAGTCATTGAATTTCAAGACAATGTATACGGCAAAGCAGTCCAAGTAGAACATTTCTTCCTTGGCTCTTTCAATCTGCAGTCCACTCACTCTTGAAAGTTCCATTCCCCATACTTGCATTCTGTCAAATTTCGTCAACGCGGAAATGATACTGTCTACCGCCGCCGTCGGCCGATATTCTCTTCTTGAACATAGAACCAAACATGACCGCCTCCTTTTGTTGATTAGTGCACCCTTGTTTCCATTATTCAGATAATACACTTTCCATGATTCTTCTATAGCATTACAATGATTATACCAACTTGGATTTTTCCGATTGCTTGAGAATATAGCATATAAGAAGATTACTTAAAAGAAAAAATTGCCTCATAAGATCAATATGTCTGATAAGAGCTTAGTTGGCTTTTGCTACTTATTTCCGCGATATACCAATTTGACATAACATCGGAAATTTGTCCGGTATTGCTTTTCGAGAGTAATTGACAGTTCTTGGCGCGCTTACCTCCGCGTTCATTTCAGGCAGTACCAAATAAGGCGACATAAACCTCGCAAGGGTTGAGTTCTATGTGAAAGGGCTAATGACACCTTAATCTGACGTGTCTGTAATGTTAAATCTTAACTATCACACTTAATCCCATCCAATCGTGAGCAAAAGCCAAATACCCTTCCTGATCCAATGCCCTCGGCATCATAGGTCTTTGATATCCATCGCTTGACTAGGCTTAAAGAAAAGAAATTACTGGGCAGTTTGCGAGCTGGTGAAGAACCGGCTTGAGAAGGCAAGGTGTGTGAGAGGATTTGACAATAGTATATATGTGATATACAATATATACAAAATATATTGGAGGCAAGGATATGTCGACGCAGATGATTATAAGGATAGATGATGAGGTCAAGAATAGACTCAGTAAACTTGCCCGGCTTGAAGGCAAGACTACGAGTGAGATGGTAAGGGAACTTATAGAAGAATATATTAAAGAACGTGATATCAGCGCATACATTGATGACCTGTGGAATAGAACCGGCAAGAAATTAAAATCAAAAGGCGTAACACCTGCAACTATAAACAAAGCTATAAAAGAGACTCGCAAAGAACAAGGATGAAGGTTGTTGTTGATACCAATGTCTTTGTCTCATCATTTTTCGGGGGAAACCCAAAAAAGATAATAGACCTGTGGAAAAATGAAAAAATAACCCTCTGTTTGTCTAATGCTATTCTTGATGAATATATTAATGTTCTTCGCAGAATTGGCATGAGGGACGAATATGAACTTGAAGAACTATTATCTCTTTTCTCCAGGGGCTTCAACATCCTGTTTACCACAAAAACACCAAAGATAAAGATTATTAAAAATGATCCTGGCGATGATAAGTTTATTGAATGTGCTGTGGCATTAAAGGCAGATGCTGTTATAACAGGGGATGGGGAAGTCCTTGCTGTAAAGGAATACATGGGCATAAAAATATTAACACCACAGCAGTTTTTAGAAAACCATGATAATTATTGATTCATGTAGAAGTAATGTCGTCTCCCGGTTACGACTTTGTCATTCCGGCTCGTCCGGAATCTTTCTTTCAAAAGGACTCCCGACAAGCGGGAGTGACAGAGCGCGATACAGACTTCATAGGACATTTATAGCCAAAAACCTAAACTACCTACCCGTCATGATAGAATACAGCGAGATAGCCTAAAAACATGAAACTTCTTATGCACATCTGCTGCGCAAATTGCAGCCTGTATCCTCTTCAAACTCTCTTCGCAAAAAACATTGATATAAAAGGACTCTGGCTCAATCCCAACATCCATCCTTATACCGAGTATCAGATGCGGCTTGAGTCAGTTCAGAAGCTCCAGAAGGTGTGGAATCTGGATATAGAATATGTTGACCACTACGGGTTAAAAGAATTCCTCAGGGCGGTTGTAAACAAAGAGGATGACAGGTGTGTTTTCTGCTACACGATGAGGCTTGAAGAGACAGCGAGGACTGCAAAAAAGATGAAACTTGATGGCTTTACCACTTCTCTCCTTGTAAGTCCCTACCAGAAATTTGATAAGATAATAGCGGTTGGTCAGGAGATGGGAAAGAGATACAGTATACCCTTTTATGAAGAAGACTTCAGGCAGGGTTGGAAGATTGGTATCAATCTTTCGAAAGACCTTGGCCTTTATAGACAGAAGTATTGTGGCTGCATATATTCTGAGATGGAAAGATACCTGAAAAGTAAAGACAAAGAGACTCAAAGAGAAACGTAAGAGCAATGTGATGGCTGATGGAGTTCAATACATAGGGAAATTTCTCATACTCCTCGGCCTCATTATTGCCGCAATAGGCGGCTTGCTTCTCTTCTTCGAAAAAATCCCATGGATCGGGAGACTTCCCGGAGATATCATGATTCAGCGAAGAAATTTTACTTTCTACTTTCCTTTAGTGACGAGTATCCTTCTCAGTGTGATACTAACCCTTATATTCTGGCTGATAGGGAGGAAATGAAAAAGATCATACGGCTTTTCCTGATAATGCTGGCCCTTTTATTTGGCTTCTCTGAAGCCCGTGCTGCAGATACGATCAAGGTGCTTATCATAAATGAAGTATATCCTCATGCCCCTGCAAAAGATGAGAAGATAGAAAAGATGGGAAACATGAAAGGAGACCTTCTTGTGCTTGGGGCGCATTACAGCGGGAATATAGAGGTTTGGAAAGGTGACGGAGGTCTCTACCTCGTAAACGAGCTTCCCCTTGAAGATTATGTCAAAGAAGTTGTTATGGCAGAGGTCAGTTCAAACTGGGAGATAGAGGCGTTAAAAGTGCAGGCTGTTTTATCGAGAACGTATGGCATATACCAGAAAAAGATGAATGGAAACTCACTGTTCCACCTTACTTCTTCTGTGCTTCATCAGGCATACAAGGGTAATGGCTCTGATGCAAGGGTGGCTTACGCAGTTGATGAAACTGCAGGTGAAATACTCACCTTTAATAGAAGTATCATTGAGCCCTTTTATCATTCAACATGTGGAGGAAAGACAGAGAATGCTCAGGATGTTTTTGGAAAGGGGTTCCCCTATCTGAAGCCTGTTGAATCAAATTGTGAGAGTTCTCCTTACTGGGTTTGGGAAAGGAGGATCCCTCTGACTGAAATGGAAAAGGCATTGAATATTTCCGGCATAAAAGAGGTAGAAGTAAAATCATATACTGCTACCAAGAGGGTCAGGGAACTCACGGTTGTTTACGGTTCCGGAACGACAAACATAAAGGCAACAGATCTCAGAAAAATTCTCGGCTGGAGCCGTATTCCCAGTACGAACTTCACTGTTAAGAGAGATGAGGATTCAATAATTTTCGAAGGTAAAGGCTATGGCCATGGCGTTGGTCTCTGCCAATGGAGTGCCCTTCAGATGGCCCGGGAGGGGAAGAATTATAAGGAGATCCTGTCCTTCTTTTATCCCGGCACCACAATTCAACTTTATGAAAGTCGCTGACTTTGCCTTTCCCCTGCCGAAGGAACTTATCGCAGCAAGACCTTTAAGAAAACGGGATACCTCAAGTCTGCTAATTCTTCACAGGGATGGTATGACTGAGCATAGGACGTTTACCGACCTCCCTGCATATCTCGATCCTGGAGACATGCTTATCATAAACAACACAAAGGTTTTTCCTGCAAGGCTTACAGGGAATAAGAAGAGTGGGGACAGGCTCGAAATACTTCTTGTCAGAGAAAAGGGAAATGATGTATGGGAGATACTTTCAAAAGGTAATTATTCAGGAACGCTGAAAATTTCAGAGGAGTTTCAGGCCATACTTACAGATGGTGAGACAGCCCTTTTTGAGTACGCCGGTAATTTTACGGATGTTATCTGGAAGTATGGCAGTATGCCACTCCCGCCATATATCAAGCGTTTGCCTGATGCGCTGGATAAAGAAACATACCAGACAGTGTATGCAAAAGAAGAAGGCTCTATAGCAGCCCCAACTGCAGGCCTCCATTTTACAGAAAACCTTCTCGAAGAGATGATTTCAAAAGGTATTAAGGTTCGGGAACTGACTCTGCACGTTGGAATCGGCACGTTCAGGCCGATAAGGTCTGAACATATTGAAGAGCATACCATGGAGCCTGAATACTTTACTATCAGGAGGAATCTCATATCTGAAATAGAGAGGACAAAGACTGCAGGAAAGCGGATAGTGTGCGTGGGAACTACGACAACCAGGGCGATAGAAGGGTATTTCAGTGGTAGTGGTCTATGGTCAATGAAAAGGAGTCAAGGAGTCAAGGAGTCAAGGAGTCAAGGGAAAAATAAATCATTCGCTCGAACCCTTGAATCCTCGACCCTCGAATCCTTTCGGTCCCCTGTCTATCAAAACAACAATTACATACATGGCTATACCGATATATTCATCTATCCCGGATATGAGTTCAAGGCTGTTACTGCCCTTATCACGAACTTTCACCTGCCAAAATCTACTCCGCTCATGTTGGCATCTGCCCTTTGTGGCTGGGAAAAATTGAAGAAGACATACGAGGCTGCTATAAGGGCAAAATATAGATTTTTTTCTTATGGTGATGCTATGCTTATTTTATGAAGAAGGCCGGTTTAAAAGAAAGATCGCCTTTTATTTTCGGCAGAGGCATTTTTATTGTAGTTATCCTTATCCCTGTATCCCTCAGTTTTATACTTGGCTATTTTGTAGGGAAAAGTACTTTAAAAGAAAATCCTGAATTGAAGCAATTTCAGGAGATTCAAAGTAATACTGTCCAGCCCGTAGAGACACAATCCCAGGAAGCGACCCAGTCACAGATTTCTGAGCCTTCAGCAGTTAAAGATCTTCAGCCGGCAGAGTCCCAAAGTAAGGCAGTTAGGGAATCTCCACAGAACCAGAAACCGACTCCAACTCTCTATACTGTTCAGGTAGGCGCCTTCAAGAATGCGGCTGATGCTGATGCCCTTAAGAAGAAACTGGAGAAGAAGGGGTACAAGACATCCATGGCCCTCTCAGAATCTAAAAAAGAGGGAGCCCTCTATAAGGTTTGGGTAGGTAAATTCAGCACCCGGAAAGATGCTGAAGCTCTTTCCATGAAAATAAAAAAGACTGAAAGCCTTCAGGCATTTGTGACTGTTAAAAAGGAGGATAGCATACGTCAACCTTAGAGATTGAGCTTGATAGCGAGAATGAACACAACCTGATTTATGGTGGACTTGAGAAAAACCTGAAGGTAATAGAAGAAGCCTTATCCATTGACGCATCTCATAGGGGAAATAAGATATTTCTCCGCGGCAATGATGAATCCCTTGCAAAGGCGGAAAAGATCATCCAGGATATCAGGTCTATAAGTACGGAAGGTTATAACCTGAGCCCGGAGGACATCCGGTATGCAATAAAATCCTACATCAGAAGGTGAATATACCTCAATCAAAGAGCTCTTTTTGAATAGCATCCCTGTGTCCTCAAAGAAAAGATTTATCATTCCAAAAACAGATACCCAGGGCAGATACATCGATGCCATAAAGACCTTTGACATGGTTATAGGCATAGGCCCTGCAGGCACAGGAAAAACCTATCTCGCGATGGCAATGGCCATCAATGCCCTGCTCAAAAAGCAGATCAGCAGGATTGTCCTTGCAAGGCCGGCTGTTGAAGCAGGAGAAAAACTCGGGTTTCTCCCTGGAGATATATTCGAGAAAGTCCATCCTTATTTGAGGCCTCTTTACGATGCGCTGTTCGATATGATGGAGGTGGAGAAGGTCAACAGGCTTGTGGAGAGAGGGGTTATAGAGATCGCACCTCTTGCATATATGAGAGGAAGGACCCTGAATGATTCATTCATCATACTTGACGAGGCACAGAATACCACATCTGAACAGATGAAGATGTACCTTACCAGGCTCGGATTCAACTCTAAAACGGTGATTACCGGTGACATCACCCAGATAGACCTTCCTTTTGGCAAGACATCCGGCCTTATAGAAGCTGAAAGGATCCTGAAAGAAATCGAGGGCATCAAACTCATATACTTCACAGAAAGAGATGTTGTGAGGCACAAGCTTGTCCAGGAGATTATAAAGGCATATGAAAAGTACGAAAAACGAACCCATCAGGAGTGAAGTAAGAAGGGGACTTTGGCGGGTTAAACCGCGGACCTTTTTGAAGATCAGCAGGGAGGATCTGCCAAGGATACCCATCCTTCTTGCGGCTGGTTTCATCTCTGCGCTCTTTATACTGGAAAGGCTTGATGTAGAACAGCTCTTAGGAGGGTTTCTTATTTCAAGTCTGTTACTCTTTATCCTCTATAAAGACATCATGCGATACAAACCAGCACTTATCAAGGATTTCAACATGCTACTCCTTTATTGTCTCATTCTTGTTTTTACCCTCTTCATTGGAAGAGTCTTCAATTATCTCCTCCATGATTTCTCCATGGGCGCCGGCTTTATACCAACCGAAAGTGTCGTTTTCGGAATGCCATTGCCAGCAGGGGCCATGCTTGTTACTCTCCTTTTTGATTTTCATGCTGCGATCACCTTTTCCTTTGCTGCAAGTATCCTGATGAGCCTCTGGCTCAATGATGCTTCCTATACCATATACGCTTTTGTTGGAAGCCTTACTGCAGCCTTCAGTGTTATACGGTGCAAGAAAAGGTCGGCACTCCTCTGGGGAGGGGTCACAGTAATGCTCGTTAATATCGTTACCGTTATAATCCTGTGTCTCTTTGAGGGCACCCTTTTTACACCTAAGGCCCTATTTTCCGTAGCCTTTGCAACCCTGGCAGGTATCAGCGTTTCTGCACTTGTTTCTCTGCTTCTGCCCCTCCTTGAACATATTTTCCATGTGACGACAGATATAAGCCTTCTTGAACTCCTCGATCTCAATCAGCCAATAGTAAGGAACCTTATGGTTGCTGCTCCGGGGACATATCATCACAGCGTAATCTTAGGGAATCTTGTAGAGTCTGCAGCTGAAGCAATTGGAGTAAATCCACTGCTTGCACGGGTCAGTTCATATTACCATGATGTCGGCAAGGTAAAAATGCCTGAATATTTTGTAGAGAACCAGACCGGACCGACGAGTAAGCATGAGGGATTAACTCCGCATATGAGCAGCATGATAATAGTCAGTCATGTAAAAGAGGGAGTTGAGATTGCCAGACAACTGAAACTTCCGCAACCGATCATTGACATTATCCAGCAACACCATGGGTCATCGCTTATGACCTACTTCTACCAAAAGGCCAAGGAACAGGGGACGGATGTTTTACCCACTGAAGAGGACTACAGGTACCCCGGTCCTAAACCACAGACACGGGTTGCTGCCCTGGTGATGATGGCGGACGCTGTTGAGGCAGCCTCAAAGGTTCTAACCGACCCAACTCCGGCAAGGATTGCATCACTTGTCGAAAGAATAATCAACCATATATTTCTTGATGGCCAGCTTGATGAATGTGAGCTTACCCTGAAAGATATCCAGGAAGTGAAGAGGTCTTTCACTTACATACTAACCGGCATTTTGCATAAGAGGATAGACTATCCGGGGTTTGATTTTACTGATGAAGGTTTATATAAGGAACCAGCAAAGATCCATAAGGATAAATCAACAGAGAATAAGAAGGCTCCTAAAGAGGGCACTCAATCTCCTCGGGCTGCAAAAATCTGAACTCAGTATTCTCTTTGTAAACGACAGGCGGATGAGAATCCTGAACCTGCGGTACCGCGGTATCGATAGAACCACCGATGTCCTTTCGTTCCCGCAACTCAGTGCAGACGAGCAGCAGGCTGCAAGAGCAGAAGCAAAAACTTCAAGCCTGCAGTGCTTCCGCGCTTCTGAGCTTCCCCTGGGTGATATTGTGATTAACCTGCCAAAGGCTAAAAGACAGGCAAACGAATACGGGTTAACTCTCAGTGAAGAATTGAGAAGACTTATTGTACATGGACTTCTTCACCTTGTCGGCTATGATCATGAAAAGGGCAGGTATCAGAAAAGGAAGATGGAGTTAAAAGAAAAAAAACTACTCAGGGGATTGTAGTGTTTAACCAGGATGATATTTCGATGCTATCTGTTACAACTTTTGTCAGGTTTTTTTACGGCATATGCACAGAAATCTCATACGTTCCTATGGAAACTTTGCCCATCAGGCCTTTTGCCCAGAGCAGTTCTGTAGCTTTCACCTTCAAATCTTTCGGAACCATAAGTATGAGCTTTGCACCGAGATCAGAAAGCACCTTCCATCTCTCAGCCCTTTTTTCAGAGATGCTTTCAGCCGTCTCGACTTCAAGGAGAGCGAGAACCATACCATGATTACCAAGGATCATGTCCGGATAATGGCCCCTGTATTCATCCTTCTCCTGCCCTTCTTTATTTATCCCTATTTCTTTGTATTCTCTTGAGAGGCGTTTTTTCAGATGCTCAAGAATAATTTCATGTATGAGGTCTGCATATTCCATTTTGTAACTCAACTACTTACTAAGGAGTTCATAAGTAAGACCACATTCTTGTCATTCCCCGGCTTGGAGACTGTGTCGCAATTGTCATTCTGAGGCCCAAGCCGAAGAATCTGTCTATCATTGATCTCGTGAGATTCTTCACGGAGTTTACCCGAGCCAAAACCGAGACCTTCGTTCGTAGGTGACGCATTCGAAGGGTTCAGAATGACAAATTCACATTTCAAGCAATTACGACACAGCCTCTTGACCGGGGAATCCAGAAAAACGCTGGATGCCCGATTAAGCCTGTCCCCGCAGGTAGTAAGCGGGGAAACTTCGGGCATAACGTACAAAGATGTTGTATGTGCCGTTACTAATGACCGCATCAGTAATTCATAAATTATTGAACTTATATATGAATAATTTTATCAGAGATTCTAATTAGAATCTATCGATTTTTCAATTTGTCCCCCTTTAATTAACCGAATCTTAGTGCCCCCTTTAGGAGTTATTTCCTTTTCAGAGCAACCAAACTTAATTTATTTCACATAGATTTTTGATGAGGCAATTCGAGGACTTTACTTTATAACAGAGATATATTAAAATTTCTGTGGCTTAAGGAGGTGAGGGCTTGGTCAAAATCAGACTTACACGATTGGGAGCGCACAAAAGACCTTTCTACAGAGTAGTGATAGCCGATTCCAGGGCAAGGAGGGACGGACCTTTTATAGAAATTATCGGGACCTATGATCCCCTTAAGGAACCGTCTGAGGTTAAGCTAAATGTAGATAAGGTAAAATATTGGTTGCAGCGGGGAGCACAACCTACTGTTATTGTTAAAAAGCTTATACAAAGGGCTGGCCTATAGGCAGTCCAAAACTCGAATGGAGGTGGGCCATGAAAGACTTAGTAGAAAGGATGGCGAAGGCTCTTGTAGACAAGCCTGAAGAGGTTGCTGTCACCGAGGTTGACGGAGAAAAGACAACTGTTTTCGAGCTCAGGGTCGCACAGAGCGACCTTGGAAAGGTTATAGGCAAGCAGGGAAAGACTGCCCGTGCAATGAGGACAATACTCAGTGCATCAGGAACTAAAATAGGCAAGCGTTGTGTGCTTGAAATTCTCGAATAAAAAACAGCCTTAAGGGCTTAGTCCCTCACCTAACATAACAGTCAGGAAGTGGGAAGGAGGATCCCTTGCTTCCCACTTTTGTTTTTTAAAAAGGTATAACACCGGGTCTTCATTTATGAAATGTGATGTTATCACCATTTTCCCTGCAATTTTTCGTGCTTATTTCAATGAAGGTGTTGTTGGGAAGGCTCTTCAGAAGGAGCTTATCGAGGTAAGAGTCCACGACCTTCGTGATTATACAACAGACAAACACAGGACTGTTGATGACTACCCCTATGGCGGAGGTGCAGGCATGGTCATGAAACCTGCGCCTTTTTGTGATGCTGTTGAGACTGCATGCCCTGAAAGGACAGGGAGAAGGGTTGTCATGTTGAGCCCTGCAGGAGAAAAATTTGACCAGCATATGGCTGAAGAACTTTCAGGAGAAACGAGGAGGATTGTATTCTTATGTGGAAGATATGAGGCTATAGACGAAAGGGTAAGGATAGCCCTTGTTGATGATGAAATTTCCATTGGAGATTATATCCTGACTGGTGGAGAATTAGCTGCCTTAGTTATAATAGATGCTGTTGCAAGAATAATTCCCGGAGTATTAGGAGATGAACGATCTGCAGAGGAGGATTCATTTTCAAGCGGCATTCTTGATTATCCTCATTACACACGTCCTCCTGTCTTCAGGGATATGCCGGTACCAGAGGTCTTGTTATCAGGAAACCATAAGGAGATCTCCCGGTGGAGAAGAAAAGAAGCCTTGAGCCGTACATTAAAGAGAAGACCTGAGCTTCTTGACAGGATCAGGCTCAGTGATGAAGATTATAGATTAATGAGTGAATTAAGGAGGGAAGTGCCATGAGCTTGCTCGGAGCTGTTGAAGAGAGTTTTAAAAGAAATATTACGGACTTCAATATCGGTGACACGGTGAGGGTCTCAGTAAAAGTTGTCGAAGGTGACAAAGAAAGGATTCAGCCTTTCGAGGGCGTTGTGATTGCAAGACACGGTGGCGGAACGAGAGAGACCTTCATGGTAAGAAAGATATCCTTTGGTATCGGAGTCGAAAGAATTTTTCCACTCCATTCTCCTGCTGTCGATAAAGTAGAGGTTCTCAAAAGAGGTCGTGTGAGAAGAGCCAAGCTTTACTATTTAAGAGGTAAAAAAGGCAAGGCGGCGAAAATCAAGGAACGCGAAAGAGAACCGGGATGGAAGGCGACCTCTACTGCTACGACGAATCCTTAAGGAAAAAAGGATTCTTATGTATTGCCGGTCTTGATGAGGCTGGAAGAGGACCGCTTGCCGGTCCCGTTGTCGCTGCAGCGGTTATCTTCTCTCATGACATAAGGATTAAGGGTCTCAGAGACTCGAAGAAAGTACCGGAAAAAGAGAGAGCATTTCTCTATGAAGAGATAATTCGTTTCTCGGCAGGTATCGGGATTGGCATTGTCGGACATGAAGAGATTGATCGTTTGAATATCCTCAGGGCTACGAAACTTGCAATGCAGCAAGCTGTGGAGAACCTTTCGAAACTGCCAGATTTACTCGTTATCGACGCTGTTTCCTTACCTTCAGTCAGGATAAAACAGTTTTCAATCATAAAGGGAGAAAGTATCAGCGCTTCCATAGCTGCTGCCTCAATAGTAGCGAAATGTGAGAGGGATAAAATCATGATGGAGTATCATCGTCAGTTCCCACAGTATCATTTCGATAAGCATAAAGGTTATTCCACGAAAGATCATCTCGATATGATAAGGATCTACGGCCCCTGTCCTATTCACAGAAAGAGCTTTCAGAGGGTAATGTCGTTGGAATTGCCGTTTTAAAAAGTTTGGTTCATGAGACTTTTCTGTGATCCCCTCTTTGGAAAAGAGGGGCAAGGGGAGATTTAAAAAATCACCAATACTCCCATGTTTTTTCAAAAATACCCATATATTGTAAATACTTTTTATCAAAAGACATTGAAATTTGCTAACCAGTAATTTCTCAAATCCCCCTCTCCCTTTTCCAAAGGGGGCTAATACCTGTTTTACAGTTCAGAATAAAGGACTGCTTAGCTCTGCTCACAATGACAATGATGTAGTGAACCCTTTTTCTGTCATTGCGAGGAGGTCGGAAAGACCGACGTGGCAATCTTATTACGTCTCTGATATCTCATTTACCAACGGTACAAGTTCTCTTATATCATCAATTATATAATCAGCTTCTGTGAGGGATTCTCTCGGTCTATAACCATAGGTGACAGCAACAGTTTTTACACCAGCCTTTTTCCCTGCTTCTATATCATAATTACTGTCGCCTACGATGATTGATTCTTCAGGGCTTACACCGAGTTTGGATATAACATAGAGAACAGGTACGGCTGAAGGCTTCCTTTCCCCTGCTGTGTCACTTCCAATGATGAGATCAAAATATTCCGAAAGCCCGAGTTCTTCAAGGAGCCTTTTTGAAAGGTCCTCCCTCTTATTGGATATGACTGCTTTCTTTACAGTGGTGAGATTCTCAAGGGTCTCTTTTACATGCGGGTACTCTTTTGAATGTTCAATGAGATGCTCTGAATAATACTCAAGGAATCTGTTCATGACCTCACTCTTGAGATGCATTTTTTCCACAGGAAGGATTTTTTCCACGAGTCTGCTGATACCTTCACCGATCAACTGTATAGTATCTTCTACAGTCAGGATTTTCATACCGTAAGGTTTAATGGCAAAATTCAGGGCATTCGTTATGTCCTGTGCTGTATCAACGAGTGTACCATCGAGATCAAACATGATAAGTTTTATTGTCATGAAAAATTATAGCAGTGAAGAAGTGAGGAAGTGAAGAAGTGAGCGAAGGAGGAAGAGAAAAGAAGCGCTGCTTAAGAACAGACATTTCTTGTATCTTCATAAATACTTCATATTTTCTTCACGAGTTCTTCATAATTTTTATATATACTTCTCTTAAATAAAGTATTTTTCCTGACCTAATTAGCTTGCATGCTATGGTACGTCATGGATATTTGTAATCAAATTACATTAAGGAGCATTAACTATGAACGATGTTAATTTGTACGAGGAAATTTTTACGTTAGCACATCACCTCTATGAAAGGAGTGGACGGATAGAAGGGAGTGAGCTTAATAATTGGCTTGAGGCGGAGAGAATTGTGAGGACTTTACGGAAAATCGCAGGGCAGGATGGCAAAAGATACATTCTGGTAAATGTTCCAGAGACAAGATATGCTGAAAAGAGGAAAAAGAGAATGATGTTAACCCACGTAAAAAGATAGCCTATAGAGCGATCACAAAGAGCCCGGAGACTATCTCTGACCGATGAAATTATTGTATCTTTACGTTTATCGTTGATTTCTGCTAACAAATAATTTCTTCAGCTCTGTTGA
>CAWCKM010000009.1:0-14456 GCA_963796125.1 Nitrospirota bacterium
ATCCTTAAAGCAATAATGTTCGTCACTCACCTCTGTAGGATAAGCTTGCATGGAGGGGGGGATATCACTGGGCTTGAACCATAGTTTAATCTCCCGCTCAGCATCACTATCTGCTGCTGAAACATGGATAAGATTATCCATTCTCTCGCCAATTACTTTTCCTTCGGCATCCTTGAGAGGAACTACAGTACCTAATGCGCGAATACATCCAGGTTTTATCTCCCGTGCAATATGAGGATTAGTTGGCCCGGAGATGTCCCGTATCTTTTCTATCGCATTTGGCCCCTGATAAACCAAAGCTATTACCCTTCGTTTCCAGGGTTCTTCAGGATAATGAAGACTTCCCGTAATGTACTCAATAAGTGAGGGATAAAATATCTTCCCCCGATGCTCTGCATAATGTTCTTCAGCAAGCATCCTGCTGACATGAACTATCTTGGCGCCGGCAAAGCGTACCCCTGTATGGAATTCTGAAAGTTGAGAAAGCACATATCCGGTCAAGGAATTCTTAAGGGCATCCGGTTTGATGAGCACAAGTGTCTGATCAAGTTTTCGTTTATTCATTTGAGGTTCCTTATCAACAAATTTTATTCCGACATGTCACGTCTGAACGATTAATTATATCTTAAATACTCGTTGCTTTTGTAATCGTAGCTGTTCACTCTTTTGTATTTTCAAAAATAAGAGGATGGCTTTGAAGTAAAATAATCTGAAATAAACAGAATCTCAGCTAATGGATATCTTTTGGAGAAGTTACCTTTTTAACCAGTGGCTTCAAAACAAAGGGAAGGAGCATTGCAACAGAAGCAATGAGAATGCCGATTACCAATCCTTTGATATTGCCTTTCAGAAGCAATTCTCCCATTGAACTGCCAAAGGCCACATAAGCTATACATGCAGGCAGCATAAAGACAAAGGATGCCCATAAGTAGTGCAAAAATGGTATAGGCGTTACCCCGAACATGTAATTTAAGACCGGGAATGGTAAAACAGGCAATAACCTTGCAAATGCAACAGCTTTCCATCCATGTTTTTCAACTTTTTCTTTCAGCCATGTCCATTTGTCATAACCAAAGCGTTTTTTAATGGTATCAGCCATAAGATAACGGGAAATTAAAAATGCAACCGAAGAGCCAGTTGTTGCCCCTGTTATGGCAAAGATTACTCCCCAGAAAGGTCCCCACAGGAAACCGGCACCGAGTGTAAGGGGAAGACTTGGAATAAAGAGACTCGGCCCTATGGCATAAATAGGGATAAAAAGGAGCGGCGCTGCAACCTTATACTGCTTTATAAAGTTTAAAATTCCCTCTGTTGATATGTATCCCTCTCTTCTCAGATAGGTCGTAAGGAGTATTAACAGAATTACTGTAGACCCAAATAGTAATTTTTTAAAATTGAACTTCTGCCCGAATGCAAGGAAAAACCTGTTAACCCATTTTTTGCCTGAGGAAACAGGTTTTTCTATTGGTTTAACACCAGTCATGAGTTCGAGTAAATGATATGCCTTCTGCCCTTTCTCAAGAAACTTGCCCTTGCAGCCCATGCAATAGGTGACAACAGGGTTGCCCTTTGATGCCTTAATAACCTTATCAGTAAATTTCTCAGACAGGTCAGGGGATAATGAACTGATTCCACCACCATGACCGCAGCAGGTAGGCCGTGAATTTTCACCAGTGGTCTCATTTGCTTAATAGTCTTTTGCATGTAGTCTTATTGCATCAGATCTGAAAGAAGGACAGGGGTGGTGAAGAAAGAAACCCCCCTGTATCCCCCTTTAATTCCCCTCTTGGTAAGGGGGATACACTGGTCAAGAGGGGGAATTACATAAGAGGGTCGCTGATGAGGAGGAGATTATGTGGAAGCAATCTCAAAGTGAGGGATTCTTGTGCTCCTCGCAATACTGTTGAAGTAAAAACCTCAAATATATGTTCAACTTTGATATCCGGAAGATGCGAGACAGAGTGCTTTTCTGCAATTTGTACACCCGGTTATTACGTGGGTCACTTTATGTTTTTCCAGTCTGTCCTGTATTCTTTCTGCAGCCTCTTTACTGAATCTACATCTCCAAGCTGATAGAGAGGATCAAAACAGCAATCCAAAACTAATCCCACTTTTTTATTTAAATGATTACTAGAAAGCGAACAGTCTTTCTAACCACTTCAGGACTCGTCCCGGCCAAACCACATCCTGGCCAGAATACTGTGTCTGAAGATGAATAAAAGAAAAAGGAAGCTTATGCCCTCTCATTGCGTATCCATTGGCAGAGTGCAGGGCGTTTCTTACCTCTACCGGATAAGTTCCATTTCTCAATAATTGGATTTCATTTCAAACAATGCATCTGAAGGATTCAAGCTTTTCTTTACAGACTGTATCACAGGCTTTACAATTGGAACAAAAGAAAACCTTCTCAGGGGTTTCCGAAATTATCTTATCAGGTGTGCCATAGGTGTCCAGAAACGGGCATACCCTTTTACACCTGCCGCAGTTCTCGCAGTTTTTTAAAAATTCATTAATCCTTGAAGGCAATTCCATATGCTATCCCATATCTTTCATTTATAGATCTTAATAAGGCTGAAGGGGCTTAGACCTAATAAAAAGAGCAATGCTATGAGCACATTTCTGAAACTAATGAGGATAGGTGAAAAGGGATAGCCTTTCTTGATCCTCCTCGAAGATGCGATAACATGAAAAGGCAAGTACTTTAACCTCCCGAATTTCCTTATCCTTATTGCCATATCGATATCCTCAAGAAAGGGATATTCCCTGAATCCTCCCATCTTTTCGAAAACGTCTCTTTTGATAAAAATAGCCTGATCACCATATGGCAGAGATAACAGCCTCGCTCTCACATTTGCAAACATTTCCACAAGTGTTGTAGATAGAGAATTATCATCAAATTTGAGTCTGAAAAAGCCACCAATGTAATTATCAAGTATTTCCGTTTTGTCATGCTGATCCTCCTGAGATAGACGTTTCAGCATTTCCTCAGACCCTGAATCTCGATGCGAGTCTTCCGAAGAGTCGTTCCGACAAGCTCTGTTGAGGCATAAAGAAGATATCTCTGTTTGAAATGATTGTATCAGCATGAGAAAGTAAATTCTTCCCTTTGCTAGAATGACAAGGGCACCTCTCAGCAACTTCTCTTGTACTGTCGGAACTGCGAATAATGTTCTTCTTCGTTGAGCGCAGGGATAATAATAGTCAAATTTTTATTTTGCACTTGCAACTCTGTAGATCACGATGACAGGCTTCCCATCTCCTGGAAGAACATCCGCACGCCCTCTGAAATGTGAATTCGGATTAAGGAATCGTTTGATTGACCCTGTTTGGGGATAATTTGCGTTACTCGAGATCGATATCCAGCAACTTTCAAGACAGGTAATGCAGCCTGTTTTCTGTTCTTCGGATGCCTTTCTGTTTCCTCCAAATCTGATATTAAAGTTTTTCTTTTTCATCATCAAAAATCTCATTTATGGAGACTCTTTTCCCAATCCAGGCCACGTAGCTTTCACGTCCAATGTTTCTCCTTCTACATAGTGCCCGATTGTGTCCTTATTGAGATTGTTTCCTGGCTTTGCACCAATCTTAATAAGAGCATCATGAAAATCAAGCTGGTTCGGGTATGCCCTCAGGATTGCTCTATCCTGAAATTTCCATCTTTAAATACAACTCCCCAATGAACATTCCATTGATGAACATTCATTTCATTTACCTCCGTGTAGATGAGTACGTCTTTTTTTTCATCTACCATTAAAGGATTTTCTTTCGTGGGAAAATTCTGATAGGTCTTGGGTCTCCGTTTTGGATGCTGCAAAAAGATCTAAATCAGCACCCATCTTACAAATACAATACCTGTACTTAGCTTCAAAAATTCATACTTGTTAATCCTTTTGGCTTCTTTCACCTGCCATGACAAATCTCCTTGTTGATTTTTTTTCGAGCCTGCGCATCATTGACTCTCTCCCATCCTACCAGCTCTTCATCGATATGCTTCATTCCACCGGGATAACGATAGACATTCTTATAACCGAGTTCGATGCCGCCATGGCGCCATTGTGTACTGCGACCGCATTGGGAAACCAGCAGCAGATAACGATTAAACGGAGTTGTTGGGCCGAGAATCTTCTCGAAAGGAGCTTTTGTTTTATCATCAAGATTGGACACTTCTTCTGAAAATCAAACTCAGCCGCACCTGGGAGTATGTTGTTTCGATAGCTGTCTTCATACTACATGGGATCCAACAAGAAGCAATTTTTCTTCTGATCAATCCAACTCTTTAATTCTCCAGTGGTAACAATTTTATAGCTGCCTTTATTGCTTCTTTTCGGAAAATTAATGGTAAATCTTTTCGTCTCATTCTTTATCACCTCCCACTTGGAAAGCTGTTATGGGAAAGGCCTGGAATTGACTCATACACATTAACCAAATAAAAAAGACACTTCTCTTTAACATCTGAATTTTCTCGTAAACTGTTCCAATCTAGTACTTCTACTAAGACTTGTTTATTGCCAGCTACCCAATCTGCAATAAATAAATACCCTACTGCTGTAATTATCCCTATATCCTAGTTATAAATGCATGCCAGAACTTGCTCTGACTTTTTAGTCTCCTGGGGGAGAGACACCCACAATCAATATTCAGGTTATTTAATATTCCGTACCAGAGGACAAATACAAACGTAACTAATAATCCAAAGATGACGCTCAAACTCCCGCGCACGGCAAAGAACAACCCTATCCCTGCAATGAACTCCAACACTGGCAGACCGATAGCTACTGGAGCTAACAGGCTTTCTGGAACCAGGTCATAGTCGGAATGAATTTTCGCAAAGGCTTTAGGGTCTAAAAGTTTTGAAAAACCAGCATATATAAAGACAGAACCAAGAGAAAATCTGACAAGACGTTGAGGCGAAGGTAAAAAAATAGTTTTTATAAAAGATTGAAATGCTTTTCTCAGTTGAAGTCTATAATCCATATTTATTTATATATAATATAAAACCTATAAATCAAATAGTTAATTTCTATAGCAATAAAATGACTAATAGATTTTGTCTAAATTATGAATACCCGAATCCAGTCATACCAACAATAAACGGTCGATTTATCTGTCATTGCGAGCACCAGAAGGGTGCGTGGCAATCTCATTGGAAAAGGCGAGATTGCTTCGTTCCGCTCGCAATGACATTTTCTTATCGCTGGATTTGGGAATAATTAACTTGGTTGTAAATGCAGGGTCTGCTATTTAAATGGTAAGAATATAAATTTGTTTGACTCTTCTTTATGGATTCCTTTTTAGTGGCGAGTAATTTCCACCGAGCAACTCGATGATTAAATCATCCATGGTATAGATATTTCTCTTGAATACGGTAACGATTTGACCGACTTCATCGACAGTATGAGCTTCACTGTCGCCGATGGTTTTTACACCATTCCGGTGTTTTTGATCCAGTTCTTGCCAATTCATTTTCTCAGGGTTATTTCTGCCGTTTAACCCTCCATTATCTTTGAGATACGGAGGATGTTCGGATCTACTGGTCTGTCTTTTCGGAATGGATGGGCAGCTATTGTTTCAACTCCCTCCTCTTGAACCCACTTCAGAAGATTCTTTGCATCCATACTTTTCCGGGTATGTATCAATAGGTCCATATACAAGGAAGTCTCCATACTGATGTCGTGTACTCTATTCCTACGATCATACAGAGGCCTGAACTATCAGTTATTTTTTCAAGTACAGATTTTGAATCTATGGTATTATGGTTGGTTATACAGATACCGTCAACTCTCCTTCTTTTGCTCTTTCGGAGTAATTGGGGAATTTTTATAATACTACAGGGAGAAAAATGTGTATGGATGTGCATATCTATAAGCATATTTAACTGTATGGACTCATCTTTTCAATTGTCAAATAGACAAAAACAATCTCATGAGTTTCATGCATAGTAAATATCTATTGGCAGAATAGACATCTATTCTTTAGTATATAAAAAAATGCGCTGTATTTTATTAATACTCGATGGGTTAGGAGACAGGGGACAAGACTGTTTCGAGGGCAAGACACCTCTCCATGCAGCGTATACCCCTCATCTGGATTACCTCTCATCATTAGGGATGAATGGTTTGTATCACAGTTATTTGCAAGGTGTTCCTATGTCGAGTGAAACAGCTCATTTTTTAATCTTTGGGTATGAACTAAAAGAATTTCCCGGAAGAGGTTATGTTGAAGCGATTGGGAAAGGGATAGCTGTTAAAAGTAATGAGGTTGCTGTGTTATGCCATATTTGTTGTGTTGAAAATAGAAATAATAATCTTTTCCTGACATGGGGTCGGCCAGAAATTTCTCAAGAAGAAGCTCACATGCTCATGAATGCAATACAATCCTTTGAAGCAAATAAAGTAACGGTTCACCTTATGCCTTCTCAGGGAATCGATGGATTTCTCATTCTGAGTGGTGGGGTAAGCGAGTCTATAAACGATTCGGATCCTATCTATGAGGGGAAAGCAGTTATAGAAATAATGCCCATAATGGAGAAAAAGAGTAGCTCCGGCTGCAAGAAAGACTGCGTTAACATTGAATAAATACCTTATCTGGTGTTATCAGAGATTGTCTGATCATCCGGTTAATAAAAAGCGGGCTTTGGATAATCTCCCTTCTGTGAACTGTCTTGTTACTCAGAGGCCAGGCAAAAAGAGACCGCTAATGCCTTTCAGGGAAAAATGGGGACTTCGGGGGCTATCGATTTCCTCCGGGGCAATTTACTGGGGGCTCTGCAGTGAATTAGGAATGGACGTGGCAAAGGTCAAGGATACCGGTAATGTCGAGGAAGATTTAAAATACCGTCTAAGGTTAGCAAAAGACGCAGTCGATTATGATTTTATCCATGTTCATACGAAAATGCCTGATGAAGCAGGTCACACAAAAAATCCCTGGTACAAAAAAGAGGTTATTGAGGCCATAGACCGTGCCATGTCTGTTGCTGTCAATGAGATTATAGCAGACAAAGAAGTCTTATTGGTTGTGACGGCAGACCATTCCACAGCAAGTTCAGGCACTATGATCCATACGGGTGAAACAGTGCCTTTGATGATGATAGGCAAATATGTTCGAAAGGACAAAGTGGGAGAGTTTAATGAAATAACCTGCCCGAGAGGCGGGTTAGGGATTGTGAGAGGAAGAGAATTAATGTATTTGATACTTAATTTTCTTGACAAGGCAAAGATGCAGGGACTTATGGATACCCCGGTTGATCAGCCCTACTATCCCGGTAATTACAGGCCTTTGACACTGTGATGGATATAGATAAACGTTTGCTTGACAATCTTTGCTAACAAACCAGACCTCATTGTCGATTTCCCTGATTGGATGCTTCCACAATCAACAGTCCATGAAATCAGAAAAACCGAAAATGTTGCCATAGCGGAAATCGCCGGGAGGGACAGTATTGCAGCAGCTATCCGTGCATGTGAAATGCGCCTGATCAAAGCGATTGTACCAACTATAGCCTATACGGGCACTGAGTATGGTAAGCTGGGAACCCCTTTTGAGAGAGATAAACGATCCTGCATGATAAATTGCAATCAAAAAATGTTAAGGTCTTTGAACCGATAGTCATTGGTTCACCAAAATTCTGGTGGACTCTCTGCGGGAGGTACTCAACACATCTCAGCAAACGATTCAATTTTTATTCTCATTGTGTTGGCTGCCATCTCTATTTCCACGCAATTCGGATTCCTCTTGCAAAAATATTACAAGTGAATCTTGTAATAGGTGGAGAGAGAGAATTACATGATGGCAAAATCAAAATTAATCAGATTAAAGCAGCCCTCGATGCTTACCAGAGTTTCTTTAGCAAATTCAATGTTGAGCTTTTCCTTCCGCTTCGGCACATAGCATCTGGCAAGGAAATAGAATCAATAATAGGTCTGCCATGGGACAGAGGGGCAGCAACAGCTTGAGTGTGTCCTGAGCAAGAATTATCAAGAAAGTGATAACAGTGTCATCCTGAATGAAGATGCGGTCAAAAGGTTCCTTGATGAATTTGCCTTTAATAAAGCCGGTGAAGTAATAAAAGGCTATCTTGAGGAACAATTTGGCAAAATAAATCGGCGAAACCCATGATTCAGATATTTTTTGCTTCAGTCTTCATATGCTCTAAGAAAGCACTTTGCAAAAAAGGAAGGGATCTTTTCTTGTGTGTGATGATATAAAATTTTCGTTTCATCTGGACATCAGAGAGTTTTATCTCTTTGAGTAGTCTGTATTTTAATTCGTCAGCTACAGATAGTTTTGATAAAACTGAAAATCCAAGCCCTGCCTTCACAGCCTGTTTAATTGCGTCTGTTGAGCCAAAAATACCGGCAATCTTGATGTCCTCAAGTGTAATGCCTTCGCCTTCTAAAATCTTTTCAAGTTCCTTTCTCGTCCCAGAACCCTCCTCTCTAAGAACCATTGGAAATTTCACTAAATCTTTTAGGGTAAGCACATCCTTCTTAATCAAAGAAGGAGAAGACACTGCAATTAACTCATCCTCAATAAAAGGAATATGGGTTATGTGTCCATTACTTACTTTTGTACCAACAATTCCTATAAGCAATTCGTGCCTTGAAACCTTTTCGCCAATCTCTTTGGAATCAGATATGAAGATTTGGAAAGAAACAGCCGGGTATTTTTTCTGAAAAGCTGCCATCAAGGATGGCATCAGATAGGTGCCGGGTATTGTGCTGGCCCCAACAACTAACTCTCCTGCAATCTCTTTCTTAAAACGGCCAAGCATATCTTTCGTTACATTGATTTTTTCTATAATCTCCACGGCATGACTATAGAGCACTTCTGCTTCTTTTGTCGGAATAATTGTTCTCCCTAACCTGTCAAAGAGTTTACATTCCAATTCCTCTTCTAATGTCTTTACATGGTCACTGATGGTTGGTTGCGTAGGTGAAGTTCTTCTGAGGCCCTGGAAAAGCTTCTGTTCTTGAAAACTGAGGCAAATACTTTGAGCTGATGTATGTCCACTGAAAATACTAACATACTTTGGCTTAATGTTTCCTCAAGAGAGTAGTAGGTGAAATCTCTGCGCAATTCTAAACATTTTGGTGATGAGTCCGGACAGTATGTGACCGATTTTGTGACGGTATGTAGTTGTCACTATTTGACCTTTCGGACAGTGTCGATAGGTATTTTCTTCATGAACGTTTTTTTCATGAATGGTGCATTCTGATGCAAAATGGTGTATAATTAGTTTATGGGTACAACTGAAAAAGCAGTTCGCCAGAGCGTCTCTCCCTTCTCCGTTGGCAAAGCGGGTGAAGGCCTTGGCAAAAAATCGAAAGGTGAGTTCGAATCGGATACTCATAGAACTCGTTGAAACCGGATTGCGATCAAAAGATGAGGAGAAACGCAGATTCTTCGAATTGGCGGATCTGCTAAGCAAGTCAACAGACGCAAAAGAACAACAGGAATTGAAGGAACAACTTGCCCGAATGACTTTCGGAGAATGAGTGCCGAAGATCCAGTGGACCAACCTTCCTCTTGCTCTCCGCGATCATCTCTTTGATCGGCTTCGGGAGCGGCAAATCACCGCCGAGGATGTCTACCAGATGAAACTCTGGCAAGAATGTCGACCCGAAGCACCGGATGGCGATTGGTATAAAGATTTCGGCTCATTCAAAATCTGCGGCAGGGGAAAGTATCCCAAGACATTCCTTCTTCGAGGGCAACCTGCCAATGGCCAAGAATTGTAAATCACAGCCTCTGATCTTACGGTGTCCGACAGGTCAAGTTCAGACCTTTACATATATAATAATATCAGGGTTCTTGCAAGAATAAAGACCTAACCCCATCGCGTTTGTCCTCCACTGGCGTTAAATCAGGATTCATGGCATATGACCCGGACTTAAAACAGGCTATCTTTGTTGCAGGGAATGAGAGATATGGTATAGAAAAAAGCATGGTTCGTTACCAACCTGAGCAGAGGGGTGCTGATGGTAAGGTTACCACTTCTGCCGGTTATGTATTAGAAAGCGTTACCTCTGATCCAAGAACAAAGCAGGTTGTTGCTGGTAAGTCAACCAGCATCCATATAGCAGAGGGACAGGTTGATTTTCGGGGGTAAGTCTTTTAGGACTACCGTATTCACAGATACAAAAACAGGCAAACAGTTGGCTGTTGAAGGAGAAACAGGCAGATACTGGACCAAAACATATAATCAGGACTCCTGGACAGTACACAGGGATATGAAAGTCTCTGGAGAAGTGTTCTCAAGTGTTGTTACTAAACATTTTGGGGATGAGGCAGGACAGTATGTGAGTGATTTTGTGACGGGGACGAAGGAACTCGCTGGCACTCTTGATGCTATTGGAATAAAAAGGGTCGGAGGTGCTAAAACGCGATCTCGAACAAAAGTGCCTGCAGAACCCAAGTCCACTTTATATGATGGTCATGGAAAGCCGATACAATAAAAGAATTAAATGGATAGGATTTGGTATTGCACAGGATGCATCCTACCATATCTTTGATCACTGCTTTCACATAGAGAGAGAGGGATCTTGAGCATTGAGAGATATCTCACCTTCTCACAGAAGCAAATGTTTCTGTGAAGGCTAAACATAATGTTCCTTTCCTCAGAAAATTAGCATGCTTCATGATCTGCGTGGGGTGAGCATGCACCTACAACTATTCAATTTAGGGAGAGGCTCAAGATGAAGGAAGACTGGTTGTAATGTGCAATACCTAAAATAGGATCTTAAGGTTGCAATGAGGTTACAAATGTCTGAAGGCCCTCGCTATTTCTAATTTTCTCAGATAGGGTTTTAGCCTTTTCCCTCTCGGTGAATTTGCCTATGCATACCTTATAAAGTTGTTCCCCTTCTTTCGATCCTGAGAGAGTTATATATGCAGTATATCCCTTTTCTTTAAGCCATGCTATAAGGGCTTCGGCATAAGAGGCATTCTTGAAGGCACCTACTTGAACTGTAAATATGGTATCTGAAGGTTTCTGAGATTGTAAGGATGTCTCTTTTTTATCTTCCACCGTTGCACTTTTAGATTCTACTTCTTCAGGTGTGGCAGCATCCTGTAATTGGACTTTTTTAGTCGAATCTGCCGCTTTTTCTGCTTCGTATTTCCTTGCCAGCTTTTCCCCAGTTAGGTGTTCTTCATCTTTTTCGTTTGTATTTAGTTGTTCTTTTTGATGGTTCGCTTTTTTACAAACAAAGTCAT
This sequence comes from Nitrospirota bacterium, assembly GCA_963796125.1. Classification (GTDB taxonomy): domain Bacteria; phylum Nitrospirota; class Thermodesulfovibrionia; order Thermodesulfovibrionales; family SM23-35; genus DASPRG01. The sequence continues at coordinate 11,215 of CAWCKM010000009.1, forward strand.
ACAATTCTTTGCTTACGGATTCTGGAACGATATAGTTCCATCCTTGTCCCTCTGGTGTGATACTTTTAACTGTATTCCTGTTTGAATCATATGTTGTTGTACGGAGTGTTTTATATTTCATCTCCGTACAGGTATACTCATTTACTTCTATCGTATATTCATACTTTTCTGCAAGGGGTTGCATTTTTACCGATGCTTTACAAAGGTTCCCTCTACACATAATTGTGTCAGTATTGACAAACCACAAATCATCTTCCTTTTCACTTACATAAACCCAATTGTCTTCTGCTGCATATGCAGTAGCAAAAAGGAGCATTAAGCCCAAGAGAAAAATATTGATTGATGTTTTAGTTGGGAACTTTTTTATCCAATTACAAGATAGTTCTGCTCTTTCTATTATTTTCTTCATCCTTTTACGATGATTCCATACGTATTGTGTGGTGGAGGAGTACCCCTCTTTTCAAGTGAAATGACGCATTTATCGAAGTGTGGCTTAGAAGCACGGTTGAGAGCTACAAGTGCTTTCACAACCTTCCAATTGAATTGTCCTCTTTCTGCCATTGCCGTTATTTCTTCTAACGCCGTGCGGTTATCGTAAGAAATTGGACGATAGGGTCTCGGTGAGATAAGGGCGTCATAAACATCGGTCACGGCCACGATTTCAATCAATTGGTCTCTGAGCTTGATGTGTCGAGGATACCCTGAGCCATTTTTCCTCTCATGGTGATCTCTTGCTACCTTGGCAAAAAAATTATGCCTATCTCGATAGTAATAACTGAGTAAAACATACCCTGCCAGTGCATGATGTTCCAGCACGTTCCTTTCTGGCTGTGTTATCGGAACCTTTTTCTGCAAAATATCTAAAGGAACGCATATCTTGCCAAAGTCATGAGTAGGTCCAGCTAAAAACTCTTTGATCAAATGCTCCCTATCGGCTCTATCGGCAAGCAAATCAATAGACAGCAGTGTAGAAAGTGCAAACACCATGAGGATATGTCTGTAAGTATAGATATCATGGTCTTTGAAATATTCCAATGATTCCAGCACTGGAAGCATAAGATGAACGTCCTCTAAAACTTGCATTATGGTATTAGTCTTTTCCTGTTCAGCGAAAATTACAGGGTAGTGATGCTCCTGAAGAGAATCGAAAATATCTTTTTTGACTGAACCATAGTTGAATAGAGAATACGTCTTATAGGAAGTTTGACTATTTGAAGATATGAGTGTATCAATGGTCTTTGTTGAAATCACCGTATTTTCTGGCAGTAATAGTTGTTTATCCAAGGTACAGACAGGGTAATTAAGTCTCAAAGGTGGGGTGACCTGATTGAGTGCAGAAGAACCCATCACGGTAACACCGCTTAAAGTTTTCCTCTTGCCTTGCATTTTCCTCCTTTCATTGATAAGAAGTGTTTACATATAAACACCAAGGAGAAACAGCTATCTGAAAATTGTTGTATTAGTGAAGAAAATAGTAAGAAATGAATGATAGATGTCCCCTTCTCCCACATTGATAATATTAAACAAACTTATTCATTTTTTCAATACGCAGTATAGATTGTTATAACGTACCACAGGAAAGATTACAGATTGGTTACAGATTATTGGTTTCAAATTGTAATATCGAAGGCAGGAAAAGGATTTACATTAATGCGTACAGGAAAATAGAGAGTTAAAAAAACAAGGGAAAAATCATCGATGATTAGTATTGAGATTTTTAAATAAACATCAATCCAATCCGATATTTATTCTTCTCAATTTCTTTCACCCATCTAACAATAGCAGATTTTTCTACGATATGTCATGCACCTTTATCTCAGGTTCAAAGAACACGACATCTCCCTTAAAAAGGAGGCAATCAGTTATCATGCTGATCCCTTCCTTAGAAATGTCAATAGAAGCACCAGTGTAATAGACTTTCTCTAATCTCTCCGCATCTAATAAAACTGTTACGTAAAAACGTAAGGCTTTAACAAATGCAATCCTTTTGTATGCACGCCTGTCTCCCGCAGGAAGAATGGGAAAGACATCCGTAAAACTCACTTTGTCTTGTTTAGCAATGTTAAGAAATTTTTCAATCCATTTCGTTCCCTGTTTGCCTTTTCCGACGATTGTTAACAGACTCTCCATCTCTTTAGCACGTTGTAATACGGAAGTATTGAAAGGTATGTTTTCGAAAAGCTTGTTGTATATATCTATAGCCTCTGCATACCTACTCTTAGATATATATGAGTCTGCCATCCTTAAAAAGAACTCCTTAGATACCTCTGCGTGTTGAATCCCTGTTGTTTCATCAAACAAAGAACTCCATGCATTCATAAATTTCGGAAAATTCATGGAGATCAGTTGCAATATCTTCTTTCATTAATGCTCCCATTATCTTTACCCCCTTTTAACTATCAATTTCATTGCGTACAGTTTCAAATGACCCTATAGGCTCCACAAAAACAAAACTTGGTCTATACTTTCATTGAGTTGATTTATTCAACAACATCCAGTAGAGACCAATTTCTGAAGCGGCATTAATAAATTTATCGAAATCTACTGGCTTGACGATGTAACTATTCACACCGAGTTCATAACTCTCTATAATGTCTCGCTCTTCTGTTGAAGATGTCAACACCACAATGGGAATTACATTTGTCCGTTCATCGGACTTAATTTTTCGTAGCACCTCCAAGCCATCTACCCTGGGAAGCTTCAAATCAAGGAGTATCATTTGCAGTTTATCTTTCATGTCCCTTTTGTTGTAGGTTCCTTCTCCAAAAACATACTCCAATGCCTCTGCTCCATCTTTTGCAACATGTATCTTATTGGCAAGGTTGTATGCACTCATTGCCCTGAGCGTAAGTTCCACGTCATTTGGATTGTCCTCAACTAAAAGGATGTCAGTATCCTGTGAATTCTCCATCTTTTCCTCCTTCATCAGCTTCTATAGCTGCATGGTATTATTTTCAGCGAAGAGTATGCCAATTCTACAATTAAAACTAACATATTGATAAATATAGGTTATTTTAAATAGGATTTGCCCTTCAAAAAATAAATGGGCGTTTATGGTATGGAGGTGTACAAAAAATGGCAGGGTGAATTTGTCTTATCGATTACTGTTTGTATTGTTGTATTGTTAGGCAGTATTTACAAATACCGCTTACAGGAAGGAGCTGAGGTGACGGCATCTCTTGCAAAAAACAATAGTTCGATTGGAAATCATTATTTCTCGTCGTGTGATTGAGGTGCGTGCT
>CAWCKM010000010.1:0-16479 GCA_963796125.1 Nitrospirota bacterium
TGCTATTTTCTCTATTAATTCATATACGCCTTTCATAAGAGGTGAATTACCAATAAGCCCTTTGAAGTTGTGCTTTTTCCTCGTTTGTTTTTGGGGGAATATATTTTCTGCATCCGATCCCACGTCTATGCCGGGAAATCCAGGATGTCTTGATGTGATCTCTTCTGTTATGTTCTCCATGTTGTCTTTATATGCCCGGATAAAATTTTTCAGTATCTCTTAGAGAAAAAAAGTATTCTCAATGGGGCAACATGTTTGGGCATTGAATCACTATGTGTGCGATGTGCTATTGTCTGGAAAAACCTCTTCAAATTTCCTCTCCAGCGCCTTTGCAACCTTTAGTTTGGAATTTCTACTTGTCGGAGTACCCCTCTCCATCTTTGAAATAGTTTGAGGGACTAACTCTGCCCGTCTCGCAAGTTCTGCAATACTCCATGCATTGAATTCCCTGAACTCCCTTACCCTGTTTTTTACAAGTTTCAATCTCATTAAGTACTATTAGCCTCTATAATTGACTGGTGATTAAATATCATTAAAATTATAAAATGTCAAGGAAAAATTTTAACAATTACATTATATTAATTAATATTAATTAATATTTAATGTTAATGAGATTCTTTGTTAAAAAATGGGCCGAGGAAATCATGCAGGTTTTAAGCGTGCGGATTTATGACCAAAGTCTAACTATTTTCATAACTATGAAGCAGATGAAAAAGGCTATAGATGGGGCCAGAACCCAGTTAAGCATCATTTTTTTTATTAGACCGATCCTTACCGTTTTCATTCCTTTTACCATTCCCACTCCACTAATGCCGCCGATAATACAATATGTTGTTGAAATGGGCATTCCCAAGAAAGGTGAAAAGTAATACACAACTTCCTGCACCAAGCTGGGCAGCAAATCCAGAATAAGGGTCCAAAGCAGTTATTCCCTTGCCAACAGTTTCGATCACCCGGTTGCTTAAAAGGACTGCTCCGAGAAAGACAAAAAAGGCACCCAGGAAAAACGATGGCATCTTACTTATCATTCCTGAATAAATGACAGGACCCAAAACTGTTGCGAGTTCATTTGCGCCAGTATTATAGGCGATCAGAATTCCACTTATGAGCAGAAGTGCTCTCAGAATTCTTTCAATGCTGGAACAAAGATAATTTTGAAAGGGTTTTTTCCATTGTTTTGTATATTATGAACGCAAAGAAAAAGGCAGTGAGAGGAGATATGATCCAGGAGAAAACAATTTTTAAAAGGGATACAACATTGACATCAATCCCGGATGCAACTCCGGAACCTGTCAATCCCCCGATAATTACCTGATGTGTTGAAAGGGGTAATTTTTTCCAGTTAGATAAAATAATGAAAAGGGCAGAGATTGATAAAGATATGCTCAGCATGGAAGGATTTACTTCCAAAAGATCCTTTCCAACCGTCTTCATTACCTTCTGGCCTTGCAGTACTATCCCAATCAAAACAAAGCATCCAAATAAAAGAACCGCCTTTTTTAACTTTATTATTCCTGCACCTATGCATATTCCGAGGGCATTTGATGTATCGTTTGAACCTATACCGAAGGCTATTAAGATGCAGGCTGCAAAGGGAATTAATTCTGCCATGTAATGAAATAATCATAGAAAGTCATAGAATGTTATCTTAAACTTATATTTATTATATAAAGATAATCACTGGCATCTTCAATGACATCACTTACATGTGTAAGATAAGATATGAAGTCTGAGAGTATCTTACCTTCCCAGAAGTTTTTTACCTCTTTTCTCCTCAGCTTTTCAATCAAATCAAATTTTATTTCATCAATCTTGTTTTCATAGATCCTGATGGCCAGGTTTTTCTCTCTTAAATCTTCCTTGCTGAACAGTGTTTCAAAGGCAATTAAGAGCATCTCACACATCTTTAGGTTTATGTCAGCAATCTTGATGCAATCTTCCTCTATCTCTTTATCCAATTTTGAGTCTAAATATTCAAATTCAAGGGCAGCGTCTTCCAGCACATCAAAGGCCTCGTCAACGATTTCAACAAACCTGCATATATTCGGGCGGAGAAAGGGAAGAAAAGCTCCTTCGTAGATTGGTTGAAATTATTTCTCTCCTTATGCTATCCCCTTCTCTCTCAAGATCGGAAACACAAAGCATGAGATCCTTGTTCTGCTCTTCAACAGCCTTCTTAAAACAATCTGATGCAGAACAGAGGGTTTTTATGTGCTTCTTTATGTTTTCTATTACCTTTTGTTCTGTTTTTCCACCGGAAAAAACTTTTTCAAGCAATATGACCTCCTCTTGCTCTTTCTATCAAGGAAGCAGCCATAATATCCAATAAAGAAGCAACTCCGATGATTTCCTTCCCCTCGGATACAAAAACCCTTGCAATATTGAACTTATTCATTAAACTGATAACGTGATCGATATCCATATCTTTATCAATGCTGATAACGGGCTTTGAGGCAATTTCTTCAACCCTTATTTTATTCGGGTCGAGATTCTTACCGATGACTTTAAAAACAATGTCTCGCATAGTGACAATTCCGTAAACATCTTTTTCATCTTTTGGTTTTACCAGTATCGACCTGATCCTTCTGTCAACCATTTTTTCTATAGCATCATATACAGGGGCATTAGCCTCTACCGATTCTAATTTTTTGACCATTATCTCATCTATTTTCATTATTTGCCTCCTTTTCAATTTGTAGTAGTTTAGCAGAAATAAATCGAAATAGGGTACGTCTTGATGGGCACAAAATTTTGTAAGGTCCTATTGAGCTCGCGAAAGATATATTGCTTTTGGTAAGGTTTGTTCCTGGGTAAGTTATGTAAGAGAATATTTTTCGATCTTCCTCAGGAGAGCCCTCCTGCTTATCCCCATTATCTTTGATGCCCTGCTCCTGTTACCATTACATTGTCTGAGCACCTGTTCAATGTGTTTCTTAACAACTTCATCGAGAAGCATAATGTCAGCAACTTGCTTAGCGGGAATCTCTCTTAAATGTATCGGAAGATCCTCTAATCGTATAAAAGTTTCCGTGGTCATAACAGCTGCCTGTTCAAGGATATTTTCAAGCTCCCTCACATTGCCATGCCACTCATAGGTAAGGAGTGCAGCCTGGGCAGGCCTCGATATGCCAAAAACCTTTTTCCCTGTTCTCTCGTTAAACCGTTCAAGGAAAAAGCGGCAAAGCAGAGGTATTTCATCCTTTCTATCACGAAGAGGAGGCATATGGATTGTCAGGGGTGTGAGTCTGTAATAGAGATCTTCCCTGAACTTTCCACTTTTCACTTCATGAGCCAAATCCTTATTTGTTGCTGCTATTACCCTGCAGTGAGCCTTTAAAGAGCTTATTGCTTCCGACCCTTCTGAACTCGCCACTCTGCAGCACCCTGAGGAGGCGTGGCTGCATAGAAAGAGGAAGCTCTCCTATCTCATCGAGAAATATCGCACCTTCTTCTGCAGCCTCAAAAAGACCTATCTTGTCTGTTATGGCGCCTGTAAAAGACCCCTTTGCGTGTCCGAAGAGTTCTGACTCTACAAGGGATTCAACAAGTCCTGCGCAATTGCAGACAATAAAGGGTTTTGTTGCAGCAGGGCTTAATAAGTGGAGGGCTTTGCCAATAACTTCCTTACCTGTTCCGGTCTCTCCCATGATAGTAATGGTCTTGAAATAAGGAGCTATACGCCTAATTAAGGTAAATATGTCGAGCATCTTGGGGTTTTTCCCGATGAGCCCTGGAAGAAAGGTATATTTTGCACTGAGTAGTTTTTCTAACTCTGCACTTTCTTTTCTTACCTGAAATAAATCATTGATGGTATCAATAGTCTCTTTTAGTCTCTCAAATTCAATCGGAGGCGAAAAAAATGCGGAGGCTCCGATTTTAATTGCTTCAATTGCATCGACATCGCTGTCACTAAAGAAAATCACCTCTGCACGTGGATCTAACGTTTTAATAGATTGCAGAATTTCCTTCTCCCCTTCATATAAGATAAGTTCATAATTATTTTTTACTATTGCATCGGGCAGGGATTCATCCTTGTGAAGTGTATCAACGTTATGCCCTTTTAGTAAAGAAATGGTAGCTTCATTTGGATTTTTCAGGGCGAGAAGAATTTTAAGCATGAGACCGTCCTCCTTTGACTCTGAATTTTGTAAACTGGTGATACGAATGCTATGAATAGAGCAGGTCTGAATCACCATCAATTTTCAAGATTCCTTTCTTCCGGTGGTATTCTGTCATGTGTTTCAGTGACACTTCTTATCAGGCTTTCAATTTTGCCTACTATTCCTTCAACAAGATGCCCGAAAGGAATATCATCTTTTTTCGAAGGGATCCCGATCATGGTAAAGGATACCGCATAGTCGAGAGAAGCGTTCTGAAGGTTCTTGCAGAGTGCAAGCTGGCCCCGAATTCGCCGAACAAGGATCTCTGTTCCAGTCTGGTCTGCACATGCTACCACGAAGAAAATATCCCCTGATTTCCTTTGAGCCATCCGCGGCAAAAGAACATCCATATCAGGAAGTACACAACGCGTAAGCACATTCTGAACTTCACGGAACACGATTTCATCGCTATCAGTGTTTCGGAGTGTTGCTTGTATAGGTGAAGATAGCTGAACAGTAATGAGCGCTACGGAGCCTTTCAGCAGGTTTTCCGGAGTGAGAATAGGGGTGATTAACCTTGCCAGTGAAAAAGTCGGCAGAGTGAAGAAAAAGGTACTTCCAATGACCTTGTTGGCTCTCTACCCATATTCTTCCACCATGACGCGAAACCAGTTCTCTGCAGATATGGAGGCCAAGACCAAGACCTTTACGACTACGGGAGATTGTTTGTTCTGTCTGGTACAGACGGTCGAAAATCTTTTCGTGATCCTCAATACTTATTCCACACCCCGTATCTGCTACCGAGATGCACAGAAAGTTAGGATCCTGCTCTGATATCCTGGCACGAACGGTGATCGCACCATTTTCAGGCGTGAATTTAATCCCGTTATCAATGAGATTGAAGAGAACCTGTTTGATGCGGACAGGATCAGCATAGACAAAAGGAAGATCATGCTGAAGGTCAGCGGTCAGGACTATACCCTTTGCAGCGGCGCTCTTCTTGAGGGTGCTGCAGGTTTCATCAACAACCTTGGCAATGGAAAAGCACTGAGGTTCAATAGTGAGTTTCCCGGTTTCAGCACGGGTAATTTCAAGCAGGTCACTGATCATGGTTTGGAGCTGATAGACATTTTTGAGAGCTATTTCCATGTATTCACGTTGCTCGGGATTTAGGTCACCGGCCAATCCATCAAGCAATATGGTGATAAACTGATGAATAGCGGTAAGAGGGGAACGGAGTTCGTGAGAGACATGGGAGAGGAATTCATCCTTCAAACTGAGTTGTTGCTGTCTGGTTTGTTCCAGTTCTGTGAGTATCCGCTTATGTTCTGTGACATCACGCAGCGATGCAAGATATGCATTTTCCCCTTCCCATGTAGTTTCCACTACATTCATTTCTAATGTTCTGATTTCCCCTCCGTTTCGGAGAAAATCCAGTTCTGTAATTTCACCTGCTCTACAGGAAAACCAAATGGGTGACCGAGGAGTTTCTTGGCATTACGTCCGAAGAGGGTTTCCGCAGCGGGATTCACAAAACGCACAATACCATCATGGCTTACAACGAGAATGCCATCAGCATTCTTCTCTATGATGTTTCGGAGGTTCGCTTCACTGGCTGACAGCAACTCTTCAGCCCGCTTTCGGGCTACTTTTTCATCAGCTTCCCGGAGTGCTCGCAGTACCGCATGGGGGAGCCTCGATAAATGATCTTTAAGAACATAATCAGTAGCGCCACTTTTAAGAATTTCAACTGCGCGCTCTTCACCAAGTGCTCCCGTAATCAAGATGAAAGGGACATCAGGGGCCTCTTTTGTTAGAATGGATAATGCCTCTGACCCATTAAAGGCGGGAAGATGGTAATCCGACAGGATAAGGTCTGGCTTAAAATCATGGAGCTCTTTGACAAAATCTTCTGACGTTTCTATCCTCTTTGAAATAAAAGAAATCTTCGCCTTTCGCAGGTCGCGTTCAATCAGTTCAGCATCTGTCGCAGTGTCCTCGATCATCAAGAAGCGAAGTTCTTTTTCCATCATTCTGTGTCTTCCAAGGCTTTTCGAATCGTGCCCAGGAGTTCATCATTTTCAACCGGCTTCTGGAGAAAAGCTATGGCGCCTGCTTTTAGTGCCCGCTCCTTGTTGGTCTGTGCATCTTTGGCGGTAAGAATGATGACAGGAATATGAATATTCATTTGAGGTGAATTTAATCGGTCCAGCACCAAAAAGCCGTCACCACCCGGCAACCCGATATCCAGTATAATGAGGTCCGGATGTTCACGTTGGGCTTTGCTAATGGACGAAGGAGCATCAGCAGCGAGGATTACATGATAGCCGGCTGCCTTCAGTCGGATATTCAGTCCAAGCAGAAGGTCTTTATCATCGTCAACGATCAAAATTTTCTTGACGGGGTTTTCAGTCTTAACTATACCTAAAAGTTCCTTCTCCTTGACGGACTCAGGAGACTCTTCAAGGATTTTCTGTATGGTGCCCAAGAGGTCATCATTATCAGCCGGCTTTTGGAAAAAAGCTATTGCGCCTGCTTTCAGCGATTGTTCTTTGTTAATTTGTGGATTCCGGGCTGTTAAAATGATAACGGGGATACCTGCAACTGGTGTAAGGGACTTCAGTCAGTCCAGTACTAAAAAGCCGTTACCACCCGGTAACCCGATGTCCAGTATAATAAGGTCCGGATTTTCACGCATTGCTTTGCTAACGGCTGAAGGAGCATCAGCAGCGAGGATTACATGATAGCCGGCGGCCTTCAGTCGGATATTAAGTCCAAGGATCAAATCTTTATCATCATCAACGATCAAGATTTTCTTGCTACCCATCAGTATTCTATTCCTTTTTTCGTAATACCTATTTTACAATTCCATGATTTTGTTTGCAGTCTTTCTCTGTTCTTCACTGGTTGCCTTCAGGTAATTGGAATAGTATTTCTATACATAATCAATCAGTTCCATCTCCGGATGCCGGTCTTCATATAGTCACTATACATAAGTGCATGTGTTATAATCACGCAATATTTTACGGGAAAAATATTTCAATTTGAAGAGCGTTTAAGGACAGTTGGATAAATAAGGCATAAGATTTACAAATCAGGCTATAGACAGAGGCTATGAAATCTAAACTCGCCGTTGCCGTTATTCTTTGTGGATGGTGTCTTTTTATTGCGTGGCTGGTGTTCGATTATATCGAATATGGAAATCAGATGTTCATCCATATTTTCCAGCAACCTTTTCGGGTTGAAGAAAGCATTTTTCATATCCTTATTGTTCTTGTGCCCTTTGTCTACACAGTCCTTGGTTATCTGGTAAATGAACGGTTAGCGCTACTTGCACGGTTTGAGGAGTCAGAAAAATATCGCACCCATGCCCTTGTAGATGAACTTACGAGCCTTTTAAACCTTAAGGGATTCTCCTTCCTGGCAGAACAGCAGTTAAAAATAACTAACCGAGGTAGTAAAGGAATGTTGCTCATGTATTTAGATATTGACAGACTAAGACAATTAAACGATACCTTTGGACAAAGCGCCGGCGATATGGCATTAATTGATGTCGCAAATATCATAAAGATGACTTTTAGAAAGTCGGATATCCTTTCACGCATAGGCGGGGATGAGTTTGTTATTCTTGCATTAGAGACTTCCTGGGCTGTTTCAGAGATTCTTGCTCTTCGGGTGCAAGAAAACCTTCAAAAGCACAATGCAAAAGCAGGCCGTCCTTACAGGATATCTCTCAGTATGGGTTTTGCTTATTATAGCCCTGAAAGTCCTTGTTCACTCGAGGAACTTATTGAAAAGGCCGGGAAATATATGCATGAGGGGCAGGAGGGAAAGCAAATTAAAGACATACTGGGCATTGATTAGAGCAAGATTCCTCTATAATGACCATGGCTTTATTCATACATCAGACAGTGCAATGAATGATCATGAAGAACTTTTAGAAGTTGTGAACCATAAAGGTGAGGTTGTTGGCATCTTACCGAGGAACTATATCCATGGCAACCCTTCTTTGATCCATAGAGTGGTTCATGTTCTTGTATTCAACACAAAAGGCCATCTCCTTCTCCAGAAACGGTCTATGAGCAAAGATGTTGCACCGGGGAGGTGGGATACGTCTGTGGGCGGACATCTCAACCCTGGAGAAGACCCGCTCAATGCCGCAAGGCGTGAAATGAAGGAAGAACTCGGCATATCACCGGGAGAACCAAACTTCCTCTATACCTACATGCATACCAATTCATATGAAACAGAGCTTGTCTATACCTATGTATGTCTCTATGAGGGTGAAGTATATTTTAATGCTGATGAGATCGATGCGGTTAAGTTCTGGAGTCTTGAGGAGATAGGAGAGCATATAGGTAAAAAGGTCCTGAGCGATAATTTTGAACACGAAATATTGAATTATATGAAGTTGTTAGAAAACAGAAACGTGTAAACAGAGATTCAAATGAAGATTGAGCATTATTCTTTTGGCAAAATCATTATCGATGGAAAGACTTACACCTCTGATGTAATTATCTATCCTGAAAAGGTTGATTCTTCCTGGTGGAGGAAACAGGGCCATTCTCTTCATATCGATGATCTCATGAACGTTATTGCTGAGAAACCAGAACTCCTTATTGTGGGAACAGGTAACTCCGGTGTGATGGTTGTTCCTCAGGAAACGGTATCATATCTTAAATCAAAAGGGATTGAGGTAAACATTGCACGTACGGATGAGGCTGTCAAACTTTTCAACAAGTTTCAAAAAGAAAAAAGAACAATCGCTGCCCTGCACCTAACCTGCTGACAATTCCCTTTTTATCTTCTTCGAGATAAGATCTGCCCTTCTCAGGGGTTCTGGTATCCTGTATCCTTGAGAACAGGACAGCACGATCTCGATAGAACCTTTGATGTCGATTCTGTTCCCTGGTGAGACAAAGAGGGGTTTCACATTGTCTTTAGTTCTCAGGACAACACCAACAATTTCTTTTTTATATAGTAAGGAAGAACAAGTTCCTTTTTTAGGACCTGGCTCTCTTATAAGTACCAATGAGTCTTGATTTAGCACACCCTATTGTTGGTATATTCAGAAGCACTCCAACATGTGAAGCAATGCCTAACCTTTTTGGGTGGGCAATCCCTTGACCATCAAAGAGTATTATGTCAGGCTTTTTTCTTAAACCTTTAAGGGCACTAATAATTGCCGGGCCTTCTCTAAAAGATAAGAAGCCGGGTATATAGGGGAACAAAATTTCTGTAACTGCATATGCTTCTTCTATGAGATGTATTTCAGGGTACTTATAAAGGCATGCTACCCCAATAACTTTATTATTCAGGAATGCCGCATCAACACCGGCAATATATTTGGGTTCTTTCTTCAGGGGAATAATGTTCACTTTTTTCTGTAAAATCTCCTGAAGTTTCCTTGCCCCTTTAAGTCTTTTGGCCATTTCATGATTCAGAATTATGGTTTATCCACTAAAAAGTTGCAATGACTACAAGGATTCAAGAGTTCGAGGAGTCAAGGATTCAAGTGATACAACCGGACCTGATGATGTCCTTGCACTCTATTGAAGGGAACATTTTCATCAAAGTATGTTAGTATTTTTTGTGGATATACATCAGCTCAAAGTGTTTGCCTCAGTTTTCAAGAACAGAAGCTTTTCCAGGGCCTCAGAAGAACTCCACCTTACGCAACCAACCATCAGTGACCATGTAAAGACATTAGAAGAGGAATTGGAATGTAAACTCTTTGACAGGTTAGGGAGAACAATTATTCCGACAAAAGAAGCAGAAGTGCTATATAGTCATGCAGTGGAGATTATAGAAAAAATCAATGTAACGAAAGATATGCTTGGCCGTTTTAAGAAAGAGATTACAGGAGAGTTAGTTGTTGGGGCCAGCACAATACCCGGCACCTATCTGATGCCATCCTTGATGGCAGCTTTTCAGAAGAAATACCCGGCTGTTTCTTTCCAAATCTTCATATCTGATTCCAAAGAGATCGGCGAAAAGGTTTCAAGGCACGAATTGCTTATAGGAATTGTTGGTACAAAAGTAAGTAATGGACAGATAACCCATATTCCTTTTATTGAGGATGAGTTAATTGCAGTGTCTTCTCCTTCTTTGATTAAGAAGGATGTGCTTACCCTAAGAGATTTAGTGAAATTCCCAATGGTTCTTAGAGAGGAGGGTTCTGGGACGAGAAAGGAACTTGAAAAGATTTTAGAAGGCGAAGGCATTACACTTGAGGACATCAAGATTGCAGGTATTTTCGGTTCAACAGACGCAATTAAACAGGCTGTAAAGGCAGGACTTGGATTTTCAGTTTTATCAAAACTATCTGTAGCTGACGAATTAAAATACAGACTACTCAAAGAGATAAAACTCTCTGATGTCCAGATGAAACGAAAATTTTATATCATCACCCACAAGAAAAGGTCACTCCCTTTTTTACAAAGTGCTTTCTTAGAGCATATGAAGACTGAAGCAAAAAATATCTGAATCTTCATTTTGTGAACTAACTCGATGGTGACTATAAAAGATAGCTATCACCTTCTTAGGGTAGCAATAAGCCTCTATTCTGCCAATAGATATTTACTATGCATGAAACTTATGGGATTGTTTTTGTCTATTTGACAATTGGGAAGATGAGCCCATACAGTTAAATATGCTTATAGATATGCACATCCATACACATTTTTCTCCCTGTAGTATTATTAAAATTCCTCAATTACTCCAAAGAGCAAAAAAGGTAGGCATTGACGGCATCTGTATAACTGACCATAATTCCATAGCTTCCAAATCCGTACTTGAAAAAATAGCTGATTATTCAGGCCTCTTTGTGATTGTAGGAGTAGAGTACACAACATCATATGGAGATTTCCTTGTATATGGTCCTGTTGATTACATACCGGAAAAAATGGATGCAAAAAATCTTTTTAAGTGGGTTCAAGAGGAGGGAGGTGTTACAATAGCTGCCCATCCGTTCAGAAAAGACAGGCCAGTAGATCCGGATGTTCTTCATTTATCAAAAATTATAGAGAGTGTAAACGGCAGAAATAACCCTGCGGAAAATGCATTGTGCAAAAACTGGATCAAGAAACACGGGAATGAGGTAAAAGAAATCGGCGGCAGTGATGCTCATACAGTTGAAGAAATAGGGCAAGTCGTTACCGTATTCAAGAGAAATATCTATACCATGGATGATTTAATCATCGAGTTGCTCGGTGGAAATTACTCGCCACTAAAAAGGAATCCATAAAGAAGAGCCAAACAAATTTATATTCTTACCATTTAAATAGCAGACCCTGCATTTATAGCCAAATTAACTATTCATAATTTAGACAAAATCTATTAGTCATTTTATTGTTATAGAAATTAACTATTTGATTTATAGGTTTTATATTGTTTATAAATAAATATGGATTGCAGACTTAAACTTGAAAAAGCATTTCAATCTTTTGTAAAAACTATTTTTTTACCTTCGCCTCAATGTCTTGTCAGATTTTCTCTTGGGTCTATTTTTATATATGCTGGTTTTTCAAAACTTTTAGACCCGAAAGCTTTTGCGAAAGTTTTGTCCCAGTACGATCTTATTCCGGAAGGTCTGTTGGCTCCTGTATCTATAGGCTTGCCTGCTCTGGAGTTCCTGGCAGGACTCGGATTGATCTTTGCTATAAGAGGTAGTTTGAGCATAATCTTTGGGTTGCTCATTACATTTGTGATTGTCCTTTGGTACGGAATATTACATAACCTGAACATTGATTGTGGATGTTTCTCGCCTGAGGAAATAAAGGGTTATACAAGTCTCCGGCATGCCCTTTATCGAGACATTGTAATGATTGCAGCAGCAATTTATTTATATGTTTCAGATTTGGTGTCTGGTAATACAACAGGCCTTAGTCTCAGTACTAAGATAAAACTACATTTAAGGAGGATTTAAGGAATGTTCAAGAGAGGTGTCTTTTTTATGTGGTTAATGTGTATAGGTCTCATTGCAGGCCTTGCCAGTAGCAGCTTTGCAGAGTGGGGAAGTAAGGAGCTTGAGACGGAAAAGATTGCCGTTAATTTTGCAAAAGAAGCAATAAGGGGCGGGTATAAAATTGTTACCACTGAGGAGTTAAAGAGTTGGATTGATCAGAAGAAGAATATGCTTATTGTAGATACCATGCCGTATGAAGACAGCTATAAGAAACAACACGTCCCAGGTGCAGCTCAGTTTGAATTTCCAAAAGAAGAAGTGTCGAATCTTGATGATAAAACAAAAGCTGCTTTCGAGAAGATTCTTGGCCCGAACAAAGACCGTTTAATCGTTATCTACTGTGGTTTTACCAAATGCGGTCGCAGTCACAATGGCGCCATGTGGGCAGTCAAACTCGGTTATAAGAATGTCTATCGTTATCCCGGTGGAATCAAGGCATGGATGGAGGCTGACTATCCAGTCGAAAAGGTCAAATAGATGCGCATCTTAAAAATAGACAAGGAGATTTACCATGGCAGGTGAAAGAGAGCCAAAAGGATTAACAAGAGCTGAATTTTTGAAAGCTGTAGGTGCAGGTCTTGTATTTGTGAAGATGGGTTCTGGTATAGATGTTTTTGCAGCATCTAAAACGGAGACCCAAGACCTGTTAGATTTTCCAACAAGAGAGAAACCCTTAATCATTGATGAAAAAAATAGACGGGTACTCATCTATTCAGAGGTCCATGAGATGAATGTTCACCAATCCAACGTCCATTGGGGAGTTGTTTTTAAAGATGGCAAATTTCAGGATAGGGCAATTTTAAGGGCTTACTCAAACCAGCTTGATTTTCATGACGCACTTATCAAGATAGGCGCTAAACCAGGCAATAATTTAAACAAAGAGACAGTCGGCCAGTATGTAGAAGGGGACACCTTAGATGTTAAAGCAACTTGGCCTGGATTGGGAAAAGAACTTTCACTGAACGAGATATTCGTTGATGAAAAAGGTAAGAACTTCAATATTAAATTTGGTGGAAACAGAAAGGCATCAGAAGAACAGAAGACAGGCTGTATTACCTGTCTTGAAAGCTGCTGGATATCGATTTCAAGCAACGCAAATTATCCACAAACAGGCTCGATCAAACGATTCCTTAATCCGAATTCACATTTCAAAGGTCGTGCAGATGTTCTTCCTGGGGATGGGAAACCTGTCATTTTGATCTACAGGGTTGCAAGTGCAAAATAATGATATATCTGTCATTATCCCTGCGCTCGATGAAGGGGAACATATTGGCGATTGCATAGAGTCAGCCAAGAAAATTAAACCTCTTGAAATTATTGTTGCTGATGGCGGCAGTTTGGACAGAACAAGGAGAAATTGCAGAGGATAACGGTGCTTTTGTAACCCAATCGAGAAGAGGAAGAGGTGTCCAGATGAATGCAGGAGCCTCTTTGGCAAAAGGGGAAATTTTGCTTTTCCTTCATGCAGATACTCTGATGCCTGAAATTAAAAAGTCATTTACTTCAGCCACTCCAATGGTTATTGTAGGCGGGTTTTTTACAATTGACATTCGATGATGGTTCTGTGTCCACAAGGCTCGTGGAAGTGTTTCGCAAATGTGAGGGCAAGGCTCTTATCTCTACCGTATGGCGATCAGGCTATTTTTATCAAAAGAGACGATTTTCGAAAAGTGGGGTGGATTCAGAGAATATCCATTTCTTGAGGATATCGATTTTGCAATAAGGATAAGAAAGTACGGGAAATTAAAGTATATTCCATTAAAAGTTGTAGCATCAGCGAGAAGACTCAAGAAAGGCTTTCCCTTTTCCCCCATCCTGATAAGTTTTAGAAATGTGTTTATAGCATTGCTCTTTTTGTTTGGTCTGAGTCCCTTCAGCCTTATAAAGCTCTATAAATGAGAGATACGGGATAGCATATGGAATTGTCTTCAAGAATTCACGAATTCTTACAAAACTGTGAGAACTGCGGCAGGTGTAAACAGGTATGCCCATTCTTGGACACCTACGGAACACCGGACAAAATAATCACTGAAAATCCTTGAAAAGGTCTTCTTCTGTTCTAACTGTGGGGCTTGCGACACGGTATGCAAAGAGAATCTTCGACCATCAGAGATACTCTTTGAGATGAAGGGTATGTTATTAAAAAATGGCTCTTTACCTTTAGAAGTAAGAGATGCGCTGACATCTGCCCGAGGTTATGCCCTTAGAGGCCACCGGTTCCCTTTTTCACATTACACATCTGCTGACATAGTTTTCTGGCCGGGATGTGGTTTAGCTGGAACGAGTCCTGAACTTGTGAAAAAGACGGTTCAACTTCTAACAAACCATTTAAACAAAAAAGTAGGGTTAGTTTTCGATTGCTGTTTCGATCCTCTTTATCAGCTTGGTGATGTAGATTCAGTAAAGGGGGCTTCTGAAAGAGTTCATTATAAACTGGGGAAACATAAAGTTACACATCTTATAACCGGGTGTACAAACTGTAGAAAAACTCTGTCCCGTTATCTCTCGGATATAAAGGTTGAACATATATTTGAGACATTATCCAACAACAATGGCACAAATCCCTCCTTTTCTACTACTGTTACTCCCCCTTCACCCCTCTTCAATTCCCCCCTTTCCAAGGTGGGAAGCAGAGGGGTAAAGGGGGATGCAGAGGATTTTTACCTTCACCACCCCTGTCCTTCTTTTCGGTTTGATGGAATAGGGGAGTATCTCCAAGAACTTTTACAAAATCAACCAATAATGAAAATTCACGGCCATCCTGCTGCGGTCATGGAGGTGGAATCAGCTCATTATCTTCTGAGTTATCGGAAAAGTTTACTGATAAAATTATTCAGTCTTCCAATGGCAGTTCTGTGGTCACTTATTGTATGGGATGCAAAGGTAAATTCCTTGAGAGAGGCAAGAAGGCATATCATTTACTCGAACTTATGACTGGTGTTAAGCAAATAGAGAAACCGGTTTCTTCAGGCAGAAAATGGGTCAACAGATTTTTCCTTGCATCCGGGCAGAAGTTCAATGCCAGGAAGATATTGTTTGGACTAATAGTAATTCTTTTAATACTTCTTACAACATATCTGAGAAGAGAGGGTTACATATCAACAGAGGGAATTTTAAACTTTATAAAGCAGTATAAGGTTGCGGCACCACTGTTTTTTATCTTTATTTATGCTGTCGGTCCGAGTCTCTTTATCCCAAGCCTTACTTACCCTCGGTGCTGGTTTCTTATCGGGACCATTCTGGGGAGTAGTCTTTTCTATAACAGGCGCAACATCAGGTGCATCAGTTGCATTCCTGGTTTAGCGTTCTACTCATAGGCAATACCGTAAAAGAGCGCTTTGGGTATGAAAGGTGGAAATGGCTACAAGGAAAAGTAGAAAGACATGGATGGAAAGCCGTCGCATTTGCCAGGTTACTTCCTGTTCTGCCATTCCCGGTTCTGAATTATATGTTGGGGTTAATTACCATCCATTCTTGCACTATTTATGGGCCTCGTTTGTCTTTATGCTTCCTGCATGCATAGCCTATGTTGTCTTTGGCAGTTCGATGGGAGCATTGCTTTTGAAAGGCAATATAAAAGGATTGATTATCGGCATTATTGTAGCTTCTATTGCAATGCTCCTCCCCTTTTGCCTTAAAGCCTCTTGTTAGAAAAGTATCTTCTCCGAAAGATATCTGATATAACACGGTCTCAAAATAGTATTGACATTTCACCCTCTTCCAACCATCCCCTTATTTTTGAAAATGCACAGAAGTGAACAGGTACGATTACAAAAGCAAAGAGTATTTAAGATATAATTAATCGTTCAGACTTGACATGTCGGAATAAAATTTTTTGATAAGGAACCTCAAATGAATAAACGAAAACTGGATCGGACACTTGTGCTCTCAAACCGGATGCCCTTAAGAATTCCTTGACCGGATATGTGCTTTCTCAACTCTCAGAATTCCACACGGGGGTACGCTTTGCCGGCGCCAGATAGTTCATGTCAACAGGATGCTTGCTGAAGAACATTATGCAGAGCATCGGGGGAAGATATTTTATCCCTCACTTATTGAGTACATTACGGGAAGTATTCATTATCCTGAAGAACCCTGGAAACGAAGGGTAATAGCTTTGGTTTATCAGGGGCCAAATGCAATAGAAAAAATACGGGACATCTCCGGGCCAACTAATCCTCATATTGCCCGGGAGATAAAACCAGGATGTATTCGCGCATTAGGTACTCTAGTTCCTCTCAAGGATGCTGAAGGAAATGTAATTGGTGAGAGAATGGATAATCTTATCCATGCTTCAGCAACAGATAGTGATGCTGAGCGGGAGATTAAACTATGGTTCAAGCCTAATGATATCCCCCCTCTATGCAAGCCTATCCCACAGAAGTAAGTGATGAACATTATTGCTTCAAGGAC
>CAWCKM010000011.1:0-29074 GCA_963796125.1 Nitrospirota bacterium
CTGTGAATACAGTGGCCCTAAAAGACTTGCCACCAAAATCAACTTGCCCCTCTGCTATATGGATGCTGGTTGATTTACCGGTAACAACCTGCTTTGTTCTCGGTTCAACCGTAACATTTTCTAATACATAGCCTGCAGGAGTAGTAACCTTACCATCAGCACTCCTCTGCTCAGGTTGGTAACGAACTATGCTTTTCTCTATGCCGTATCTCTCGTTCCCTGCAACAAAGATAGCCTGTTTTAAATCTGGATCATATGCCATGTATCCTGATTTAACGCCAGTGGAGGACAAACGCGATAGGGTTAGGTCTTTATTCTTGTGGTGTAAAGGTCTGAACTTGACCCGTCGGACACCGTCAGATCAGAGGCTGTGATTTACAATTCTTGGCCATTGGCAGGTTGCCCTCGAAGAAGAAATGTCTTGGGGTACTTTCCCCTGCCGCAGATTTTGAATGAGCCGAAATCTTTATACCAATCGCCATCCGGTGCTTCGGGCTCAGATTTCGCCAGAGTTTCAGTTGGTAGAGATCCTCGGCGGTGGTATTTGCCGCTCCCGAAGCCGATCAAAGAGATGATCGCGGAGAGCAAGAGGAAGGTTGGTCCACTGGATCTTCGGCACTCATTCTCCGAAAGTCATTCGGGCAAGTTGTTCCTTCAATTCCTGTTGTTCTTTCGCGTCTGTTGACTTGCTTAGCAGATCCGCCAATTCGAAGAATCTGCGTTTCTCCTCATCTTTTGATCGTAATCCGGTTTCAACGAGTTCTATGAGTATCCGATTCGAACTCACTTTTCGGCTTTTTGCCAAGGCATTCACCCGCTTTGCCAACGGAGAAGGGAGAGAGATGCTCTGGCGAACTGCTTTTTCAGTTGTACCCATAAACTAATTATACACCACTTTGCATCAGAATGCACCATTCCATGGAAAAGACGTTCATGAAGAAAAGACCTGATCGAACACTGTCCGAAAGGTCAAATAGTGATAACTACATACCGTCACAAAATCACTCACATACTGTCCGGACTCATCACCAAAATGTTTAGAATTGCGCAGAGGTTACACCTCCTACTCTCTTGAAGGAAACATTAAGCCAAAGTATGTTACTATTTTTCAGTGGACATACATCAGCTCAGAGTGTTTTCGTCGGTTTTCAAGAACAGAAGCTTTTCCAAGGCTTCCGAAGAACTTCACCTGACGCAGCCGACCGTCAGCGACCACGTAAAGACGCTGGAGGAGGAATTGGAATGTAAACTCTTTGACAGGTTAGGGAGAACAATTATTCCGACAAAAGAAGCAGAAGTCCTCTATAGTCATGCCGTGGAGATTATAGAAAAAATCAATGTTACGAAAGATATGCTTAGCCGTTTAAAGAAAGAGATTACAGGAGAGTTAGTTGTTGGAGCCAGCACAATACCCGGCACCTATCTGATGCCATCCTTGATGGCAGCTTTTAGAAAAAATACCCGGCTGTTTCTTTCCAAAATCTTCATATCTGATTCCAAAGAGATTGGCGAAAAGGTTTCAAGGCACGAATTGCTTATAGGAATGTTGGTACAAAAGTAAGTAATGGGCACATAAACCATATTCCTTTTATTGAGGATGAGTTAATTGCAGTGTCTTCTCCTTCTTTGATTAAGAAGGATGTGCTTACCCTAAAAGATTTACTGAAATTCCCAATGGTTCTTAGAGAGGAGGGGTTCTGGGACGAGAAAGGAACTTGAAAAGATTCTAGAAGGCGAAGGCATTACACTTGAGGACATCAAGATTGCCGGTATTTTTGGCTCAACAGATGCAATTAAACAGGCTGTGAAGGCAGGACTTGGATTTTCAGTTTTATCAAAACTATCTGTAGCTGACGAATTAAAATACAGACTACTCAAAGAGATAAAACTCTCTGATGTCCAGATGAAAAGAAAATTTTATATCATCACACACAAGAAAAGATCCCTTCCCATTTTACACAACGCCTTCTTAGAGCATATGAAGACCGAAGCAAAAAATATCTGAATCATGGGTTTCCCGATTTATTTTGCAAAATTGTCTCAAGATAGCCTTTTATTACTTCACCGGCTTTATTAAAGGCAAATTCATCAAGGGACCTTTTAACTGCATCTTCATTCAGGATGACACTGTTATCACTTTCTTGATAATTCTTGCTCAGGACACACTCAAGCTGTTGCTGCCCCTCTGCCCATGGCAGACCTATTATTGATTCTATTTCCTTACCAGATGCTATGTGCCGAAGCGGAAGGAAAAGCTCAACATTGAATTTGCTAAAGAAACTCTGGTAAGCATCGAGGGCTGCTTTAATCTGATTAATTTTGATTTTGCCATCATGTAATTCTCTCTCTCCACCTATTACAAGATTCACTTGTAATATTTTTGCAAGAGGAATCCGAATTGCGTGGAAATAGAGGTGGCAGCCAACACAATGAGAATAAAAACTGAATCGTTTACTGAGCTGTGTTGAGTACCTTCCACAGAGAGTCCACCAGAATTTTGGTGAACCAATAACTATCGGTTCAAAGACCTTAACATTGTGTGATTGCACTTTATCATGCAGGATCTTTATCTTTTCAAAAGGGGTTGCCCAGCTTCCATACTCAGTGCCCGTATAGGCTATAGTTGGTACAATTGCTTTGATAAAGCGCATTTCACATGCCCTTATTGCTGCTGCAATGCTATCCCTCCCGGCGATTTCTGCTATGGCAACATTTTCGGTTTTTCTGATTTCATGGACTGTTGATTGTGGAAGCATCCAATCAGGGAAATCGACAATGAGGTCTGGTTTGTTAGCAAAGATTGTGAGCAAACGTTTATCTATATCCATCACAGTGTCAAAGGCCTGTAATTACCGGGATAGTAGGGCTGATCAACCGGGGTATCCATAAGTCCTTGCATCTTTGCCTTGTCAAGAAAATTAAGTATCAAATACATTAATTCTCTTCCTCTCACAATTCCTAACCCGCCTCTCGGGCAGGTTATTTCATTAAACTCTCCCACTTTGTCCTTTCGAACATATTTGCCTATCATCATCAAAGGCACTGTTTCACCCGTATGGATCATGGTGCCTGAACTTGCTGTGGAATGGTCTGCTGTCACAACCAATAAGACTTCTTTGTCTGCTATAATCTCGTCGACAGCAACAGACATGGCACGGTCTATGGCTTCAATAACTTCTTTTTTGTACCAGGGATTTTTTGTATGACCAGCCTCATCAGGCATCTTTGTGTGGACATGGATCAGATCATAATCAACTGCGTCTTTTGCTAATCTTAGACGGTATTTTAAATCTTCCTCGACATTACCGGTATCCTTGACCTTTGCCACGTCCATTCCTAATTCACTGCAGAGCCCCCAGTAAATTGCCCCGGAGGAAATCGATAGCCCCCGAAGTCCCCATTTTTCCCGGAAAGGCATTAGCGGTCTCTTTTTGCCTGGCCTCTGAGTAACAAGACAGTTCACAGAAGGGAGATTATCCAAAGCCCGCTTTTTATTAACCGGATGATCAGACAATCTCTGATAACACCAGATAAGGTATTTATTCAGCGTTGATGCAGTCTTTCTTGCAGCCGGAACACTCTTTTTCTCTATTATAGGCATTATTTCTATAACTGCTTTTCCCTCATAGATAGGGTCCGAATCGCTTATATACTCGCTTACCCCACCACTCAGAATGAGAAATCCATCGATTCCCTGAGACGGTATGAGGTGAACCGTTACGTTATTTGCTTCAAAGGATTGTATTGCATTCATGAGCATGTGAGCTTCTTCTTGAGAAATTTCTGGCCGACCCCATGTCAGGAAAAGATTATTATTTCTATTTTCAACACAACAAATATGGCATAACACAGCAACCTCATTGCTTTTAACAGGTATCCCTTTCCCAATCGCTTCAACATAACCTCTTCCGGGAAATTCTTCCAGTTCATACCCAAAGATTAAAAAATGAGCTGTTTCACTCGACATAGGGACACCTTGTATATAACTGTGATACAAACCATTCATCCCTAATGATGAGAGGTAATCCAGATGAGGGGTATACGCTGCATCGAGAGGTGTCTTGCCCTCGAAACAGTCTTGTCCCCTGTCTCCTAACCCATCGAGTATTAATAAAATACAGCGCATTTTTTTATATACTAAAGAATAGATGTCTATTCTGCCAATAGATATTTACTATGCATGAAACTCATGGGATTGTTTTTGTCTATTTGACAATTGGGAAGATGAGTCCATACAGTTAAATATGCTTATAGATATGCACATCCATACACATTTTTCTCCCTGTAGTATTATTAAAATTCCTCAATTACTCCAAAGAGCAAAAAAGGTAGGCATTGACGGTATCTGTATAACTGACCATAATTCCATAGCTTCCAAATCTGTACTTGAAAAAATAGCTGATTATTCAGGCCTCTTTGTGATTGTAGGAGTAGAGTACACAACATCATATGGAGATTTCCTTGTATATGGTCCTGTTGATTACATACCGGAAAAAATGGATGCAAAAAATCTTTTTAAGTGGGTTCAAGAGGAGGGAAGTGTTACAATAGCTGCCCATCCGTTCAGAAAAGACAGGCCAGTAGATCCGGATGTTCTTCATTTATCAAAAATTATAGAGAGTGTAAACGGCAGAAATAATCCTGCGGAAAATGCATTGTGCAAAAACTGGATCAAGAAACACGGGAATGAGGTAAAAGAAATCGGCGGCAGTGATGCTCATACAGTTGAAGAAATAGGGCAAGTCGTTACCGTATTCAAGAGAAATATCTATACCATGGATGATTTAATCATCGAGTTACTCGGTGGAAATTACTCGCCACTAAAAAGGAATCCATAAAGAATAGCCAAACAAATTTATATTCTTACCATTTAAATAGCAGACCCTGCATTTATAGCCAAATTAACTATTCATAATTTAGACAAAATCTATTAGTCATTTTATTGTTATAGAAATTAACTATTTGATTTATAGGTTTTATATTGTTTATAAATAAATATGGATTGTAGACTTCAAACTGAGAAAAGCATTTCAATCTTTTGTAAAAACTATTTTTTTACCTTCGCCTCAATGTCTTGTCAGATTTTCTCTTGGGTCTATTTTTATATATGCTGGTTTTTCAAAACTTTTAGACCCGAAAGCTTTTGCGAAAGTTTTGTCCCAGTACGATCTTATTCCGGAAGGTCTGTTGGCTCCTGTATCTATAGGCTTGCCTGCTCTGGAGTTCCTGGCAGGGACTCGGATTGATCTTTGCTATAAGAGGTAGTTTGAGCATAATCTTTGGGTTGCTCATTACATTTGTGATTGTCCTTTGGTACGGAATATTAAATAACCTGAACATTGATTGTGGATGTTTCTCGCCTGAGGAAATAAAGGGTTATACAAGTCTCCGGCATGCCCTTTATCGAGACATTGTAATGATTGCAGCAGCAATTTATTTATATGTTTCAGATTTGGTGTCTGGTAATACAACAGGCCTTAGTCTCAGTACTAAGATAAAACTACATTTAAGGAGGATTTAAGGAATGTTCAAGAGAAGTGTCTTTTTCATGTGGTTAATGTGTATAGGTCTCATTGCAGGCCTTGCCAGTAGCAGCTTTGCAGAGTGGGGAAGTAAGGAGCTTGAGACGGAAAAGATTGCCGTTAATTTTGCAAAAGAAGCAATAAAGGGCGGGTATAAAATTGTTACCACTGAGGAGTTAAAGAGTTGGATTGATCAGAAGAAGAATATGCTTATTGTAGATACCATGCCGTATGAAGACAGCTATAAGAAACAACACGTCCCAGGTGCAGCTCAGTTTGAATTTCCAAAAGAAGAAGTGTCGAATCTTGATGATAAAACAAAAGCTGCTTTCGAGAAGATTCTTGGCCCGAACAAAGACCGTTTAATCGTTATTTACTGTGGTTTTACCAAATGCGGTCGCAGTCACAATGGTGCCATGTGGGCAGTCAAACTCGGTTATAAGAATGTCTATCGTTATCCCGGTGGAATCAAGGCATGGATGGAGGCTGACTATCCAGTCGAAAAGGTCAAATAGATGCGCATCTTAAAAATAGACAAGGAGATTTACCATGGCAGGTGAAAGAGAGCCAAAAGGATTAACAAGAGCTGAATTTTTGAAAGCTGTAGGTGCAGGTCTTGTATTTGTGAAGATGGGTTCTGGTATAGATGTTTTTGCAGCATCTAAAACGGAGACCCAAGACCTGATAGATTTTCCAACAAGAGAGAAACCCTTAATCATTGATGAAAAAAATAGACGGGTACTCATCTATTCAGAGGTCCATGAGATGAATGTTCACCAATCCAACGTCCATTGGGGAGTTGTTTTTAAAGATGGCAAATTTCAGGATAGGGCAATCTTAAGGGCTTACTCAAACCAGCTTGATTTTCATGATGCTCTTATCAAGATAGGCGCTAAACCAGGCAATAATTTAAACAAAGAGACAATCGGCCAGTATGTAGAAGGGGACACCTTAGATGTTAAAGCAACTTGGCCTGGATTGGGAAAAGAACTTTCACTCAACGAGATATTCGTTGATGAAAAAGGGAAGAACTTTAATATCAAATTTGGTGGAAACAGAAAGGCATCAGAAGAACAGAAGACAGGCTGTATCACCTGTCTTGAAAGTTGCTGGATATCGATTTCAAGCAATGCAAATTATCCACAAACAGGCTCGATAAAGCGATTCCTTAATCCGAATTCACATTTCAGAGGACGTGCTGATGTTCTTCCTGGGGATGGAAAACCTGTCATTTTGATCTACAGGGTTGCAAGTGCAAAATAATAATATATCCGTCATTATCCCTGCACTAAGCAGGCTGTCCGACAATTCAAGAAAAGGTTCTGTTGTCATTCTGAGCAAAGCGAAGAATCTAATGTTATCAGCGAATTGCAAAAAGAGATTCTTCGGTTAACACCTCAGAATGACAATTGTCGGGCAGCCTGTAAGGTGGGTGGATTCAGGGAATATCCATTTCTTGAGGATATCGATATGGCAATGAGGATAAGGAAGTTCGGAAGGTTAAAATACTTGCCTTTAAATGTTATAGCATCAGCGAGAAGACTCAAAAAAGACTTCCCCTTTTCCCCTATCCTTGTGAGTTTCAGAAATGTGTTTATAGCATTGCTCTTTTTGTTTGGTCTGAGTCCCTTCAGGCTTATAAAGCTCTATAAATGAGAAATACGGGACAGCATATGGAATTGTCTTCAAGAATTCACGAATTCATGCAAAACTGTGAGAACTGCGGCAGGTGTAAACAGGTATGCCCGTTCTTGGACACCTACGGAACACCGGACAAAATAATCACTGAAAATCCTGAAAAGGTCTTCTTCTGTTCTAACTGCGGGGCTTGCAACACGGTATGCAAAGAGAATCTTCGACCATCAGAGATACTCTTTGAGATGAAGGGCATGTTATTAAAAAATGGCTCTTTACCGTTAGAAGTAAGAGATGCGCTGACATCTGCCCAAGGTTATGCCCTGAGAGGCCACCGGTTCCCTTTTTCACATTATACATCTGCTGACATAGTTTTCTGGCCGGGATGTGGTTTAGCTGGAACGAGTCCTGAACTTGTGAAAAAGACGGTTCAACTTCTAACAAACCATTTAAACAAAAAAGTAGGGTTAGTTTTGGATTGCTGTTTCGATCCTCTTTATCAGCTTGGTGATATAGATTCAGTAAAGGGGGCTTCTGAAAGAGTTCATTATAAACTGGGGAAACATAAAATCACACATATCATAACCGGGTGTACTAACTGTAGAAAAACTCTATCTCAGTATCTTTCAGATATAAAGGTTGAACATATATTTGAGACATTATCCAACAATGATGGCACAAATCCCTCCTTTTCTACTTTTACTGTTAATCCCCCTTCACCCCTCTTCAATTCCCCCCTTTCCAATGGTGGGAAACAGAGGGGTCAAGGGGGATACAGGAGAATTTTATCTCCACCACCCCTGTCCTTCTTTTCAGTTTGATGGAATAGGGCAGTATGCAAGAACTATTACAAAATCAACCAATAGTGAAAATTCACGACCATCCTGCTGCGGTCATGGAGGTGGAATCAGTTCATTATCTTCTGACTTATCGGAAAAGTTTACTGATAAAATTATTCAGTCTTCCAATGGCAATTCTGTAGTCACTTATTGTATGGGATGCAAAGGTAAATTCCTTGAGAGAGGCAAGAAGGCATATCATTTACTCGAACTTATGACTGGTGTTAAGCCAATAGAAAAACCGGTTTCTTCAGGCAGAAAATGGGTTAACAGGTTTTTCCTTGCATCCGGGCAGAAGTTCAATGCCAAGAAGATATTGTTTGGGCTAATAGTAATTCTTTAATACTTCTTACAACATATCTGAGAAGAGAGGGTTACATATCAACAGAGGGAATTTTAAACTTTATAAAGCAGTATAAGGTTGCTGCACCACTGTTTTTTATCTTTATTTATGCTATCGGTCCGAGTCTCTTTATCCCAAGCCTTCCACTTACCCTCGGTGCTGGTTTCTTATGGGGACCATTCTGGGGAGTAGTCTTTTCTATAACAGGCGCAACATCAGGTGCATCAGTTGCATTCCTGGTTTCACGTTATCTCATAGGCAATACCGTAAAAGAGCGCTTTGGGTATGAAAGGTGGAAATGGCTACAAGGAAAAGTAGAAAGACATGGATGGAAAGCTGTCGCATTTGCCAGGTTACTTCCTGTTCTGCCATTCCCGGTTCTGAATTATATGTTCGGAGTAACTCCCATACCATTCTTGCACTATTTATGGGCCTCGTTTGTCTTTATGCTTCCTGCATGCATAGCCTATGTTGCCTTTGGCAGTTCGATGGGAGCATTGCTTTTGAAAGGCAATATAAAAGGATTGATTATCGGCATTATTGTAGCTTCTATTGCAATGCTCCTCCCCTTTGCCTTAAAGCCTCTTGTTAAAAAAGTATCTTCTCCGAAAGATATCTGATATAACATAGATATTAACGGTCTCAAAATAGTATTGACATTTCACCCTCTCCCAACCATCCCCTTATTTTTGAAAATGCACAGAAGTGAACAGGTACGATTACAAAAGCAACGAGTATTTAAGATATAATTAATCGTTCAGACGTGACATGTCGGAATAAAATTTTTTGATAAGGAACCTCAAATGAATAAACGAAAACTCGATCAGACACTTGTGCTCATCAAACCGGATGCCCTTAAGAATTCCTTGACCGGATATGTGCTTTCTCAACTCTCAGAATTCCATACAGGGGTACGCTTTGCCGGCGCCAAGATAGTTCATGTCAGCAGGATGCTTGCTGAAGAACATTATGCAGAGCATCGGGGGAAGATATTTTATCCCTCACTTATTGAGTACATTACGGGAAGTATTCATTATCCTGAAGAACCCTGGAAACGAAGGGTAATAGCTTTGGTTTATCAGGGGCCAAATGCAATAGAAAAAATACGGGACATCTCCGGGCCAACTAATCCTCATATTGCCCGGGAGATAAAACCAGGATGTATTCGCGCATTAGGTACTGTAGTTCCTCTCAAGGATGCTGAAGGAAATGTAATTGGTGAGAGAATGGATAATCTTATCCATGCTTCAGCAGCAGATAGTGATGCTGAGCGGGAGATTAAACTATGGTTCAAGCCCAGTGATATCCCCCCCTCTATGCAAGCTTATCCTACAGAAGTAAGTGATGAACATTATTGCTTTAAGGACAGTAAGCTGTATACAACACATGAGCCGGGCAGCGTCTGTCTGCTTGCTCCTGGTGATGTTGCCTGGACGTCTGATTTGGAGGCGCTGCGTTTGTTTTACCAGGGTTTGTCGGCTCCTGTTTCTATTGAGACGGTAGCTGCCAAATATCTGATTAACGATAAGCGTGATAGCCGGTAGGAGATTGTGGTATATCAGTGACGATTCGTGAACAGACAGAGGAAATAGAAAGAACAACACTCCATCCAAAGGCATGCCTGAGTTCTCAGAGCAGAGGAAGACTAAGACTGGAAAAGGAAGGTGAAATCAGGACGTGTTTCCAGAGGGATCGGGACAGGATTATTCATTCCAAGGCATTCAGGCGACTAAAACACAAGACCCAGGTATTCCTCGCACCAGCAGGTGACCACTATAGAACAAGGCTTACACATGTGCTTGAGGTATCACAGATAGCGAGGACAATAGCAAGGGCACTGAGGTTGAATGAAGATTTAACAGAGGCCATTGCATTAGGTCATGACCTTGGTCACACACCTTTCGGACATGCTGGAGAAGCTGTGCTCAGAGAGATATATCCGGGAGGGTTCGAGCATTATGAGCAGAGTCTCAGGGTTGTTGATTTCCTTGAGAAAGATGGTAAAGGTTTGAATCTTACCTATGAGGTGAGAAATGGGATCATAAAACATTCAAAAGGCAAGGGGGCGATTTTGCCTGAAAAGAAGTCTGAGAGGGCAGACACCTTTGAAGGCCAGGTCGTGCGTGTTTCTGATACCATTGCATATGTGAACCATGACCTTGATGATGCTTTGAGGGCTGAGGTGATTAAGCGTTCAGATATTCCGAAGCAGGTTCCGAAGGTCCTCGGAGATTCCCATTCAAAAAGGATAGACACTATGGTGAAGGACTTGATTCATCGCTCTCAGGAGAAAGACCTTGGGGAACTCTGCATGAGCGATAACATCTCTTCAACTATTTATATGCTAAGGGATTTTCTCTATGAGCGGGTATATGAAAGTGATAAGCTGATCAAAGAATTCAGAAAGGCCAAGAAGGTTCTGCAGGATTTATATACATATTACCTTGAACATGCTGATGAAATATTCGCAGATATACCGAAAGAAAAAAAGTCAGACAAACATCGGGTGGTGTGTGACTTTATTGCCGGCATGACAGACAGGTTCGCCCTCATGACCTACGAGAGACTTTTCCTGCCCCAGCAGTGGACGGTGCTGTAATTCCAAAAGGGTTCGAGGATTCCATACTAAAGTGTCAAAGAGTCAAAGTTTCAAAGATTCATAGACTCTGACACTGTGACACTCTGACACTCTGATACTTTGATCCTCTGATACTCTGATACTTTGACTCCCTATCGAACCCTTGAATCCTTTTTCTATATGGTAAAATTTCCCTATGCCGGCCAATCTTCCTCCTGAATATTTTGATGCTGAAAAGAGATTTAAGCTGGCTTCAAGTCCTGCTGAAAAAGTGTTAGCCCTTGAAGAACTTATCGCTACGATCCCAAAACACAAAGGGACAGACAAATTAAGAGGAGATCTTAGGAGGAAACTCTCCCAGCTCAGAAAAGAGGCAGAGACTCTCAGGAGGTCAAAGAAGGGAGGCAGGGGCGAGCTGTATGTAGTTCAGAGAGAGGGCGCTGCCCAGGTTGCTCTCGTCGGTTTTCCAAATTCAGGGAAGTCCTCTCTGCTTGCAAGCCTGACGAATGCCACGCCGGTGATAGCGGATTATCCTATCTCGACATTAACTCCATTGCCTGGCATGATGCCTTATGAGGATATCCAGATTCAACTCGTAGATTTACCGCCAATCGGGAATGAATCAACTGATGGATGGGTATCAGGCATTCTCAGGATAAGTGATGCTCTGCTCGTTGTCCTGGATAGTACTGAGGATCTTGAAGCACAGGCGGAACTTCTTATTGAACAACTTGGAAGATGGAGAATCTATATTCTTGAGTCTCAACTCTCGGAATCTGAGTCTTCTATCGGAGTATTCAAAAAGGCCCTTCTTGTTTCGAATAAAAGAGACTATCCCGGCACTCAGGAAAATTTCATCAGGCTCAAGGAGCGATATGGTCATCATTGCCCCTGTATTTCAGTATCAGCGCTGAAAAAAGAGAACCTCGAAGAACTGAAAAGGGCTATATTCGAGCTTTCAGGAATCATAAGGGTTTACTCGAAACCTCCGGGAAAAGATCCGGACCTTTCTAAGCCGTTCACAATACCATCAGGCTCGACGGTCCTTGACCTTGCGGAATCTATACATAAAGATTTTATACCGAATCTGAAGTATGCTCGGATCTGGGGCTCTGCCCGATTCGACGGTCAGCGTGTAGAAAAGAGTTATGTGCTAAAAGACAGAGACGTTGTCGAGTTCCACATCTGATATCATACAGCGATGGATATGGATGAAAAAACAAAAAAATTATATAAGAAGCGAGGCAAATAATGAAAAAAATTCAGGAGTTCAAAACAGAGGAAGAAGAAATAAAATTTTGGGAAACACACTCAATTGCCGACTACTGGGATGAGCTTGAAGAAGGCAGGGACATTTTTAAGAGGCCGAAGCTTACACCTGTTACGCTGAAATTTGACCCGCTTGTACTGAAAAAAATTAAAATGCTTGCTCGCAAGAGAGGTATCTCCTATAACTCATATATACGATATCTAATTGCCAAAAGTGTTGAAAAAGAAATGCTTCCTGCAAACCGTTAAAATTGCTCTTTGCATGGCGGCTCTGCAAGACCCCTCAGGTATCCTATAAAACTTTTCGGCTTATCGATGAAAGACATTCGTCGCATGATAAAATGAAAAAGTTCAAGAAGAGATATGCAGTATCGGGAAATCATAGAGCTATTGAAGTCTCTCTCCAATCCAAAAGCTGTGGAGGGGATGGCGAGGTTCGGGATTAATCCAAGAGGCACCCTCGGGGTCTCGATTCCGAATTTGAGGAAGATCGCGAAAGCGGCGGGGAAGGATCATGAAATAGCGTCACAACTCTGGAAATCCGGCATTCATGAAGCAAGGCTCCTGGCAGGCTTCATCGACGATCCGGCTCTCGTGACCCTGGAACAGATGGAAAAATGGGTGAGTGATTTCGATTCCTGGGATGTCTGCGATCAGGTCTGCAGCAACCTCTTCGACAAGACTCCCTTCGCCTACGAAAAAGCGTTTGAATGGGCTGGACGACAGGAAGAATTCGTGAAGAGGGCGGGGTTTGTCCTTATGGCGGCGCTTGCGGTTCATGACAAAGCTGCCGGAGAAAATGAATTCAAAAAATTCCTTTCGGTGATAAAGCGCGAAGCCTCCGATGAAAGGAACTTCGTCAAAAAGGCTGTAAACTGGGCGCTGCGACAGATCGGAAAGCGGAACACTCGTCTCAACCGGCTTGCGGTAAAGACGGCAGCAGAGATTCAGAAGCTGCAATCAAGAAGTGCCCGCTGGATCGCTGCAGATGCAATCAGAGAACTTGAGAGCGAGGCAGTTCAGAGGCGGCTGGGAAAAGAGAGAAAAAAATAAAAACACTCGTCCCTTTTGTTTCTCCTTCTCCCAATATTTTTCTACCCTGCTTGTCCAGTACAATGTGTGGGGCGGGCTCCTAAGTTTTTGACACAAACATTATAAAGAGGTTACCTAATTTAGAGATTTCTCCTTCACCCCATGATTTTGGAGAGATAGCCGTTGACCTTCACCTCATCAAAAAAGCCCTCCGGCTGCTGAATAGAGCATTTTCAAAGGTATAGTTTTAAAATATTGCAGAAAAATCAAAAAAACCGGTTCTAAAAATATTGTCCTTCAGGTCGCAAGGCTTGTCGTGAAGAGAAGATGTTGAGCCCTGATAAAAATTCCACATGATTTTTCATGTATTGTGGCTCAGCCACTTCCCACAATAACTTTATTCTTCTTATCAAATCTCCAATGGAATATTTCTGCAGATGACTACAAATACGATACCGTTATGATCAAGTTTCATAGCCAAGGACAAAAAATCAACATCATGTGTAACAATCACGAAATTATTCTCTGTCGCGTATTTCAGTTGTTCTTCGTCAGAGAGACTAAGATTTCCAGCATCTTTTGCAGTGAAAGCTTCAATTCCTCTTCTTTGTAAACCATCCGCAACCGCAACATGAACGCTTTCATCTAAATAAAATCTTAGTTTAGACACCAGCCTTTTTCAAAATCGAAGGTGATTCTTTTGCGAGTTTCTTTATGAAATCTCTTTCCTTTCTTATTCGTTCATCAAAAGACTCTCTGTTTTCATAATAATACGAAAGAGCATCATGAACTGCTTCAAGGGTTAAGTGCGGGTGAGCATCTATAATCTGATCCGGGGTAAGCCCAAGCCTATCATATTCTATGGCTATATCTATTACCCTTACTCTTGTGCCGGATATAACAGGACTACCTCTTGATATTTTTGGATTAGTAGAGATATAAGGATGTTTTGATCGTTTAGGTATTACTGCTTTTAGCATTTAAGTTTCCTCTTGAAAAATTATACCACAAATAAAATAGAGTTATTAAGACGGCTATAAGTAAAGCAACATAGATGTCATTCCCGCTTGTCGGGAATCTTTCTGAAAACCAGAAGGATTGCGGACAAGCCGCAATGACAGAAAGTTATAATGATGTCGCCTTACTAGTGAACTCATTAGTTTCAGTGAAAGAGAATCCGAAAGGGTCTTGCAGTTGTCGATCTGAAAGCAATCGCCTGATATATATGTGACAGTTATGAAATATAATTTTATAATTGTCACATCAGTGCGGCAGTTAGCGCCTATCTACAGAAACTTAATCCTTCTCCACAACTTTCGCAATACTCACTACTTTATCTTCTCCCACATCCATGAGCCTTACGCCCTGTGTGTTCCTTCCGTGAAGGGAGATATCTTTTGCCAACGGTCCTTATGATCTTCCCTGAGCTGGTTATCATCACGACCTCATCCTCATCCCTCACCTGCATCAGGCCAACTGCTTTGCCACCTTTTTCCGTGGTTTTAAT
Organism: Nitrospirota bacterium; assembly: GCA_963796125.1. Lineage (GTDB taxonomy): Bacteria > Nitrospirota > Thermodesulfovibrionia > Thermodesulfovibrionales > SM23-35 > DASPRG01. Next base: position 14,726 of record CAWCKM010000011.1, read on the forward strand.
CGAGATTACGCCTTTGCCGCCACGTCCCTGAACCCGGTACTCTTCAATGGGGGAACGTTTTCCTTGCCCCTTTTCTGTCACTGTAAGGATGGCTGTCTTTTCTTCTGCTACTTCTGCCGAAACAACTTCATCTCCTTTGGAGAGTCTGATGCCTATCACTCCCTTAGAAGTACGTCCCGTATCACGCACATCCTCTTCATTGAATCGTATTGCAAGGCCCTTTCTCGTTCCTATGATGAGATCGCTTTTACCGTCTGTTTTCCTCACAGCAATGAGTTCATCCCCTTCATCAAGGGCTATGGCGATAATCCCTTTTCCGCGAGGGTTACTGTATTTCTCAAGGGCCGTCTTTTTTACTATCCCATTCTTTGTAAACATGACGAGAAAGTCTTCTTTGAAATCACGGACAGGAAGGGCTGTTGTTATCCTTTCTCCTTCTGAGAGAGAAAGGAGGTTCACAAGCGCCTTGCCCCTCGTTGCCCTGCCTGCTTCAGGTAGCTGGAAGGCCTTCAGCCAGTAAAGGCGGCCGAGGTTGGAGAAGAAAAGCATGTAGTCATGGGTTGCTCCAATGAAGAGCTGTTCAACAAAATCCTCTTCCTTTGTCTCCATGCCGATCAGACCTTTTCCTCCGCGGCGCTGGCTCCTGTATGCACTAAGCGGATTCCTCTTAATGTATCCCTGGTGCGAGAGAGTTATGACCGTCTCTTCATCGGTAATAAGGTCTTCTATGGTGATCTCTTTTGTTTCCGAGGTAATCTCTGTTCTTCTTTCATCTGCATATCTATCCCTGATCGCAAGGAGTTCTTCTTTGATAATGTTTGAAACCAGGGCATCACTTCCGAGTATCGCATTTAACCGCTCTATCTCTTTCAAGATATCCACGAGTTCTTTGATGATCTTTTCCCTTTCAAGGCCTGTAAGTCTCTGGAGTTTCATGTCGAGGATTGCCTGGGCTTGCACTTCAGAAAGAGGATAATCTCTTATGAGGGCTGTCTTTGCCTCCTCCGGTGTCCTTGACCTTCTGATAAGGGCTATTATTTCATCGAGGTGGTCAAGGGCAATCTTTAATCCTTCTAAGATGTGTGCCCGCTCCTCAGCCTTTCTGAGTTCGAACCTGGTTCTTCTCATAACCACGTCTCTTCTGTGTTGCAAAAAATAGCCCAGAAGCTTCTTCAGATTTAATGTCCTGGGTTGACCATTGACAAGGGCAAGCATAATGATGCCGAAGGTGCTCTCCATCTGCGTATGCTTGTAGAGATTGTTCAGGATAACTTCTGCTACTTCCCCTCTTTTCAGTTCGAGCACGACCCTTATGCCATCCCTGTCTGATTCATCCCTTATTTCAGATATGCCGGTAAGTCTCTTTTCTCTCACGAGTTCCGCGATTTTTTCGATTAACCTTGCCTTATTGACCTGATAAGGAAGCTCAGTAATGATGATATTCTCTCCACCCCTGTACTCCCTTTCAATTCGGGCCTTTGCCCGTATTTTTATAAGGCCTCTTCCCTCATTGTAGGCCTGGAGGATTCCCTCTGTGCCATGAATAATCCCACCTGTCGGGAAATCAGGACCCTGTATGACAGTCATCAGATCACGAATCTGCACGTCCGGGTTTTCGAGTAACATAACAAGCCCGTCTATAATCTCTCCGAGATTGTGGGGAGGTACGTTTGTTGCCATACCAACAGCAATGCCTGAAGATCCATTGATGATTAAATTGGGGATCCTTGATGGCAAAACAACAGGTTCTTCTGTTGTCTCATCAAAATTGGGGATGAAGTCAACAGTCTCTTTGTCTATGTCCGAGAGGAGTTCCTCTGCAAAGGCTGCAAGTCTTGCTTCTGTATATCTGTATGCAGCCGCCGGGTCTCCGTCTACAGATCCGAAGTTTCCCTGCCCATCAATAAGGGGATAGCGCATGTTGAAGTCCTGTGCAAGTCTTACAAGGGCATCGTAAACAGCTGTATCTCCGTGGGGATGGTATTTCTTTAAGACTTCACCTACAACACCGGCACATTTGGAATATTTCCTGCCAGGGAGAAGACCCTCCCTGAACATGGCATAGAGAATCCTTCTCTGGACAGGCTTCAGCCCGTCTCTTACTTCAGGAAGTGCCCTCCCTATGATTACGCTCATGGCGTAATCAAGATAGGAACCCTTCATCTCTTCTTCAATGCTTATCTGTACTTTTGCCATCTAATCTCCCTGAAATCGGAATTGGAATAGGCTAATTATTTTAACATATTGAATTCCGAAGACGCTTAAAAATATAATCTATGCAGATGTTATCCAGGGTTTTGAGCGCAAGTATCATCGGTATCGATGCTCATACCTGTTGAGGTCGAGGTAGATATCACCTCAAGGGGGCTTCCGCATTTCTCAATGGTTGGTCTTCCTGATGCCGCTGTAAAAGAATCGAAAGACAGGGTCAGGGCTGCCCTTAAGAACATAGGATTTAACTTCCCTCTTAAACAGATAACGGTTAACCTTGCACCTGCTGATTTGAAGAAAGAAGGATCATCTTTTGACCTTCCGATTGCTATCGGCATTGTTGCTGCAGAAGGTATACTCGGGACAGATTCGATCCAAAGCTATCTCTTTACAGGAGAACTCTCTCTCGACGGGCGCATTAAGCCGGTAAAGGGTGCTCTGTCAATGGCACTGAGGGCAAGAGAACTTGGGTTAAAGGGACTGATCCTTCCGGAAGAGAATGCATCAGAGGCGGCTGTGGTGAAAGATATAGCCATATTCGGTATCAGGAGCCTTCCCGAAGTTATTGATTTTCTGCGAGACAGCAGCCTGAGAAAGCCCTTTGAAGTTGATATCCAAAAGGCTATGGAAGAGAATTCACTGTATGAAGACAACTTCTTTGAGGTGAAAGGGCAGGAACATGCAAAGAGGGCACTCGAGGTTGCTGCTTCCGGTGGCCACAATGTGCTTATGATAGGTCCTCCCGGTTCCGGCAAGACGATGCTTGCACGAAGGCTTCCGACGATACTTCCTGGTATGACCTTTGATGAGGCCCTGGAGACGACAAGAATTCACAGTGTTGTTGGTATCTTGAGAGATGGACAGGCCATCCTCGCCATAAGACCTTTCCGGTCGCCTCACCATACGATATCCGATGTCGCTTTGATAGGAGGAGGACAGATTCCAAAACCCGGTGAGGTGAGTCTTGCGCATAACGGAGTTCTTTTCCTGGATGAACTCCCGGAATTCAAGAGAAATGTACTTGAGGTGCTGAGGCAACCTCTCGAAAATGGAGAAGTGACCGTCTCGAGGGCTGTCGCATCCGTCACATATCCGGCAAGCTTCATGCTCGTTGCTGCCATGAATCCCTGCCCTTGCGGATATTTGGGTGACAGCAGGCATCAATGCACGTGTGCTCCCTCGCAGATACATCGTTACAGGCACAAGGTTTCAGGGCCCCTTCTTGACAGGATTGATATTCATATCGAAGTGCCTGCTGTCCCGTACAAAGAACTGTCAACAGAATACTCAGGGGAACGATCAGAAGAGATACGTAAACGAGTCATCACTGCAAGAGACATTCAGCTCGAACGTTTCAGGGATGACAAGAAGATCTATTCAAATGGGCAGATGAAAACGAGGCATATCAAAAAATGCTGCAAACTCAAGCCCGAAGCGCTGACCCTTCTGGAGGTTGCAATGCACAAGCTTGCCCTCAGTGCGAGGGCATATACGAGAATACTGAAGCTATCCCGTACCATTGCCGACCTTGAAGCTTCAGAAGAGATTCATCCCCACCACATCTCAGAAGCTATTCAGTACAGGACACTTGATAGAGGTATGTTCTGAGTTGTTTTAGTTATACTAATGCTATAAAACTCTGTGTATAGATAGAGCATAGCTTATATGACTCAGCATAGGTTGATGAGAAAGATGCCGGTAGAAGATAAGGAAAAGATAAAGCAAATTGTAATCGAGAAATATTCCGGGATACTCTCCGGAGGTTTTTCCTGTTCCCCGATAGGATCTTGTTGTGCGTCAGCAGCCTCTACCGAAAGCCTTTTAGAAACAGGCAAGAGACTCGGTTACTCTGATGAGGAATTGAAGGTAGGGCTTGGTGAGGCTAATCTTGGACTCGGATGTGGAAATCCAAATGCGATTGCTGATCTCAGCGAGGGCGAGACAGTCCTCGACTTGGGATCTGGAGCAGGATTTGATGCATTCCTCGCATCAATGAAAGTCGGGAAGAATGGTTTCGTAATTGGAGTCGACATGACACGCGAAATGGTGGAGAAGGCTAAGGAAAATGCAGAAAAATTAAATATAAAGAATGTTGAATTCCAGTTTGGTGAAATAGAACAACTTGCCCTTAGGAGATTCTTCAGTTGACGTGATTATATCGAACTGCGTGATCAACCTTTCACCGGACAAACAGGCTGTTTTCAATGAAGCTTTTCGGGTGCTCAGACCGGGGGGCAGACTTGCAGTCTCGGATGTTTTGAAAAAAGGCGAATTCTCCGAAGCCATCAAAAAGAATAAAGAGGCTTATAGTGGCTGAATAACCGGGGCTGTTCCCGTGGAGGAACTGAAGGGTATCCTTGAGAAGGCAGGCTTTACTGATATTGCCATTGAGGGAAAAGAACAGAGTGATGCAATCATTAAAAGCTGGAACTTCGGAGAAGGTGTCGAGAAAATGGTTTTTTCAGCCTATATCAAAGCGAAAAAACCTGCAGCAAACGCATAGTCTCATGTTCTTTTATCTTAAATAGTGCAATGTCTGCATTATTCGGTTTATCTCACAATTCTAAAACCTATAATTCAGACTAATGCCAATCACATGTACGTCAGACCTGTATTCCCCATTTGCACTTGTTTCAGAACTTAAAGCCCCATCAATAGGATTGTCATCAATAGCGTTGTGTTTATTTCTTTCCTGCCATTTCTGATAAGCATATGCAAGGGCCAACCTTAATTTATTGAATTTTATATCTGTCCCGATGCTAAACTGGTGTGCATCTGCATCAGGGACGGAAGGTTCAAATGTTTCATCCGGGACAGGATTTTCGCTATACAAATAGCCGGCGAGAAATGCAACTGATTCATTAAGCTGATATTTGACTCCAATGTTATAGGAATAGGTATCTTTCCAGTTTTTTCCCAAAACGGATGAAGTACTATCAGCAACAGGTTTATCAAAATGTATTTTAAAACTATCATAGGAGGACCAGCCTTCCCATCTCGTGGCTATTTCAAAGGTCAGCGGATCAAAACCCCTATAATATACTCCTATATAAGCCTGCTGAGGGAGTACGATGTCTGTTGTAGCATTGGTATTGGGCAACGCTGTTTGAATTGCCGCTCTGTATGGTGAAGGAATACTATGAGGGATGTCATGATTGACTTTACCCTCCACATCTACCTTAATTTCACTTCGATATGAAGCACCGATGGCAACATCTTTATGAGGTTCAAGGAGAATACCGAGATTATATCCTAAGCCGGTTCCATCACCATCGAGTTTTTGTTCTCCGTCAGGGACAGGAAAGCCCAAAAGGCCGGACAGGTTTATTTTCTTTTCCATTATTGCGTCCAATAAAAGGACATCTAATCCTGCAGAGACTGCAATATAAGGTGTTAACTGATATGAAACCGCAGGGTTGATATTGAAGGTCCGCAGTTCTGATTTCGTTGCAATGTACCTTCCTTCCCAGTCATCAGGCCATGCTGTCTCCAGACCGAACGGGTTAAAAACACCGATCCCCGCACTGATTTTATCATTGAATTTATGAGTAATAAAAAAAGTTTCTGCATAATCAATTTCAGTCTTTATCTTGAATGTCTTCCCTGTTATATCACTCTTAAACTTAATCGAGGGAAAGAACAGCGTTGTCCCGATCTCTATCTGGGTTCCGTCAAGCTTATTCAGTAAAGCAGGGTTAAAAAAGATTGCCGAAGCATAATCCGTATGCGCTATTGTCGCAGCTCCCTGGGCCAGGGAAGAAGCGCCCTGAGTATCGATTGCAAAACCTGAACCATGGACAAGTGTCATATTACCTGAATGATATAAAGCGAGCACTGACAGGATAGTTATTATCCTTTTAAAAAATATTTTCTGCCTGATATCAGCACCTATTTCCGCACAGAGATTTTACAGAGAGGAAAACATATGTATCCGCTGCTATTCATTTCGATTCAGGTACAGAGACGACAATCTTTCTTGTACATGGCCTGTCAAGTTTAAATAAAAAGATTCCTTGCCATTGCCCAAGAATCAATTTGTTTGATATGAGTGGTATCGTCCTACAATTAATTATCAGTTGTCAAGTCTGATAGTTTTATGGATTAATTTAATTAAGGTATAGTAAGAAAGTGAGATTTGAAGAACTGCATATCCCTGCAAAGGTTTTTCAAGGAATCAGGGCCGCTGGATTCACTGAGTGTACGCCGGTACAGGCTCTGACTCTGCCTGAGGCGTTGCAGGGCAGAGACATCGCAGCCCAGGCTCAGACAGGTACGGGCAAGACTGCTGCGTTTCTGATTGCATTATTCTCACGCATGCTTGCGGTGCGTTCGTTGGGACGGGGATCCTCACCACGGGCCCTCATTATCGCGCCAACCCGGGAACTTGTAATCCAGATAGATGCCGAGGCAAAACTGCTTGGCGGTCCCGCTGGCTTCAGGATCGTTCCTGTATATGGGGGCATCGACTATCTGAAGCAGCGCGAGGAGATATCAAAGAGTGTTGACGTGCTCATCGGAACGCCTGGCCGGCTCATCGATTATCTTAAGCAGAAAGCATACAACCTGAGAAATACTCAGTTCCTCGTGATCGACGAGGCTGACCGTCTTTTCGACATGGGCTTTATCAGCGATATCCGGTACCTTCTCAGGAGAATGACTCCTTACAACAGACGGCAGTCTATGCTCTTTTCCGCAACCCTGCCCAACCGCGTACTTGAACTCTGCTACGAGCATATGAATAATCCAAAGCGGTTTGCTGTAACACCCGAAAAGGTTACGGTGGAACAGATTGAACAGGAAATCTATCACGTTGGTGCCGCCGAAAAGTTTGGTGTTTTGCTCGGAATCCTCAGACGTGAGCCTGGCGGTCGTTATCTCATTTTCTGCAATACCCGGGCTGCAGCCGAACGGCTTGAAGTTATCCTGACTGCTAATGGTTATGCTGCTGCTGCAATCACCGGAGACCTTGATCAGAGAAAACGGCTGAAGGTGCTCTCCCGTTTCAGGAGCGGTACATTACCAATTCTTGTGGCTACGGATGTGGCGAGCCGGGGGCTCCATATCGAAGGGGTGACGCATGTGATCAACTACGACCTTCCCCAGGATTCAGAAGACTATGTACACCGGATTGGCAGAACAGCCCGTGCCGGGGCAAGTGGCAGGGCGATAAGCCTTGCCTGCGAGGCATACGTCCACTCCCTTCCGGACATCGAGGAATTAATCGGACAGAAGATACCGGTTATGCCACTGACAGAGGAAATGATAGTAACCGGTTATCGCAAGAAGCCGAGGCATGATATAAAGAAAGTTGCCCAGCCACAGAGAAAAGACTATCGGGAAATACACCCGAAAGAAAAACCATCGCGTACGGGCGGTATCCTGCATGATTCTGAAAAGGCAGGTCGCCGTCGCCAGGAGCGAAAGAAATCGTAAAAGGGCAAGTCAGCAAATATTATTCAAATTTTATAACTACAATTTCAGGGATATTTCCGACGCGCATGGGTGGGCCCCAGGTACCAACGCCGCTTGAAGTGTAAATTTGCAAATCTCCGAATTTCTTGAACCCGTAATCATAGCCATGATATACACGTTCGGTAATAAAATTGATTGGAAAGATTTGTCCTTTGTGAGTATGGCCGGAAAGTTGGAAAGCAATCCCTTTTTTATGAGCTATGTCTAAATTAGTCGGAGAATGTTTCAGCAGAATTGCCGGCAAGGTCGGATTGATTTTAGTACCATTGAGAATCATCTCATATTTTTGCCTGTTCTGTGAATCCCTGTAATCAACTCCAATTATCTGGAGTCCTTTTATATTTACTATTTCGTTATTTAATACTTTAATCCCCGCCTGCCTCACCGCCTTTAAATATCGGGCAGGATCAGAGAACTCTTCATGGTTTCCGGTAATAAAATAAACACCGTCTGGGGCAGATATTCTGGAGAACGGCTCCATAAAACCATTCAGGTCAACCGTTCCACCGTCAAATAAATCTCCTCCAATAAAAACCAGATCGGGCTTCAACTGTTGAATTCTATTGGCAATATCTTTGGCAAACCCATATCTTCTCACTGCACCCAAATGAATATCGCTTATCCACACCGCAGTTTTGCCGCGCCAATAATCCGGTAAGTCATGGAGTTTGACAGTCATGTTGGTGATGCGCGTGGTTCCTGCATTAACAATTCCGTATATACCAGCTACTATCGCTAAACCAAACAGTATGCAGGCTAACAATTTGCGGTCCAGAGAAAAAGAAAGAGTTTGAGCTGCGAAATACATTACCCAGGAAGAAAGAGATGCCAAGACAAAGAAATTTAAAAAACCTATCCATGAAGCAGCTATCACGTAAACTATTCGAACCGGAACATCGGGATAGCGGAAAACCAGGAAAGAAGTTCCAACAAGACTTATAGAGAACAGAAATAAGATAATTTTTAAAGGCGTAGTTAAACCTGGGACAGTAAGATTGAAGAAAAAAGTTACAGTCCTGTACAAAAGCCAATGTGCCAGGAAGAGTATTGATTGAACAATAGCGATGAAAATAATGAATCGATAAGCCATAGGCGCTCTTTAATTATACTAAAATACTGTCTGCCTGACCCAGCATGCCACGAGTTGCAGGGCATAGAAAAATCTAATATCTAATCTGGCAGGTAGATTTCCATTCACGCTGCTGATAGGTACGCACAATCTCAAGCAGCCTTTCTCCCGATCTTACAGACAGGCCTAAACCGCTCAACTCCTTCGTGAGGCCGGTGTATGTGCCGTAGCCTGCGAGGTATCCATTTGCACTGTGCCGCAGCAGTTGAGTTGATAAGATCTTTTTCGTTCGGGTACTTGAGATGAAGCGTAAACTCAACCGTTCACACTTACCTGATCAATCTTTTGTGCTAATGATTAAAAGATTTGCATAATAAAGCCTGCTGAGCTTTTCTGCCTTGTTGATATCCTCTGACATATTTCACTGAGAGCGGATAGATTGAAACTCTATGCTCTATGCCCTATGCCCTTCGCTTTTCAGTAGTAGCAGAAAAACATGAAATGTTCTGGCAGATAAGGAAAGTTTTTTGGGGTGAGCTGCGGTAAATGAGATTCAACTTTACACGAAACATCTTCTCGATGTTCCGGAAATAAACGCAACAGACTCACAGAAGCAAACGTTTTTGTATAAACTGACCAGTATGCATGTTTCTTCTGTAAGTCAATACTCTCAGACTAAGTCAATAATCAAGTCTGACCCTGCACCTCTCTGCCCAAAAGGATGGCCATTAATTCGAGGTCAGATACTCTCTGCTCCTTTTTGCTGGAGCTTTTCTCGTGGACGATTTTTTTGGTATTTCTGAAATACGTTTCTTCATATTTTCTTTTGGTAGTACATCAGCATGATTACTTCAAGTGAAGTTGAGCCATACCTGCTAATTCCATTGCTATTAATCTCTGAGCTGATTGCTCTGTCGGCCAGTTGGTAATGTTGGCGTGGCGTGGAGGGATATCGTCAGCATCAATATGCAACCCTGTTGTTTAGAACTTGCCGGACAAAAATATCAGCTCGTCCTATGAGATATAAAGGCGGTTTTCGTTTTTGTGCGACTTCAAGATCACCTATTTCCCAGATTTCATTTTCTGACAAGTCCATCGATCCGAAAGACCGATGTTTGACCGGTTTTTGGAGATGGAAGAAAAAGACGATGGCGGACTGTACCGTCGGCCCTGTAATCGCTCTTGTTTAGAATAAAGCGAGCCAGCGGCTCATCAGGGTCTACGTTAACCAAAAATATGTTTCCTCATGAATTCAAACGCCTGAGGTTTTCAAGGATGACCGGCGGGATTGTATCGCTAAAATACTCAGTCCCATGCGTTTTATTGCTGCCGAATATCCCTGCATAGGTAATCATGTTCTTACCGTTAAAACTTATGATAAAAATCATCCTTTTGTTTTTATACCATTCGAACGCTATCTCACCGGATGGTTCAGCCAAGATATTCGGCATGGGAAAGCCGGAAGGGAGCAGATAAATAAATTCCGCAGCTTCGTAGATTGATTCCTTCGATACAGGGTTCGCCCCGTATCCATCCCAATCTGCTTCAGAACATTGGCGGTAAAGTTCGATCAACGATTCAATCGCTTCTTCAACAGGTCTTCCGATTGACGCGGTGGATTGCCAGAACGCTTTTTTGCTGAATTCAGAGTTGCGATAGATGCCGGGTGAATACCTGCTCTGTAAAACAATATTCATAGAAACAACTCCTTTGCTTTTTCGGTTATACTTTCAAAGAAAATCTTATTTTTAAAGTTGCGCAAATGCTCAAGTATCTGCCATGCCTCTTCTTCGCTTATCCCTTCCGGTTTTTGTTTAAATGCATCGATATCCAGAAATATGGGAAGAATATCGGGATTAACGATCTGTTCTAATGTCTGTGTGATAATGGCTGAAGCATCAATTGAAGGTTCATGAATTACTATGCGAGTCAAGAACCCGCTGACACCCTGAGGCAAGCCTGCCGGTACAGAAGGAGATGCCGTAAGATAATCGCTGAAATCTCTGATCGGGAGAGGGATTTCCAGTTTATTGATAAACCGCACAGCAACTCGTGTAATTTCAGGAGAGGTTATCTCGGAATATTTCTTCCATAACCTCTGCGCTTCATCACGAAATCTGTCCCATGTCTCATAAGGTTTAAGCCTGCTGAAGGTAAACCCATCCAGTCTTGTCTGGAGAATTTGCTTTTTGTCGGCAGATGAAAAATGTAGCCATCAACAGTCTCTGCGATGTCAGAAAAGGGTTGTTCACCCTTCTTGAATTCCAGTTTGCCTTCCCACCTGTGGCGCTTTTTTTTCTCGGGATACTCAGTTGAGATTGAATTCGCGAGAGTGTCAAAATGCTCAACACGGAGGTCATCTTTCATTCTGATGCGGATATCAATAAGCGCTTCGATGATGGGCGCATTTTTTAAAACAGCATATTCCGCCACTTGACCTCCGTTTTTAATATACAACGTCGTAAATAAATATGTATGTCATTCCCGCAAGTGAAGCGCGTCGGGAATCCTTCTTCAAAAAGCAAGAAAGATTCCGGACCCTCCAAAAGGACGGCGGGCAAGCAAGCCGGAATGACAGCCTATACAAGAATGTATGAGTAAAGATTTAAAGACACTCTGCATAGTATTTATCTGACTAATTATATCAGAAACAATTACCTCTATTTGGTACTCCTCTTCTGTTTTGTCCCTTTTTTCTTTGCCTCTTCCAGTCTGCCTTTTTCAGCCTGCCGTGTTCGGACAATACCTTCAACGACTCCGAACCGGGAGTCCGGCCCCCAGAATCAGCCGAGCGCAAACGTCGCAGTTTCCGTCAAACTCGGGGCAGACAGATCAATCGGGGGCAACTGTTCTCTAATCTTTTCCTCAGGCTCTGACATCTCTGTCTATAGTATATCCAATTTTTTCACACTTACCAGATCAATCTTTTCTGCTAATGATGAAAGATTTGCATAATAAAGCCTGCTGAGCTTTTCTGCCTTGTTGATATCCTCTGACATATTTCACTGAGAGCGGAGAGATTTGAAACTCTATGCCGTATGCTCTATGCCCTTCGCTTTTCAGTAGTAGCAGAAAAATATGAAATGTTCTGGCAGATAGGAAAGTTTTGGGGGGGATAGTTGCAGTAAATGAGATTCAACTTTACACGAAACATCTTCTCGATGTCCGGAAATAAACGCAACATACTCACAGTAGTCCTCACAATCATTGAACCTGACAATTAGGAGCATTTCTTTTGAAAATGAATTATTAATAATGACGATGTGACCCTATCGGCTTTTCAGAGTCTCAAATATTGAATCGATTTCCTTATCGCTGCAATAATCCACCTGCTTGACTACTCCCGTACTCATAATCGTGCTCATCTGAAGCGTATTCACCGGAAGCATCGAGGTCGTCTGCCTTATCTTCTAATTCCTTGACTCGCTTGTCATGTCAATGCCGAGTTTTTTCGAGATGGATTGAATTTGATTAGCATCGTCTCGATAGTTATCGGGTGCATCAGATGAATAATCCCAATCACTATATGCGACAGTTCTGAACTTTTTTATTACAAATTGTCTGTCTTCGTCAGTGACAAGGTCGGTAAAGGCTTTTTCAAAATCACAAAATGCCTTAAACTCATCCCACCATTCTAAATGATTAAGTAAATACCCTTTCGCTTTTTCAAGCAGGGATATATGCGTGTCAAAATCAATAAGCTTCAATTCTTTTAACCTTCTAAGTAATCCAGTAAGAGCCTCAGGCTTGCTGTTGCCTTTTTCAAGTCGCTCTTCTAGAACTCTGAGTATTTCGTCCAACAATCTCTTCGCTGCATGAACCTCAATAACAGCAGCCACTTCAGCAACGAGAGTAGCTCTTGACTCAAAAGATGCTGTCCACCTGTCTTTATATCGTGAGTTTCCAGTGACGTAATTAATTAATCTGCAAGTTTTTGAATTAAGGGTTCTACCTAATAACGAGATAAAATCTTCTGAATGCGTGAAAAACATGTCTTTAAGGCGACGGTACCCTTGAGTCACCTTTGTTGCATTCCCATAAGAACGATGCCTTATCAAAAAAAAGGGCCGATGTAACTAAATCCGTGACAAGCAATTCATCCTCTGAAAGATAGTTTTTCAGAAATTGTGTAGGGAAGGATTGTGGAAACGGATTATTATTTTATCTCTTGATCGTTCACTAACAATGAAATTCGCTTCTAATTCTTTGAGAGCATGCATAAAGTCTTGTGACGAGATGCTATAGTTATATCGGTTTGACTGTTGTAGATGGAAAGACTGAAATGCCTCTTGTAAATCCTCCAAGAAAACTTCTGTTGGTAAGGTTAGCAAAACTATTAGAAGGTTTTCTCTGATGCCGCTGATAATTGTTTTTCGAAGGCATGTCTCCATATTGTCATCGGATTGTCTAAATTTGTGGTGAGAAAGCTTTTAATATAGTTTTCTGCTCGAACATGCTGAATTCTTGACAGACTGAGTCATTAAGTCAATAATTCTTGGGTTATAGTTCTTGTGATCAATTATTTTCAGGTAGTTTTTTTCACGTAGCAGAGCTTCTTTGTACTCATATGGCAGTTTAGAGAAATAGATATGATTAAAGAGTATTTTTGCGCGATTCATTCGGGTGTACTTGGACAAATCGACGACACATGTTTCGCCATCGAATCGCTCACGTGCAATTTTTTCATAGATTAGTCGCACCTGGTTAAGTATGTATTCTCTTTGTTGTCAGTATCAATTTTGACACTTTAGATTCTTTAATTGTAGAGATAAAATCCAATAACTTTTGGCTCCTCATTTTTATTCAGTTTGTCAGTCAGAGAGGTCTGGCCGAGAAAGTCATCATAGCAGTAAATTCTCTTTTGCTTTGTAGGATCAATAGCCCAAGCCTCGGAGATATCACTTAAAACTTTGATCATTTCATAGCCCTGATCAATGAAATAGAGGCAAAGCATTTCTGCAAGCATAGTCTTACCGATGCCGGGGATGCCAGCGATGAGCAGAAAGTGGTGTTTATCTAAAATGGTTAAAGCTTCTTGGAAGCTTTTGTTTTGCACATAATACTTAGCGTGAAGACATATTCTCTCAAGAGAAGCGTGTGAAACATTCTTTACTTTGCTATGTAATACCTCTTCAAAGACAGCCATGCTGGATAACCATAACTTAAATGTATGACGCTCAATTTTAGGAAATTTGGATAGAAGACCGTTTAAATCATCCCTGCCAAGTATATCTGCTGGGCATTTAATGTAAGGCTCGCAAATTTCACTGATTTCATCTTTATTATTTGGGGTTAGTCCTAAAGACGTCGCTACAATGTACCGCTCAGGGTCAAGCTTTTTTAGTTTCTCTAATTCTTCCTTAATGACACGTCGCAATTGAGCAAATGATGATTCAGCATAATGTTTACATTGAACAATTAGCGTATGATCTTTATTCGGACAGTATCTTAAATCTATTCCGCTGTCTGGGCCGCGCTTGAAGTTTTCTAACATAATCCCAAGTTCCTCCTGTAAGAGGTCTCGCACTAATATTTCAAAGTCTATGGGTGATAATGCCTCAAAGTCGTAATTAGGCAACTATTATCTCCAGATTAAG
>CAWCKM010000012.1:0-48385 GCA_963796125.1 Nitrospirota bacterium
GAAAAGATTCCTTGCCATTGCCCAAGAATCACCTTGTTTGATATGAGTGGTCTCGTCCTACAATTAATTATCAGTTGTCAAGTATCATTTCGTGTAGATTTTACGTGAGGTAATTTGAACCCTTGAAAAAGCATAAAGCTTCTTTATAATATTTTACTGTGAATAACGAACATACTTTTTTACCGGAGATTCCGCTGAGCAGTGGTGCTGACCTTCACGGTCTGGAATACATGGATAGTGCTGACCTTGTACTTTTCATGGCTGGTAACCAGTTTATGGTTATGGATGACCTTCTTAATCTCTTTCAGCAGGAATACCCGAAAATCAAAACAATTTTTTATGAAACGCTTCCTTCCGGCCTGGAACTGAAACAGATTTTTGCGGGTGGCGCCAAGTTTGGCGAGAAAGAAATAAGAGTAACGCCTGATGTCTATACTGCTGTAACAGAAGACGCGATGAAGGAACTATTTCACAAAAAATATATTGATGACTACTTTATTTATCTCCACAACAGAATAGTATTAATGGTTCCCGAAGGGAATTCGAAAAGCATAAAAACGGTGCACGATCTTGGCCGTGATGACGTGAGAATTTCCCAGCCGGGATCAATGGAGGACATCACTCGATATATCACCGATATGTATAGAAGTGCAGGGGGTGATGCACTGGTAAAGAAGATCATGGATGATAAAAGGGCTGAAGGAACTACAATCCTGACGATTGTTCATCATAGAGAGACACCCTTGAGGATGAAAAAAGGCACAGTGGATGTTGGGCCGGTCTCGGCGACAGGGGTCAGGAATGCCCAGAGCGTGGGTCTTAAGGTTGAAGCTATAGAGGCTGGCGAAGGCTTGGATCAGCGGGATAAGGTGAATTACTATATAGCACAGCTAAAGAACGCCCCATACCCTGAGAACGCCGAAAAAATTTCTCAATTTTATGAAGACCGCACAGGCACAGGAGATCTACAAGCAATTTGGATTTGTGCCTTCATTTTGTGTAAGAATTGTGACGGCAAGAAGAGCCACCAAAAAAGAAAGGGAACAATATGAAAACATCAATAATTAAGCAAAAGGACGATTTTGAACTGAAAGAAGAATATGATTTTTCTAAAGGCATCAGGGGGAGATTTTACAGACCCAGGAAAATTTCTACTTCCATGAGACTTGATAATGACATATTGCTTTATCTTAAGAAGATCGCCAGCGAAAAAAAGATAGGATATCAGACATTAATAAATAATATTTTGAGGGAATTTATAAAAAAAGGTAAAAATTAAATGTGGTTCGTATAAAACAAAAATAGGGAGGTGTCCCCTTAGCCCTTAAACAAAAATAGGGAAGTGTCCCTTAGGCCACAGGCCAATTCAGCGATATTATGATTCAGAAGGTAGACAAAAGAATTTCATTAAATACGACACAATAATTTATATAGTCATTTTCCTTTATGCTGTTTATTTAATCGGGCGGTTCATTTATTGGGCGGTAAAAACATTGAAACGATAAGAATTCTGCTATATTTACGTTATGAATCTGAAAAATACAGGGGCCGTATAATTATTGTTAGACAAAAATATGACTAAAACAACTTCAATTTTGATAGCCCTTCTATTTTTATTGTGCGGCTGTTCGAATCATGATGTTGCACTCGGCAAATGGAAAACGAAAACTGAGAAGCATGAATTTGTCATACTTACAAAAGGATGCGCGCACACTTGGGGAAGTCAAGCCTGCACCATCCCCACCGGATAATAAGCAGGGCTGGACAAGGGTTAAAGAAGTGGGTGAGTCACCTGAGAATATTAAACCTAATTTAAAACCGTATTCTGTAGAGGTCATTGAATCTGGTTATGCCTTTCTGCAATCGACAAGACACACAGATAAAACTAAATCTTATGACGACATTGAGTGGGGCTGAGAGAGTTCTGGAGAACAAGAGCAAGAGGGGAATTTATGCTTATGGTGGCTATTCTCTTTTCGATAATGACGGTTTCATTTTAACTGCCACTGGAAATGATTGGGATAATAATGAATCTGGTGTTTATGTCAAACCTGGAGAGAAAGGCATTGCTCAAGGGCGTGGCCTTTCGCGCGTAGATGTTGCATCAAAACCATATCCTCCTTCAAGAGTAAGCAGAGGCGATTACAAATTATTTCTGCGGCATGATATCTTTGAAAGACTTGAGTGACATAAATCATGCCTAACACCGCCTTCAACCAAACGACGGAGTAAGCAGGGTTTGATTTTATATATTGCTAATTGCCCGACGCTGGTTAAGGCAAGCATATAAATAGAATAAGGAGTTATGATGGCGGAACTTACAGCAAACTTCAAATATATTTTTCTGGATGTGATAAAGTTTACAAAAAGAAGTGTAAAGCATTTCAGTCCGAGGTTATAAACCAGCTAAACAAAATTATAAAAGAGTCTGTCCAAAACCATAAGCTTCTAATAGATAATATTATTTATATATCAACTGGAGATGGCATTTGCTTAGCCATGAGGGGAGAGTTGCCTTTTGATATTCATATGCTTATATCCCTTGATATTTTAGCCAAGATTGCAAGTTACAATGAGAATCAAAGCGACGAAAGGCGGCGGTTTGGTGTAAGAATAGGAATTAATGAAAATGTTGATAATATAATCGAAGACATTAATGGAAGAACCAATATAGCAGGATCGGGGATAAATTTTGCAAGTAGAATCATGGATAATGCTGATGAAGGTCAAGAAATCTTTGTTAGTGGGACAGTATATGATGTTTTAAATGCTCGCGAAAAATATATGGATTCATTCAGAAGTTATAATGCTACGATTAAACACGGTCTTACAACTCCTGTTCATCAGTATATTAAAAAAGACCATATAGGATTAAATACAAATGTCCCCGTCAAGCCTATCAAGCAAGAAAGTTATATATACGCTTAGTAAACAATAGGCTTATTTCTTTGCCCACGCCATCATTAACAAAGAGTTACTTATCAGAAAAGCAGGGAAAGATTCTCTGAATTTTTATACTCCTGTTATTTTGCTTTGGTTTCTTGCCCATGATTCAGAGGAGATGGCCACATGCAAAGAATTTGATTCTGTATTTCTAAAACAGCCCGGTAGAGGCAAGTTTTCAATCGAGGAACAATTTGATGTAATTGAAAAAACAGAACCGTCTATTTTGATGGACTTTGCTCAAACCATAGTAAATAATCATCTTGGCCTATATCATGGAGAATCCTTTGAAGAAGACAAATATGGGGTGAAATGTTGGTTTATAATCAATAAAGATGGACAAATCAAACTGAAAAAAGAGCACCCTGATATATGGCAAGAATTTCATTTAGATGACTATGTATGACTTCTTTTCTTTCAGGAAGGATACACATTTACCTGTAGTTAAAGATTTAACATTACAAACATGTTGGGTCTTTCTAATTTCAAGTTCATCTGTTATCAACACTGGTTGAGTGCATATTCTTTGTTAGTGAAAATATGAACAAAATAAAATCTTTTTTCATCGGAGCACTCAAAATTGCTGTCGCAATCATGTTGGCTATTGCGCTCCTTTCAATAATCGGATGGGGTATTTATTCCTATAAGCAGAAACGTGAAATGGTTAAAAATGAACCACTTAGAAAACCACGCATTTGGCCATCCATCACAGTGCCCTCATTGGACAACTCCACATTTAAGCTTTCCACGACATGGCGTGATGGCGAATTGGCCTATCAGTTTAAAATGTCCGGTTTCCCTAAGGAGCTTGAAAATTCCTTTCGGCGTGGTATCCCTCACTTCACACTCACATTTCTCGATGAAAATGGGTTTAAGCTCTATGAACATATAATTGTAAGTAGTGATATCGTAAGAATGGTTGATGATAAAGGGAAAGGCATCGGAGTGCAGTCAAAGGGTCAAATATATGTTAATGCTGATACTTATCGCGATACCCAATCTTGGGAGGTAACGTGGTCATTTTAGAGGTCTTATTTTTTCCCATCTTGCCACAAATAGTGAGAAGTTCAGCATCGTTCTTCCGCTCATGCCTAAGTATTTTACGCCTCTTTGCTCTTTCCTCTCGAAAAAAGTCAGAGAGACACTTCCCAGATTATCAATAAATAAAACTCTCATATCGATAGGTGCTTGCTATTCAAATTTTATAACTACAATTTCGGGGATGTTGCCGACGCGCATGGGTGGGCCCCAGGTGCCAACGCCGCTTGAAGTGTAAATTTGCAAATCTCCGAATTTCTTAAAGCCGTAATCATAACCATGATACACAAGTCCGGTGATGAAATTGATCGGAAATATTTGTCCTTTGTGAGTATGGCCGGAAAGTTGTAGAGTAATCCCTTTTTTATGAGCTATGTCTAAATTAGTTGGAGAATGTTTCAACAAAATGGTGGGCAAGTTTGGATTGATTTTAATACCATTGAGAATCATCTCATATTTTTGCCTGTTCTGTGAATCCCTGTAATCAACTCCAATTATTTGGAGTCCTTTCAGGTTTACCATTTCGTTGTTTAATACTGTAATCCCCGCCTGCCTCACCGCCTCTAAGTATTGAACATGGTCAAAAAATTCTTCATGGTTTCCGGTAATAAAATAAACACCTTCTGGAGCAGATATTCTGGAGAACGGTTCCATAAAACCATTTAGGTCAACCGTTCCACCATCAAATAAATCTCCGCCGATAAAAACCAGATCGGGCTTCAACTGTTGAATTCTATTGGCAATATCTTTGGCAAACCCGTATCTTCTCACTGCACCCAAATGAATATCGCTTATCCATACCGCAGTTTTGCCGCGCCAATAATCCGGTAAGTCATGGAGTTTGATAGTCATGTTGGTGATGCGCGTGGTTCTGGCATTAACAATTCCGTATATGCCGACTACTATTGCAAAGCCAAACAGTATGCAGGCTAAGAATTTGCGGTCCGGAGAAAAAGAAAGTGTTCGAACTGCGATATATATTATCCAGGAAGAAAGAGATGCCAAAACAAAGAAATTTAAAAATCCCAGCCATGAAGCAGCTAATACATAAACTATTCTGACCGGAACATTGGGATAACGAAAGACCAGAAAAGAAGTTGAAACAAGGCTTATAGAAAAGAGAAATAGAACTATTTTCAAGGGCAGCGTAACGCTTGGACTTGTCAGAGCGAGGAAGGAAACTACAGTTCTATATAAAAACCAATGTGCCAGAAAGAGTATTGACTGAACAATAGCGATAAAAATGATGAATTGATAAGCCATAGTAACTTATGAATTATACTATTTTATGTTTCAATCTCAATCAAATTTGGATAAAATTTAGGAAACCTTAAATAAGGGGAAATATATGAATATTGCAATCTTAGGAGCGCCGGGATGTGTTGGACGGCATCTTATCAAGAAGCTTCTTGAATTTCCGCACTATGAAGTCATAGCCTCATATCGCAAGAAACAGGATGCGGAAACTCTCCGACATGATCGTCTTGAGTGGAGACAGGTAGACTTAAAAGACCTATCGAGCACAGAGAATTTTCTCCAGGGCGCTGATGTCTTGATCTATCTTATTCATTCACTTGGAGCAAAAGATTTTGAACAACTCGATGTACAATTGGCGCACTCAGCAGGCCGTGCAGCTCAAAAGATCGGGATTAAGAAAATCATTTATCTCGGTGGTATTATTCCGGTAAGCCAACAGGCATCACCTCATCTAACAAGCAGGATGAAGACAGGAGAGGCACTTGCGTCATATGGGATACCTGTTGGGGAAGTGAGAGCAAGCATCCTTTTGGCTACCTGCAGTGCGTCTTATCTTATTGTGTACTATCTTGCAAAGCGTCTTCCCGTAATGATTACTCCAAGGTGGCTTAACTCTCTATGCGCACCTATTGCACTGGAAGATGCGGCAAGTGTTCTTGCAGGATTGATTTCAAAGCCTGTTCAAGGGCACGAGATTTTTGAAATAGGGTCTGACATTGTCAGGTATCGTGACCTCCTTGCCCGCTGCGGAAAAGCAGTACGAGGGATTAAAAATATCATTATCCCTGTTCCCCTCTTTGCCATACATTTGTCTGCCCTCTGGATTCAATTGATCACAGGGGTTCCCAATAGCGTTGGAACTGCACTTGCAGAAGGTCTGAGGAGTAATACAGTACCTTCGCACAATCGCTTCAGAGAAGTTACCGGAAGAGATCCGCTTCCTCTTGAAGCGGTGCTCAAAAGACTTGCTGAGGAAATGAAAGCAAAAAAGAGATGAGCAATATGGGAAAAATTAAAATCGGGATAAGTTCCTGTCTTCTCGGAGAGAAAGTCCGCTATGATGCAGGGCATAAACTTGATCGGTACATAACAGATACACTCGGGCAGTATTTTGAGTGGGTGCCTGTTTGCCCGGAAGTAGAATATGGACTTCCTGTTCCCAGAGAGCCTATGCGGTTAGTAGGTGATCCGGATTCCCCGCGGCTTATAACTATCCGCACGGGAATTGACCACACAGAAGGCATGCTCAAATGGGCAGAGGGAAAACTCAAAGAGCTTGAGAAAGAAGAACTCTGCGGGTTCATATTTAAAAGCAGATCTCCCAGTTCAGGCATAGGAGGCGTAAAAGTCTATACTTTATCCGGAATGCCGAGTCAGAGAGGCGTCGGCTTATTTGGGAGGGCCTTTATGAACAAATTCCCTGTCATCCCTGTTATCGATGATGGCAGGCTTCATGATCCGGGTTTGCGGGAGAACTTTATCGAGAGGGTCTTTGTATATAAGAGATGGCAGGAATTTATAAAGAAAGGTGGTCTCATCAGGGATCTGGTTGCATTTCACACCGAGCACAAGCTTCTCATTCTCTCGCATAGTCCCAGGCATTTTAGTGTCCTTGGTCAACTAATTGCAAAACCGAAACAAAACAAACCTGAAGACCTCAATGCTGAATATGTAAACCTCCTGATGGAATGCCTGAGATTGGTCGCTACTGTCAAAAAGAATACAAACGTTTTACAACATATTGTTGGCTACTTTAAAAATCAGCTATCTTCTGATGACAAAAAGGAATTGCTTGAAGTTATTGAGAATTATCATAAGGGATATATTCCTCTTATCGTTCCCATAGTCTTGGTCAAGCATTATGTCCGGAAGTTCGATGAGCCGTATCTGCAAAAACAGTATTATCTCAATCCGCATCCCCTGGAGTTGATGCTCAGAAACCATGCGTGAGGAGAAAGATATATTTTTGGCGATATCTGCATACTTAATGCATGTAGATAAAGGATAAGGAGGCATTGACAATGGACGAAAAGAACAAAGTGATTGTTACTTCTGCAGACACTCTACCAAAGAAACCTGTGCAGGCAGGTTCAGGTATTCCTTCGATGCAGATTCTTATCGGATCTGCTGATGCCCCAAACTTCGCAATGAGGCGCTTCATTATGCGGACGGTATGCCAAACCACACAAATTGTGTAGAACACGAGCAGTTTGTACTCAGGGGAAAGGCCAAAGTTGGAATCGGAGAGGTTGTCTACGCGGTGAAAAGCGGTGACATTGTGTTTATACCCAGGGGCATTCCCCATTGGTATAGAGCAGAAGGGGATGAACCTTTTGAGTTCCTCTGTGTCGTTCCCAATATACCTGATCATATCGAAATTCTTGAGAAGGGTAAATCATAGAGGCTGAACTTATCTTTTGGAGTGTAATGACACTGTCCGATGATTGTTTTTTCTTTTAACAGAATGGGAGGCTACCATGAAAAATTGCTGTACCAGAAGGGATTTCTTCAGGATGATGGGCTTAGGAACGTTAGGTCTTGGCTTCGGTGTTTCCATCTATGACAGCATATATCAGTATGCCGAAGCCGAAAGCGAGATGACCACCCATCAACTCCTCATGAAAGGAACAGTAAATTTCAAAGGTTTCATGGCAAAGGAGATCACCCCGAATGATGAATTCTATATTACTACCTATTCGGATAAGGTACCTGACATAACTACGAAGCATTCAGGTTGCGCATAGAAGGACTCGTAAAGAATCCTTCTGTGCTCAGCATGAGTGATCTTGAAAAGATGAAGGATAAAACCGGGTTTGTTACCCTTGAATGCATTGGCAATCCAGTAGGAGGTGATTCTATCGGTAATGCACTCTGGGAGGGTGTGACCCTCAGAAAGGTTCTGGATAGAGCGTTGCCAAAGGAAGGAATCGTAAAGGCTGCCTTTTATGCAGAAGAGGGTTACACAGACAGTATACCTTATACATTGGCACGTTCTCAGATGACGTCTTCCTTGCTTTCAGGATGAACGGAGAACCTTTACCGAAGCAACATGGTTATCCATTCAGGGTTATAGTCCCGGGTATTTACGGAATGAAGCATGTCAAATGGCTTTCGAAGATTGAACTTGTCAATTACAATTTCAAGGGATACTGGGAGAAAAGGGGATGGTCTGATGATGCAATAATTCCTATCAAATCTCAGATTCTCATGCCTATGGAAGGAAAGAAGATACCGATCGGCAACTATGTCATCGGAGGAATTGCGTTTGCAGGGAGATATGGCATAAGCAGAGTACAGATTTCACTCGACAATAAAAAAACCTGGAAGGAAGCGGAAATTAAAAAGCCACTCTCAGAGTGGTCATGGGCGCTCTGGAGATATGACTGGACGCCGTCGAAAGAAGGAGATTATACGATAACTGTTCGTGGGATTGACCGTTCCGGGAAAATGCAGGAATCCCCATCCCTTTTTGGAAAGCTATTGGGGATCTTTTCCTGACGGCGCAAAGGGACTTCATTCAGTGAATGTAAAAGTGACAGGAAAATAAGGTTGAATTTACAGGTTGTGCGCTCTAACAATTCTTAGGCTTTTTTCCGGTTACAACAAAGAAACTGCCAGCTTTTTATAAATCAAAGAAATCTGAAAATATAATGTTTAAATAAGGAGGACCGATATGGCAACTTACGATTTTGACATCGGGATCCTTGGGGGTGGAGCCGCAGGACTAACGGTTACATCCGGGGCTTCCCAGTTTGGCGCAAAGACCCTGCTCATCGAAAAGGAAAATGCACTGGGCGGAGACTGTCTTCATTATGGATGTGTTCCGAGCAAGACGCTTATCAAGACTGCTCATGTCTACCATCTTATGAAGAACGCTGGTAAATATGGTCTTCCTCCGGTTGACCCCAAGCCAGTTGATTATCAGGAGGTGGCAAGAAGAATACAGTCTGTTATCCGTGTGATAGAAGAATATGATTCAAAGGAAAGGTTTTGCAAACTCGGAGCACAAGTTGAATTCGGAAACGCGAGCTTTATAGATGAACACTCTGTTCGTCTCAACGGCAGGAGCTATTCTGCGAAGACCTGGGTTATTGCGACTGGTTCTTCACCAGCCATCCCATCTATTGAAGGGATTGACAGAACTCCTTATATCACAAATAAAGAGCTCTTTTCCCTTGATAAGCTTCCAAAATCCATGATCGCCATCGGAGGAGGACCCGTATCTATCGAAATGGCCCAGGCATTCAACCGGCTCGGAACACAGGTTACCGTGATTGAGTTGGGTAATCAGATTCTCGGTGCTGAGGACAAAGATATGGCAGACCAGCTCTTGAATATTCTTATTTCTGAGGGCATAACATTTTGTTTAGGATCTGCAACCCTGAGCATCAAAGACCTTGGCAGTGAAAAGGAAGTTGTGATTAAAAACAGCGAAGGTAAAACCTTAAGTCTGAGGGCAGAGATTATACTCATTGCAGTTGGGAGACAGGCAAACCTGAAAGGTCTCGGACTTGAGGGCATTTCAGTTGAGTTTGATAAGAAGGGGTTGAAGATAGACAGCCGGCTCAGGACAAATCACAGGCATATATTCGCCGCCGGCGATACAACAGGGGCCTATCAGTTTACCCATGCGGCAGGGTATGAAGGTGGGATCGTACTCAGCAATGCTATTCTTCATTTGCCAAGGAAAGTTGATTACACTAACCTGCCATGGTGCACCTATACTGACCCGGAACTCGCGAGCATCGGGATGAACGAAAAGCGGGCTAAAGGAGCAGGCGTGGATTATTCTGTCTGGACAGAGGAGTTTAAGCTCAATGATAGAAGTCTTGCAGAAGGGGAAGAAGAAGGAAAAATAAAGCTTCTCCTCGACAGAAAGGAAAAACCCATAGGCATCCAGATTCTCGGTCCCCGTGCTGGAGATCTGGTGAGTGAATGGGTAGCTATCATGAACGGAAAGGTCAGACTTTCGACCATCGCATCTGCGATTCATCCTTATCCGACTCTCGGAGAGATTAATAAGAGGGTCATCGGAACATTCTTTTCCAGCAAGATATTTTCTGAAAAGGTGAAAAAGGCATTAAGGTTTTTCTTCAATCTGAAGGGCAGGGCATGCGGGTAATGGAACTGGCCGGGAAGTACTTCATTATTTTATAAATTAACTGCGGTCTCTGCCGCAGTTATATCGTCATTCTGGCTTGTCAAATCTTTCTTGCGATCCCGAACAAGTCAAGGATTCCGCAAGCGGGAATGCACTGAAAACAAATATTCAATTTCTGACGCCCTGCGGTCTCGGCCGTAAGGTTCTTCACAGCGGAGGAGGTTAATACCGATTAAGATATCAATAATAATACCAACATTGAATGAAGAAAGAACCCTCGGTGAAACCCTCTCGTCGATTCCTGTTACTGATAGAGAAGAACTGATCGTGGTTGATGGTGAAAGTACTGATAGGACAGTTTTCATCGCCCGTCAATTTACCGATAAGGTTTATGTAACCAGAAGAGGACGGGGACATCAGATGAATTTTGGTGCTGAGCGGGCAGATGGAGGAATACTGCTTTTCCTGCATGCTGATTGCACTTTGCCTCATGAAGGTTTTGGGACAATAAGAAAGGTGGTGGAGGACAGCAAGGTTGCGGCAGGTGCTTTCGACCTCCGCATTGATCATCCAGGATTGCGGTTTAGGATTATAGAGTATGGAGCGAATCTGAGGTCCCGGATAAGTTCCATCCCTTATGGTGATCAGGGTATATTTATGAAGAGAAAGGTTTTTGAACAGATAGGCGGATTTGCTGATATCCCATTCATGGAAGATATCGAGATATCACGGAGGCTTAAAAGGATAGGAAAGATTATTTTCGTAAGGCCACCAATTAAGACATCACCAAGGAGGTGGCTGAAAGAAGGGCTTGTGTTCACTACCATGAGAGACTGGACAATTGCAGTTTCATTTGCATTCTTAAACATATCACCCAACAGACTTGTAAAATATTACAAGGAAGTTAGATAGAGAGGGAGGAGGCTACTATGACTGAATATTACAGAGGTGAAGACTTAGACAGATTTGGTGAAATAGGGAAATTTAAACCAGAGCTGTTCAGAAAGTTTATGGACTGGTACAATTCGGCGTTAGAGCCCGGTATTTTGACGAAAAGGGAAAAAGTTCTTATAGGACTTGCAGTAGCACACGTTATCCAGTGTCCCTATTGCATAGATGCCTACTCAAAAAGTTGCCTTGAAGAAGGGATGAGCATGGAACACATAACAGAAGCCGTTCATGTAGCTTCTGCCGTCAGAGGCGGGGCTTCACTCATACATGGCATTCAGGCTCATAATGTTGTGGATGAAATATCTCTTTAGATTAACCCGATAATGCAGACATTGCTCAAAAATTTATTTAACTCGATGAATTTATTAAAATATCTTTATTCGTTATATTCACTAAGGTATTCCGTGAACAATTTATCGAAGGTAAGTCAAGTATCGGAAAATAAATTTTTTCACAACATCTGCATTATTGAATTGCATAAAGAACTATGAAGTTTAAAGACAAGGTATTAAGCATTCAATCGAAACCCCTCATTTCCGGCGGGATAGAGATTCTCCAGGTAAATCTTGGGTATAAATGTAACATGACATGCAAGCATTGTCATATAGAAGGCGGGCCTTCGAGAAATCAGGAAATGGACAGGGAAACTGTAGACACGATACTCAGGGTTATTGAGGAAAATGATATTCCCACCATTGATATTACAGGCGGTGCTCCGGAGTTAAACCCTCATTTCAGATACCTTATTGTGGAAGCGAGAAATAGAGGATGTCATGTGATAGTCCGGACGAACTTAACCATTTTCTACGAAAGAGAGATGGAGAATCTGCCGGAATTCTACCGCGAAAACTCTGTTGAGGTTGTTGCTTCCCTTCCATACTATATTGAGAACGATGTTGACAGAGTGAGGGGAAAGGGAACCTTTCAAAAAAGTATCATGGCGCTCAAGAAATTAAATGAGCTTGGATATGCAAATGGTTCATCCGACAGGAAACTCAATCTTGTCTATAACCCTCCGGGAGCTTTTTTGGCGCCTTCCCAAAAGATACTGGAGGAAGATTATCGAAGGGAACTGGGGGCGAGGTTCAGCATATCCTTTGATAACCTCTACACCTTTACGAATATGCCGATAGGCAGGTTCAGGGATTATCTGGTAAGGAGTAAGAGTCTCGAAAAATATACAGGACGACTGATGAATACCTTTAATCCCGGAACTCTCGATGCCTTAATGTGCAGATTTTTGATAAGCGTTGGCTGGGATGGAAGGCTTTACGACTGCGATTTTAATCAGGTATTAGGCCTGAATCTCCATAGCGATTGTCCTCAGCACATTAAAGACTTTCATTATGCAAGTCCTTTCCCGAAGAGAGATTACCGTTGGTGAGCACTGTTATGGCTGTACAGCAGGACAGGGGTCTTCCTGAACTGGTGCAATCAATGAAAGGCAGTTAGCCTTGAAGTGACTGGTGCATGGATATGCCTTTTATTCATCAGGACTCTGTTCAAATGTTGTAGTTTATCCGGTTAAGATTCTCTCGCGGAGACGCAGGGACTTGACCGGATAATCCAGTTCTTTTTTCTGGATTGCCCAATCAAGTTGGGCAATGACAACCAAAAGATACCCGATTCCAGCGATAACTATTGCAAGTATCAATTTCAGCCTAGTAATTACGATCATTTCGACCGTTATGTCTTCAGAAAAGGCGAGATTGCAGAGCTTGCTCCAGAACACGGTAGAGAATATCGCTACCGGTTGCTCGCTTTCTCGCACGTCGCTCGCAATGACAATTCTTATAGCTGGATTTGGGTATTAAATAACTTTTTAAGATGGTGGATAATTAATAGCATAACAAAGCTTTCCCCCTAATATCCTTATTCGCTTGCTGTTCATGGCACTGAATATGTATTGGAAAAAGAAGAAAAGTCAAGTATGCCTCATACCAGGAGCACGCATTGTTTTTGAAGAAACTTTAAAACTATTAACAGAGTCTACTTGATGAATTGATTTTCTGAGGCTGTCTTAAGATCTTTTAAAAATGTCTGTATGAGGGTACGCATTCTCTTTTTGGGAAGAAGGAAACTAAAAAACATTACGATGAATCCGGAAAAAGTTTCTCTGCTTGTAACGATTATCCCTTTTTCATTGTTCTGGAAAGTGAATATGTTTCGTGCAGAGAATCCTTTTTTCCTGGCTGACCATACAATGTGCTCATAGGGTTTTACCTCCTCTATCCTTATAGTAGCTTTCACGAGAAATACAAGCGGACGGAAACAACAGGAAATCTCACCTCCGCAAGACAAACATTTTTCTCTTGTGCATACATCCTCCATGACGGTATTCCATTCTTTCCAGCAGGTGAGGTTGGTAAAGGTTTCCCAGACCTTATCCATCTTTGCGTGTATGAGGATAGATTCTTCAATTACCATTCTTGATTGAAAGCTGATACCCCTTTTTTGTTTTATAATTATAAAAGTTTACTACATCTTTTACCTGGATTCTTCTAACCCAGATTATTCACCACTCGTGAAGGAGCAGAGCAGATGCAGTATCATCGCTCATTCTCGGTACGCTTCTGCGTACCTCCGAGGTACAGAGTGTCAGCCGCCTTGGGGCGGTGAACACTCTGTAAAGCCGCTCCGATACTGTATCTGCTCTGATTGATCAACAAATTTATGAATAATCTGGACTGAGCATTATTAGAACAACTAAAACAACAGAAGCTGATTCGTTTCTGACCTTGACTCGCCAATACTTGTCACATAAATTGCGGGCTGCCTCCGACAGGACATTTTGCCTCGCAAATGCCACAGCCAATGCAGAGTTCAAGATCAACCCTCGGTTGTTTTACTGTCATCTCCCTGCCGTCCCTATCCTTCACAAACACTTCTTCAAACCATATAGCCTTCTTCGGAGTAGGACAGACTTCTTCACAGACGATGCAGGGTGTTGCATGGGCATAAGGCAGACATCTCCCCTTGTCGATCATCGCAAGCCCAATCCTGACTTTCATTTTCTCTTCAAGAGGCAGTCTCTGAATTGCACCTGTAGGACAGACCTGGCCGCAGAGCGTACACCTGTATTCACAATATCCGATTCTCGGTATGAGCTGGGGAGACCAGATCCCTTCAAGACCAGCTTCAAGGAGCGTTGGTTGCAATCCGTTTGTAATGCATACCTTCATGCATTCCCCGCATTTGACACATCTCTTGAGAAATTCTTTCTCCTCAAGAGAACCAGGGGGTCTTAACAGTTTAGGGTAAGAATATCCTGATTTCGAAAGAGGATTAGCCCTGAGAAAGGGAACTGTCAGTGCACCGGAACAAAGCGAGAGAACTACCTGCCTTCTTCCCAAATCCATGGACGGGGCTTTCTTTCTTCCAAAACCGAAGCTCACGGCATTTGCAGGGCATACATCATCACAGTTGAAACAGGCAAGACACTCTGTGTTCCTCCAATCTTCCTTCTGATGCGGGAGTGCCTCTCCCTGACAGACAGAATCGCACATGCCGCAGGATGTACAACCCTCGCTTACCTCCCTCTTGAGGAATGAATACCGTGAAAGGAGTCCAAGGAGGGCACCAAGAGGACAGAGATATTTACACCAGAACCTCTTTTCAAGAAGATTGAGCCCAAGGATGAGAAAGAACAGGAAACCGACAAATATTCCCTGCAGATAATAAGGCTGTTGAAAAGAGAGAAAAATCTTTTTTGAGACATTGTAGAGAGGATTCTGATACATCAACAATGATCGGAATGTTTGCCTGATAAAGGACATCAAATACTCCACGGATACCGTAATTCAACAGTGGGTAGACACTCAGTGAAAAAGATCTGATCAGGAGAGAGAGTGGATCTACAATCCCGACAAGCTGAAGGGTGAAGATCGACGAGGCAATGAGGAACAGGAGAAGGTAATATTTCGCTTTATGCCACTGATAGGGGATTTTGTGAGAACACCTCTTTTTCAAAGCTCCCACAAGATTGTTCAAAGTCCCGAGAGGACAGACCCACCCGCAGAAGACCCTTCCCAGAATCATGGTTAATAAAATTGTGATGATGGAAAGGAAAAAGGCAGCGGGTATTTTGCTTGCATGAGAAGTAAGAAGCGTGGTTATAAAGATGAGAGGATCAAAATCAAGAAAGAGTTTTACCGGGTAACCGAGGGTGTCATTTCCTTTTGATTCTGTCTGTATGAAAAGAAAGAGAAAAAGGAGCAGGAACAAACCCTGCGAAATTTTCCGAAGATTACGCTTAGATATCTTATTCATAAAGATCAATGAGGACATAGTATTTGAGCGGCTTTAGATTCTGTCATTGCGACTTACCTCGGAGGTCGTTGCGACCGATAATGAACGAAAATACTATGTCCACATGGCTTCAATAATTTATGAGTTAAGTGGGCTTAAATATTCAGGGTCTTTATCTTCAGTTTTGAGAGATCCATGGTGCCGATGCCCACAGAGGCGGCAGCCTTCACATAGGACAGGTCACTCCCTTTCATGCCGAAGAGCGTTGCCCCATAAGAGTCAATAGCGACCTGGTCAACACCGACGATGACCGTATCCATCCTCTTCACATCACTCAAGTCTCCTCCTTGCGGGCCGTTTGCTGTGAGAATACGGACTGCATCAAGGACTGTGAGAGTCGGTTTGATAACCAGTGCGAGGTCGGCAAGGCTTTCACCGATTTTCTGGTGGATCCTTCCTCTTTGCCCTCCCATCACACCCATCCAGTTCTTCATTGCCATGGTAAGCCGTGCAAGGCCGTGATGTTTTGCAATGGGAATATTGATGATCTTGTCAGCCTCAAAGAGGTCCTGGTAAAGAGGCCATGATTTAAGGACCTGGCCTTTAATGGATATATCCCTGAATCTCCTTTCATCAATATAGATCAGTTCTGCACCTGTTGCACTTACAGCATCAGCAATTCCGCTCTGCTTGTAGCACCTCCTGGGATCACTGACGCTCCGGTCAAAGAGTTTCACCTTTTTAGCGCCTGCTTCGAAACAGAGTTTCACAACAGTTGCAACGACTTCGGGGTTGGTATTAGCTGCCTGCTCAGGCAACCTGTCCCATGACATGTTGGGCTTTATGACAACGACATCACCCCGTGAGATAAATTTTTTGATCCCTCCCATCGCATCGATGGCAGCTTTCGTGATAGATGCCGGGGATTTACCTACCCCACGGGCAACAACGAGGTCTGTTTTTTCGGATACTTTTTGAGCAGATAAAAGGGTGTTCAGTCCCCCTTCAAAGAGAAGACCGCACCCGGTTATTGCTGCACACTTGAGAAACTTCCTTCTTTCCATGTCTATCCCCTTTATATATATTATATATAAAAAATAAGCAGAATCTAAAATTAGTTTCACAGAAGCAATTCCTTTCTGTCAAGGAAGGTGTAAAATCAGCAGGAATGCTATTAATCTTCAAGATCTTAAAAGTTGTTTAAGTTTGTTCCTTTCTGGATTCCGTTTCCACGGAATCATTGAAGTCATTTCTACGAGGCTTCCCAGTAGTGAAGCAGGAATCCAGAGATTTCAACCATTGGAACAGAGTTCACTATGAATAACCGCTCTTTAATCACCATAGGGTTTTCTTCTCACAGGATTGAAATGATTCCTTTGCAAAAAAGCTTATGGAAGATCATGATGTGATCATTACTGAAGAGGCACCGGATGCAAAATTCTCAGCCATGCTTAACAGGAAGATATCCATTGATGAATATCTAAGTAACAGTGATTCCGGTTTTCCTGAATTTTCCCGCCGCATGTATAAACTCCTGCGGGAGTTATACCGGAAAGGAGAAGGTAATCTTACAGATAGAGCCATATATGGAAAAGCTGATGAATATACACGAGATGTTTTTTGCCGGCAAACAACCATCAGATGTTCTCAGAATTCCAGGGCTGAGAGAAGTATATAAAGCAGAAAAGAACGCTACAGGAGCCCTGCTCCATTTTTATGAATCGTCCATGAAAAATTCCTTTCAGAATGTGCTTGATGCAGTCAGAAATTTTGCCCGTGCTGATGCAGAAAGGTTTCGCCTCCGTGACACCATGAGGGCTAAAGCAATAGCCAATGTTTTGCCAGGAAAGAAAAGGGTATATGTGGAAGCAGGAGCAGTCCACACACATCTTGAAAAGGCTCTCAGACGACTATTGGGAACGAAATATCAGATCGAATCGCTGTTCTTACTGAAACCTGTTGTGCAGAAGTTGACAGGGAAAGCACAAGTTCTCGCACCTGGAGATATTCTTACTGAACGGTATATTTCACGCAAAAAGAGGAATGACGAGTTTGAAACTCTTCTATCAGCACGGTCTCTTATCTATATCCAGCTTCTTGAGAAAGAAGAGATGATCCCGTCCAGATCAGAGAGAACTCCCCATATAAAAGATGAGATCAGAGCAATAGAATTGGTGAATAAACTTTCCCTTAAGCATTGTGAAGAACTTTATAAAAAGATACGATTCAAAAATCATAGGCAGGTCCTGGAGATAATTCAAGACTATCTGAAGATTACAACTATCTGAAAAGCCTTTCCATTTTTCTGCTATCTACATCTACAATAATCGTGTTGCCCAAGAAATACAAAAAGTCTAATGATCAGATCACATAATTTTCCTCTACTTTTTATAAAATAGAGTTCTATTCGAGATAATAATGACGAAGAAGCTCATTTTTATAGTTTGTCTGTTTATCAGTATTTATCCGGATGGTTTTTGTAATGCGATGAACTCTGGCGAAGAAGTGAATGACAAAACATTGATCGAGATAAAAAAACAGGATAACGGGAAAGAGATAACCGTAAAGCCCGGTGATATTATCCATATCGAACTTGAGGAGATGGGCGCTGCCGGCTACAGTTGGTTTGTAGACAACTTAAACACCGAATATCTGGAGATGCTTTCGAAGAAAACAAAATCGATATCAGAAGGTAAGTTGGGGGCGCCTGTTCTGGGAGAGTGGATGTTCAGAGTGAAAAAGAAGGGCTCCGTAGAAATTAATATGGATCATTATCGAGTTTGGGAAGGTAAGGAAAAGGCAACGGAACATTTTTCCATAAAACTATTAATCAAATAGAAAAGGAGGTCGAAATGTTTAAGAAAAAAATGTTTCTGTCAGGGGCAATATTGATGGTTGTGCTCTTTCTCGCGGGCACGATGTCTTTTGCCGATGAATTGTCCGATGTCCAGGCAACCATTAAGGCAAAAGGGCAGAAGTGGATTGCGGGTGAGACACCTGTCTCGAAACTACCGGACCGGGAAAGGAAACTCCGTTTAGGGCTCATCAAGCACAAAGCGACCGGAATGGAAGAAGTTGTCTCCCTTCAAGAGCCTCTGACGGGTGTGCCTGTGAGTCTTGATTGGAGGTCTAACGGCGGCAATTATGTGACCCCTGTGCGGAACCAGGGCAGTTGCGGTAGCTGCTGGGCCTTTGCAACGACTGCTGCTCTGGAATCCTATATCCTGATCAAAGATAGCCGTTCAGGCCAGGAAGATAACCGCGCGGAGGAGATCCTTCTTTCGTGCAGCACCGATCTTTCGTGCACCAACCCCGGAAGTTGTAACGGCGGCTATATCGGACGGGCGTCCGACTGCATTCTTATCACCGGACTGCCGCCCGAGTCTTATTTCCCTTACACAGCTACGGCATCCGATGACAACTGTAACAACGCCGGCACAGGATGGCAGAATGATACATACAGGATTGCTGCATGGTCCTATATTACTACAACTTCAGTGTCGGTAAGCGCCATTAAAAATGCCTTATACACATATGGCCCTCTGGTTACGACGATGGACGTTTACTCTGACTTTTACTATTATGCAGGAGGCGTCTATGAATATTCCTCCGGGACTTATCAGGGAGGTCATGCGATTTTGATCGTGGGATACGTGGATGATACATCCGTCGCCGGAGGCGGATATTTTATCGTAAAGAATAGCTGGGGCAGCGGCTGGGGAAACAGTGGTTATTTTTCCATCGCTTACTCTCAGACAGGCTCTCCTGTCTATTTCGGAGAGTGGACCATCGCCTATCAAAAACCAGCTTCTTCTCTGGCGGCACCGGGTAATTTGACGGCGACGGCGGTTTCCAGCAGCCAGATAAATCTCTCCTGGACCGATAACTCAGACAACGAGATCGGTTTTATGATCGAGCGCTGCCAGGGGGCTGGCTGTGCTAACTTTGCACAAATCGCTACCGTAGGAGAAAATATTACATCCTACAGCAATTCAAATCTGTTAGGGAATACAACTTACACTTACAGAGTGCGCGCCTATAATGCGGGAGGCAATTCGGGCTACTCGAACTCTGCCAGTGCAACGACTCTTTTGCCGCCTGCTCCGGCGGCACCGAGCAATTTGACGGCAACGGCGGTTTCCAGCAGCCAGATAAATCTCTCCTGGGCGGATAACTCAAACAACGAGACCGGTTTTATGATTGAGAGCTGTGCAGGAACTACCTGCAGTTATTTCTCCGTAGGATCAAATGTGACAAGCTATAGCGATACAGGTTTAACAGCGAATACAAGCTACACTTACAGAGTAAAAGCCCGCAACTCGGGAGGCGATTCAGCGTACTCTAACAGCGCTACTGCTACAACACTGACAGCTTCTCTTCCTTCTGCTCCGAGTAATCTGACGGCAACGGTGGTTTCCAAGACCCAGATAAATCTCTCCTGGACTGATAACTCAAACAACGAGACCGGTTTTAAGATCGAGCGCTGCCAGGGTCCGGGCTGCACTAACTTTGCACAAATTGCTACAGTCGGCCCAAATGTGAAGACCTATAAGAATACCGGATTACGCAAATCAACGGCGTATACTTATCGTGTCCGCAGTTACAACGGCAATGGAAACTCGGCTTATTCAAACACTGCAAGCGCACAGACTCCTGCCAGATGATCATGAATTAGAAGCTACTTTCGCAAACATATGACCGGAATCAGGAGGGGCAAAAGCCCCTCCTTTTTTATATTATGCGAGGTGATGGCCAGCTCCTAACGGTTCTCAATGCTCAAAGCAAGCTCTCTGAAAGACCTCCCTTAGAAGTATCTTATTCGTATCAATAACCGTACTTCCCAGAACTCCTTATTGACCATATACTATTACTGATATAAAATTAGCCATGCCTGAATCTGAAGCTGATACCTGCCGAAAATATGTCCTTCCGAAACTCTATGCTGCTAACTGGAATGATGATCAGATTAGTGAACAAAAGACTTTTACTGATGGAAGAATAGTCGTCTCAGGCAAAAAATGTTTTAGAAAAAAACCAAAGCGCGCTGACTATTTGCTTCGCTTAAGACGAGATTTCACGATCGCTGTAGTGGAGGCAAAGGCTTCCTATAAGAATCCAGGAGACGGTATACAGCAGGCAAAGGAATACGCGGAAATGCTCGGTTTAAAGTTTGCTTTTTCAACCAATGGGCACGGGATAGTGGAGCATGACTACTTCACAGGTAGAGACAAAGATTTGGAGACATTCCCTTCCCCTGAAGAACTGTGGACCAGAATCCGCCAGGCCGAAAGTATTACCAATGATTTAACTGCTAATAGAATCATATCTCCCTGCTATCATCTTTCAGGTAAAACGCCCCGCTATTATCAGGAAATCGCAATTAATCGCACCATTCAGGCGGTGTTAAATGGGAAACAAAGAATCCTGTTGAACATGGCAACCGGTACAGGAAAAACAGTTGTTGTATTTCAGATTATCTGGAAACTTTGGAACACCAGATGGACGAGAACTGGCGAAGACAGAAGGCCAAAAATCCTTTATCTTGCTGATAGAAATATCCTGATTGATGATCCAAAGGACAAGATTTTTGCCCCCTTTGGCGATGCCCGATGGAAGATTGAGGGAGAGGCTATTAAGAGCCGGGAAATCTATTTTGCAATTTATCAGGCCATAGCAAAAGATGAACGGAGGCCGGGACTATACCGAGACTATTCAAAGGACTTTTTTGATCTGATCATTGTAGATGAATGTCACAGAGGAAGCGCACGGGATGAAAGTAACTGGAGAGAAATTCTTGAATATTTTGAACCTTCATATCAAATCGGCATAACTGCTACTCCTCTCAGGGAAGAAAACCGTGATACGTACAGATATTTCGGAAACCCTCTTTATACCTACAGTCTCAAACAAGGGATCGAGGACGGTTTTCTTGCACCTTATAAAGTGCACCGTGTTGTGCCGTCTGTAGATGCAACAGGCTGGAGGCCATCACCAGGTGAAATTGATCGTTATGGCAGGGAAATTCCGGATGGTGAATATAGCACAAAAGATTTTGAGACGATTATTGCGTTAAAGGTTAGAACCGAAGCAATAGCGAAGCATCTTTCAGACTATCTGGCAAATACGAACAGATTCGATAAAACAATAGTATTCTGTGTTGATCAGGAACATGCTGAAGACATGCGGAAGGCTTTAAACAATCTTCAACTCCGATCTTGCAAAGAAATATCCTGATTATGTTTGCCGTGTAGTTTCAGAGGAAGGTGATATCGGGACGAGGACATCTCAGCCGTTTTCAGGAATTGGAGACGGAAACTCCGGTGATTCTGACAACTTCAAAGCTTCTCACGACCGGCGTGGATATGCCCACCTGTAAAAATGTGGTTCTTGTAAAAGTAATTAATTCGATGACAGATTTTAAGCAGATCATTGGCAGAGGCACAAGGGTTCGAGATGATTATGGAAAGCTTTATTTTACAATTCTTGATTATACGGGAAGTGCGACAAGACTTTTCGCAGACCCTGATTTTGATGGTGAACCTGCACTTATTACAGAAGAGGAAATGAATAATCGTGGCGAAATAGTTGGAACTGCAACTATAACTCCGGAGAAGGTTGACGAGTACGGCACAGAAACAGGGTTTGGAGAACAACTAATCAGTGAAGCTATCGAGTCATCAGGAAAAATTCCCCGTAAGTATTATGTCGACAACGGTGCTGTTGAGATTGTAGCAGATATTGTCTATGAGCTTGATGCAGATGGAAAGAAACTTCGAGTTGTAAGGCTGACAGATTATACAGGTGAGAAGATCAGAGAGATATTCACTTCTGCTGCTGAACTAAGGTCTAAATGGAGTATCGCAGAAGAAAGGGCGACAATTATAGAAACTTTGGCAGAAAAAGGTATATCTCTCGAAGATTTAATAGAAGCTTCAGGCGACCCTGATGTAGACCCCTTTGATCTGCTCTGTAATCTTGCCTTCAACATGCCGAAGAGAAGTAGGAGAGAAAGGGCTGAGTTCATTAAGAAAGAAAAGAAGGATTTCTTTGAGCGGTACAGCATAGATGCCAGGCTGATTCTCAATGAAATCCTTGACAAATATATTGAACATGGCACCGCACAGTTCAAAATACCGGACATCCTCAAGATAGAACCGATATCAAGGCACGGGAATGTAATTGAGATTGCGAATAAATTTGGAGGTGCTGAAAGGCTCAGAGAGGCTGTCTATGAAATGCAGAACTTGCTCTATGCAGCATAGTATCTGGCTGTCATTCCGGGCTTGACCCGGAATCCAGAAAAAGACGGGTATCTATTATCTGAGTATAAGACATGAAGAAAAGCGTTAAAGATTAGGCAGGAAGAAATTATGGCAAAGAAAATTAAGAATCAGCAACCGATGACAACAGCACAGCAATTGAGTTCAATCACTAAATCCTGCCGTGACATCATGAGAAAGGATAAGGGTTTAAACGGTGACCTTGATCGTCTTCCCATGCTCACATGGGTTATGTTCCTGAAATTCCTTGATGATATGGAAATACTCCATGAAACAGAGGCATCCCTTGCAGGTAAAAGATACAAACCTATTATAGAGCCTCCCTATCGCTGGCGTGACTGGGCTGCAAAGGAAGAAGGCATTACAGGGGATGATTTAATTGCTTTCATCAATAATGACGAAGCCAAAGGGCCTGACGGCAAAAGAGGACTTGGTCTCTTTGCCTATCTCCGCTCACTTCAGAGTGCAAATGGGACAGACCGGAGAGATGTTATTGCGTCGGTATTCAGAGGATTCAATAACCGAATGCTCAATGGTTATCTTCTCAAAGATGTTCTGAACAAAATCAACGGAATACATTTCACTTCATCCGATGAGATTCATACGATCAGCTATCTCTATGAATCCATGCTTAAGGAAATGCGCGATACCGCAGGCGATTCAGGAGAATTCTACACACCACGGCCAGTTATAAAATTCATGGTTAAAGTGATTGATCCTCAACTTGGAGAGACCATTCTTGACCCTGCATGTGGCACAGGCGGTTTTCTTGCCGAGAGTTTCGAGCATCTCAAATCTCAATGTAAAAGAACAGAAAATTTCAGAAAACTTCAGGAGGAAACCCTTTATGGAATCGAGGCCAAATCACTCCCATATCTCCTTTGCCAGATGAACCTCATGCTCCACGGACTTGAATATCCGCAGATAGATCCTCTCAATGCACTTCGAGTTCCTTTAAATGAAATCGGAGACAAAGACAGGGTGGACATTATATTAACCA
Source organism: Nitrospirota bacterium (assembly GCA_963796125.1). Lineage (GTDB taxonomy): Bacteria > Nitrospirota > Thermodesulfovibrionia > Thermodesulfovibrionales > SM23-35 > DASPRG01. The sequence continues at coordinate 23,819 of CAWCKM010000012.1, forward strand.
ATCCTCCCTTTGGTGGTGAGGAAGAAAAAGGAATACAGAATAACTTTCCTGATGACAAAAGAACTTCAGAGACAGCTTTACTTTTTTTGCAACTTATTATGAGGAAACTCCGAAGACCTGTTGGAGGGAAAAAGCCTGGACGATGTGGAATTGTTGTACCGAACGGAACTTTGTTCGGTGATGGGGTATGTGCAAGAATTAAAGAGGAGCTTCTGAAAGATTTCAATCTGCACACAATAGTCCGCCTTCCAAATGGTGTCTTTGCACCTTATACCTCAATACCAACAAATCTCATGTTCTTTGAAAGAGGCGGGCCAACAAAAGAAATATGGTATTACGAACAGCCTTTACCTGAGGAAAGAAAAAACTACACAAAGACAAAGCCGATGCAGTTTGAGGAATTTGAGGACTGTATCAAGTGGTGGAATAAAAGAAAAGAAAATGGAAAGGCATGGAGAGTAAAGGCAACAGATATTGTTGCGAATAATTATAACCTGGACATCAAGAACCCGAATGCAAGAGAAGACTTTGAGCACTTGCCGCCTGAGCAACTTGTCGAAGATATTATGAAAAAGGAGCAGCGAATTGCTGAGATTATGTTTGAAATAAAACAGGTATTAAACAGAGGAATTAATTCATGACAAAGAAGCCTGACAAAAACAAATCTCTTATAAAAAGCTATAAGATTACAGGTTATGAAACAATCCTGGCCGAAGTAGCCGAACTTCTCGAATCTGCCCGCCGGGCTTCAGTTCGTGCAACCAACGCCTTTATGACAGCCACTTATTGGGAGATAGGGCGAAGGATAGTTGAGTTTGAGCAAAGGGGAAGTAAAAAAGCTAAGTATGGTGAAACCCTTATTGCCCAGCTTTCTCTTGATTTAACTGCACGTTTTGGAAGAGGGTTTGGCCCGGTTAATTTGAGTCAAATGAGAAAGTTTTATCTTGTCTGGCCTCCGGACCGAATTTTTCGGACAGTGTCTGAAAAATCCTTGCCAGCATCATATGAGGATCAGAAATTTCAGACGTTGTCTGAAAAATTGCAGACACTGTCTGCACAATTCACACTAAAGGATATTGCACAGCGATTTCCACTCCCATGGTCTCACTATGTTCTCCTGCTTAGTGTTAAGAATCCTGAAGCCCGTGCTTTTTACGAGGCTGAAGCCTTACGGGGTGGCTGGTCTGTTCGCCAGTTGGATCGACAAATTTCAACACAGTTTTATGAACGAACTGCCTTATCCAGAAACAAGGCAGCCATGCTAAAAAAGGGATCAAAGGCGCTTCCTGAAGACGCGGTTACACCGGAAGAAGAGATAAAAGACCCCTTTGTGCTGGAGTTTCTCGGGCTTAAAGACGAATATTCCGAAAACGATCTTGAAGAAGCCCTTATTCACCAGCTCGAAAACTTTTTGCTGGAACTCGGCGGCGATTTCGCCTTTGTCGGACGTCAACGCCGTTTGAGAATCGGCAACGAGTGGTATCGGGTTGACCTTCTTTTCTACCATCGTCGCCTGCGCTGTCTGGTGATTATTGATTTAAAGCTCGGCAAATTCACCCATGCCGATGCCGGACAAATGCACCTTTACCTCAACTATGCCCGTGAACACTGGACGCATCCTGACGAAAACCCGCCTGTGGGTCTGATCCTTTGCGCCCAGAAGGACTATGCCGTTGCCCATTATGCCCTTGAAGGGTTGCCGAATAAGGTTCTGGCTGCTGAATATCGGACCGCATTGCCGGACGAGAAAACATTGGTCGCAGAGATCGAAAAGACTCGCAGGAGGTTTGATGAGATTGGCGGGATACTAAGGGGAAAGTAATATGAGCAAAGCATGGCCAATGGTACATCTATGAAAAGTTGCAGTACCCATAGAACGCCCTGAAGTCCCAATTGCTGGAATTGAAATCGTCAAATTGGCGTCAAGCTTTGGGGAGAAGGGGCATATGAGCGAGAAACAAGTTGATGGAAGCCAAACAAAATACAGAACATTGTCACGAGTTGAAAAGATGATATTATCGTAAACAAGATTTGGGCGCGTAATGGCAGCGTTGCTGTTGTCCCAGCGAAACTTTCAGGTTGTTATGCACCAACTGAATTTCCCCTCTTTACACCGATTAGAGAAAAATTATATCCAAGATGGGTTCACTGGATAACAAAGACAAACAACTTTTGGCAGCAATGTGATGAACAGTCGCAAGGTACAAGCGGAAAGAATAGAATTCGTCCGGAAAAATTTCTTACTGTAGAAATTCCTCTTCCCCCTATTTCGGAGCAGCGGCGGATCGTGGCGAAGATTGAGGAACTGGCGGCGAAGATCGAGGAGGCTTTTAATGTCAGACAACAAGCAATTCAAGAAGCTGCTACATTATCTAAAAATGTCGGAAAGTTAATATTTGGATTGCCTAATAGAACCGTAGGAGAAATTGCGGACGTTACAAAATTGGCTGGCTTTGAGTATACAGAATATTTTAATAATGCGCCGCCAGGAGAGGTAACAGTGATACGAGCTGGCAATATTCGCAATACAGGGTTAGATATTTCAAATGCTATGACTATTGATGCGAGAATTTCCGACAAGCTGCCAAGATCCCAGTTTGAAACCAATGGACGTTGTTATGACTTTCATCGGAGCAAAAATAGGAGACGTGACCTTTATTCCAAATAATTGTCAAAGAGTACATTGTGGGCCAAACGTTGCAAAGTTAACGCCGAGCAATGAGATAGATGCTCTTTATTAGTTTTATGTATTCAGTCGCAAATTGTTCAAGAACAAATCCAAGACATAACCAAAAAAACAGCACAACCTAATCTCTCAATGAAAACTATTAGACAACTTAGACTTCCTGTCCCACCCCTTAATGAACAACGCCAGATCGTCGCTTATCTTGATAATCTCCAGTCAAGAATTGACAAACTAAGGAGACTTCAGTCTGAAACCCAAAAAGAGCTTGATGCCCTGATGCCGAGCATTCTGGATAAGGCGTTTAAGGGGGAGTTGTAATTCATATAAGAGTAGGGTAAAGGTGAGAAAATAGGAGTCCGCAGCATACTCTTATAATGTATGACATCACACCAAAAAATACTGGACCCTTAGATGAATAACACCGAAGAAGATATAAAACAAAAAATTATAATGCCTTTTCTTAAAGCTCCGGATTTCAAAATGATGAACTTCAGTTTGAAAAAAGTTTTTTTATTCGCCTCCCGCGGTTCACTGCACGAGTTGATACAGAAGAACAAATAAGAACTGCGCAACCCCGCTTAGACATTCTCGTTACCCGAAATGCTCAAAATCTTTTTGTAGTCGAGGCTAAAACTGATGGAAAAGCATTGACCGACGAAGACAGGGAACAAGCAATCAACTATGCACGATTAGTTTATCAACGCCCCTCTTGCCGTCGTAACAAATGGTAGAGAGTTTAAGATATTCAAAGTCGGAGATAAAAGCGAAATAGACAAGGACAAGACCCAAATACTTGGCTATAAGATTGACCAAGACATGGAAGTTATTTATAGTGAGGCCGTTGAATACTTTATTGGGTATTCACAGGAAAATGTGCAGCTCTTTTGTGAAGCTCAGGTCAAAGAGGGAATGAGAACGTTACTGGGTTCAAAGGAAAAACGCGATAGAAAATTTATCCCTGAGTTATACGTACATTCCAAAAAGCTGGGCAACGCAATAAAAGATTTTGTGGCAAGCGATAAACCCGTCTTTGCTCTAATCGGAGAATCAGGAAGCGGCAAAACCTGTGCTATGTGCGGACTTGCGATGTCCTTAAAGGTAGATCATCCGACTCTTTTTTACAGAGCTGTAAACTTAACTGAGGCGATAACGAAATCCATAGGGAATGATTTCAATTGGACATTTAGTGCTTCTTATGACGACATAAGCTTATTTAAGAGATTGGATAAAGTCTTTAAGAATAAAAAAGTCATCATCTTCGTGGACGGTGTAGATGAGTGGCAATTGCTCAATAAGGTAGAAATTTTGGGTGATTTTGCTACTAAAATTAGAAAAAGAAATTTCAAGTTAGTAATAAGTTGTAAGCTGGTCAACGGAAAACTTCTTAATTAAATCGGGCATACCCACTACTTTATCTGAGGAAATTTTTAACCCCTATGAGAAGGTTAAAGGTTATCGCATCGAGCCTTTTGACGAGGAAGAATTCCATCATCTAATTGAGAAATATCGAGCTTTTTATGATTTCAAGGGACTGTTTGAAAAAGAAGTATTGGATGAAGTGCAGGACATCTACTGAGAGTATTTTTCGAGGTAGCTCATAAGACAAAGTGCGATCATATTACTTTTAGTATAAAAGAATTTTATTACGAATACTATAGAGCAGTAGTGGAACGGATACCAGATGATAAACATAAGGCTGAAAATACGATAAAAGCGATAGCACAGGTTCTGTTCAAAAAGAATGTCGATATGATTGACATGGATATTCTTCAAAATGAACTGGGACTAAATATAAATGATGAGATAATGCCATCGCTTTTTGAGTGCAATATATTGGAAGAGATACGCTCAGGTTTTGAAACCAAAGTAGGATTTTATTTTCAGAAATTAAGAGATTACATCATAGCTTTTCTGGTAAGGAAGTGGGATAAGATTACCCTTATCTAATTTCGGGAAGATTATGAGAAATTGGATTTAAAAGATGTTCAGCTTGATGCCCTAAGCTTTTTTTATCCATTTGCGGATTTTGAAAAAAAGAAGATTATTGATAAACCTATATCGACTAATGCCGAGGCTTACCTTCAATTTTATGCCGACGTGTTGGATAGCCATTTCTTCAATCTTAGACATCGATTTTCACCTGAAACGAAAGGGTTGATTGGTTTTATAGGTGAATTTAGTAATAGAAAAGAGCCATTGGGATGTATGGTTTTAGACCAATTGAGAAAACAGATGAAACTGTTAAGCTTATCCCCAATGAAAGCAGTCTTTGGCATAGTAATAATAATTTGATGTATTTGATGGGAGCACAGACGGTACATTATCGAGGTTCATGTAATGGCTTTACAGCCTTTGATATTAAAAAGGAAGTTTTGGAAGGTGAAATTTATGAACAACTAAGAAAGATCGTTGACAACGGAGTTCTGAATGAATCTAAAACTATTACCTGACTTTGGAGAAAATATTGGGTATTGTTCTAACAATGCAGAGCAAGTTGCATGGAATAAAAGATAAATGGAGGTTATCTCAATATTTACCTATACCTATTGAAGAATAGTATGGATTAAGGTATCAAAAGGCGCAAAACTATTTTGAAAACAGGCTTGTTGAAACCAAAATCAAAAAAGGGGAAATTAAGCAAACTTGGAAAGGTTCTATAGTTTCCTACAGCTATTCGTTTGAACCCGGTGACTGGGAAGTTATTAATGCGCAGGCGCAGGGAAGCCGCTTCACATATGAAAGAGTTCGATGTGACCGATATAAATTTAAGAGAGGTTGAAAAAGTTTTAGAAGAAGCTTTACCTACTTTAAGAAAGAGAAAAACTGTTATTGATGAAACCATATTACCAGATGCAGATGGGAGGTCTGGAAGCATACGTTGGACAAGTGACCACTTTAGTGAAAGAACGTTGGAACTGCTTACCCATCGGATCTACAGCCTCTTTCTTGATGAATATAAAATTTTGATTGAAACGAATTTTCCAACTCTAAAAAACCAGTTCTCTCTATATTCAAAAATGCCCGTCCATTACTTTGTGGACATAAAGGATATAAAGCTTAGAAGAGGCGAATTTCCACCTGGCATTCGCGTGGTAAAATGTTTCAATGACGATACCAATAAAAATGAAGTAACTTTATGTGGAACAGATCAGGCTGTTACCAGCGAGAAAGATGAATGGCTATTTATTTATAACGATAAAAAATATAAAGTCTTCGGGCAGGACTATACTGATTTATTTTTATTTCATCCTATAAAACTAAATATAAAGATTTTGTCGGAATTTATGATATTAAGAAATCTTGTTTACAAAAACATAAAAGAGGAGCTGTCGGCAGTATTTGAATCTTTATCAAAGCAATATGTTGTTACCGTCTGATGAGGTTTCGGGTAAGGATAGTGATACTTTCAGTATTTTTCTGGAGAAAACCCTTCTTATCCATTTTCTCTTCCCCGCGTAAAACCAATCCTGTGCCGTTTTGATTCGGGTGGGTCGTAAACTCTCTGATCACAGCAAGAACAATCTTGAACCGGAAAATCACTGAAGTCTGAGGCTCAGGCCGAGTTTTCTTGAAAGTCTCTCTAAGTCGTGAACAACATAGACGAACGCCATCCATGCATGTTTCCCCCACCGCCGTATGCCTTCTGCTTTGATTTTGCCGATCTCCGCCCTGCTGTTTTCAGACTCATTACCATAGAAGAGTTTCCCAAAGATATCCGCAGACCATACGTCGATTGGGAATCCGCCGTGCGGGTTGATGATGTCGGAGGAATAGTCACCAATGCCCGGCAGTTCGAGAAGCCTTCTTTTAGCCTCTTCAGGAGTAAGACGCTTGAGCTCTTCAATCCCAGGGAAATCTTGTAGTTTCAAAACCCGGGCAAGCTTTAGGATATGTTTAGCCCTGTATCCAAGTCTGCAGCTATTCAGTTCTGTTATGCTTAACCCTGCCACTTTTTCGGGTGTCGGCCACACGGGGATACGCCTGCCATCGAAAACTGCCGTTTCACCGAAATTCTTTATCACGCATTCCATCATTTCCTCGCTCCTCTTCAACGGAGCCATTTGAAGCAGAATTGCGAGAGTTGCTTCAGCAAAGAGTGTAGGCGAATCCGTGTCATGCATTCCGTAGAGGTCTTTCACTGCATGCTTGAGAATACGGTCTTTCCTTGCCATGCGATAGAATTCTCCGAGGTCTTCATGAACAGACAATTTGGAGGACAAAATATTTTTTATTGCTTCCCTCTGTTCGCGCGTCGGGACATTCTTTAGAAAGACTTCTATCTTGAGGAGGGGTTGCTTTGTCGAGCCTTTTGAACTAAGCTTAAGTCCGACCAGCATATTGTTTAAGTGAAGAGCTGTCCGCAAAATCCCTCTTTCAAAAACTTCGAGAGGGCTGAATAGCGGCCACCCTGCGGGTTTATGCATCGTAAGTTCGAAATCATATGGCGGTATGGGCTGGAGGGTAAATCCGAAACGTCTGATTAGTTTTGCCATGCAAACATTGTAATACATTTTTGAGGCACGGATAGAAATGGGGCATAAAGTTACTTGTGTGATGGGAATTTTGACAGCGTTAGCTTCTTTGGTATAGTGTATGAACTGAATTGAATGCCTTGACACTGGGATGATGAAATGAAAAGAAAAGGTCTTCTGTTTGTGCTTTCTGCTCCTGATCCTCTCCGGATGTGCGGTGAATATGTCGCTTGTGCCCGAGGAGAAGCCGCTTGAGGAGAAGCTGCTGGAAGGAACGGGTAAAGCGAAGATACTTCTTCTTGATCTGGATGGCGTGATCTCCTTCAAGGATGAAACTGACTACGCGAGGTTCCAGAAGAAACCCTCAAGAGTCGCATTTTTCGGTGAGGCTCTCCGTAAAGCGGAGACGGATCCTGATATCGTTGGCGTGATAGTTAAGATCAACTCTCCCGGTGGAAGCGTTGCCGCAAGCGATACGATCTACCATGAGATCATGAGATTCAAGCAGAAAAAGAAGGTACCGCTGAGCGCTTTCATAATGGGCATTGGAGCGTCGGGAGGCTATTACGTTGCCTCCGCCGCCGACCGTATTGTTGCAAGTCCCACTTCAGTGACGGGCAGCATAGGGGTCATAGCAATGAAATTCAATGTCGAAGGACTTCTTTTTAAAATAGGGGTATCCGAAGAGACTTACAAATCCGGAAAGATGAAGGATTTCTGGTTGCCTTTTCGTCCGAGCACGCCTGAGGAAAAAGAAATGGTTCAGAACGTAATCGATAAGCTCTTTGCCCACTTCGTCGAAGTGGTTTACGCAAACAGGAAGCATCTTTTAACCGAGGCCGAGGTGAGGGAGCTTGCCGATGGGCGGATACTCACGGCAGGAGACGCCGTCAAGGCAAGGCTGATCGACCAGGTGGCTTATCTGGATGAGACAATCGACGCTATGAAAAAGTCGCTCAATATTGAAGAGGCGAGGGTCGTAACTTATGCCCAACCCGGAACCCTCAAGATCGAGCATATACTCAGAAACGCCCATGCAGGTTCCGCAAGTCATAAACCTTATTTCAATAAACGCTGAAGATCTCTCCCTTTTTTCAGGCGTACAGTTCATGTATCTCTGGAGCCCATAGAGGCGAAAGGGCCTGTCCAAGCAGTTGTAGAGATGAGCAATACACCGGAAGTAAGGAGCGGGTGCACTTCCTATATTTTCTAAAGAAAATCTTTCTTATCCATTTTCCTTTCCCCGCTTAAACCCAATGCGGCGGCGTTTTGGTTCAGGAGGTGTCATAAGCTCACTGATCGCACTTCAAAAACAACCTTGAACTGGGCATCGTATTTCTCTTCCAATTCATCAAGTCTTTTGGCCAATTCTTTGTTGGAGGAGAGCATCTGGCGGAGTTTCACAAAGGCCCGCATGATGTTCAATAATGAAGAATCTCCTGTGGCAAGACCGAAGGGTATCTTAACGCAAGGAGTTGTTTTTATCGTATTCGCTCGCTAACGCCGCAGCAAGCTGCGGGAATGCGCTCGCTATTCGTTTCACATGGACCGCTCTTTTGCTGTTCAGGACGCTGGAAAGCATGGCCACACCTTGTTCAGAGCGATCAATCAAAAAGTTTTGACAGGTCTTTCACTGGTAATGTGAAAACATTTTTGCTCAACGGGTAAGATTCTGCACCGGGATACACAATATATCCCTTTTTACAGGACAGATCTTCGTATGCATTCCAGAAACCTCTTTCTATTTTCGGGCTCATAGAATACTTAATCTCAATGGCTATGGGTTTATGTTTACTGTCGAACAACACCAAATCTATCTCCGCGCCTGCGCCCGTTCTGTAAAAATATGCCTGCCATCTTTCAGGAAGTATTCCTATAACTTGTTCAACAATAAACCCTTCCCATGAACTGCCAAGAGAGGGATGGCTATGCAGATCTTCATAGGTCCTTATATGAATTAGTGTGTGCAGCAGACCTGAGTCGCGGACATAGACTTTAGGAGACTTTATGAGCCGTTTTTTTATATTGGAATGATATGGTTGTATCTGCCTCACAATAAAGGTCTCCTCAAGAATGTCCAGATAGCTCCTTACCGTAGGCGCGGATATTCCAAAACTGCCGGCTATTTTGCTCGCATTCCATAGTTGTCCGTGGGAGTGTGCAATCATCGTCCAGAATCTTCTTAATTGTTGTGAGGGGATGCGGATTCCAAGTTGGGGGATATCCATCTCAAGATAGGTTTTTATAAAGGCTTCCCGCCATGCAAAACTGTTATCATTACCTTTGGGAAGGTAGCTTTCGGGATAGCCGCCTCTTAACCAGAGTCTTTGAATACTCTCACTATTTATCTCCGCCAGTAATAATGGAGATAATTCATGATATATAATGCGTCCTGCCAGGCTCTCGGATGAATGTCGTATTAGTTCGGGCGATGCCGATCCCAATATAAGAAACCTGCCTGCTATCCTCTTTCTGTCCACAAGAGCGCGCAACAGGGGGAAAAGAGAGTGCATACGCTGGATCTCATCAATAATCACGAGAGTATCTTCGAAACGACTCAGATATAACTCCGGGTCTTGCAATTTATTCAAATCGGAAGGAAGTTCCAGATCAAGATAAATAACCTTTCTTTTTATCATGTTTTTAATCATTTTTGCGAGTGTAGTTTTCCCGACCTGGCGAGAACCCAGTATACCTACAACGGGATATCTCATCAGGGATTCTTCTACCTTCTCCTGAAGTAACCTCTTTATCATGCTTGTATTTTAAAAGATAAGCTTTCAATTTGCAAGGTAATATTCTCTGATACCACGGTCAGATGTTCAACTGATTATGACTCCCTTTGGTCTTTCACTGTTCAGTATACTGGAAAGCATTGCTACACCTTGCTCAGTAAATGCATAAGGTAAATATTTTCGGTTTTGCCCTCTGCTGCTTTTTAAGGTCGCAAATTGCGACCTGGCCAGGGCAGAATATAAGGCTGGAAAAACGAAATTGCGAGATTTATGGTGAATGATTTTAATTTTGTTCCATAAAAGGCTCTAAAATATAAATTAAGAATAATTTACAGCTCCCTCGTTTCCTTTCAAAAACTCCCTCGGTTTTCTTGCACCCCCCTGGCGGGTCGACAAAAACTGTCTTCTTCCATGAATTTGCTTGTAAGCAAGGTTTCTTTTAGAATAATGAACCATGAGTATTGAGACAAGTCTTCTTCTGCTCGAATCGGTGTTGCTCATAGTTACCGTCATACTCCTTCTTTTCAGCTTAAGGGAAGGCAGGGGAAGGAGAAATCTTTTGTTGCAAGTTGAAAAGGCAACAAAGGTACTTACACGTCAGGAATACTTCCTTACTGTTACTGATTCCATGATGGACGCAAAGTCTGAAGTCATCGGGTTCATTACCGGAAGACTCCCGACAGGAGGCGATAAAAAAAGGACACGGGAGATCATAACTCACATCGAACGGTTGACAGGAAGAGGAGTTAGTGTCAGATACCTCCTCCCGAAGTTTCATGACAGAGCTCACATCGCTTCTCTTTATAAAAAGGCCGGGGCAGATATACGCTTCGGGAGCTGCCCTGTTGTCTATGACCTGCGGTATATTGTTGTTGATAACAGTCTTGCTGTAATCGGTCTGCCTGAAAGTACAGGTGAAAAAGAGGCTACAAGGAAAGGTTACAGGATTCCATCAGAAGGACTTGCGACAATACTCAAAGAATATTTTTACCGGTGCTGGGAGAAAAACATGAGCTATGATGAATATCTCAGGGAGGTAATAAAACAGACAGGTGCTCCGCTTAAGACACTTGCAAGTGAACTTCAGATAGACGAAGAAGAGCTTGAAAGGCTTTCACAGGTATAGTAATGGAAATAGGAACACTCAGAAAAATAGGGAAGAGGCTCCTGAAAGAAATCCCTCTCGTCCGACAGATTCCTCTTACTGCCGCAGCCATCGGTGTTGGTGCAGCAGGTGACAAGACTTTCCTTATAGATAAGAGGGCAGAAGATATTGTCATCTCCGGTCTTGATGAATCAGGAGAAGCGCTGACTGTTATTTCTGAAGAGGCCGGTATAAAAGATATAATAAGAGGTGGGGGAAGGAAGGCAGTCATAGATCCGATTGATGGAAGCAAGAATGCAATCTCCGGGATCCCCTTTTACTGCACATCCATTGCTATTGCAGATGGCAATACAATCGGAGATGTTGAACTCGCCTATGTTGTGAATCTCATCAGTGGTGATGAATTCTGGGCAGAGAAGGGTAAGGGTGCATTCTTAAACGACAAGAGAATCTCTGCGCAACAGGATGATATATTCTATCTCATTGCTTACGAGGCGCAGTCTCCCTCCAAAGACCTACCGGAGATCATGCCGCTCCTTTCAAAATCGAACAAAACCCGGTGTCTTGGTGCTACTGCTCTTGATCTTGCTTATCTTGCCCTTGGTGCGGTCAGCGTCTTTGTTACTCCTTCCCTTTCGAGAAGTTTTGACTTTGCAGGCGGCTGGTTGCTGGTACGGGAAGCCGGGGGTATTTTTACAGACACGAAAGGTAACAGCATCGGGACTCTTGAGGTCAGCCTGAAAAAAAGTTCCTCTCTTCTTGCTGCAGGAAATAAAAACCTTCATGAAAAGGCACTGAGACTCCTGAACAAATAGTTCGACACATCATGCATCAGGCACTGTGGGTCCTTCTTCGGATTGAGCCTGAGATGAAGGAACTTCAGCATCATGCTCACCCGGAACCTCTTGTGGCACTTCTGTGGAATAGTAGTAGGCAAATAAAGCAGCTATAATTGACAAGCCGATGTATGTTTGAAAAGCAGAAGAGATGATCTGATATGGAAAAGAAAGGATTGGACCTATCACTGGGAGCAAGTTAAACGGATAGCCAAGAAGTACCAGGAGAAAGCTTGCAAAGATATACCCCCCGAAAAGTAAAGCGTAGAGCCAGAATGCATTCGGGTGTCTCACAACGTAATATGCAGCCTCCCTGAGGGATTTCATTGGTCTGAAATTTTTTATAACAAGGACAGCAACTCCATACATGGTTATCGAAAGGATTCCAAGGAAAAGGACAAGGGCAATAACGATCAGGAGCAGAGAAAAAAAGAGGCTGAGGAAGAGTGCAAGTGTTGAATCCTGACTCTTCACCAAGGTTACCAATGCCATTACCCCGCCCCCAAGGATTCCGAGTATAAAAGCAGCAGCAATAAGAATAATGCCTACTATGGATGTAAAACCGAGCATGGGCAGAAAAAACCTCTTCGCCTCAGAAAAAAATATAGGCATGCTGAATTTCAGGGTCTTGTCTACCAGGGCCCTTCCAATTACTCCAACAGAACCTGCGAAGACATAAATACTGAATATGGCAGCCAGGATAACATAGGTCAGAAAACCACCCGCAACAATAAGGACAAGTCCGAAATACCTCGATAGGATATCGGATGATCCTTTAAACAATCTGAAGATATCTTCTATCCGTGCGACCCCGGTAAGATCAATGCTGAATATGACAAAAGCTATCGCAAGCGGTATGCCGACAAAAACGAAAAACCCGATTCCGCTGAGGATTACCATGCCTAATTGAACGAGCAAAAGCTGCCAGATTCTGTGCATTACCCTGAATCCCTCTTTTATGGCCTCGATGTATCTCATTTTTAAATTCTGCTATTGTAAGACAAATAACCTTCCATTAGCAAAGGCAAGAGCTAAGAGCATGTATCCTTATTAACAGTCAAATCTAAAATAGGACATTTCTATTTTGGTTTGACAGATTCGTTGCCTCTTATTGATTAATAGCTGCAGAAAATTTAAAATTGAAGGGCAAACAGAATTAGTAATCCCCCTGCATCCCCCTTTGTTAAAGGGGGATAATCGCTTTAAGCTCCCCTCTTTTTAAAAGAGGGGTGAGGGGAGATTACTAACAATAAGCTTATTAGGAATTAATTCGAACCTTAACAATCTTTTAAGAGGTAAAAATGAAGTTTTTCGAAAGACTGAAAGAAGGCCTTGCAAAGACAAAGAAGGGGTTCATAGAAAAAGTTGAAACCCTTTTTACCGGTCGTAAAATCGATGAAGAAGCCCTTGAAGAGCTTGAGGAAATATTGATTACTGCTGATGTAGGAACAAAGGCTGCTGGAGAGATTATGGCTTCTTTGAGAGAAAAAGCAAAAAGAGGTGAGGTAAAAGATGCTGATTCACTGAAAGAAGCAATGAAGAAAGAGATGGTGTTAATTCTCGGTCAGCCTCATCCGCTTGTTGTCCATGGGAATCAACCGTTCGTAATCCTTGCTGTTGGCGTGAATGGAGTTGGAAAAACAACAACGATCGGAAAGCTTGCAAACAGGTTCCGCTCCGAGGGGCTTTCTGTTTTACTCGCAGCAGGAGATACGTTTAGAGCCGCCGGGATAGAGCAGCTTGAGATATGGGCGGACAGAGCCGGGGCACAATTTGTAAAGCACAAGAGCGGCTCAGACCCGGCTGCTGTTGCCTTTGATGCAATAGAAGCAGCAAGGCACAGGGGAATAGATGTTGTTATCATAGACACCGCTGGTAGATTGCATACGAAAAGCCCCCTCATGGAAGAACTTAAAAAAGTTAAGAGAGTCATCGAAAAAGCAATGCCTGGAGCACCACAGGAGATCCTTCTTGTCGTCGATGCAACAACAGGTCAGAATGCTCTAAGGCAGGCTGATATGTTCAACCAGGTAATAGGTGTTACAGGAATTGCTCTCACAAAACTTGATGGGACTGCAAAGGGAGGTATTGTATTCGCGATCAAGAAAGATTTTGGTATTCCGGTACAACTCATAGGGATTGGGGAAAGGTTAGATGACCTGAGGGATTTTAATCCTGAGGAGTTTGTGGAAGCACTTTTTGCATAAATTCGATCCATATCGGGAGCGCTGCCCTCGCACCTGTTTCTTTCAGGCCAATTGGTGTATGATCATCCCTGCCAACCCACACGCCTACAGCTAAGGTGTCATCAAAACCAACGAACCAGGCATCAGTGTAATCGTTTGTTGTCCCTGTTTTACCGTAAACGGGTCTTCCAATTTCCATTGCTTTCCGCGCAGTACCTTCTTTTACAACTGCTTCAAGGGACGCTCTCATCTCTTCGGTAACATTCCCCTTGAGGACTTCTTCACTCTTAGGAATTGCCTCTTCAATGACCACACCATCCCTGTTCAATATCCTTTCATACGTGATGGGTTCAGTACGTCTTCCAGTTGCAAAAACAGAGTAGGCTGAAACAAGTTCCAGAAGTGTGACATCTGATGCACCGAGTGCTGTTGGCAGATAGGGCTGCAGGTTGCTTTTTATGCCGAGCTTTTGTGCATTCCCTATAACGTTTTCCAGACCAACTCTTCCGGCGAGCCTGACCGTAGCAGCATTCAAGGATTTGGCAAGCGCCTTTTTAAGGGTGACCAATCCGTAGTATTTTCCGTCATAGTTTTTAGGAGACCAGAATTTACCCTGTTGAGATCCCCGGAAAGATACAGGGGAATCGACAATCTTATCTTGTGATAACATGCCATTCTCAAAAGCTGTTACATAGACAAACGGCTTAAATGCTGAACCTGGCTGTCTTTTTGCCTGTGCTGCCCTGTTATACTGATTTTTCCAGAAATCAAGTCCGCCAACCATTGCTTTTATATGTCCTGTCTGAAGCTCTATCGCAATAAGGGAAGCCTGTATTCCCGGATCCACTCGCTTCTCAAGGGTCTCTACCCCGTGCCTTATTGACTCTTCTGCTATCTTCTGCATCCTGTAGTCCAGGGTTGAAGAGATCCTATACCCTGCGGTATATGTTCCTGCCCCATATTTCTGTTCGAGCTTCTGACGCATGAATTCTATAAAATATGGTGCTTCGTATTTCCTCATGTGAGGCGTCTCCGGGAGAGATTCATTGAGGGCTTTATCAAATTCCTTCTGAGTAATAAAATCGTGGTTGAACATTTTCTTCAGTACCAAAGAACGTCTTGTTTTTGCACCTTCAGGGTTTTTGAAAGGGGAATAAAGAGAAGGTGCCTTAGGGAGAGAAGCAAGAAGGGCAGATTCTCCTATGGTTAGCTCAGTTACAGATTTCCCGAAATATGTCTGTGAGGCAGCTTCTATACCATATGCCCTTGTCCCAAAGTAAGCCTGATTCAAATAGAGGGCAAGGATTTCATCTTTTGTGTAATGTTTCTCAATGAGTACAGATAGAGCAGCTTCTTTTAATTTTCTCTCCATAGACCTTTCAGGCTTTAAAAAGAGCATCCTTGCAAGCTGTTGTGTAATGGTACTTCCTCCTTCGACTATAGTTCCTGCCCTGATATCACGCCATAGTGCTCTCATTATTCCGATGAGGTCAACACCAGGGTGGTAGTAAAACCTGATGTCTTCTACAGAGATAAATGCCTTCTTGACATGCTCCGGTATCTGATAATGCGGCACAAATGTTCTCCGTTCGACATAGAGTTCCGCAATAACTTTTCCGTCACTTGAATAGACCCTGGATGACTCTATAGGAGTATATTCTTCAAGATGTTTTACCTTCGGAAGATCAGAAAAAACCCAGTACGTAAAACTTCCGAGAATACCCAGAAGAGCAGAAAAAATAATAAGGTATAAAAATATCCTTTCTGATCGGTAACTTTTCTTTTGTTTTTCCGGAATTATTCTCAAAATCCTTCATCGTTTCAATTATACCTTAGTAACAATTTGTTTACTCTGCTGTGATAAATTGCCTATAATAGCTACTACTTCGATTTTCAAAACAACACGGAGAAAAAATGTTCATAAAAGGCAGGGTGTGGAAATTTGGCAATGACATCGATACCGATGTCATTATTCCGGCACGATATCTCAATACATCTGATCCTGTAGAACTTGCGAAGCATGTGATGGAGGGTGTTGACAAGGATTTTTCCCGGAAGGTGAAGACGGGTGATATCATCGTTGCCGGCAAAAACTTTGGTTGTGGTTCTTCGAGGGAACATGCACCTATCGCGATAAAAGCATCCGGGATACAGGCTGTCATAGCAAAGAGTTTTGCAAGGATCTTTTACCGTAATGCCTTTAATATAGGGCTTCCCATCTTTGAGTCTTTTGATGCTTCTGAAAAAATTCAGGAGACTGAAGTAATAGAGATTGACGCGGATAAGGGAATAATAAAAAATGCAACGAGGCAGGAAGAATACAGGGCTAATCCAATACCACAGTTCATGCAAGAGTTAATTTCTGCTGGAGGATTAGTGGAATGGACGAAGAAGAAGTTAAGAGGTGAAAGTTGATAACAATAGTATTGCATTTGTCATTGCGGGGCGGAGTTGCCGAAGCAGTCTAATAACGAAGAGATAGCTTGCTGCGCTCTGAATGACAGGAGAAGGTTTTAGATGAAATCTTACGACATAGCTGTTATTCCAGGAGATGGAACAGGGCCTGAGGTAATCAGGGAGGGTATCAAGGTGTTAGATGCCCTTGCTCAGAGGTCCGGATTTAAACTCAACTTCAATTATTATGATTTTGGTGGTAACCGCTATTTGAAGACTGGAGAAACTCTCCCTGACGGAGCTGCTGATGAGCTCAGAAAATATAATGCAATCTATCTTGGTGCAATAGGGCATCCTGATGTGAAGCCTGGAATACTCGAGAAAGGAATTCTGCTCAGTTTGAGATTCCAACTCGATCTCTACATTAATTTACGACCTGTCAGGCTTTATCCAGGGGTTGATTGCCCGTTGAAAAACAAAGGCCCCGAGGATATAGATTTTGTTGTGGTAAGGGAAAACACCGAAGGACTCTATGCAGGAGCAGGCGGGGTCTTAAAGAGAGGAACACCTGACGAAGTTGCAGTGCAGGAATCAATTAATACCAGGAAGGGTATCGAGAGGTGCATACGCTATGCCTTTGAATACTGCAGAAAAAGAAATAAGGTGAAGAAACTTACCTTGTGCGGAAAAACAAATGTCCTCACTTTTGCTTTTGACCTGTGGGAAAGAACATTCTATGAAGTAGCTAAGGAGTACGCTGACATAAAAGTTGATTATGCCCATGTTGATGCCATCACCATGTGGTTTGTGAAAAATCCCGAGTGGTTTGACGTGATTGTCACAGATAACATGTTTGGAGATATCATTACTGACTTGGGGGCGATGATACAGGGAGGAATGGGTATAGCAGCAGGAGGAAATATAAATCCATCCGGAGCGGCCATGTTTGAACCTATTGGAGGCTCTGCCCCAAAATATACGGGGAAGAATGTCATCAATCCTCTTGCCGCAATCTGTGCAGGAGGAATGATGCTCGAACATATCGGCGAGGAAGAATCAGCTCTTCTCCTTGAAAAAGCAGTCATGGAAGTTACAGGAAAGCATCTCAAGAGTCTTGCCGCTGGCAAGATGGGCTACAGTACAACTGAGGTCGGCGACCTTGTCGCACGGTATATAACCTAAAGCATCAAATCTTCCCATACCCTTTCTACATAAAACCAATCTTGTTGACAAAGGTTGTCACTTTTTTCATTATTTGTCATCTTACCTTTGTTGCCAGCTTTTAAATAACACAATTTTATATTGAGTATAAAGTTTTTAAGTGACAATTATTGGTATGAGACTTGCTTTCCTGAGCGGCAGGAAAAGATGAGGTTAGAAATTTCCAGGAAAGCGTTAAACAAGATTCTTATTTTTCTTATTGTTTGGTCTTTTGCAGGACTCATCTCTTCTAATTTCACGCCTGATTTATTTGGTCATGTAAAGGAATCGAAGCAGTCGAAGAATACACGCACTAAGACCAGATTAACCAAGTCAGATGCTTCAGAAAGCGTGAGAAGCTCTTCCGTTAAAAATCAAAGGACTGAAGAAACATCATTGAGCAAACAAGACCCGGCATCTTCTCCTGACCCTGAAACAAGCCTTGCGAGAGCAAAAACATTAATCAATGAAGGCAAATATAAAGAAGCGCTATCGCTTCTCTCTCCTTTTGCAGCAGAACCTATGAAGCATCCAACGATATTCTCTGATTACCTTTCCATCCTTGTGTGGGACGGAAGGTATGATGAAGCCATAGCAATGTATGAGACACTACCCCCTTCATTTCCCATGCGTGCTTACCTCATGAGGAATATTGCAAAGGCTTATTATGAAAAAAAGAAGTACTCAGAGGCTTTTTCGCTCTATGATGCGGTGCTTAAGGAAACTCCTTCAGATGAAGAAGCACAAAAGGGCTTCATATTTACTCTCATCCAGACGGGTGATTATTCAAAGGCTTTGATTTACATTGAAGAGTTTATAGAAAAGTCTCCGGATTCAAAGGTCCTTGCTTTTACAGGGGCTGAACTCCTTCTCAGACAAGGAAACTATCTGGAATCTCTGAAGATGTACCATATGATTGCAGCACGGAAAGATGTTGAAGCCGAGCATGTTTATAAAGTGCGGGATGAACTGATAGCTTCTCTTCCTATCGATGAACAACAGGCAATGATGGCAGCGCTTCAATCTGCATCACAAAAAGATGCAGTAGCCAGACAGGACTATATTCTTGTTCTCATACTGAGCAAGGAATATAAAGCTGCTATAAAAGTTTTTGAAGATACAAAAATCGACCTCGACCGTCACACAGAGAATCTCCTGTGCTGGGTGGCATGGGCTTATTTTAAGACAGGCAATACTGACAAGGCGAAGTCTTATTATCAAACCATCCTCAATGACAGCCCGGGTTATGTTCAAGCCACTATCGGTCTTGCCTACTGTTTTTCACTTGAAGGGCAGCCGGAAAGGGCTATTGAATTATTGGATAAACTTCAGCTTACAAATCAGGAGAATCTTGAAATAAGATTTGCACGTGCATTTGTATATGAGAGGTGCGGGAAGTTCTTGGATGCTGTCAAAGAATACAACCGCATTCTTGAAGTTTCACCGGAAAATCCTGTTGCCCTCAAATTGAAAATTCAAGATCTGTCAGACCTTGGTGCCAGTTCTCTTGCCCTTCAAGAGGCAGACCGTGACTTAACCCTTGATTCAAAATTTCATGACAATTTGAAGGGTGATATGGCAGTTGATCGTATTCATTGGAAAGAACCCTCGGTGGCGATAAGTATTCTTCAACCCCTCATGGAAGACAGAGACAATATAAGAGCACGGTATGACTATATCGAAGCACTTGCTGAAAACAATGATATGGAACTGGTTGTGAAGGCTTATGAAGACCTCATCAAAGATGGGATATCTCCTCCGCCCTGGGTTTTGGAAAATGCCGCAAGGGCCTACCTTTACCTTGAGCAGCCGCATAAAGCACTGGAACTATACAACAAGGCATTGGAGATGAATCCAACATCATTCAACGGACGCATAGGAAAGTTCTATACCCTTCAGGAACTGAGGAAATGGAAAGAAGCAAAGGAAGTGTTAGATGGCATTGACAGAGAGCTACCTGAAGTTGTCGGAGAAGGAGCCTTCGTCCGTCCCAACTGGCCAAAGCTTGGGATTGCAATCGACAGGGGATGGAGCATTATGTATGAAGAACGGTACAGAGAGGCAGAAGACTATTTTTTAAATCTCTACGAAAAGGCTCCTGCAAATACAGGGATTCGAACCGGTCTTGCTCATGTATATCTCTGGCGTGGCTGGCCTCGTAAGGCATTGAGAGAGTTTGAGATTATAGAGACTCTTGATCCGGACAATTATAAAGCACTCAATGGCAAAGCAGTAGCACTCAATGAACTTGTCTTTAAAGAACAGGCAAGGGACCTTGCGAAAAACCTCCTAACAATGTATCCAAAAGACAAACATATTCAGAGACTTGACCGGATGCTCAAAGTCGAGGAAATGTCTGAGTTAATTGCAGATTTCGTATACATCCGGGACGAAGATAACTTTGAAGATATCATTGCCCGGATGACTTTCTCGCAGCCTGTTTCTCTCTATACCACTCTCTATGGTTCACTCTTGTGGCAGCAGAGTTCTGATGATAATCAGATTGAGTTTTATCGCCGTGCGGGTATCGGCATTAATCATACCTTCAATAGCTCATGGAGTATAAGCCAGGCGTTCTCTCTTGACTACAACACCGGAAATGATTTCGGTTCCTTCACCCTGATCAATTTTTATCCTGATGACTATTGGAGTTTCAGTCTCTCCTATGATTCTTTTTCGACAGACGTACCTATGCGTGCACGTGTCTTCGGCATTGAATCAGATAAGCTCGAAGCAGCTATAACATATAGAGAGAGTGAATGGCGTAGTTGCCGCCTTCTGCTTTCACATATGAAATTCTCCGATGGAAATAAACGGGAACAGGCACTGCTTGGTTATGAGCAAGGTTTATTTGTGAAGAATAATTGGAAGATGAGGATTATCCCTGAACTCTATATGTCCAGTAATTCACGGGATGACGCCCCATACTTCAATCCTGATCACGATCTCAATATTTCTATTACACACCTGACAGAACATACTGTCTGGCGTATGTATGACCGGGCATTTGTTCACAGACTTTTTCTTACAGCCGGGATGTACAGTCAATCAGATTTTTCTTCTGAGCCAGTCTGGACTGTTCACTACCAGCAGGAACATGATTTCTCTGACACACATTCTTTACTGTGGGGTGGATATATTGCAAGGCGAAGCTACGACGGTAATCCTGTTCATGAATATAGTCTCTACCTGACCTACACGTGGAGGTTTTGATGCTAAAACGGATGATTATACCGCTCATTATGCTTTTCATTTTTACTGGTGTCAACCCGACCCTTGCTGATGAAATAAAACCCGGTGAGTTTCTGGTTTTAACTTATCATGCAGTGCCTGTGAAAGCATCACTGGACAGTCACTACAGCGTGCCCCGAAATTGTTTTGCTGAGCAGATGGAGTATCTGCGTACACATGGGTACAATCCTGTTTCACTTACAGATATCCTGAGAGCAAGTGAGGGAAAGCATGTTTTGCCGAAAAATCCTGTGCTGTTGACCTTTGATGATGCCTACATTTCCTATTATGAATTTGTGGTCCCTGTCCTCGAAATGTTCGGCTATCCATCAGTCCTTGCTGTAGTCGGCAGTTTTATTGACAACCCCCCCAAAGACCTCCCGGAGCCTGTTATGAACTGGGGCCAGATAAAGGAAGTTTCTGCTAAAAAGCTCGTAGAGGTTATCTCACAATCTTATGATCTTCATAAAGGCATTCAGTACAATCCCCAAGGGAATGTTGGACCATCTGCAACAGCATTCGCTTATGACCCTAACACTAAAAAATATGAAACAGAAGATGAGTATAGAGCCAGGTTATATTCAGATTTCAGATCACAATCGGAACTCTTTAGCAGGAAATTGGGGTTTGCACCGAGTGCGATTGTCTGGCCTTTCGGGGGGTACAACGCTATAACTCAGGAAGTGGCACGGAAAGCAGGTTATAACATCGGATTCTCCCTTGAACCAGGTCTGGGAAGTATAAATGATCTTCAGGTTATAAACCGTATTTTGGTTGAAAATGAACCGATGGAGGATTTTATCAAGAAAATTGTGAAACATGGAAAGGATGATCCACAAACCCCTATACGGGCTGTGCAGGTAGACATTGACAAGATCTACGACCCAACATCGCCTGAGAAGACAGATGACAACCTTGGGAAACTCATCAACAGGCTTGTAGAAATGAAGGTGAACACCGTTTTTTTGCAGGCCTTCGCAGATCCGGAGGGCACAGGCAATATCAAAGAGGTATATTTCAATAACAGTGTTTTGCCTGTCAAGACAGATATTTTTAGCCATGCAGTGCACCAGATGATCATACGGGATATGTATGTCTATGCATGGTTACCTACTTTAAGCATTGTCCTTCCTGATGAAAAGCTGAATGAGGAACTACGAGTGCGCGAAATCATTGATGATACAACCAGGCCCAGTCAATCCTGGTATAAAAGGCTTACACCGTTTAGTAATGACGTCAGAAGGATTGTACGGCAGCTTTATGAAGACCTTGCTGCTCATGCTCAAGTACACGGTGTTCTTTTTCAGGATGATGCATATCTTGCCGATCATGAAGATGTTCATCCATCAGCAATAGCAAGTTATAAAGAACATTTTGGCAAAGATTTTATTATCAGTAATATGGATAAAGATACTCAACTGTTAAAGAATTGGACTAGCTATAAGACCGATGTTCTGATTGATTTTACAGAGAACCTTGCAGTTGGAGTAAAGAAATATCGCCCGGAAGCAAAATTTGCAAGAAATATGTATGCCTCCCTTTTAGCAGAACCAGGATCTGAAGAATGGTTTGCGCAAAACTACGACAAGTTCCTCAAGGCATATGATCACGTGGTTATTTTGGCATATCCGCAGATGGAAGAAGTAGAAAAACCATCACTGTGGCTCAAAAAACTGGTTCATAAAATAAAG
The DNA here is from genome assembly GCA_963796125.1 of Nitrospirota bacterium. Classification (GTDB taxonomy): domain Bacteria; phylum Nitrospirota; class Thermodesulfovibrionia; order Thermodesulfovibrionales; family SM23-35; genus DASPRG01. The sequence continues at coordinate 46,355 of CAWCKM010000012.1, forward strand.
GAGTTTCCCAAAGGTAAAGAAAAAACTATCTTCAAGATACAGGCATATGACTGGAAGAACAAAGCATGGCTTGATGACATGTTTTTACTTGAGGAGTTGCGGGACATACTTTCTTCCGGTGGCAGGCATATTGCTTATTACCCTGATGACCTCTGGGCTGACAGGCCAAAACTTAAGATAATGAAACTTGAAATGTCAACACAAAATTATCCTTTTATGAAATAGGACAGGAATATGGTAAGCGTTCTTCAATTCATTAACGATTTTGTATATCTTTACCCGCTGTTTATGAGCTTTGTCTGGATGGTTGGTGCTCTGATATTCTACTACCGTATCGAACGGAAAATGAAATTTCCACCGGCTATGAAAGAGTATCCCTTTTTCTCTATTCTGATTCCATGCCATAACGAGGAAGGACAGATTATTGAGACAGTGACAAAACTTCTGGAGCTTGATTATCCGCATTATGAAATAATTCCCATAGATGACGGAAGTGCTGATAAAACAGCATCTATACTTCATGAGCTAACCAAAAAACATGAACAGGTTCGGGCTGTTTACCTGAAGGAAAATCAGGGCAAGGGGGAAGCATTGAATGTGGGTTGTTTGGTAGCTAAAGGTGATCTCATCCTTACCATAGATGCTGACGCATTCCTGGACCCGAGAGCCCTGAAGTGGCTGGCATGGCATTTTGAAAGATTCCCGCGTGTTGGCGCTATCACCGGGAATCCAAGAGTGCTGAACCGGACAACTCTCCTGGGCAAGATCCAGACTGGTGAGTACGCAAGCATTATCGGGTTGATCAAAAGGACTCAGCGGATACTGGGAAAGGTTTTGACTGTGTCAGGGGTCATAGCTGCTTTCAGAAAACAGGCCTTGTTATCAGCAGGGTTATGGGATAAGGATATGGTAACCGAGGACATAGACATAACATGGAAGCTTGAAAAACATTTTTGGGATGTCCGCTTCGAGCCAAGAGCTGTCTGCTGGGTGTTGGTGCCCGAGACATTGAAAGGGCTTTGGCGGCAGCGTTTACGCTGGGCCCAGGGTGGCATTGAGGTGCTCAGGAAACATGCTGACATCTGGCAAAACTGGAAACAGCGCAGGTTATGGCCCGTGTATATTGAGTATGTTTTCAGTACCTTCTGGGCTTACTCTTTCTGGATACTCATACTCATGTGGCTGGGTCAGGATATCTTTCATCTTGCTTATCCATTGAGACTTGAACCACCCATACCGCCACAGTGGACCGGTTCAATCCTTGCACTGACTTGTGTTATTCAGTTTTCTGTGAGCATGTACGTTGATAATGCATATGAGAAAAAATTTCTTAAATACCTGTTCTGGGTTATTTGGTATCCATTCATATACTGGGCAATTAGTGCCTTGGCAATAGTAGTAGCTGTTCCAAAAGCTCTCCTGAGGAAAAGGGGTGCTAAAGCTGTTTGGAAAAGCCCTGACCGTGGGTTCGATAAATTGATAATGAGAGGGTGAAGGAAGATATGCCAGAGATAGAGATTATAGATAAACCAAAACTGAAAAGCTTTCTGAGAAAAACCACTGAACTGAGTTTCACATCACTCATGTGGGGTTTATGGTTTTACCTGTTTCTCCCGCTTTTAAATTTAGTACTATGGGTGCTGGGAATCCAGTATTTTTATATTGAGGTCTTTGAGCTTGCCGGTTATAAAGGATTAATAAATCTTTTATTGAAAGCAGGATGGGTTATCCTGGGTGTATTTTTGATATTGCGTTTCTGGGGTTATTACAATTACTGGAGGTTCGGAAAGAGAGAAAGACGAAAGAGCTTCCCTTCTGAAACATTAGAAAAGACGGTTGAATATTTTCAGGTTTCCCCTGAACAGATCCAGGATTTACAATCCAGCAAAGAGATAGTTTGGCCATTACAGCATGAGCAGAAGTAAAGCAGAAAATGTCTACCTCAGTTCATTATTTTCATTTTGATTTTTCAAAAAGACAATCCACAAGATTGACAAAAGAATTAATTATCTGATATAAAGAAACTTCATT
>CAWCKM010000013.1:0-22806 GCA_963796125.1 Nitrospirota bacterium
TGAAGGGACTTTTGAAAAAAGTAATACAGCGCATACATCAGTTACCGTGCCCGATGCTGGGCGAACTTTTTACATTTTAACGGCGGCGCTCAATGAGGATTCTCAGCCATTTGCTCCGGGAGGGATGTCTTAGTTTCCTTATTGCCTTTGCCTCGATCTGTCTTATCCGCTCACGTGTTACAGCAAATTCAAGACCGACTTCTTCAAGGGTACGGGGTTCATCCTCACCGATACCGAATCTCCTTCGTATAATCTGTTCCTCCTTGGGAGTGAGGGAGCCGAGGATTCTGTCTATCTGTTTTTTCATGTCCGATTCCATTGCAACATCGAGAGGAGACAAAACATCTTTATCTTCTATGAAGTCCTTGAGAAAACTGCTATCCTCATCTCCGATTGGTGTTTCAAGGGAGACGGTATCTCTTGCCATCTGGAGTACTTCCTTCACCTTCTCGACAGGAATCTTCAAATGGTCAGCAACCTCTTCGAGGGTGGGTTCTTCGCCGGTCTCCTGGACACGTTCAGCTATACCCTTCGTAATTTTATTGATTATCTCAGCAGTATGAATTGGTATTCTTATTGCTTTCGATTGTTCAATGAGTGCCCTCGTTATTGCCTGTCTGATCCACCATGTTGCATAGGTGCTGAACTTATAGCCACGCTTGTAATCAAACTTGTCAACAGCCCTCATGAGACCAATATTCCCTTCCTGTATCAGGTCTGAAAAGTTTAATCCCTTTCCGGTGTACCGTTTCGCTATGCTTATCACAAACCGGAGATTGGCTTCAATAAGAGCCTTTTTTGCTTCCTGTACTTCTCTCTCCCCTTCTATGAGAACTCCTATTACCTTCTTCAGTTCAGCAGACTTCATTCCTAATTTCGTTTCTCTTTTGGATATCTCTTTTTTCCAAAGTCTCCTTCTTTTCATAAAAGGAGGTACACATGCTTTCTTCTTAGGTTTTTTCGCTATTTTTCTTTCGAGGTTCTCTATCTCTGCCACTGACTGCTTTAATTCTTCTGAAAAAGCTATTATGACAACCTCTTTCAGTCTCAGGTCATGTACTTTTCCGAGGATCTGTTGCCTGTTTATCCTCAGAAGCAGGATAAGCTTTGTTTGCATTGCAGACGAGGAAGTTTTTAATTTCTTCAGATAAGCCTCTCTTTTCTGATAGAGAGCGCTTATCTTCTCAATAATCTTGAAGAATCTTTTCTTTTCTGCTACAAGGTCTTCTTCTGCTTCTCCTTCACCGTCCTGGATAATTTCAGCAAGGGGGGCTTTTCCGTTCATTACCATATTCCCTAAGGGTATAAGTCTTTGCAGAAAAAAGGGTATGGAAAATATTATCTTGCAGACTTTTTCTTTTCCTTCTTCTATCCTTTTTGCAATCTCAATCTCTTTCTCCTTGGTGAGCAATGGAACAGTTCCCATCTCTTTCATATAGATTCGGAAAGGATCTCTTTCACCTTCTACGAAAGCAGGAGTCTTTTTCTCCTCCTCCGGGGGCTCTTCGCTAAGGGAATTCCCGAAGTGGTTGGTTTCTTCCTCTTCTTCCTCTAACTCTTCTGATTCTTCAAAATAATCAAAGTATTCTTCCATGCATATGCCCCTTGAGGAGTTTCCTTTTTTCCTTTAGCAGTGCGTTCAGGAGAGAGATATCACCGGATTTCTCAGCCTGTTTCCGTTTCTCCTCGAATCGTTTCTGTGTCATTGTCTGAAGGCAATCTTCGATATTTCTGTCAACATGCTCAAGATCGAACCCGGGTTTGAGGGAAAGCCCTGTAATGAGCGCCTTCTCTTCGCCGGCTTCGTTGAGGAGGGACTCCAGAGTAAATGTCTTGCCCAATGAATTTATTTTCTTGAATAACGACTGTACGGTTTCGTCTTTCAGGTCACCGGCATCAATTTGTGAAAGAACGTATTCAGCCTTTTCAGGGAACGCAATGATCGCACTCAGGAGAAGGTATTCTTCCCTGTATTGTGCAGCTTTCATGAGCCCCAACCCCTCCAGGACATTGGACCGGACATTTTTCTTTATCTGTTTCAGCTCGCTCCTCAGGACTGACTCATCGATTCTTGTCTTCTCAGCAAGTTCCCGTAATAATTCGTCTGCCACAATCATATCTCCTATGTGTGAGATAATCCTGAGGATCTCCTTTGCAGCATCTATTTTATCCATTTTCAAGGTGTTCAGGAGGAACTCTGTCATCGACAGGGCTCCTGCAAGCATCCTTTTAAAAGGCTGGCTGCCTTTCTTTCTCAAAAAACTGTCCGGGTCTTCACCTTCAGGGAGCAGTAAGACTTTTGCCCTGAAATTGCATTGAGAGAGGATTTCCAGGGACCTCTTTGCAGCGGCAATGCCAGCCGCATCACTGTCGAAAACCAGCACGACTTTTTTTGCTAATGGTTTAAGCCTCTGTAACTGTTTTAAAGTCAAAGCAGTTCCCAATGGCGCAACAGTATTCTTGAACCCGTACTGATGGCATATGATGGTATCGAGGTATCCCTCGACTAAAATGGCATAACCTTTTTTTCTTATCTCTTCTTTTGCCAGGTTTAAGGCGAAGAGTGTTTCTCCCTTTTTGAATAATTCAGTCTCCGGAGAATTGAGATATTTTGGTAAAGCATCGTCGAGAACTCTGCCGCCGAAGGCAACAATATCATTCTGGTAGTTATATATGGGGAAAATGATACGTCCTCTGAAAACATCTCTGCTGCCTTTTTCGTCAGATACGATAAGGCCTGCATCCTTGATCAGGGAATCACTGAACCCCGTCTTCTTCAAATATTTCATAAGGCCGTCTCTTTTAGAAGGAGCGTACCCTATGGAGAAACTCTGAAGAGATACATCTTCAATTCCCCTTTTCTTAAGATACATCCCGGCTGCCTCTGAATCATGGAGGTTCTTGATAAAAAAATTTGCGGCTTCCCTGTTTATGGTAAGCAGCTTTTCGCGTCTTTCCGAGCGATCTTTGTCAAAGGCAAATTCCCCTATCTTAATGCCTGCCTTTTTCGCAATAACCTGCATTGCTTCATTAAAAGAGAGGGTTTCATGTTTCATCAGGAAGCTGACAACATCACCACCAGCCCCGCATCCGAAACAGTGGAATATCTGTTTTGGCTGGCTTACCATAAAGGAGGGAGTTTTTTCGGCATGAAAGGGACAGAGGGCTTTATAGTTCTGACCGGATTTTTTTAATTGGACATAATCGGATATGAAATCAACGATGTCTACCTTAGATCGTACTTCTTCGAGCAGTCTTTCAAACTTCATTCAACTCCGTGGCAAGGTCATTACAATCGACTCTATGAGTCATCGACTGAATCTTTTAAATCCAGAGCATTCGAGTATCTCTATTGCATTGCCTCTTGTAATCTCATCCAACAGCAAGTTCAGACCGAGGTTATCACTTGAAATGTGTCCGGCAATAACAACGTTCAGGTGGTTTTTTTCTGCCTCTTTCCGGTGATCTTCGCTCAGGTGCATCGCTACAATTGTGCTTACTCCACCTGTTGTGAGGCTTTCAAATATCTCTTTGGATCCTTCTGTGCCGCCTGTCATATCAACAAAGATCTTCCCGGCCTTTCTGTTTTTTGCACCAAGAAAGATCCTTGGGCCAACGGTATGAAGCCCTGCATCTTTGTATTCGGGGATATCCTTGAGGATGCTCATCACATCGCTTATGAGATAGGGCTTTTTTTCATCGAAGAGCCTCTGGAGATAACTCGCAACCATGTTATCGGCGGGCGTATGAAGACAGAGGAAGGGAATACCAAGAAGCCTTGCTGCATCTACCGCTCTTGAGTGGTTTGCCGGAAGAAGCCTTCTTTCGACTTCTTTTATCCTTCCATCCATGAGATCCTCTGCAATATTAATCGGGACGCCGAATCTGTTTAAAATATCAGATTGCATGCGCATTACATCATACAGGTTTGCATACGCTCTTCCTTCGGGATGATGCGCAAGGAGGAGATCAACCCGTTTTCCCTTTGAGCGCAGGCTGTCGGCAAGCAGCACCTCACCGACCTCGATATCGATACCGGCAAGGGCAGTCATGATCTCTTCGTCACCTGTCCCAAAAAGGATCCGTGAATCAGCATATGGATTCCGGAGGGATTCCATATCGAAAAAGTCTTTCTCGTCAGGCTTAAGCTCGTCATATGATTTCTTTTTCTGTTCGATGTCTTTCATGACAACATCGCTGCTCCGAGGATCGTTGTGCATACCTGTTTCAATAGCCTTTTGATATATATCTTTTAGCTTCATTCCTTTTCCAATAACTCCTTTACTCTTTGATTTACCGTCTTTCCGTCAGCGGTTCCCTTCACCCGGGACATAACGAGGCGCATAACCTTACCTATGTCTTTTACGCCTTCGGCAGAAGATTCTGCTATCGCTTCAATGATGAAACGGTCAAGCTCTTCCGGCGTAAGCTGATCCGGCAAGTATGATTGCAGGATTGACAGCTCCTGTTTTTCTTTATCAGCAAGGTCTTCTCTTCCTCCTTTTAAGAAGAGATCAATCGATTCACGTCTCTGTTTTGATAATGTTGAAACAACAGAAATGATTTCCTCTTCAGATAGTTCTCTGTTCTTTTCTGTCTGCTTGTACTTTACGGCTGCTTTTAGCATCCGCAAGACAGAGGTTTTCAGTTTGTCAGAGCTCTTTATCGCTCCCCTTAGATCATTGTCGAGTCTCTGCTGAAGAGACATTACCGTGCCGTGAATTTCGTTCTTCTGAAGGCTTTCTTCCGGGCAGCAATAGCCTTTTTCTTCTTCTTGACACTCGGTTTTTCGAAGTGCTCTCTTTTCTTTATCTCGGAGAGAATTCCTTCTCTTTCACACTGTTTTTTAAACTTTCTGAGTACATTTTCAAAGGACTCACCCTCAAGAACCCTTACTACGGGCATTCATAAACCCCTCCCCTCTGGTTTAAGATTTACTTTAAAAATTAAATGTAATTCTACCAGTTTACAAAATTTTCTGTCAAATTTTTTGATCGAACCGACGGTTCAACAGGAACGGATGCCTCAGGTCCCACCGCCGGGACTCGGAACAGGGGGAGGTGATCCGGTACTGCTCTTTGATGTGGGACTGCTGAAGAGAGAGAATTTTTTCTTAACCTCTGTTGATCCACATTGAGGGCAGGTGGTATCTTTTTCTGAACTGCCTACCTTTTGGATCAGAGAAAAGGTTGTCTTACATTTATTGCAGATATATTCATATATTGGCATGAAAATCCTCCTCAAAACAAACTCGAAATATTTATATATTTTACCATAAAAACTTTTCTTATGTTTCCTGAGCAAATAAGCATTTCGTACCTCATATCTATTATTGTCATTCTTTGCAGAGGTGTCTGATCGCTATCTCGTGAACCATAGGATAAATACTTACAAAGGGAAAAGCCAAAGTCCTACAAAAAAATCAGACTTATGCTGATAGTCTTTGCTTTCTTTTTTAGGCTAAAGTTTTAATGATTCAACGAATAAAAGATTAGATCCCCTGACAAAAATGAATACAAGAAATGATCGCTAAACAAAAAGCCGTCATTCTCGCCTCGTATAAAGTACGGGATAAACTCCAGCGGGAAGTCCAGAAGTCATTCCGTTAAAGCGGATCTGGATTCCGGGTCAAGCCCGGAATGACAAACTCATTTTGGTAGAGGCTTATAGAAGACGATGCGGTAGATAAGGCTGAATATTTTAGCACTGAAAGGAGAAGAGGATGATTACTCTCGAAGTGAATCAGAAAAAATATGAGGTTGATGTAAGCTCAGAGATTCCGCTACTTTGGGGTTATTCGTGAGACGATAGGACTGACAGGCACGAAATATGGTTGCGGAAGAGCGCTCTGTGGCGCTGTCACCGTACATGTAGATGGAGAAGCGGTCCGTTCCTGTGTAACACCTGTGTCTTCTGCTGCAGGTAAAAAGATTACGACCATAGAAGGTCTTTCAGCCGACCTTAGTCATCCGTTGCAGAAGGCATGAGAAGAAGATGTGCCACAGTGCGGCTACTGTCATTCAGGACAACTGATGCAGGCAGCAGCATTGCTGGAAAAATTCAGAACCAAGAGATGCGGACATCGATAATGTTATGTCAGGCAACCTCTGCCGGTGCGGAACCTATCAGCGAATCCGCAAAGCTATTCACCGGGCGCAGAGATGATGTCGGGAGGAGGAAAGAAATGAGCGGAATCATCAATGTAAGCCTAACGAGCGGCGTGACTTTCTGAACAGCCGGTATAGTTATCGGATGGAGGATTAATCCTCGGTTTCTCCCTCAACGATTCATTCAGTGAGGCAGCAGCACAATCGTCAGCTCCTTTTACACCGAATGCCTTCATCCATATCGGCACTGATGACACGGTGACAATCATTGTTAATCATTCTGAAATGGGTCAAGGAGTTACACGTCTCTGCCCATGCTTATCAAACGAGGAACTCCAGGCTGACTGGAACAAGATAAAAGTTGCGGCTGCACCGTAGATCCTGCTTACAACCACACTGAATGGGGAATCCAGGGGACAGGGGGGAGTACCAGCGTTCGGAGTGAATGGCAGCGTTTGAGCAAGGCAGGAGCAACAGCCCGGGTGATGCTAATTGCAGCAGCAGCAGATATCTGGGAAGTTTATCCTGCAAGCTGCAGGGCAGAAAAGGGTTTTGTGATTCATGACGAAACAAAAAGGAAGCTCTCTTATGGTCAATTGGCAGAAAAAGCATCTCAAATGAAGCCACCGCAGGATGTTCCCTTAAAAGCAGAAAAGGACTACAAAATTATTGGCAAGTCGATGAAGCGTCTTGACACTCCTGAAAAAATAAATGGAAAGGCAATCTTTGGTATCGATGTCAGGATTCCCGGTATGCTCACTGCAGTTGTTGTTCATCCACCTGTCTTTGGCGGAAAGGTGAAAAGTTTTAATGCGGAAAAGGCAAAAGCAGTACCAGGAGTTAAAGCTGTTGTGCAGATTGAATCAGGAGTGGCTGTTGTTGCCGACAGCTTCTGGTCGGCTGCAACTTGGAGCAGATACGTTAGAAGTTGTCTGGGACGAAGGTCCCCTTGCAAAGCTCTCAACAAAGGAGATGCGAGAACAATATGCAACGCTTGCGAAAGAAACTGGTGTCGTTGCTCGCAAGGAAGGAGGTTATCCGAGTTAAGAAAGTCAAGAAGAGGTACGGTTCCTATCGAGGCCATAGAAAATGGAGCAAAGGCGAGCAAAAAACTCAGGGCTGAGTATGAAGTTCCTTATCTTGCTCATGCAACCATGGAGCCTTAATTGTCTTGTCGATCTTCGCGATGATAGCTGCGAAATCTGGACAGGAACCCAGTTCCAGACTGCAGACCGGAATGCAGCAGCACGCGTTGCAGGACTCAAACCGGAACAGGTCAAGCTCCATACAACCCTGTTAGGAGGAGGTTTTGGCCGTAGAGCAAACCCCCATTCGGATTTTGTTGTTGAGGCAGTTCATGTTGCAAAAGCAGTAAAGAAGCCTGTGAAAGTAATCTGGACTCGTGAGAATGATATCAAGGGAGGCTACTACCGTCCAATGTGGTACGATCGAATCTCTGCAGGACTTGATGAGAAAGGTGACCTGATTGCCTGGCATCACACCATTGTTGGCCAATCAATTATAGTGGAACAGCATTCGAGCAGATGCTCGTGATGCACGGTATCGATGAAACATCTGTTGAAGGAAAAGATATTCCGAAACGATATTCTTTGCCTATGAGCGAAATACCAAACATTCTGGTTGATCTTCACAGCCCGAAGATCGGGGTACCAGTGCAGTGGTGGCGTTCAGTTGGCCATTCTCACACTGCTTTTGTTGTGGAGAGTTTTATTGATGAAGTGGCGCACGCTGCAGGGAAAGACCCGTATGAGTTCCGTCGGAAGTTACTTACCAAACAAAAACGCCATCTCGGAGTGCTTGATCTTGCTGCACAGAAAGCTGACTGGGGCAAACAATTACCGCAAGGCCACGGTCTGGGAATTGCTGTGCACAAGTCATTCGGCAGCTATATCGCACAGGTAGCAGAGGCATCTGTAAGCCAGGCAGGCGAGGTGCATGTCCATAAAGTGGTTTGTGCGATTGACTGTGGCAGAGTGGTGAATCCGGATACGATTAAGGCACAGATGGAATCAGGAATTGTCTTTGGGCTTTCAGCCGCACTCCACGGTGCAATCACCTTTAAAGACGGACGGGTTGAGCAGAGCAATTTTCATGATTATCCGATTCTCCGGATGAACGAGATGCCAAAGGTGGAAGTTTACATCATGCCGAGCCAGGAGCCACCAGGGGGAGTGGGGGAGCCTGGTGTACCACCCATAGCACCTGCAGTGGCAAATGCAGTATTTAATGCAACAGGAATTCGGTTGCGCAAACTCCCCATGACACCGGAAACTGTTAAAGAGGCGATGGTAAAAGTCTAACGATTTTTTTCAGAAAAGGAATGGTACAATGCTGGATATATGTTTGTCAAAAGATGTTATTCTGGCTTGTGTTTTCTCCTCATCGAGTAAGGAGTATTTCTGTCCGTTTCTGTCATTCCGGCTCGTCCGGAATCTTTCTTTAAGAAGGATTCCCGACAAGCGGGAATGACAAATAGGAAGAGGAATTTTTGACAAGAGTGGAAATGATGGTAAGAATAATACTCCCGAATAATTTGACTAATAAGGAGGTTGTTATGAAATATTTACTTTCCATAATTTTTATCCTCTTCATGGCGACAAATGTCCAGGCAAAACTCCATACGGAAACGGTTGAATATAAAGAAGGGGATACAGTCCTTGAAGGGTATTTAGCCTATGATGATGCAATTAAAGGGAAACGCCCGGGTGTGATGGTTGTCCATGAATGGACAGGACTCGGACCATATGTAAAAAAACGCGCTAATGAGCTTGCAGAACTTGGGTACATTGCCTTTGCAGCAGACATCTACGGGAAAGGTGTGAGACCAAAGGATCACGAAGAGGCAGCCAAAATTGCCGGTATGTATTTTAAGGACCGCAGTCTTATGAGAGCCCGTGCCCAGGCAAGCCTGCAGGTACTCAAGAATCATGAACTCACTGACAAGAGCCGTATTGCTGCTATGGGCTATTGTTTTGGCGGCGCGACAGTGCTTGAATTGGCACGCAGCGGCGCCGATATTGCAGGAGTAGTGAGCTTCCATGGCGCCCTTGCAACACCGAATCCTGAAGATGCAAAAAATATAAAGGCAAAGGTGCTGGTTTTTCATGGCTGCAGAAGATACCTTTGTGCCTCAGGAAGCTGTGCTTGCCTTTCAAAATGAGATGCGAAAGGCAGGAGTTGACTGGCAGATGGTAATCTTCGGAGGGGCAGTGCATAGCTTCACTGTTCCTGAAGCTGGCAATGACCCTTCAAAAGGTATGGCCTATAATGAAAAGGCAGACAAGCGCTCATGGGAGATGATGAAACTCTTTTTCAAAGAAATATTCAGGTAAACCTTCAGGATGGGGTATTTGGAATAACTCCTCCTTCCCCCCTCTGGGGCTTCTTCCTCCCCTTAAGATAAGGGGAGGCGAGGAGGGGTTATGATATAATCCACACGTCACCGAAGGATTACATATTCAGATAGAATCTTATGGACATCTACGAAGAAATTTTGAGATTAAAAAAGGAAGGCAGATCTTCTGCGATTGCAACGATAGTTCAATGCGTTGGCTCCTCTCCTCAGAAGGAAGGGGCAAAGATGCTTGTCAGGGATGACGGCTCAATTCTTGGAACCCTCGGCGGCGGATGCATCGAGGCAGAAGTGATTCAGGCATCTCGGCAGGCAATGAAGGACGGTTTTCCTCTTACGATACCTTTTGAACTTACAGAAAAGCATGGTGGTCTTGTGTGTGGAGGAAAAGTCCTTGTCTATATTGAACCTGTTATTCCTGAGCCACACGTTATTATTCTTGGTGCCGGTCATGTAGGAAAGGCATTGTCAAAGGTTGCACGATTTTCAGGTTTCAGGGTCACTGTCGTTGATGACAGAGAAGAGTATGCAAACAGAAATAACATACCTGATGCCAATGAGTTTGCTGTAACTGATTTCGAGAGCGTTTTTTCAAATGTTCCTGTTGACAAAAATACCTTTATTGTTATTGCAACTCGCGGTCATAATCATGATCTCGATGCTTTGAAAGCAGCCTTGAAGACAGAGGCAGGATATATAGGTCTGCTGGGAAGCAAGCGGAAAAAAGCCCTACTCTTCAAGACCCTCAAGGATGAAGGATTCTCTCAGACAGATGTTGACAGAATTATCACTCCTGTAGGTCTTTCCATTGGTTCCGTGACGCCTGAGGAAATAGCTATCAGCATCATGGCTCAGATTATCAAACACAGGAGGGAACATGCCTCTCAGGGTTTCAGCAATCCTCCTTGCAGCAGGTTCGTCGAAGAGGATGGGACAGCTCAAACAACTCCTTCCTCTCGGCAATAAACCAGTTATCAGGCATTGTCTTGATAATCTTGTGGCAGCAGGGATTAAAGATATCAGTCGTTGTCCTTGGTCAAGGTGGATCTGAAATACTTGACAGCATGAAAGACCTTCCTGTCCAGATTGTCTTCAATGAGAATCCTGAAAGTGAGATGGCAGAGTCTGTCAGGATAGGGCTTCGCGCTTTAACTGACTCTTCATCAGGTGTTTTAGTGCATCTCTCCGATCATCCCCTTGTATCAGTCGCAACTTGAAGAGCATTGTTCAGTGTCATCTCGAAACTCCTGACAAGATAATTGTCCCTCTATATAAAGGGAAGAGGGGACATCCAAGTCTTTTTCCCAAGCCTGTCATCGATGAAGTCTTTAATGGCCTTAATTTAAGAGACATAATAAACAGAGACTCAAGCAGGATAAGAATTCTGAGCGTTGATGATGAAGGGGTTATTCTTGATATGGATACGAGAGAGGATTATGAAAAGATTCTCAAGAAAATAGGATAAAGCTGCTCAAATGCTTATGTCGATACATCTGTGATTCCCGTTACTTGTTACCTTAATATAAATTGCCTTTCTTGAAATATATCTCAGGGTCTCCACGTGTGTCATCCTGCCATACCACATAGATGTTCGAACCATCCACTGCTATGGCTGGAGACAAAGAATCACCTGCATTGTTTGTAAGTCTTTGTGGTTGTCCAGGTGACGCCTCCGTCATCTGACTTCTTGAAATATATCTCATAGTTCCCGGTGTGTCATCATTCCAGACCACATAAATGTTTGAGCCATCCACTGCTATTGCTGGATACCAGAGTCACCTGCATTGTTTGTAAGTCTCTTGTTTGCTGTCCAGGTGACACCTCCGTCATCTGACTTCTTGAAATATATCTCATGGTTCCCCGGTGTGTCATCATCCCAGACCACATAGATGTTTGAGCCATCCACTGCTATGGCTGGATAAGCAGAGTCACCTGCATTGTTTGTGAGCCTCTTGGTCGCTGTCCAGGTAACCCCTCCGTCATCTGACTTCTTGAAATATATCTCAGAGTTTCCCGGTGTGTAATCCTACCAGACCACATAGATGTTTGAGCCATCCACTGCTATGGCTGGATAATAGAGTCACCTGCATTGTTTGTGAGCCTCTTGGTCGTTGTCCAGGTAACCCCTCCGTCATCTGACTTCTTGAAATATATCTCAGTGTTCCCAGGTGTGTAATCCTGCCAGACCACATAGATGTTTGAGCCATCCACTGCTATGGCTGGATACATAGAGTCACCTGCATTGTTTGTGAGTCTCTTGTTGGTTGTCCAGGTAGCCCCTCCGTCATCTGACTTCTTGAAATATATCTCAGTGTTCCCAGGTGTCTCATCATACCAGACCACATAAATGTTTGAGCCATCCACTGCTATGGCTGGATACTAAGAGTCACCTGCATTGTTTGTGAGTCTCTTGTTAGTTGTCCAGGTAGCCCCTCCGTCATCTGACTTCTTGAAATATATTTCAGGGTTCCCCGGTGTGTCATCCTCCCAGACCACATAGATGTTTGAGCCATCCACTGCTATGGCTGGATAAAAAGAGGCACCTGCATTGTTTGTGAGTCTCTTGTTCGTTGTCCAGGTATCGCCATACGCCACAGCTGAAAAAAGTAGCAGGAATACCACAACTGTAATGAATATCTGTCTGAATCTTTTCATCTCTTACCCCCTTTTAAAGACAGTCTGATAATTAGTCCCCACTACAGAAATGAAGCATTATTTTTAGATTGTTTGCTGCATCTATTATAAAGTGAGAGTTTTAAAATTCTGAACATTTGAAGAGGATACATAAGGGACTTCCCAGAAATAACTTCCATAATTAAATAACTTCCATAATTGTTGTTATGAACTGTCTCCTTTATAAACCAACATTTCCCCTGATTCATTAAGCCACGGCACAGCACTTACGGCGTTGTTGCACTTTTACAACTCGTGTAGAGAGAATAACCATATGCATGTGGCGTATTTGATGACTGCTTATACGCCCTCACTTTTACGAATATGTTGTGCCTGAAGGTAAATCAGTATCACTGTATGAGGTAATATTGGGCCCCATTTGCGTTATCTCTACCCAGGAATTTGTGGATGAACAATTCCCTGTCTTTTTGTATATTTGAAACCCTGTCTCATTGTTGCTTGTGTCAGTCCATGTGAGGTCTATCTGGTTAGATGATGAGGCAGTTGCAGTGAGAGTTGTAGGTTTGTATGGAACAACTGCCCATTTGGTTGAAGGTGAACATCCACTACTGTTACATGCTTTCACGTAATAACTGTACGTGGTTGTGGTCGTATTTCCCGCCGCAGTCCAATTAATGTGGCTTACGACATTCGCCTCCTTCGTCGCTATAAGTTTCCATGAACCCGAATTCTTCTTTCTGTAAATCTTGAAACTCGTCTCATCCGTGGAGTCATCTGTCCACGTCAATTTTATCCGGCTTGCAGATATAGACGTGGCATTAAGATTTGAGGGTTCCTTGGGTGCATTCCCCAAAGGTATTCCCGTGCCATTCAAGGGCACATTTAGTGTCGGGGTATCAGGGTCATTTGATGTGATACTTAAATTGGCATTTTTTGAGCCTTCTGATGTCGGTGAAAATACCAAATCTACAGTGCAATTCTCCAAAGGCAATAAAATCTTTCCTGAACAATTATCGTTCTGTGTAGAAAATTCAGAGTAGTGTGTTCCATTCATTTGCAATGGATATATAGCAAGAATACCGTTTCCATCATTCAAAATAGTTAAAGTCTGAGCTTCTGAGGCAATATCAACCGGAATATTTCCAAAATCAAGAGAGATTGGATTAACGGATATATGCGAAGGACCCGCACATGGGAAACAAGAAATTCGGTCAATGACGATTTTATTAGCCCCGCTACAGAAGCCAGTAAAAATTACATGAGCCGGCTCCTCTGCAACCAGCAGATCCGGGTAGCAAACTTCAATTATGTGTACTTTGACATAACCTATAACCGGATTCGGGTCAGGTGCACTCATTGGATCATTTCTATTAACCTGAGGAATCAGAACCCACCAGCCTGTCACATTACCTGATAAATCTTTTTCTTTGTTTGCCGAATCAAATGTAGGATCACACATTAAAGACTTAAAGTCCTTCAATGTTGCAGAAGAAGTGCCAGGTATGCCCCATATGCCAGGGACTATTGCATATTTCTTGATAAGGTATTCCACCACACATTAAATCTAAGTACTCACTGGTACTGCCAGGCATGAATAATAGACTTGTCCACCCAAATTTTTGTTCAGGAGGGGCAGTAGATGGCTCTGCAAACAACCCTCGAGGAGAGCATAAATTACAGATGGCTGGATAGATACTTCCTGTAGCTGGGCAACAGTCGGGACTACCCACAAGCGGACAGAATTGATTACCAACTGCAATTGGGCCAGAATACGGAGGCTCAACTGCTGGTTCCTGTGCGGAGACAGGCAAATTAAAAGTGGAAAATAATAAAATAGTAGCCATTACTAAAAAAATTGCAGTGTGATTCATTTTCCTAATCATGGATTTCTTGCCTCCTTTTCTGATTGTTCCGTAATGAATAGGTCATCTGGAAAAACATTTAACCAAAAAACTCGAACTTCCCAAGTTCATCCTTCAGCAACCTGCTTCACCCCTACTCTTATAATTTTACCGAGACCGCTCCTATGTCAAGAAAAATAAATTCTAAACTAATTAATATAGAAATTAATGTATTTTAACTCGTTAATTTGGATTTGAAATGTTGTTCATGTCACATTATTCAAAAGATCAACATTACAGGAAGAAGTGAGTCTCAATGTCCTCAAGCGTGAGACATATTCCCCTCTTAATTTGAACGATGTTTTCTCTTCTTAGCAAGGGTAATAAAAAGAAATTCTATGCCTACAACAAGAAGGACATATCCCAGAGATCTGAAGTAACAGGCTCTTTTGAAAATTGTTGGATTTCTAAATAGTAGATAATCAAAAAGTAGTTTTATATCCCAATCAGGAATTTTGTCAACTATACGAACAAATCCAATGGATATAAAAATAATTCCCCAAGAAACCACAAATAACGAACCTATATAAGAAGGCTTTATTTCGACTCTCTTATAAAAAAATAGACTGTAGAAAAAACAATTAGAATCATCAAAAAAATAAAGCTCGATAAATCGAATTGATAATTATTATTCATTTAAGACTTTCTGCAGAAGAACTCAGCACAATTATATCAAGTTTAAGAAAGGAGTGTTTCAGAAAGTGCTATTGTCTTTCAAAGAGTAAAGAACCCTACGGACCATACCCCGAAATAAAGAGGGGAGTGGTTATTTCAACTGGTTCAGGATCCTGCCGAGTTCCTCAAGGGCTTTTCCTGCTTCTTCGTACTTCCCTTTGCCCATGAAGTTCCGGTAGTTCTCGAAGGCCTTGGCCGCGGCGGCAACAAGGTCTTTTCTGCCAACTATCTTTTCCTCTTTTGTTGCTGTGGGTTTTGGGGCGCTGTAACTTGCAGAAACCGTGAACTGCGGGAAGAATTTACCAAGAGCTTCTTCAAAGGATCCGCCGTAGGCAAGCTGATCGCCGAACACTACCACGACTCTTCTCAACTCGGGCATTTTCCCAACGGATGCCTGGATATAAATAGGCTGTACGTACATGATGCGGTATCCGGAAAGCGGCACAGCGAGTAGGTTTCCGAACCTAACCTGGCTTCCCTGCTGGTTCCAGAGAGTGAGGTCCTTGCTTATTGTCTCGTCCTGATTAATGCGGATGCCGATCTGGAGCGGGCCATAGACCTGGCGGTCTTTCGGGAATTTGAAGAGCATCAGCTTTCCGTACTTGTCGCCATCGCACCGCGCCATGATCATGGATACCATGTTGTTCCTTGGACTGTTCTTGTCAGTGCTGTAAGGGGAGAATGGGAGCGTAAGGACAAATTCCTCCTTGTCAGAGTCGGGCAGCTTGGAGATCAGGTAATAAGGTGTAATGGGTTGCGCTTCCTCTGTCATTCTTGCGACTTTCGATACTTCCCAGGCATCCTCGCGGTTATAGAAAACACCGGGGTCTGCCATGTGATAGATTGCATAAATGTGACTCTGAATCGTGAGCAGGTCCTCGGGGTATCTCACGTGCGCCTTCAGTGATTGAGGTATGGCGTCAAAGGATTTAAACAGGGAGGGGAAGGCCTTGGCATAAGCCTGGATAACAGGATCGGTCTTATCGGCAACGTAGAAGTCCACCGTACCTTCATAGGCATCCACCACTACCTTCACGCTGTTTCGTATGTAGTTCACGCTTTTCATGAGCGGTTGAGAATATGGGTAGGTCGTTGCAGTCGTGTAAGCGTCCCAAATGAAATAGATCTTTCCTTCGGCTATTACATGGTACATGTCATTATCAAAGGTGAGAAAAGGTACGATCGTGCGCACTCTTCGATTAATGTCCCGCGTGAAGAGAATGCGGCTTTCGGGAGTGAGTTCCTGGGTAGTGAAGAGCCTCAGTCCGTCGAAACGGATAGCGATGGCGAGTTTCTTTAGGAAGTTGTCGATCTTAACGCCTGATTTTCCTGAATACGTATTCTGGGCGTTGATGTCTCCTTTCGGAAAATCGAATTCTTTCAGCTTGGTATTAACGTAGACATGGTTGTATGTCTCTTCGCCGAAGTAGATGCGTGGCTGGTCTATCTTAAGTTCTGGATAAGACGTAACCAGTGGGATGTCCTTGATGTAGTATTCGGGCAACCCTTCATGAGTGAACTTGTTTACGGGAGCAGCGACATCTCCGTAACCATGCGTATAAATCATTGTCTCGTTCTGCCATGTCCTTGACTGGGAGGCGAGACGCTCGATGTTCAGCTCGCGGAGGGACAGCATGAGCTGGGTCAGTTTCCCGTTGAGCACATAGCGGTCGACGTCGACATCGGGGAAATTGTAATAGAGGCGTATGAACTGCGTCTGGTCGTTCACCGATTTGAGGATATCAGGTGCCCAGAGTCGTATGCCGTTGATGATCGCCAGGTCGCTTTGGGCGAGGACTCCGCTCGGCGAGGGATTGATGGGATACTCTATCTCGGTTACGTTTGTGAGTCCGTATGCTTCTTTTGTGAAAGTGATGTTTCGCTCGAGGTATGGCTTTTCGAGGGGGAGTTCGTTCGGCGCAACCCTGAAGTGCTGGATTATCTCAGGGATTACCTTAAGGCCGATAATCCATATCGCTCCGAGGAGAATCGCACTTGCGAAATAGATCCTTATGGTCCGTCTGGTAGAACTTGTAAACGATGCGTAGAGGAACAGAATGAGGCACCCTGTTAGAGCCACGAGAGCAACAGAGTAAGCAGGCAACTGCGCATGCAGGTCTGTCCATCCCGCCCCGAAGACGACACCGCGATGGGAATAGAGGAGTTCATAGCGGGCGATAAGTGTGCTGGCGATAAAGACGAAGGTACCGAAGACAAAGTTTGCGGAGATCTGCGTGACGAGACGGTGGATATAAGAGTTCCGGTCAAGGGTATTCAGGGTAAATCCCTGGAATGTACGAAGAAGGGTATTCTCAGCTATATAGAGACCCCCGACGAGCATAAGGGAAAAGGAGAAGAGGCTGCCGAGCGAATTGACGATGAACTTCAAAAAGGGGAGCCTGAATATGTAGAACCCCATATCTTTGAAAAATACGGGGTCTTCTTTTCCGAAGGGTACGGCGTTGAAGAAAAGAAGCGCCTCGTTCCAGTGCGCGGAGCTTATTGTGCCGGAAATAATAAACAACGGTATCTGGAGGAGAAGCCCGGCGAAGAGTATAAACCTGGAGCGGGTGTCACTTACGGGCCATGGCTCTGTCTGTTTTTTTACTCCGTGGTACCAGAAAAAGACATTTGCCACGCCGACGGATATCGCCACAAATCCGCCGGCGAGAAAAAGCTTCACCTGGAGAAACAGAACACTCCAGTAGCGGCTTGCGTATCCAAGGTTGTCGTACCAGAGCGACGTAAGATAGACTTCACTGCAGATGTAGATGCCGGCAAGCGCTACTAGTCCGAGCAATGCAAATGTCCCTGCGCTTTTGTATCGCCTCAGCTTCAGGTTGCGTAGGGCGGGGAGAAAGAAGATAATGCCGATGAAAAGAAATATGAGAAAATTGAGCATGACAGTCTCCTTTTGCGCGATTATTGTTGGTATCCTCCCATAGCATATACATTAGTTGCTCCGCAGTCAAAGGCCTATCAAAATCTACATTTCTTAGGGTCTCTGAACTGTCTGTCCTGTGAAGTGTCCAATAGCTCAGAATATTCTCATAACAATATGTCGCCTGACTTTTTGGCAGGCGAAGAAATCATGCGTCCCTCAGAGATATCCAATAGCTGTAATTTAAAAGGTAAGCTTTCAATTTGCAGGGTAATATTATTTTAGTACAGCAAGTGCCTTCGGGATTCAGAAGGATTCCGGACAAGCCGGAATGACAGGGAGAGGTACATAATCTATTACTTCAAAAAGTAGTTATGTATCACAGGGAAGTCTGAAATGCCTAACTTTTTAGGGAACTCCACAATTGTAGCCTTACCATATAGTAAAGCCACAGGCGGTGGGATTTTAGAAAATAATAGGCTTCCTCAGGAATACTCTCACTTCTGATATCTCTGATGACTGCCGGGATATCGATTGATAGGGGACAGCTTTCTTTACACTTCCCGCAGGTAAGACAGAACTCAAGTTTCTTGGAAAATGCTAAATAAATAGACCTGACCCCTTTCCATTCGACATCTTTATTCGTATCTCAGGGCGTCTATGGGATTTAGCATGGATGCTCTGTAGGCAGGATAAAACCCGAAGAATATCCCCACCATGCCGGAAAATCCGAAGGCAAGAAAAATCGACAGAGGGGATACGATTGTTGACCATCCGGCAAATCATCGATACTAATTTCGAACCGGAAATGCCGGCGACAATTCCTGCTGCGCCCGCCGATTAGCGACAGGGTAAGCGCCTCTATAATGAACTGCAATCTGATATCCCAGGTCTTTGCCCCTATTGCCATCCGTATCCCGATCTCCCTTGTCCTCTCGTGTAACCGACACGAGCATAATGTTCATAATCCCTATCCCTCCTACAAGGAGAGAGACGGATGCGATTGCAGCGAGCAAAAGGGTCATAACCTGTGTTGATTGTTCAGCAGTCTGCATGATCGAGGTAAGGTTTCTGACAGTAAAGTCATTCTCCTGTTTGGGGCCGATATGGTGTCTCTGCCTGAGCAGTTCGGTTATCTGCCTCTCCGCGTTTTCCATATTTTCCTGGCTTTTTGCCTTTACCATAATCCTCCTCACCATACCGGGGAACATTGTTCCAAAGAGTTTTCTCTGGGCTGTTGTGATAGGAACGTAAATTGAGTCGTCCTGATCCTGTCCCTGCGGAGACTGCCCTTTCACGGAAAGTACCCCGATTACGGTGAAGGGGACTTTTTCGATTCTGACTACATGACCGACCGGATCGGCATCCCCGAATAAATTATCAGCAACGGTCCTCCCGAGCAGACAGACTTTTGCAGCATTTCTGACATCCTGCTGGGTGAACGGTCTTCCGGATTCAAGCGGCCAGTCCCGTATCGCTAGCATTCCTGGTGTTGTCCCTGTCACGCCGGTTGACCAGTTCTGTGAGCCATAGACAATCTGTGCAACCCCATTGTGAATGGGGGCAACGTCCGAAACAGCAGGACATTCGTCCTGTATCGCCTCTGCATCGGCAATGGTGAGCGTAGTCTGGGTTCCAGAACCCATTCTCACACCTGCCGAGGTCATAGCACCTGGAAGGATCATAATGAGGTTGCTTCCGACGCTCGATATCTGCTCGGCAATCCTTTTGCTTGCTCCCATCCCGATGGAAAGCATGGCAATTACCGCTCCAACACCGATTATGATACCGAGCATGGTAAGCGCCGACCGCATTTTATTTCTTTTCAATGCCCTGAACGAGATTCGTATTGCCGTCGGGATGTCGATCATGTTCTGCCAATCTGTTCGTCACTGATGATATGGCCGTCAAGGAATCTGATAATTCTCCGGCTATATGCAGCGATATCCTGCTCATGGGTTACAAGTATTACCGTGATATTGGATTCTGTGTTCAGCCTGGTGAAGAGTTCCATGACTTCGGCGCTCGTCTTTGTATCAAGGTTTCCTGTCGGTTCATCAGCAAGGATGAGTGCCGCATTATTGACGAGAGCCCTCGCTATGGCAACCCTCTGCTGTTGTCCTCCGGAAAGCTGACTGGGATAGGAATCCTCCCTTCCTGCGAGTCCCACGTTTTTCAGCGCTTCCACTGCACGTTCCCTCCGTTCTTTTGCCGGAAGTCCGTTATAGAGCATAGGCAATTCAACATTCTCAATGGCAGACGTCCGCGGCAGAAGGTTGAAACCCTGAAAGACAAACCCTATCTTTTTATTTCTTATATGTGCCCGTTGATCTCTGTCGAGAGTGCCCACGTCGGTTCCCTCGAGTAGATAGTGACCGCTTGAAGGAATATCGAGGCATCCGAGAATATTCATAAAAGTAGACTTGCCTGAGCCTGAAGGACCCATGATTGCAACAAATTCTCCTGCCTCCATGATTGCGGAAACATTCATGAGGGCATTCACCTCGACAGTACCGGTCTTGTATATTTTGTAAATATCTCTGGTTTCTATAAGCGTCATATCAGAAGAATCTTGGTCCCGGTGGCGCCGTTTGCTCTTTTTGATCCTTTGCAACCGACTCGAGGATTACCTCCTGTCCCTCATGGAGGGTATCCGAAATGATCTCAGTATAATTTCCATCGCTGATCCCAGGATAAATAGTTATGCGCCTGGGGTTGCCCTGTTCAAGGATCCATATTCCTGGACCTCCTGCTAAATTTTTCTCTGCGGTCTTTTTTTCCTTTTCATCAATTTTAAACCTCAGGGCAGCGTTTGGTATTTTCAGGACATCTTTTTTTGTTGCAATTATTATCGACACGTTGGCGGTCATACCGGGTTTGAGTTTTAGTTCAGGGTTATCCACCTGAATCACTACATCATAGGTAACAACATTCTGAACCGTAATCGGAGCATTCCTGACCTGCCATACTTTCCCTTTGAATACAAGATCAGGGTATGCATCAACCGTAAACTCGACATCCTGCCCGACACTCACCTTCCCGATATCTGCCTCGTCTACATTCGTATCGATCTGCATTTTTGTAAGATCCTGGGCAATAGTAAATAATGTCGGAGTCTGAAAACTTGCGGCAACAGTCTGTCCCACATCTACATTTCTCGATATCACCACACCGTCCACAGGAGAGAGTATCTTCGTGTACCGGAGATTCGTCTCAGCAAATTCTAATGCCGCTGCGGTTTGTGCAACCTGTGAACTGGCGGCGCTCACCGATGCTTTCGCAGTCTCATAGTTTGTTTCTGCCGTATCCAGATCGCTCCGTGCAACAAGATTCTTTGAGAATAATTCAGTGTTTCTTTCCATATTCCTCTTTGCGTCTGCCAATGTTGCCTTGGCTTTTTCAAGATTTGCTTGTGCTACGAGGAGATTCGCTCTTGCCTGCTGCACCTGTGCCTGAAATGTTGCAGGATCTATCTGCGCGATGATCTGACCTTTTTTCACTTGAGAATTGAAATCTACAAAGATGTTCTTGATCGTACCTGAAACCTGGGTGCCGACAAGTACCGTGGTGACTGCATTTACCGTCCCTGTTGCAGTGACGGACATTACTATGTCACCTTTTGCAACTTTTTCTGTTTTAAACTTAATGTCATTGTTCTTGTTTTTGAACAGAAAAAACATTGTTACAGCAAGTGCTACACCTATTATGACAATGAATAATGTCTTTTTCATTTCAGACCCATAGCCTTCTCAAGACTCGCCTGAGCAATTTTATCGGCATAGAGAGACTGGATATAAGAAATTCTTGCACTTGCCAGACCCAGCTCCGCATCAGTCACTTCTATGGGATTTCCAACGCCTGCCGTGTATCTACCATTTGCAATGTCCAGATTTTCCTGCGCCTGCTCTACGCCAAGCTTCGCTGTGGGAATCGCTTCTTCCGCCGCCCTGAGAGACAAGTATGCCTGTTGAACTTCGAGGAATATTGTCTGTCTCAGTGACTCTTCATTTGCCTTGAGGATATTCAGGTTTGCCTTTGCCTCTTCCACCTGATATTTTGTGAGAAAACCACTGAACAGAGATAATGAAAGTGTTGCTCCTGCATTCCATCCGTGCTCAAGGGGAAATTGTTCCCCTGACCAACTGTATCCTGCGTTGCCGGTTAAGACAGGATAATATCCAGTCTTTGCAAGGTATACAGAACTCTTCGCTGCCTGCCTTTGTGCAATGATTGATTGTAAATCAGGTCTGTTTTTGTATGCCTTTGAGAGTGCTTCTTCAAAGGGTATGGCATATTTTTCGAAAGAAAGGTTTTCATCAAGAGTATATTCAGGGGCGTCAGGGATACCCATTGCATTATTCAGGGTTGCTACATCGATTTTGAACGCATTTTCATTGCGTATCAGATTCAGCTTTGCAGTGCTCAGGTCGACCTCAGCCTTTGTCACATCAAATTTCGGCCTTATGCCTGCCTCAAAAAAACCCTTTGCCTGCTCAAGATGATGCTGCGTCTGCTTCACTGTATCCTCTGCAACAAGCTTGTTGTATTTTGCCTGAACAACCCCGTAGTATGCCTCTTTTACATTGAAGATTATCTGATCAGTCAAGGCATTGAGATCCGATTTTGCTGAATCAAGATTCAATTTCCGGATCTTCACCTGTGTCGGTGTTTTATCAAAATCGTAGAGAGTCTGGCTGATATTAAATCCGGTGGAATATTCATCAAAAGAGCCTCCTGCCCTCCCGGAAGATGGTGAAAATGAGTTCCCCGAATTGGCGGAGGCCGGTGAAATTCTGCTGTAGCCTGACGACCAGTTTATCTGAGGGTAATAACTTGCCTTTGCCTGACCAACCCTGGTCTCACTTGCATTGACCGAACTTTTCGCTGCCAGCAAGTCAGGTTGCATCTGCAATGCTATCCCGATACATCTCTCCAGATTCAAAGACTCACCCTTTCTGATTATCTCTTCAGCTTCTGCATGAAGAGGTATGATGCAAATGAGAAATAATATGAAAGGTAAGCACCATTTCATTCTGACCTCCTATAGTGCAACAAATGCAAGGAGTAATGAAATGGCCAATATCGCAACTAACTTTTTCATATTGCACCTCCTTTATTTAAGAGAAGTTTATATGAAAATTATGAAGAACTCATGAAGAAAATGTGAGGTATTTATGAAAATAACAAAAAATTATCGATTAATGGCAATTATCTACGTAGCCTTATCATACTTTG
>CAWCKM010000014.1:0-50692 GCA_963796125.1 Nitrospirota bacterium
AGCCTTTTAAAAGGATGCTTGCAGGAGCTCTGTCGATGACGGAGTTTCTTCTGAAACCTTAAAAATGGATAAAATAGATGCTGCAAAGGAGATCCTCAGGATTATCTCACACATAGGAGATATGATTGTGGCAGACGAATTGTTACGGGAACTTGCTGAGAAGACAAGAATCGATGAGTCAGTCCTGAGGAGCGAGCTGAAACAGATAAAGAAAAATGTCCGGTCCAATGTCCTGGAGGGGTTGGGGCTCATGAAAGCTGCACAATACAGGGAGGGGAGGATAGCTTGTCCTGAGTGCGATCATTGCGTTCCCTGAAAAGGCTGAATACGTTCTTTCACAAATTGATGCCGGTGACCTGAAAGACGAAACCGTACAGTCGTTATTCAAGAAAATAAATTCATTGGGCAAGGCATTTTCTCTGGAGTCCCTCCTCAACGAAGCCGGCGAAGAGAAGGCGCTCTTTACAGGGCTCTCCCTCAAACCCGGGTTCGATCTTGAGCATGTTGACAGAAATATCGAAGATTGCCTTCAGACAATGACACAGAAACGATTCGAGGAGAAACGGAAACAGGCTGAGAAATCCGGTGATATCTCTCTCCTGAACACACTGCTAAAGGAAAAAAGGAAACTCCTCAAGGGGCATATGCATGGAAGAACACTTTGATTATTTTGAAGAATCAGAAGAGTTAGAGGAAGAAGAGGAAGAAACCAACCACTCCGGGAATTCCCTTAGCGAAGAGCCCCGGAGGAGAAGAAAAAGATTCCCGCTTTCGTAGAAGGTGAAAGAGATCCTATCCGAATCTATATGAAAGAGATGGGAACTGTTCCATTGCTCACCAAGGAGAAAGAGATTGAGATTGCAAAAAGGATAGAAGAAGGAAAAGAAAAAGTCTGCAAGATAATATTTTCTATACCTTTTTTTCTGCAAAGACTTATACCCTTAGGGAATATGGTAATGAACGGAAAAGCCCCCCTCGCTGAAATTATCCAGGACGGTGAAGGAGAAGCAGAAGAAGACCTTGTAGCAGAAAAGAAAAGATTCTTCAAGCTTATTGAGAAGATAAGCGCTCTCTATCAGAAAAGAGAGGCTTATCTGAAGAAATTAAAAACTTCCTCCTCTGCAATGCAAACAAAGCTTATCCTGCTTCTGAGGATGAACAGGCAACAGATCCTCGGAAAAGTACATGACCTGAGACTGAAAGAGGTTGTCATAATAGCTTTTTCAGAAGAATTAAAGCAGTCAGTGGCAGAGATAGAGAACCTCGAAAGAAAAATAGCAGAAAAAACCCAAGAAGAAAGCATGTGTACCTCCTTTTATGAAAAGAAGGAGACTTTGGAAAAAAGAGATATCCAAAAGAGAAGCGAAATTAGGAATGAAGTCTGCTGAACTGAAGAAGGTAATAGGAGTTCTCATAGAGGGGGAGAGAGAAGTACAGGAAGCAAAAAAGGCTCTTATTGAAGCCAATCTCCGGTTTGTGATAAGCATAGCGAAACGGTACACAGGAAAGGGATTAAACTTTTCAGACCTGATACAGGAAGGGAATATTGGTCTCATGAGGGCTGTTGACAAGTTTGATTACAAGCGTGGCTATAAGTTCAGCACCTATGCAACATGGTGGATCAGACAGGCAATAACAAGGGCACTCATTGAACAATCGAAGGCAATAAGAATACCAATCCATACTGCTGAAATAATCAATAAAATTACGAAGGATATAGCTGAACGTGTCCAGGAGACCGGCGAAGAACCCTCCCTTGAAGAGGTTGCTGACCGTTTGAAGATTCCCATCGAGAAGGTGAAGGAAGTACTCCAGGTGGCAAGAGATACCGTCTCTCTTGAAACACCAATCGGAGATGAGGATAGCAGTTACCTCAAAGACTTCATAGAAGATAAAGATGTTTTGTCCCCTCTCGATGTTGCCATGGAATCGGACATGAAAAAACAGATAGACAGAATCCTCGGCTCCCTCACTCCCAAGGAGGAACAGATTATACGAAGGAGATTCGGTATCGGTGAAGATGAACCCCGTACCCTTGAAGAAGTCGGTCTTGAATTTGAAGTAACACGTGAGCGGATAAGACAGATAGAAGCAAAGGCCATAAGGAAACTAAGACATCCCTCCCGCAGCAAATGGCTGCGAATCCTCACTGAACGCCGCCGTTAAAATGTAAGAAGTTCGCCCGGCATCGGGCACAGTAACTGATGTAATCGCTGCATTACTTTTTTACGAAAAGTCCCTTCATCCCCTCTTAAATAAATGTACTGGGGCACAAATCCAGCAATAGCATTTGTTACGATTTGTACTATGCAGGTTTCTCGGTGCTGTTCAAGATTTAATCTGGAGAGCGCTGAGTATCGATAACACTACAAGTCTTCAGAGGCCGGCAGTCATAAACATTAATGATAACTGGTAGAAGTAAATATTATTACTAAAACAAAAAATCAGGGGCTGAGAATAACCCCAGCCCCCGATGTCGGCGATTATGGTTTTCTTGCTCTAACCGACAGATATTATAGAGAGCAACTTTTTTAAACTTTTTGCATCCTACCTTCTATCCTTTTTCTTCCTCCCCTCTTTCAGGTTTTCCTTGAGGCTGGGAGCGTTGTGGTTGCCGAACCTGAGGTTGTTGTCTCTGCTGTTGCTGTCTCTGTACCTGAGGTTGTCTCTGCTGCTGTTGTTTAGGTTGCTGAACCTGAGGTTGTCTTTGTTGTTGACCTTGAGGTTACCGAACCCGGGGTTGTCTTTGTTGGTATTCTCTTTGTTGCTCTTGTCTCTGTTGCTGATGTCGCTGAACCTCAGGCCTCTGTTGATATTGCTGTTGCCTTTGATGTCTTAGTTCCTGTCTCTGTTGGTGTGGTCGAGGTTTATAGCTCTGGACGCCCCAGGTTCCTCGCCTTTCCCAATGTCGATTATCATGCCAGCTCTTCCAGTTCTGTCGACGTTGTTGGTCAGGAATCCGTTTATAGTTCCACCGGTGTCCGTACCAATTATGGTCTCTGTAGTATCCTCTCCAACCTGGATCTACATCAAAATAAAAACTTGGAACAGCGTTATAATAACCCCAGCCCCGGTTATAGTAATGTGAGCGATACCAACGTCCTTCCCACGGACGCCACCACCAACCATTGTAGAAGAAGATGTCCACGTCTACGTCAGGGACGACGTACACATCGTTCGTATCAGGCAACACTATTACATCCGGAGGTGCCTGAAATACGATGGGTGGTGGCAGAGAAATTCCAATACCTATATTTACCCCTGCCATCGTTGGAATAGGAACTACAATTACCAACGCCAAAAGCATTGTTCCAAAAAGTAACTTCTTCATTTTGTTGCCTCCTTTATCCAGGGCATTATGTTCAAGAAGCGTTTTTTTATTTACAGTATGACCTCATGTCAGTACAACTCATGTAATCACACTATACACATGTCAACTCCTTCAACTCTTATTGATCCTTCTTTGATCTTCTTGATCCTTTTGATCTTCTTGATCCTCTTGATCTTCTTGATCCTTTAGCTCCCCAGGCTTTTCCATCTTCTCTATTGTCGGAGTTGTTGCCTTTGGTACATCAGCCGACGTATTCTCAGCAGGCTTTGCCATCTCAGCCTTTTCCCCTGCTGCGAGGGATACAGAGGCTATTGCGAATACAAAGATCGCTACCACGATAATCGCTATCGTCTTCTTCACTTCAATCACCTCCCTTCCGAAAGAATGTCTATACGAATTATTACATTAAATTATGAAGAACTTATGAATAAATTCTAAAGAATTATGAAGGATTATAGCCCAAAATTATTTCTGATAGAAGGATGCTTGAAAGACTTTATTAAGAAAACTTAAGTTGACTTATCAGTCATACTCTGGGATCATTGTAAATGAGATTGAAGATAACAAGGTAATAGTGAAGGACGATATGGGCAAGGAGACGACTGTTGATGTCAAAGATGTAAAGGACACAAAGGTCGGGGATATGGACAAGATTATAGACGGTATTATTGACAAGCTAACCGAAAAGCCCGGAAAGTCCGAGAAGCCTGAAAAACCAGGATACTAAAGACCTTTTAAAACAGGTGGGAAAATTATTGCCCACCTAATCCTCAATACGCTTTTTTCCCCCATGAGGGGCCCCATACCCCAAGGGCCCCTCTCCCCCCTTCAATATCACTCCCTCTATTTTGTCAAAGAAAAATACATTAGATACAGGGTCAGACTTGATAAATGACCGCCAGCGGCCTTGCGGTTTTTTTTTCTGACCAGGAGGATTTTTCAGCAGTGCTCACAATCCGGTTCCTTCAGAAAGAATCGATATATACTCAGCATATATAAAGCGCTTGTCACGTTTTTTCCCTGTGATCTCCTGAAGAATACCCGTACCTACGGATAATTTTCCATCAGTAGGGGCGGGGTTCCCCGCCCTCTCTCGGCATTGAGCATGGAACAGAGCGGGTGACCCGAGTATGGATTTCAGGTAGTCCTTTGAAACGCGAGGTACATTTTTTACGCTTCGAACGTTCGTGCATGCTATGAACACAATTACAATACCGAGCATTACGGCCAATAACACCTTTTTCATAGATTCTCCTTGTGACATGTCTTGATCACATTCCAATAAAGAACCGGATTTGTAAAACTATTTTAAACCGATCAAAGCCTGCGTTCAAGAGGACAAATCGGATCGGACCGTCAAGTTTTTCACTTCGGGTTGTCTATGTAACTAACACCTGCAAGTGTGCACCCGTTTCTCAATATGTTAGATGAAGATTACCGAACGAAACAATGCTAAATACATAAACGCAGGCCTGACCTCTTAGTTTTCTTAGTAGTTTTCTTAGAAAGTCAACTATTTCTTATTTATATTCAAGACAGGAATAATGTTCGTTTTTTATTTGATAGATACGGTTGAGACTAAACAGGTAAGCATTATCGGGTGGGTTTAAAAGAGGGGGAGATGTTACCTTAGCTCTTTAGTCTGTTGTCCCCAGCCAATCACCCATGCTGACCCAGCCCTTATCCTTGTAAGTTCTATATGGGCTTGCAGGAATATTCTTTGGCTTTTTCCCTTTTCCATGCAATTTTCCTTTACAGTATTTTATCCATTCGCTCCGGCTTTTCAGTGCAAGTCTGCAAACAAAAGCACGTGCTTGCTTAAATGGGCGGTACTTCAAACGTTGTGTTGCAATAGCACCAGTTCCTAACCAGTCTCCCCAGTTAATCCAGCCCTCACCTTTGTAAACGTCGTATGGATTGGAAGGATCATCCTTCAAGCTTTTTCTCTTTCTCCGGTAGTCCCCCCTTACAGTATCTTTTCCATTCACTCTGACTTTTTAGACCAAGACCATGCACAAAAGCACGTGCCTGTTTGAATGTAAGGTTTTATTTACGGAGTTGAGTTGCGACAGTACCCGTTCCTAACCAGTCTCCCATACTAATCCAACCATCATCCTTGTAAGTTTTGTATGGGCTTGCAGGAATATCCTCAGGTTTTTTCCCTTTTCTCTGCAATTTTCTCTTGCAGTATTTTCTCCATTCACCGTCGCTCTTTAGACCGAGTCGGCGGACAAAACTGCGAGCTTCTACAAAAGAACGATATCTTTGACGCCAAAAATCTTTAAATAATGTCTTAGTTTCATATCCTAACCAATCTTCATAGTTGACCCAGCCAGTATCTTTATAAATATTGTGAGGATTCGTGGGGATATTTTTAGGTAAAATTCCCTTCTCAGGTAACTTACCGGTGTAGTACTTCAACCATTCTGCATAACCCTTCAGCCCAAGACCACGTGCAAATTGTCTCGCCTTTTCAAAAGAGCGAAATTGACGACGCTGTGTTGAGACAAAGCCGGTACCAAACCAGTCTCCCCAGTTAATCCAGCCCTTATTCTTATAAACAAGGTCAGGGCGATATGGAATGTCTTTTGGCAGTTCTCCTTTCTCAGGAAACTTTCCTCTACAATATTTCCTCCATTCCTTTACTCCAGACAATTTTAGTTCATGAACAAATTGTCTTGCCTGTCTCAAGAGTCCTGTAATTTCTAAGCCAAGGGGCAACAGTACCTGTACCAAGCCAATCCCCATGCTAATCCAGCCCTTATTCTTATAAACGTCTGAAGGTTTAGCAGGAATATCTTCAGGTTTTTTCCCTTTCTCTGTCAGTTCTCCTTTACAGTATTTTATCCATTCACTCCAATTCTTTAGATTGAGTTTATGGACAAAAGTGCGGGCTTCTGTGAATGGGCGGTACATCCGATGCCATAGTGAAATAGTACCTGTACCAAGCCAATCTCCCCAACTAATCCAACCTTTATCTTTATAAATTCCGTCAGGTGATGTAGGAACTTCTTTCAGGAAGGTTTCCTTTCTTGCAATATTCTCTCCATTCATCATTGTTCTTAAGAGTAAGACTATGAACAAAGTCCGTGCCTCTTCAAAAGGTCTCCATGAAAGTTTTGCAAGTCGTGACCAGAACTGGAGTTTGATCGAATTGATGAATTCATCAGCATCTATGACAAGTCCTTCAGGAATATCAATTTCAACAGGGTATGGTTGCATCTCTCCATTTGCTGCCCCTGAGAGACAGTTCTGAAATACTCCACAATTCGTTCATCATTTGCAGCAAGTGCACGGAGAACCATGAGGATCGAATCAAAGGCTGTGCTCTGTTGCGACTGAATGTTTGCTACATCAGTTATCTAACAAAACAGGAACAATAACATAACCTAATTGCTTGCCTTCATACGTTCTTAATGCTCTGCCGACTGCCTGAACAATGTCTATTGTGCTTCTTTTTGGATCTGCAAAGAGCACGCAGTCGATATTAGGAACGTCTACACCTTCTGTAAGACATCTGGCATTTGTTACAAGACTCCGCTTTGCCTGAGCGAATTCATCAAGCTCTCTGCTTCGGATAGAGGTTGGGGTTTTGCCCGATACATGAAAGGTCTCAAGTATTCCCATATTGAGGAAATACTTTACTGAAGGTATCTTGCGTATATTTGAATGCCTTTGCCCTGGCTATGCTACTATGGAATGAGACTGCGTGACGTATCGGGTATTTCTTCATGGCTTTCCGTAGGGCTATGACTGCAGCGAGCATTTCTGCCTCGACCTCTTCATCCCATCGACCCTTGTCAGGTCTTACGAGAAGATTCTCTCTTATAAGCGATGCAATTTCTTCACGGGATAACAGAAATCGTGACAATCTTGTAATCACTCAGAATTGGTGGTCTGGTTTCGAGAGCCTTCTTAAAACTCAGTAATTCAAAAGTATCTCCGTATATTTCAGGGTTATCCATACTGACAATCTCATTACTCTGTCCTCTGTAGTGTCTTTCTGTGGCTGTCATAAAGATGCGTTTCTTGATGCGAATATTTTTATCATGCAGTAGATAGCTGAAAAGGCTGTCCTTTTTCCCTACTGTTTTGTGTGCTTCATCAAAAATGCCGACATCAAATGACGTATTCGACTTCTTGGCTGCCTCGGCTGTTGCCTTCCCGCTCTGATAGGTGGTGAATACCACAGTGGTATCTTTCTTCCCTGTAGCCAATTAGCAATCTCGTCCGGGTCTGTATGAACTCGGATTCCAAGGTCTTGTGTAAGAACGGCAACATCATCCTTTTCAATGTCTCCTACTGACTCATCACTGCAGACTGCTATCCAGTGTATGTCTCTCTTTTGTGCAACTGATTCTCTCGTCCATACCTGAAGGGTCTGTCGAATAAGGGCAAGGCTCGGAACAGCAACAAGAATCTTCTGTGCCACCGAGATTTTCGGAAATCCAGTATCCTGTCAGGCTCTTGCCAGTACCACAGGGTGAAATTAATTTTCCCCGTCCATTGTTCTCTTTAATAAAATGTTCATATGCATTCTGAATCGCTCTCTCTTGATGTTCTCGAGGTTTGATAGGTTTTAATGGGGCTACTTTTCCAACAAGTAATTTATGCAGACGTTTGAAAAACTCTTTATCTAATGCACGCCACACTTCACCGCTACAAAAACTGAGCCTCTCTCCATAAAGGGTCAGTTTATGACTGAAACGGTCAGCATTGGTACATACAAGTCCCAGTTCAATGTGTCTGCATATGTTGAAAGACAGGTCTGTAAAAGTGCTAAGTTCTTTACGGCTAAGGGAGGTAGCTTTCATCGTCCCGATATTTACACTGGATAGCCCAGTATTGGCCATCTTTTGTCTCAGCAATCAGGTCTATCCCTTCATCGGGCTGAGGGAGGTTTAAATATTTCCTGATGCGAGGAGGTACTTCCTCCAGATGCCATACATTCTTCAGCAGGGTAACATATTCAGGATGCAGTTGAAGGAAGTGTTTTGTCAGGGTTTCAAAGCAGTCGCCTTTTTGTTTCTCTGTCAGTGAATGAAGTTGTTCTCTGAACTCCTGCCAGCTATTGCATTTGCGAAGAATACCTGATGATATTCACAAATCAAATATAGCATTTCGAATAATCTTTTTGAAATGTTCATTTTTTGCTACCGTAACCAGATCATCACTAAAAGGTTTTCAAGGGTTTTAAAAGTCTTATCGATTTCTTCGTCAAATATGTATTCAAGTACTTTCTATTGGATGCGGTTTTTACCGACAGTTTCAGTCTCAAAAAGTTCTTGCCTATTGGTGATTAGATTATCAAACGGGCATAGCGATATATTCTATGTGATAGACGGCGGCCTCATGTTAAAATCCACCATGGAAAGATTATGTGTTTTTTGTGGGCAAAAGCCGATATCAAAGGCGCCAGAGCACGTTATATCTCAATGGTTAATAAAGCTTACAGGAGACCCGAATAGACATGCCTTTTTTGGTATAAATCCTAATACGAGAGAAAAAATAAGATTTTCTTTCGATAATTTTAAATTCCCAGCTTGCGACTCTTGCAATAATCAATTCTCAGAATTAGAAAATGAAGCCAAAGTGGTCGTTACAAATCTTTTGAGTGAACAGCCTCTTTCGAGTCATTCTTTTCATACCTTATTAACTTGGTTTGATAAGCTAAGAATAGGTTTATGGTTGGGTTGCTGTATGTTATTTAAAATCGAAATTAAACCAAAATTTCATATTGCAACCAGAATAGATAAATGGGATAGGATGCTGCTTATATATAAGACTGCAACTAATAAAGTTGGCATAAATATTCACGGAATTAACCATCCGCTATTCTTTTCATTCCCATCCTTTTTCGGTTTATCGATAAACAATTATTTTTTTTCTAATGTTTCCACTCAATTTTTATTTTCCAGACGTTTAGGGCTGCCTTATCCTGAAGAGTTTAAATATATTAACGAAGAACAAGAAGAGTATCCTCTCAAAAAAGGTAAGGAATATATAAATATGCCCTTATTAAGAGGATTTATTAATAAAGGCTGCACAGAGATTTACCAACCGATTCACCCAACTTATTTTGTTAGGCATAATGTTTGGACGGGTCATTACCTTAATAGCTATGTGAGAAAATATTTAGACATCCGAACAGGCTTAGGGAAAATATTAATTAGCAAAGATGGCATAACAATTGGGGAGTATCCATGTGATCCCAGTAAAATATGGTTCCCTCAAGAAACGTTTAATTTAAAAGATTTAATATCTGTATGGCATAAGGACGGTGTATTCTTTCAAAATTTTCTAATGGATAGCTATTCAAGATTCAAGGATCGCCCCCCTGAAAGAATAAAAAGAGATAATGATCTCATCAAGATAGCAAAAAGATGGAATAAACGTCTCTTAGAAATAGTTGAAAAAGATCCTCTTTTCATTTTGCCAAAAAAACCTAAGACTTAAATAGAAAGAAAGAAAGAAATAGAAAGGATGATTACCGATAATACCAGCCAATACTTCAAAGTTTTTCAAGTACTATGACACGAAGGAAGTGAGCGGAGATGGGACACTTTCAGAAATAAAAACTTTCCTCATCTGACCGTGACAAAAACGTGGAAAAACTACGTCAAAAACGTGATAAATACAGCGATTTATGTATAAATAAAATGCCTCTCTAACCCTTGACTGATAAGGGTTTGCTTAGTATTTTCAAGCCCTTGTTAAGCCCCCGTCTCCGTATGCAGGATGTGCTGGGGTTGATGGCGTAGGGGAATAATTGCAGGGTCAGACTTGATTATTGATTTATCCAAGGATTACTGAAGCGATTTTCTGAAAAGCAAAGGGAAAGCTCGGAATAGAGTGGACTGATGAATAATGATTTACAGAAGGAAGGCGCACAATTATCCGCGTATGTAAAAGCGTTTGCTTCTGTGAGAATTCAGCTGATCATTCGATCTTATAATGTGGTAATCTAAGTCAATTTGCTATTTCAATCTTTACGGGAAATTTTGCCCCGTAATAATTTCAGACAGATGGAATGGTCCTGAATGGAAAAAGCAAAATTATTAGTTGTTGGCGCTGGACCAGCGGGAATTGCTGCTTCAGTTGAAGCTAAAGTAGCAGGGATAAGGAATGTGATCATATTAGAGAAGACAGATCACATCTGTGATACAATGGTTCGCCTTTATCACAAGGGTAAAAGGGTTGATCCATTTTTTGCGAACAAAAGAGAAGAGCCTCTCGGGGTTCTTTCCTTTGATGTTGAGTCGAGAGAAGAGTTCTTAACTCGCATGAATGAGGTGGTAGCTGATTATTCCTTAGACATCCGTTTTAGACATGATGTTCGCAGGATAATAAAGAAGAATGACTATTTTGAAGCACATGCCGCTAACAACAATTTTTTCGATACCCCGGTAAGCATAATAGCTATCGGTATTTTCGGAGCCCCGCGAAAACCAAGTTATGAAATACCTAAAGAAGTTAAGGACAAAGTCTTTTTCGGCATGCCACTCGAAACTCCCAAAACCAAAAAAGCCCTGGTGGTTGGTGGCGGAAATACTGCAGTCGAGGCTGCATGTTTCTTGTGCGGAGAAAATGAGGTATGCCTCTCTTACCGAAGGCCTCAGTTTTTCAGGCCCAATCCGGTGAATATGTGCACTCTTGAAGGGAAATGTAAAGAAGGTCTGATCGAATTGCTTTTAGATACTGATATAGAGAGCATTGAGACTGAGGGTGACCAGGTAAAAGCAAATTTTAAAGACGGCCGAAGGATGTCTTTTGACACTATTTATTATTGTTTAGGGGGTTCTACTCCGCAGTCTTTTCTTCAGTCAATTGGGGTTGAGGTAAAAGGCAGGAGAGCAGCAGTATCACAGGATGGTGAGACAAATATAAAAGGTCTTTTTGCGGTTGGAGATTTGGCAGCTGAGAAAGGAAATATTATGGGAGCATTTAACTCGGCCAGGTTAACTGTCAATGGAATCCTGCAAAAATATGGAGATAAGGTTAAATAGTTATCTCAAAGTCATTCCCGGAAATGAAGAATCCGGTGGCGAGCAGGCTGTCTGGTAATTGTCATCCTGAACTCGTTTCAGGATCTCATGAAGTTGTAACATATTGAAAATTCGAGATGCTGAAATAAATTCAGCATGACAGAATCTCCACATTTTGAATTGTCGGACAGCCTGCAAATTGCGAGCAATGAGCTCGCTATTCGTTTCAATTCCTAATCTGAAGTACTTATAATTTCAAGCAGAATGATAAAAAAATAGTCCGACAAAATTGTTTTGCTCTTGACAATATTGTTCGATCGGATTATCATAAAACTAACGGCAACCGTTTGCCGTCTAAAAAAATTATCGAAGGATGAGAAGGACTGTTATGGACCAGAAAAGCGCCGGACTCAATCTCACAATCTTTTTTTGCCAGCAGTTAGATCCTGATCAGGACGTCAACAGGCGTGCCCTTGAAAAGGAGCTGGGTGAGCGGATCAGGTTTTTTCCCCTGCCCTGCAGCGGACGTATTGATCCTCTTCACCTCATGCGTGCCCTGGAATCAGGTGCTGACAAGGTCTATCTTGTCACCTGTCCCGAAGGGACATGCCGTTATCGTGAAGGGAATCTGCGCGCTCAAAAGCGCATCGCCTTTACCCAGGAATTGATCGAGGAGATAGGCCTTGAGCGTGAGCGTCTGGAGTTGATCATAACCTCAGCAGGGAACCCTGTCACCATCGATGAGATGGCACGGGAGATTCTTGACCGGGAGGCGTCGGTCGGACCCTCTCCGGTGAGGGTACCATAGACGTGATGCGAGGAACGATTTATCACGAAGGAGCAAAAGCATGATTACAGCGGAAAGAAAACCTTTGACAGAAATTAAGGAAATGATAGCACCTTACCGAAAGGTGCTTGTGGTCGGCTGCGGATCCTGTGTGGCCGAGTGTGCGTCAGGCGGCGAAAAAGAGGTGGGGCTTCTCGCTTCTGCACTTCGTATGGATGCAAAGATATCCGGGAAGGAGTTGGAAGTTAAGGAGATGACCCTTGACCGCCAGTGTGTCTATGAATTCATTGACCAGTTGACGGACGTAATCGACGAGTACGATGTCGTCTTATCTCTCGGATGCGGTGCAGGCGTACAGGCAGTAGCAGAGGTCTTCCCCAAGGTCCACATTGTCCCTGCCCTCAATACAACATTTATCGGAGAGACAAAAGAAGCAGGCCTCTGGGTTGAAAACTGCCGGGCCTGCGGTGACTGCAAACTGGGGTTTTTCGCTGCAGTCTGTCCCATCACCCGTTGCGCAAAAGGACTGTTCAACGGCCCGTGCGGTGGTTCCAGAACCGAATGCTGCGAGGTCGATCCTGATGTGCCCTGTGCCTGGCAACTTATCATCGCCAGACTCGATGACATGGGCCGGCTCGACCTCCTTCGAAAGGTGCATCCTCCGGCAGACTGGTCGAAGCAGCAGGGGAAGGGACCAAGGAAAATCTACAGGAAGGATCAGAGGACATGATTATCGAAAGCAAGCTTAAAAAGGTTCTTGATAGAGGAGATTTTGCCGTAACCGCCGAGTGCGGTCCGCCAAAGGGAGCAGACCCCGAGGTCGTGAAGAGCAAAGGAAGGGTTCTCAATAGTTATGTGGACAGCATAAATGTTACGGACAACCAAACCGCTGTAGTCCGTCTCTGCAGTCTTGCCGCCTGTGCCCTGCTCAAGGCAGAAGGACTCGACCCCGTGTTCCAGATAGTCACCCGAGATCGGAACCGTATTGCTCTCCAGTCGGACGTCTTGGGCGCTTCTGCTCTGGGGATACGCAATATCCTCTGTCTTACAGGCGATCACCAGTCTTTCGGCAACCAGCCACAGGCAAAAGGAGTTTTCGACATAGACTCTATTCAGTTGATACAAACAGTACGTCAGATGAGGGATGCATGCTCAGGTTATGGGAGGAGAGGCATTGACCGAGCCGCCTCACCTGTTTATAGGAGCTGTGGAGAATCCCTTTGCAGATCCGTTCAAGTACCGTGTCGCCCGTCTTGCCACAAAAGTAGATGCAGGTGCAGAGTTTATTCAGACCCAGTGCATTTTCAACCTCAACCGCTTCAGGAAATGGATAGGACTCGTGAAGGATCAGGGAGTGGATAATAAGGTCTACATCCTGGGGGAATAACACCGCTCAAGTCTGCCCGCATGGCGGAGTACATGGCGAAGCAGGTTGCCGGTATGGATGTGCCTGAAGAGATTATCAGCAGGATGAAATCAGTGCCAGCAAAGGAGCAGCGGAGGGAAGGGGTCAAGGATAGCCGTTGAGACGATCCAGGCCCTTCGGGAGATGGACGGCGTTCACGGGATTCATATAATGGCAATCGAATGGGAAGAGATCGTTCCGCAGATCGTGCAGGAGGCGAACCTTTTCCCAAGGCCTCAGGTTTGAGAGGAGTACGGTATGCCCCAGAAATATCACATTCATGCCGCTCAGGTGCCGAACCGATTCCAGTCGATCACCCGGTCGGGAGTCATCGCATGGGAAGAAGGGTGTCTCAAATGCGCCCGCTGCGTGAAGAAGGATTGCGTGTACAACGTCTACGAAAAACGAGGTATCGATGCCCGCCAGATGCTCGAATCCCTTGACAGTGTCTGCAAGGACTGCTTCCGTTGCGTACAGGGCTGTCCGAACAGGC
This sequence comes from Nitrospirota bacterium, assembly GCA_963796125.1. Taxonomy (GTDB): domain Bacteria; phylum Nitrospirota; class Thermodesulfovibrionia; order Thermodesulfovibrionales; family SM23-35; genus DASPRG01. The sequence goes on from CAWCKM010000014.1 coordinate 14,002, forward strand.
TTATCCAGAAAGGGCTCAATCCGGCGTATAAAGTACTCGGAGACCATTACTGGACGCCGGAGATCATTTCCGGTCTCTGGTACCAGGCCGAATCCGGCCGCATTCCTGTCTCCGGCGCCGGTTACGGGGGGCCATTTTCCGGTCCCGGATTCGATGCCATGTGGACCGACATGTCCGAAATTGTTCGTCCTACAAGGGATGGCATCCACGGCCGGGAATACATAAGCACGACTGTTGATATAGGCCGCAAGGTAATGGCCCTCGAATTCGATCAGGCCGGGGCACTTGCTGTTTCACCGCCTCCCCTCATAGAGATACCGTTGCCTATCCTGTTCGACATCCTGCCGTGGTCACCTCCGAGGAAGGGGATTAATCCTGACCTTTCTCGAAGGTGCGACGGTCAATAGGCACCTTTACTGTAATCCGGCAAAGCGAATTCAATCCGGCGATGGAGGCATATCTTCCGCACATAGTTCTCTTCGCTGACCGGAACGTATCCGATATTGATCCTTCAATCATCCGTGAACTGCGCATGGTGGAGATCCCCTATGGGGAAAATGTCATCGCTCTGCAGAACACGTTAAAGGAGAAGAACCCTGGCCTCGTGGTGCTTATCCGTATGGATCTCGGTCCTGATTCATCCGAGCATGTCGTGCGCCTCACGAGAGACGGCGCTGAAGCCATCCATCTCCTTGCCGACGAGTACGGCCTGGAAAACGCTGAAAAACCTCTCTTCGTAAAAGAGCGGATAAAAGAGATTCACCTGAAACTCGTTGACTAGGGTATGCGGGACCAGATTACCCTCATCGCAGGCGGTGGGATAGCAATGGCTGAACATGTGGCAAAGCTGATCATCTGCGGCGCAGACCTGTTGTCCATGGACATACCGCTCCTCGTGGCCATGGAATGCAGGGTATGCCGACGCTGCAAGGAAGGCATTACCTGTCCTGTTGAACTTGACAGTGTAGACCCTGCTTGGGGCGCCGGCCGCATCAGGAATCTCTTGGCAGGCTGGCACAATCAGCTCATCGAGATCCTGGGGGCCATGGGTATCCGGGAGGTAAGGAGACTGCGTGGCGAGATGGGACGTGCCATGTTTTACGATGATCTTGAAAGAGACGTCTTTGCCGTTTTGGGCAAAAGGAGGTAATAGGATGGCAACTGAATCACAATTACACGAATTACCGGAAGTTAAACCAGTGCCAAGTCGCTTCCGTAATGCCCTCGGTAAATATCGCATAACGATAGACAAGACATGCAACAATTGCGGACTCTGCGCAAAGCTCTGTCCCTATGGCGTTTACAAGGCTGGAGCGAAGCGACCCAGGGTTGCAGCCGAACAGTTCTGTATCGGCTTTCCATGCAGCGCCAATGATTTTTATTGCGTGAACAGATGCCCTGAAAAGGCTATCCAGTTGAATCTGAATCCGTCCTTCGAGATCCTGGGAGACAGGCGGTGGCCTGCAGAGCTTCTCGCCAGCACCTGGCATATGGCGGAAACAGGACAGATTCCGCACCAGGGACTGAATTATAAGACAGGAGATTCAGGCGGCGGATTCGACAAGCTCCGTTTCATTTTTCCGAAGGGAACAGGGATGGATATCCCGGATGAAGAGATATCGACAGCCATTGAATTAAACCGTTCGGGAGATTCGAGGCCCAGCGTCGTGATCCCTGTTCCCTTTTACCTCGGAGGCATGTCGTTCGGCTCTGTCAGCATCGTAACCATGCTCTCCCGTGTGAGGGCTGCAGCAGCCCTCAAGACCTTCTGCTGTACCGGTGAAGGCGGGTACCCGGAAGAACTCATTCCGTACGATGATCACATCATAACGCAGGTGGCGACAGGTCTCTTCGGCGTAAGGGAAGAGACGATCAAGAGGGTACGGATTGTGGAGTTCAAATATGCCCAGGGAGCAAAACCCGGACTCGGCGGGCATCTCCTCGGCGACAAGGTAACGCCCCGCGTGGCCCATATGCGGGAGGCTGTAGCCGGAAGCGCCCTCTTCTCGCCTTTTCCATTCCACAGCGTCTACTCTGTTGAAGACCACAAGAAGCACGTGGACTGGATCAAGGAGACGAATCCCCGTGCCCTCGTGTCGGTCAAGGTCTCGACCCCGACTGACGTGGATATGGTGGCCGTAGGGAGTTATTATGCAGGCGCACACATCGTTCAGCTCGACGGAAGTTACGGAGGAACCGGCGCCGCACCGGACATTGCGAAGAAAAATATCGCTATGCCCATCGAATACGCCATCCCCAAGGTGCACAAATTTCTCCTTGAAGAAGGGATCAGGGATAAGCTCACGATCATCGCGAGCGGCGGGATACGGTCCGCCTACGACATGGCAAAGGCCATTGCCCTGGGCGCCAACGGTGTCTGTCTCGGCACAGCCGATCTCGTGGCCCTCGAGTGTATCCGCTGCCATCACTGCGAATCGGGCCGTGGCTGCGCACGGGGCATTGCCACAACAGACGAGGAGCTGACGAACCTCATGGATCTCAACTGGGCAACGCAGCGTATCATCAACATGTATCTGACCTGGCAGCGCCAGCTCATCTCCATCCTCAAACGGCTGGGTATGAGGAGCGTTACTGAGCTTGTGGGTCGCTTCGATGTGATCGCCCACCTCGATTACATCAAACAGGAAGAGATAGAGGGGGAACTCGAACTATGAGACAAAAACATATATCAGACGCAATAATAGCTTCACGATACCATTTCCGCGAAGCTGAAAAACTGATCAAGCAGTCAGGTACAGAAGCTGAAGAGGGCGGCTGCGGTGTAACCGGTTTCGCCTGCAGTATTCCTGTGAGCGGCCGTCATATATTCGAACCGTCCGTGCAGATGCATAACAGGGGGAACGGAAAAGGCGGCGGCCTCGCTGCTGTCGGCCTGAGCGCTGCCAAACTGGGTGTAGACCAGGAAACCCTCGACAATGACTTCCTCCTCCAGGTGGCGCTTCTTGACGAGACTGTTCTGCCTGAGATGGAATCGCGCTTTATCCGGCCTCACTTTCAGGATCTCCCATGAGGCATTCGTCGAGACTATTGATGATTACCGGGATATCTCCGGGCTCGAGGTGAAGCCTCCTGCAGTGAAGCGCTATTTTGTGCGGGTGAAGCCGGAAGTTCTGGCCCAATTCCAGAAAGATCGCGGGCTTGAGCTGTTGTCGTCAGCCGAGGCGGAGAAGGAGTTCATCTATCAGAATACCTATCAGTTGAATCTCTCCCTTTACAGTGCCTTAGGTGAGAAGAGGGCTTTTGTCCTCTCCCACGGCAGGAACATGATGATCCTGAAGATCGTGGGATATGCAGAACAGGTGGCACAGTACTACAAGCTGGAGAACTTCGACGCCCACCTATGGATAGCCCATCAGCGCTATCCCACCAAGGGCCGCGTGTGGCATCCAGGAGGAGCCCACCCCTTTATCGGTCTCGATGAGGCTCTTGTGCACAATGGGGACTTCGCCAACTATTACTCTGTCTCCGAATACCTGAAGCAGAGGAACGTTTATCCCTTGTTTCTCACTGATACAGAGGTCTCTGTCCAGGTGTTCGATCTCCTGAACAGGGTATACGGCTATCCGCTCGAATACATAATTGAAGCCCTCGCTCCGACAGCAGAGATGGATTTCGACCATTTGCCAGAGGAAAAACAGCGCATATACCGGCAGATCCAGGCTGCCCACATCCATGGCTCCCCCGATGGCCCCTGGTTCTTCATCATCGCCCGGAACGATGTTCAAAAGAAACAGTACCAGCTCATCGGCATCACCGATACGTCCATGCTCAGGCCACAGGTCTTTGCCCTGCAGAAGGGTGAAGTGGAGATCGGCCTGATCTGCTCGGAAAAACAGGCTATTGACGCAACACTCGAAAGCCTCGCAAAGGAAGACCCGCGCTTCGGCACCATAGCTGACCACTACTGGAACGCCCGCGGCGGAAGTTACACTGACGGCGGCGCTTTCATCTTTACTATCAGAGGAATCCGCACCGGGAAAGATGTCCCTCACCTGCACGGACAAATTCGGACGGCCTGTTGATGTCCCCACTGATACGGTACCCTTTGATTTCCGCGCGGAGCTGTCCTGTGTTCCAAACCCTCATGTGTACCACATTGCTGATATTGTCAGGGACCTGTCCGGAAACACCATAGAGGATCTCTTCACTGATCTGAAGGGTAAAATCGCTGAATGGGACTACGCAGAGTTCTCTGCATTCCTCCTTCACCTTGCTGAACTTGCTAAGAAGGATACACTGAAAGGACCGGTGATCGGGCTTCTCACATTTCTTCTCGACCGTCGCTATTCAACGGGAAACAAGAGACGGCGCTCCGTGCTCCAGATGGTTACGAATACACTCAATTCCATCTTTAATGCAGTTCCCATGATCAATGACATCAGGTGTCGCTTCACCTTTCCGCAGAATCGATTTCGAAGACCGCCATGCCCTTCGCGGACCAGGAGAAGGAGAACAGGTGCTGATTGCGGATGCAGGCAGGTTTCCGCCGGAAGGCGATGATTCGTTCGCCCGTCTCATATCAGAGGCATACGGACATGGCTGGAAGCGGTTCATTTGTTTCGGCCATCGCGGCCAGCGCTTCCTGGGTTGCGGGCTGGGACCGGACACGACAGGTGTGCGCATCGATGCCTATGGGTCTACCGGAGACTATCTGGGATCCGGAATGGACGGTCTCGAAATGTACGTCCACGGGAACGCCCAGGATCAGCTCGGGCAGATCATGAAGTCAGGGAAACTCGTGGTGTTCGGCGATGTGGGGCAGACCTTCATGTATGGAGCAAAGGGAGGAGAGGTCTACGTTCTCGGTAATGCGGCAGGCCGACCCCTTCATCAATGCCGTAGGAAAACCGAGGGTTGTGATTAATGGCACGGCACTCGACTATCTTGCCGAGTCCTTCATGGCAGGTGATCCGTATAATGGCGGCGGTTTCGTCATCCTGAACGGGCTGACCTTCGACAGAGAAGGACGCGTCATCCCCCAGGAGATACCCTATCCGGGATCCAACCTCTTTTCCCTCGCATCAGGCGGCGCGATATTCGTTCGCGATCCCCGTCATTGCATCGTGCCGGAGCAGTTGAACGGGGGACAGATCTTTCCATTCACAAAAAGGGACTGGGCGTTGATACTTCCCTATCTGAAGGAGAATGAGCGGCTCTTCGGCATCACGATCGAGGAACTGCTTACCGTAGACGGTACGAAACGCAAGCCCGAAGAGGTGTATCGCACCATCGGCGCCGTAAAGCTCTCCGTCCTTTCGGCGAGCACCCTCGCCATGAACGAGGAATGGTTAGAGACGGATTAGGGAAATGTTTGAACAGATATAACAATTGAAAGAAACGAAAGTGAGAAACACTTAAATGACTCAGTCACTTGTAAGGGAAAATAGAATCCTTTCAGCTCTTCTTGAAGTAAGTAAGGTTTTAAACTCCTCCTTTGATCTCGAGAAGAACCTTTCCCAGACAATGCATGTCCTTGGAGATTTTCTTGAGATGGAAAGAGGTTCTGTCTTTCTTCTTGACGATGGTACAAAAGAACTCCGAATCGTTGCTGCCCATGGTCTTACAAAAGACCAGATAGAAAAGGGAAAATATAAAATAGGAGAAGGTATTGTAGGCAGGGTCCTGGAAAAAGGCTCTCCTATGGTTGTTCCTGATGTCGGAGAAGAACCTTTATTTCTGAATAAAACAGGTTCGAGAATAAGAAGGAGCGGGATTTCTTTTCTCTGCGTTCCAATTAAGTTTAAGGGAGAATCAATAGGCGTTTTGAGTGCTGACAGAATTTTCAAGGACAAGGCTATAACTGATTAATGAGGATATCAGGGTATTGGAAATAGTAGCATCCATCATTGCACAGTATGTGATTCTCTGGAAACATTACAAGGAATCAGAACAGGAAAGGGAAAACCTGAAACTTGAACTGAAAGGAAAATACAGTCTTCCGAATATCATCGGCATTTCAGATAAGATGCAGGAGGTATTTGAGGCTGTTCATCGCGTAGCCAATTCAAAGGCAACCGTTCTCTTGTATGGAGAAAGTGGAACAGGAAAAGAATTAATAGCAAAGGCTATCCATTATATGAGCCCGAGGACAAAAGGACCATTTATCAAATTTAATTGTGCGTCTATACCCGAGGGACTTACTCGAATCAGAGCTTTTCGGGCATGAGAAAGGGGCATTCACAGGTGCCATTAACGCGAGGAAAGGGAGATTTGAGCTTGCCAACGGAGGAACAATACTTCTTGATGAGATTGGAGATCTGCCTATTAATCTTCAGCCAAAGATATTGCGTGTGCTTCAGGAAAAGGAGTTTGAACGCGTAGGCGGGGAGAGGACGATTAAGGTTGATGTGAGACTTATTGCTGCAACGAGCAGGAACCTTGAGGAACTCGTTTCAAAAGGAAAGTTCAGGGAGGATTTGTATTACAGACTGAATGTGGTACCAATATTTATGCCTGCTCTCAGAGAAAGGAAGGAGGATATCCCTCATTTGACAGAGCATTTTCTTAAACGCTTCAATGAAGAAAATGATAAGAATGTATCCATATCTCCTGAGTCACTCAAAATATTGAGGCTACAACTGGCCTGGTAATGTCAGAGAGCTTGAAAATACAATGGAAAGGTTGGTTGTAATGTCTAATGGAAAATCCATTGAACCTTCTGATCTTCCAATAAACCTTAGATTATTATCTTCAAAAGGAGTTTTGCAAAAAGATTCACTTAAGACAGGAATTGAGGACATGGAGAAATCAAGTATCCTCCATGCCCTTGAGGAGACTGGCTGGGTTCAGGCAAAGGCTGCAAGGGTTCTCGGTATTACATCAAGACAGATCGGATATAAGATGAAGAAGTAATGCTATTATGCCGTCTCAAACTGTTTGAGTAATAAAAGATACTCTACCTTTCTTCGCCTTTTTCCTGAATTAAGGCTGTATAGTGAAGTAACCGTTACTTAAATCGCTTCCCACTATGCGACTACTTGCATCTCTCAGAATTATCTTCACCCTGCAATTGTTACTCGACACATTTGGTACAGTCCAGTCATAACTGCCTGGATTACCTGTCAGGGTATCATAGATTCAGGTGCTACCATTTTGGTATACAAAAGTTTACTTTAGTAAGGAAATTCGTAGCATTAGTAGTCCACTTTATTGCATAGATATCTCCTGATTTCAAATCTCTCCTTTTTCTGTGCTGTCACCTACTGCAGCTATGGTAAATGGGGCATCTGATTTGTCCTCACCTGTTTAGATGGGCAATCATATCCGACCACCTTCACAAAAGATTGATGTATGTTATGTGCAGGTGGTGGTACTGTCCAGTTATAGCTTGTTCCGTCATATTAGTTGCTATATTCGCCCATGTAATCCCATTATCTATTGAATACTGCAGGTCAACCTTCACTGTATCAGGAGATGCAAACCACTGTATATTAGCGGTTGAACCAGATGGGATAACCTCTCCACCATTCGGAGAAATAATGTTTACTGAGGTTTTTAAGCCAAAATTGGCTATGACTCTGGTACTTTGATTTACCGTTAATATACATTGTCCATTACCCACGCAGCCACTCCCTGACCAACCGGAAAAATAGGAACCTGTTTGAGGTGTCGCTGTGAGTGTTACTACCGTACCGGCGTTGTATACTCCTCTACAGTCAGAGCCGCAATTTATTCCTGCCGATGAAGAGGTTACAGTCCCTTCACCTGTTCCGCTTTTGTTTAATGAGAGGGATATCGTAAGATACTGACTTCATTGGAATGTTCCTACTTACATTCGCCTGTATATAAAATCGACGCACTATTTGCATAGGCTTCGCATGGATTTCCGTATGTCTTCATATCGCACCCACAGACCGGGCCATAATATAAGGGACAGACTTTGGTTTTTGTATACACACAGTCCAGAACATTTTCCTTCCGGGAAGAGACAGAACCCTTTGAATCCACATTCCAATTCTTCATGCACTCTGACACAACATTACACTACTCCCCGACTGAGTATAGAAACCCCTGCTGCAGCAGCTTCACATTCATTCCCATATGTCTTCCCATCACAACCGCAAACAGGGGCATAAATCTCTGGACAGGCGAGGCTTATCCTCACAAATACCTTTCCCATCACAATCTCCAACTTTCTTTTTACAGTATTCAGCTACAGCACATTGTGGATTATTCAGACAGGTTTTTTCTGAAGGTTTATGCTCTACGGCGCGAGACGTTGCTTTTTGCCACCTTAACAATGTGGTAAGGATTCGTTATTACATTCGTTATTACATCAGAGGGGCCCTGGTGTTCTGTTTTCTTTCACGAATACCCTTATGCTTTTTATGGGAAGGATATAATTGCCAAAAATTGCTTCGATTGAGCTTATCTCTATACTCGGCCCTCCCCCTGATGTTTTGTATCCAAGGATTGCTGCAACAACCATTTTTGTCCGGAAATCAACTTTTGGTAGAGGAGGTTCCGGTTGAATGCCTCGGGTATGTTTCTTCCAGAACCATGCCCATGTTTTCCAATCCCTGATTACCATCTCAGCGCCTGAGAAACTCAGGGTCATCACCCCTGTAATAAGAATAATCTCCCTTGTCGATTGTTTGAGAGGGAATCGGTTGAGAGTGGGCAGTTCCTTGGGACAGGAATGAAGACACTGCTCTGAGAAGAAATGATTATTTATGCTGTGCAAATCTTTGCCATGGTAAATACCTCCTTTGAAGAATTTCTTGTATGTGGGAATAACATACTTACCCTTACTTATAAACTTCTTTAAGTAATTATAACCTAAAGGATTTGAGACGCAAGAGACAAAAGCATAGGTAGTATTCAGTTTGTACATCTTATAAGCAGGTTGAAGCCTTCGATCACAATTATCGAATAGAGATGCTTTATATCTCCCCATTGTCCTACAAAATTGTTCAAGCTACAAAATTGTAATACTGCCTATTAATAAGAATCCTTAAAAATCAATATCTTTTATCTGGCATGGTTTTAGACATATAGAGAGCAGAGGCATCGGATGAAAGGAGGAAATATGAGGACTTTGAAAATTTCAATAGTTGTTTTGATGATTCTGCTGGGTATGGGTTTATCGGGCAGTATCTTTGCAGCAGAACCCAAGGGTTCAGGGACTGCTTCAGTTGATGTAATGAGCAACTATGTATGGAGAGGTCAGAAGCTTAGGAATAGCTTGGGTGATTCAATCTTCGGTTGGTATTTTGTATGGTAGTTTTGGTGCTAATATCTGGGCTAATTATGACAGTGATTCTGAGGAAGAAAGTGATGGACATGGTGAATTCTCTGAAACAGATTTGACATTCAGCTACTGTTTTTCAGTGGAACAAATTTAATTTTGTCGCAGGTATATCTATTACGCACTTGAAGGGGCAAATGACACGCAGGAAGTTTATCTTTCCACGTCGGTTACGACACTCCTGAACCCTTCGCTGACTATTTACTATGACTATGATGAGGGGAATGGGGCATTTGTTGTAGCTTCGATGAGTCACTCTTTTGAGGTTTCAAGGGCACCGATCTCAAGCTGGGTGCATCTGCAAGTTATAACATCAGCAATAAGGTTATGGGATTTGACGAGGATGGTGATGAGTTCAGCAATTTCTATAATGGTGAGCTCTCGTCGGTCTTCAGTATCCCGTCACACAAGCCCATCAGTATTACTCCGAAAGTGGCTTATTCTTTCCCTTTGAGCAATGATGCGGAAGAGGCATTGAGAAGATAAGCGACGACGGCAAGAAGGATGTCCTTTATGGTGGCATTAATCTTAACTCTTAGCTTTTAGGAGGATTTTATATGGAGGGCAACTTGAAACGATATTGATACGTTTGTTGAACGGGTTTGCATTTTCACATGTGCGGTCTACTGTGAGCAGATGAAAGCAGGTTGGCTCGTCTGCAGAAACATCAGTCACTTCTCAGGGCCAAAGATTGACACAGGGGATACGGCATGGATGATTGTTGCAACTGCATCGTCATGCTGATGACTCTTCCGGGTCTGGCGCTGTTTTACGGAGGGTTGGCAAAACGGAAGGACAGTCTTAATACTATGGCAATGTCCTTTGTGACATATTGCATTGTGAGTTTTGCTGTGGGTAATTTATGGATTCTCATTTTCCTTTGGAACTGATGTCGGAGGTATTATCGGAAGCGCTGAAAAGCTGTTTCTCTCGGTGTTGGGGTCAACAGCATTAATGATCTTGCAAAGACGATCCCGGAGTACGTCTATGTCGTTTATCAGCTTACGTTTGCCGCGATCACCGTTGCACTTGCAAGCGGTGCTTACATTGAAAGGATGAGCTTCTGGCATGGGTTATTTTCTCGGTTCTGTGGATGACTTTAGTGTATCTTCCGGTTGCCCACTGGGTCTGGGGTGGCGGGTTCCTGGCAAAGCTAGGGGCACTGGACTTTGCTGGCGGGACAGTCGTGCATATTAATGCGGGTATCGCTGCTCTTGTAGGAAGCATTGGCTTCTCCTGGGAAGGGAACGAAGCAGCACTCAAGCCCAGCAATCTGACACTTGTTATAACCGGTGCAGGTCTTCTGTGGTTCGGGTGGTTCGGATTTAATGCAGGTTCAGCACTTGGCAGCAAACGGCCTTGCAGGAGCAGCATTCATCAATACGAATACGGCGCAACTGCACTCGCCGCAATATCTGGATGTTCACTGAGTGGGTGCATACCAAGAAACCTACTGTTTTGGGTCTTGCTTCAGGTGCAGTTGCAGGTCTGGTTCTGCCATAACTCCTGCAGCAGGGTTTGTAAATATCAAAGGTGCGATTGTTATAGGAATCATTAGCAGGTATGATTCCCTATTTGCAGTCGCGAGCATAAAGCAAAACTTGGCTATGACGATTCCCTTGATGCCTTCGGAATTGATGGTGTCGGCGGAATGTTAGGGGCGATTCTGACCGGTATTTTTGCGGATCCTGCTGTTAATGAGCTTGGTAAAGGCCTTTATTTGGAAATCCTGGCCAGCTCTTAACCCAGTTCATAGCTGTTGGTGTAACTATGGTTTATAGTGCTACTGTTACCTTTGTTATCTTCATGCTCCTGAAGGTATTTGTTGGGATCAGAGTTGAAGCAGAGCATGAAATTACGGGACTCTGATGAAAGCCAGCACGGAGAGAGGGCATATCGTTTTTAAAAGAGTGAACCGTGAATAGGGATGGGTGAAACTATCAACTATTCACCTTCATAAACAACTAGAAAAAGGAGGAATCATGAAAAAGGTTGAGGCAATAATAAAACCATTCAAACTCGATGAGGTTAAAGAGCGGATTAAATCAAATCGGTATTATGGGAATGACTGTTACAGACGTAAAGGGTTTCGGGAGACAGAAAGGGCATGTAGAGGTCTATCGTGGAACAGAATATGAGGTAAATTTTTTACCGAAACTCAAGATAGAGGTTGTTGTACCCGATTCCATAATTGAAAAAGTAATAGCAACTATTATTGAAAAGGCAAGAACAGGAAATATTGGTGATGGAAAGATATTCATCTATTCCCTTGAGGACGTTATAGGAATAAGAACCGGGGAAAAAGGCGAAACAGCAATATAGGCATTGCCGAAAATTCAGCTATGAAGGATATGTCATTGCGAGCGAAGCGAAGCAATCTCGAAGTTTCCGAGGAGATTGCCACGGGGGTCGAAGCGACCTCGCTGAGTGACTTGTCATAGAATATCACGCGTTCACTCTCTATTGCCAGTTGGATTTGTGGCGAATGACAACACCGGGGGGTTGCGAAGTATGGACCTAGAAACAGGCCTCCACGATTTATAGGGGGAATAGGTCATCGTTCCTGACAAAATTGTAGGATATACAAAATTGTAGGATTTTCATTTCCCCTGCCTGACCTCTTGTTGGATATTGATATATCTGCCTAAACAACCTTCACATGCTTATAGACGTGCATACTCTTACGAAATTGTAAGGCTTCAGCGACATCCCTTATTAAAAATGTTGAATAATCAAATAGTTGCATTTGGCATGCTTTTAGGTAGGTATGCAACTAAGCGGTTCAGAAGGGAGGGAGCATGAGAAAGATTAGCCGGCTTTTTACTCATTATCGCATTCCTTTGTTTAACAGGAGTCGTATCTGGTGAAGTGCAACCATCTCAAACCGGGGAAGCCACAACAATCTCATCTTCAAAAATTGATACCGGTGACACTGCCTGGATTTTGGTTTCCACTGCACTTGTAATGTTAATGACTCCTGGCCTCGCACTCTTTTACGGAGGCATGGTAAGAGGGAAAAATGTGCTCGGAACGATCATGCAAAACTTCTTTGCGATTTCACTTGTCAGCGTGCAGTGGATACTTATCGGTTACAGCCTTGCGTTCGGTCCGGATGTACATGGGATAATCGGGAATCTCGACTGGGTAGGCTTAAGAGGTGTTGGAGTTGATCCTAATCCTGATTATGCTCCGACGATCCCCCATATTGCGTTTATGATGTACCAGGCCATGTTCGCTGTGATAACACCTGCTTTGATCACCGGCGCTTTCGCAGAAAGAATGAAGTTCTCGTCATACTTTTTGTTCACCTTATTATGGTCAACACTCGTCTATGACCCGGTGGCCCATTGGGTATGGGGCGCTGGTGGTTGGCTCAAGGAAATGGGAACACTGGATTTTGCAGGCGGTATTGTCGTTCACCTCATATCAGGAATATCAGCCCTCGCTGCAGCACTTATGCTTGGTAAGAGAAAAGGTTACTTACAGGAGGCAATGTACCCTCACAACCTCCCGATGACTGTGCTCGGTGCAGGGCTTTTATGGTTTGGTTGGTTTGGTTTCAATGCAGGTAGTGCTCTTTCTGCCGGCACCTTGAGTGCTATGGCCTTTGTTACTACCCATACCTCTGCTGTAGGAGCAACAGTGATATGGGTGATTATTGAGTGGTTACACAGAGGGAAGCCAACAATGTTCGGGGCTGCAACAGGTTCCATTGCCGGTCTTGCGACAATAACCCCTGCCTCTGGTTTTGTCGGCCCAATGTCTGCATTGGTCATAGGGCTGGCAGCCGGAGCTATTTGCTACGTAGCTTTAAATATGAAGACAAAATTTGGATATGATGATTCCCTTGACGCCTTCGGAGTGCATGGAGTTGGCGGAATAGCAGGAACCTTTGCCACAGGACTTTTTGCCCAAACACTTATTAACCCTGCAGGGACCAATGGCTTATTCTTTGGCAATCAGCAATTGCTGATCTCTCAGATGATTGCCATCAGTATAACAGCAATCTATTCGTTCGGTGTCACAGCGATTATCTTAAAGGTTCTTGACAAAACTGTCGGATTGAGAATTGATGAGGAATCAGAAGTAAGCGGCTTCGATATATCCCAGCACGGAGAAAGTGGGTATTCTTTTTGATTTGCTTATTTTTTACAACAGGAGGTGAGAAACAGATAGAGAAAGAGATAGAGATAGAGAAACTATAAAATAATTTTACTGAGTAACAATAAAAAGGAGGTAGAAGATGGAAAGACCAAAGGACAAAAAAGATGTTATGGAGTTAGTAAAGGAAAATAATGTGAAGTTCATCAGGCTCTGGTTTGCTGACATTCACGGGCAGCTCAAGAGCTTTGCCGTTCCTGTTGAAGAACTTGAATATGCAATGGATGAAGGAATGGGCTTTGATGGCTCATCCATCAAAGGGTTTGCAAGAATTGATGAGAGTGACATGATTGCAAGACCAGACCCGGCCACTTTTGCAATCCTGCCGTGGAGACCAAAAGAAAAAGCTGTTGCAAGAATGTTCTGCGATATCCATGAACCGGATGGTTCTCCTTATAAAGGAGACCCGCGATACATCCTGAAAATAAATCTTGAGAAGGCCAGGAAGAAAGGGTTTACCTTGAATCTCGGGCCGGAACTCGAATACTTCTACTTTAAAACTGACAGGGGCACGGAGATTCTCGATGAAGGTGGTTATTTTGACTATCCCATGGATGCTGCTGAAGATCTTCGCAGAGATACCATTCTCGCCCTTGAAGCTATGGGCATAAAGGTTGAGTATTCACATCATGAGGTTGCTCATTCCCAGCATGAGATAGATTTACGATATGAAGACGCGCTCAAAATGGCTGATATTGTTATGACACACAGGGTCGTGGTAAAGGAAATCGCCAAACAGTACAACGTCTACGCCACGTTTATGCCGAAGCCAATCTTTGGACAGAATGGAAGCGGGATGCACACACACCAGTCCCTTTTCAAAGGAGATCAGAATGCTTTCTTTGATCCAAAGGATCAATATTATCTTTCAGATATAGCAAAGAAATATATTGCCGGTATTCTCACACATATTAAGGAGATGACCCTTGTTTTAAATCAATGGGTTAATTCCTATAAACGGTTAGTCCCCGGTTATGAGGCACCTGTGTATATCTGCTGGGCAAGAAGGAACAGGTCAGCACTTGTCAGGGTTCCTCTCTATAAACCAGGAAAAGAGAAAGCAACCCGCATAGAGTTGCGTTCACCAGACCCGGCATGTAACCCATACCTTGCCTTCTCCTGTATGCTGAACGCAGGGCTTAAGGGTATTGAGAGGGGATATAAACTTCCTGAACCTACAGAGATAGATGTATATCATCTTTCACAGGAAGACAGGATTAAGATGGGGATAGACCAGTTACCGGGGAGTCTCATTGAAGCCATAGAATATGCAGAAAAGAGTGATCTCTTGAGGGAAACCCTTGGAGATCATATTTTTGAACAGCTCATGGCAAGCAAGAAGGTAGAATGGGATAATTACCGTATAAAGGTGCACCCCTCGGAAATAGAACAATATCTGCCGGTTCTGTGAAGAACCCTGCAGCAGAGACCGCAGTGCGTCAAAATTAAAAAGCTATCCCCTCCCTTGAGGGGAGGGGATTAAGGGGAGGGTGTTGAAAATATTTTCCATCAATCACCCTCTCCCTAACCCTCCCCCCTCAAGGGGGAGGGAACTATAACCCAAATCCAGCTATAAGAATTGTCATTGCGAGTGAAGTTGCGAGGCGAAGCCGAAGCAAACCGGAGCAAGATTCCTCACTATATTCGGAACAAGCTCCGCAATCTCGCCTTTTCTGAAGAGATTGCCACGCACCCTTCGGGTGCTCGCAATGACAGACGCAATCGATACTTGCAATAGTTATCGCTGGATTTGGGAATAAGGTAACCACTGTGGCAAAACCACAGGGAGTTACAATTCATTAAAATGGTAGAATAAATTCAGCATGACAAAATCCTTTTTTTGAATTGTTGGTCAGCTTGTAAAGATATTCTGAAAAATGTCGGTCTTAATAATCAAAAATATCGCAACCGAAGGGCCGGGGACTATAGGGGAGTTCCTGAGGAAAGAAGATATCCCGTTTACCATTATAGAACTGGGTTCTGGAGAAATACCGCTACCTCTTGAGTATTTCGATAGCCTCGTGATTATGGGTGGACCTATGGGAGTATATGAAATGGATAGATACCCTCACCTCATGACCGGGTCACGTCTCATCAGGGAAGCAATAAACAGAGGCATGCAAATCCTTGGAGTATGCCTCGGTGCCCAGATGGTTGCCTACTGTCTTGGCTCAGAAGTTTATCATGGTCCTCAAGAAGAAATAGGATGGCACAGTATCGAACTCACCGGTGATGGTCTTAAGGATCCCCTCATGAGGAAACTCGCTATTCATCCCCGTGTCGGTGATTTCTGGAGGAAGTTTAAAGTCTTTCACTGGCATGGCGATACCTTCGATCTCCCTATAGGCGCTGTTTTATTGGCACGTTCTGATTTGTATAAAAACCAAGCCTTCCGGTATAGCGACAATGTCTACGGGTTCCAGTTCCATATAGAAGTTACAAAGGATATGATCCATGAATGGTTTAAAGACAGGCCAGAAATAGAATCCATCATGAAAGATACAGAAAACATTTATGATGAATATGCCGGGAGAGCAAAGAATTTTTATAAGGCATTTTTCCGCAAGGGATGATATAGTATTTTGAAATAATTTCTAATTTATATTATTTAGGATGCGAAAACTGCAGTGTTTGAAAAAATGGTGATTCCAATGTGGATATATGAAAGCAGTTATTGTTATTCCCGCTTGTCGGAAATCCCCCTCTCCTTTATAAAGATGGTTGAAAGAAATAAAAAAAGGATTCCAACAAGTCGGAAGACTTGATTTTATTGGTATATTTATTTATAGAATTTAGAAAGTCGAATTTATATTTTAACAAGGGAGGTTAAGATGGCAAAACAAACTATTAAAAAGAGCATAGGAACACCAAAAGATAAAAAGGATGTAATGGAACTGGTTAAACAACATGATGTGAAGTTTATAAGGCTCTGGTTTAGTGATATTCATGGCCAGCTCAAGAGTTTTGCTGTTCCAGTTGAAGAACTTAATTTGCCTTTGATGAAGGAATGGGTTTTGACGGTTCATCCATCAAGGGCTTTGCAAGAATTGACGAGAGTGACATGATTGCAAGGCCAGACCCGACCACCTTTGCAATCCTTCCGTGGAGACCAAAAGAGAAAGCAGTTGCACGCATGTTCTGCGATATCTATGAACCGGATGGCTCTCCCTATAAAGGAGATCCCCGGTATATCCTCAAGGTGAACCTTGAGAAGGCAAAAAAGAAGGGGTTTACCTTTTATCTTGGTCCTGAGCTCGAATATTTCTACTTTAAAACCGACAGGGGTACAGAAACCCTCGATGAAGGTGGTTATTTTGACTATCCTCTGGATGCTGCCGAAGACCTTCGCAGGGATACTATTCTCGCCCTTGAATCCATGGGGATAAAAGTGGAGTATTCCCACCATGAGGTTGCCCATTCCCAGCATGAGATAGACCTGAGATATGAAGATGCCTTAACCATGGCTGATATCGTAATGACTCACAGGATCATTGTGAAAGAGATTGCCAAGCAATACAATTACTACGCTACTTTTATGCCTAAACCAATATTCGGACAGAATGGAAGCGGAATGCATACACACCAGTCTTTGTTTAAGGATAATCAGAACGCATTCTTTGACCCGAAGGACCAATATTACCTTTCTGACACTGCAAAGAAATATATTGCAGGTCTCCTCACCCACATAAAGGAGATTACCCTTGTTTTGAACCAATGGGTTAATTCTTATAAGAGACTCGTTCCAGGCTATGAAGCACCTGTTTATATTTGCTGGGCAAGGAGGAACAGGTCAACCCTCGTCAGAGTTCCGCTCTACAAGCCGGGCAAGGAGAAGGCAACTCGTATAGAGCTCCGCTCACCTGATCCCTCCTGTAATCCCTATCTCGCCTTTGCCTGCATGCTGAATGCCGGACTGAAAGGAGTCGAGAAAGGTTATCAGCTCCCTGAACCCATGGAGATGGATGTGTATCATCTTTCTGAGGAAGAAAGGAAGAAATACAATATAGACACTCTTCCAGGAAGTCTCAACAGGGCAATAGAATATGCGGAAAACAGTGAACTCTTGCGGGAGACCCTCGGTGACCATATCTTTGAACAATTTATAACAAGCAAAAAGGTTGAATGGGATGACTACCGAATACGGATTCATCCTTATGAGATAGAAAGATATCTGCCGATCCTTTAAGATAAGTAAAGAATTTACTTTCTCTTGAAGTAGTATATTTTTTGCTTTATTAGATCCCCCTCTCCTTCATCCCCTCCCTCCAGGGGAGGGGAACTTAGTTTATAATTGAGAGACGCTTTGCACTGATTTTTTACTGCCTTTTCCTCTCTCCTTTTTGAAGACACTGCAAACTACGTGTTAAACTTAACAGATGATAATAAAGGTTGAGAATCTAACCAGGAGATTTAATGGCATTACAGCAGTTGATAATATATCCTTCGAAGTCGAAGAAGGCACAATCTTTGGTTTCCTTGGACCAAATGGCGCCGGTAAAACAACAACTATAAACATTCTCTGCACCCTTCTTTCCCCGACTTCAGGTAAGGCACAGATAGCAGGCCATGACTGCATGAAGGAATCTGCTGCGGTTCGGAAAGCCATAGGAATTGTCTTTCAGGATACAACCCTCGACAAGGACCTGACAGCTTATGAGAACCTTATCTTCCATGCATATTTATACAATGTCCCGAAAGACGAAATGAAGCAGCGCGTATCTGATGTCCTGAGATTTGTAGGTCTACATGAAAGGAAAGATGACCTTGTCAAGAAGTTTTCGGGCGGGATGAAACGCAGGCTTGAGGTTGCGAGGGGATTGATCCACAGACCACGGGTCCTCTTTCTTGATGAACCAACACTCGGGCTTGATCCGCAGAGCAGGACCAGCTTGTGGGAGTTCATCACAGAACTGCCCAAGAAACATAATGTCACTATCTTTATGACTACCCATTACATGGAGGAAGCAGAAGTCTGCAACAGGATAGCGATAATAGACAAGGGAAAGATTATCGCTATGGGAAGTCCTGAAGAATTGAAACGTACTGGTAGGCGGGGATGTCGTTTATATCAGGACTGCTGACAACGTGAACGCCAAGCAGGAGATAGAAAAATTGCTCAACACCCCCGTTTCAGAAAAAGAAGGTGAACTGTATATGACATGCGATATGGGTGACACCTGCATACCTGAAATGATAAGGAAGATAGGAGAAAAGGTACTCTCTGTAAGGCTTCAGAGGCCGACCCTGAACGATGTCTTCTTAAAACTCACTGGTAAAGCCATCCGAGAGGAAGAGGCCTCTCCGGAAGAAGGTGTCAAGGAATATGTCCGTGCATACAGGAGAAGACACGAGAAATGATCTATGAACCAAATTACAATAATAAGGAATCAGGATCAAGGGGTCAAGGATTCAAGTGGTCAAGTGAGAGACAAAAAGGTATGTAAACATTCAATGATGTGTAGTTAACAAACACTTACTCCCCTTATTTTTGCTCGATCCAGAAGTCCGTCTGAGTCGAAAGAAGGAATATCCTCAGAAGAGCGGGAATGAGGAGCTATCCGATCAATCACTGAAAGAACTATGGAGAACCTACGAGATTCATAGAAGATAAATCGTTGAATCTTCGAACCCTTTGAAAGGTAAGTCCCTTGGAATTCAATGCCATTTACGTCATAGTAGCAAGGGAATTGAAAAAATTCGTCAGAGAGAGGAGCCGCCTCTTCTCAACAATCGCAAGACCATTGCTGTGGCTGTTTATTGTTGGTGCTGGAATTTCCAGCCTTGTACGACCTGATACCGGGGTCCCCTATATTCAGTTCATATTTCCCGGAATACTTGGAATGACGATACTCTTCAGTTCCATCTTTTCATCCATATCAATCATATGGGATAAAGAATTCGGCTTTATGAAGGAGATCCTTGTTGCTCCTGTATCGAGGTTCTCCATCGTTATTGGTAAAGCCCTGAGCGGGACTGTTGTGTCAAGCATACAGGCAGTTATCATCCTTGCCCTTTTCCCATTCATAGGGTTCAATCTCAGTCTCTTCCAGATCATAGGAGTCATTCTCATATGTTTCTCTCTCTCATTCTCCATATCTTCCTTTGGCATAGTCCTCGCAACATTCTACGAGAGTTACGAGAGCTTCAGTGTTATCATGAATTTCATCGTTATGCCCATGTTCTTCCTTTCCGGTGCAATGTATCCCGTCAAGCTCCTGCCGACAATCCTGCAGATTGTCTCAAAGCTTAATCCCCTTACATACGGCATTGATGCCATAAAGCATATGCTCTTTCCTTTTGAAAAGGGTAGGATGAGTCCGGACTTTCCGTTTATAATAGATGCAGCAGTAATAATTGCGACTTCAATCATCTTTGTTCTGATAGCCGGTAAGGCCTTTGAGAGGAAAGGATAAACCCCGTTAGAAAGGGCAGGACTTTTTGGCGGTTCTTTCTAACGGGGTAAAGATCAGATAGAGATAGAGATAAAAAAGAGAAAGGGAAAAAAGATGACCATAACTGAAAAGATTCTGTCAGCCCATGCAAACAAAAAAGAACTATCACCTGGTGAGTTGATAAATGCAAAAGTAGATCTTATTCTTGCAAACGATATAACGGCGCCGATCGCAATTGCAGAATTTAAAAAAATAGGTGCGAAGGATGTCTTTAACAAAGAGAGGATTGCCCTCGTCCCTGACCATTTCACCCCGGCCAAGGATATAAAGGCAGCAGAACAGTGCAGGATTCTCAGGGATTTTTCAAAAGAATATGACATCAGCCATTATTTCGAGGTTGGCAGAGTTGGAATAGAACATGTGCTGCTCCCTGAAGCAGGTCTTGTTGTTCCAGGGGATCTGGTCATCGGAGCAGACAGCCATACATGCACCTATGGTGCATTAGGTGCGTTCGCTACAGGAGTTGGCTCCACAGATGTTGCAGCAGCAATGGCAACAGGAGAATGCTGGTTTAAAGTTCCTGAATCAATGAAATTCATCTATTATGGAAAACTCAATAAATGGGTCGGGGGTAAAGATTTAATCCTCTATACCATAGGCGACATAGGAGTTGACGGAGCACTGTACAGGGCGATGGAGTTCGACGGTGAAACAATAAAGAACCTCCCCATGCATGCGCGGTTTACAATATGCAATATGGCAATCGAAGCCGGCGGCAAAAATGGCATCATTGCGCCTGATGCGATCACGGAGGCTTTTGTGAAAGACAGGGCAAGAAGACCTTATTCGTTTTACACTTCTGAAAAAGATGCGGAGTATATCGAGATACGTGAATATGACTGCTCAAAGATTCCGCTTACTGTTTCTTGCCCGCATCTCCCATCGAATACAAGACCGGCTGCGGAACTCTTTGAGGTCAGCATTGATCAGGTCGTTGTAGGTTCCTGTACAAATGGCCACCTCGAAGATTTAAGACAGGCAGCAGAGGTCATAAAAGGCAGGAAGGTAAATCCCAATGTAAGGATGATCGTCATTCCTGCCACACAGCAAATATATAAGGAAGCAATGAGAGAAGGTCTTCTTGATATCTTCATAGAGGCTGAAGCAGCAGTGTCCACCCCAACCTGTGGTCCCTGTCTTGGCGGCCACATGGGTGTACTCTCCAGGGGAGAGAGGGCAATTGCAACAACGAATAGAAATTTTATTGGAAGGATGGGCCACCCTGAAAGTGAAGTCTACCTGTCCAACCCGGCTGTTGCAACAGCATCAGCGGTTTTGGGAAGGATAGGGACTCCTGAGGAATTGGGATTATGAAACAATACAAAAAATTATTGACTTCGTCGGATACATAAATGAGATTGCCACGTCGGTCGAATACGACCTCCTCGCAATGACACGAGGACGGCATCCAAACAATTTGTCATTGCGAGTGAAGCGAAGCAATCTCTTCTCGAACTTATGGACTGAAATTTAATAACGATGTCACCAGAAGATAAAACTTAAAGAACTTGGCATCGAACTCCCAGAGGCACCGACACCCCTCGGTTCATATATCCCGGTTTTGAGCATTGGAAACCTTGTTTTTCTCAGTGGAATATTGCCACTAAAACATGGAAAACTTAATAAAGCAGGGCAAGGTAGGGAAAGACCTGAGTCTTGATGAGGCAAGAGAAGAGGCGAGGACAGCCACTATCAATGCCCTTTCTGTA
Source organism: Nitrospirota bacterium (assembly GCA_963796125.1). Classification (GTDB taxonomy): domain Bacteria; phylum Nitrospirota; class Thermodesulfovibrionia; order Thermodesulfovibrionales; family SM23-35; genus DASPRG01. Next base: position 35,592 of record CAWCKM010000014.1, read on the forward strand.
CTGAAAGCACATGTAGGAAGTCTTGATAAGGTTACGAGGTGCGTTAAGATCGCAGGTTACATTGCCTCGTCTCCGGATTTCACAGAACAGCCAAAGGTATTAAATGCTGCCTCGGATTTACTCTTCGAAATCTTCGGTGAGAAGGGAAGACACGTAAGATCTGCTGTTGGGGTAAATGTCTTCCCTTTAAATTCGCCACTTGAAATAGAATTTATTTTCGAGGTTTCTTAAGATGAAAAATCAGATTAAGTATCTCCAGAATCTTTTCTATGACTTGTTGAACGATTACGGGCGTGCCTTTGTAGTGGTCAAGCATTCTGATCGAACCATCATCGGCAACAGGGGATTCACAGATGAAGAAAAAGAACAAAGGATTAATCCTGGTATTTAATAGCAGGAATCACAAAAACCTTCAATGGACTGAGGATGGAAGTATTGTGGCCGCCCTCGGTTTCGGGACCAATAACAGGATAGAGAATTGTTTTATCCATCATGAAGATATTATCGCTGTGTTTTCTCCTGAGGCCGGTGTTAAGTTTGACAGGTGGGATGTGCTGGAAGCCAAAGACACCCTTGAGGTATCTGAACTACCTAAAGAAACCGAAAGAGAAAGACCGGCCGAAGAAAGAATAATATCCCTGGATGATTTCAGAAAAAAAATGATCTGAAATTCCCTCACTCATTTAATGAATCTGATCTTAAAGGGGTACCGGAAGATCTCTCCCTGATATGCTCTTAAAGACGCAATAATGACCAGGATAAAGTTAATAACTACCAGAATAAAGATCAAACCCATACCAATTTTGATAAAAATGAGGGGTGCAATAATTAAAGTGTATAGTGTCATTGAAAGTTGAAAGTTCAATGATTCTTTTCCCTGCTCATAAATGAAAGGGTGAGTCTTCCTTTTAATCAGCCATACAACCAAAGGCCCAAGAACGTGTCCAAGTGGCAGACCCGTCAGTGCAACAAGTGCAGATAAATGACATAATATGCCCCAGATTTGTGCATGTCTTTCTACACCTGTTTTGGTTGTATCATCGTTCAATGCTATATCTTACTAAGACGGCTATAAGTAAACCTACATAGATGTCATTCCCGCTTGTCGGGAATCTTTCTGAAAAACCAGAAGGATTGCGGACAAGCCGCAATGACAGAAATGATAATGATGTCACCTTACTAATGAACTCATTAGTGTCTGCCAGGCGAATTTGTATTATGGGAAATGACTTTCTTATGTTACTGAGATTATTTGGTTTTAAAAATACTTTTCTTCGAATGCAATATTTGCATCTCTCAGACGCTGGTAGTCCATCTTTAAACGCGCGTTAGCGATATTTACGTTTACCCAGAAGACACCCGGTGTTTCTTCTAAAACGCCATACACATAGACTTTTGAAACATGTCTGATTTCATTTCCTGTCCGGAAAGTATAAACGCCTATCAGGAGGTACATATCTATCTCGCTTTTCATATCCTCCGTATCTCCTGGGTGACCCTTCTGCGTTAAAATCTGCTTCCTTAACTCAACTTCCGCATTAACATCCTTGCCTTCCCTGGCAAGGGCAATAAAATCTTCTATCCTGCCAAACTCAATAGCCATAGCAAACTCCTTACTTTTTGTATTCAAATAACATAGTGATACTTTATGAACAGAAACTATCGTCTTTTTGTAAAGGCTTTTGTCTCTAACCGTCCATTTACTTCTTCCATCAATTTACTATACTCTTTTAATTTTCCATATATTATTTGGGCAACTTTTTCTTTATACGTATGCGATGTCATATTTCTGTCATCAGTCATCTCAAGAAGCCTGATCGTCTCTTCCTCTGTTATAACACCCACGCTAAACAGTTCCCTGAAACAGGACTTCGGAGAATTACAGACTATGCCTTCTTTTGTTCTCAAATAGTCTTTGATAAATTTCCAGAATGCCTCAAACGTATACTCAAACCTCTGTATTGCAGCATCTCTTACGATGACGCTAAAGGGCTGTTGCATTATTTCTCTTAACGTCCCAATAGCCCTTTGGGCATCTTCATATCTTACTTTTAACCTTTCCAGACTACAGCCTCCTTTAACGTTGCTTGTTTAAAGTCTTCTGATACCATAGAGAGGTCTACGATTTCGACCTTAAACGGAATATTCAGCTTATCTATATATTCATGCAGCAAAGTCAGTTTCCTTCTATCAAACGTTTCGCCGGGAATAATCCCAACATCAACATCAGAGGTATTTACAAAATCTCCCCTCGCCCTCGAACCGAACAATATAATTTTCACATCTTCATCAGAGAGAAATTTCAAAAGCACATCTTTGAGTTCTCTAAGATGGTCAATCTTTGGTGTTTTCTTCTGGACAGAACCTGTTGTTTTCATTACTCCGCACATATTATCACACAAGGACTTATATCTATTCAATCCGTCAGACCCACAAAAAAATTGAATGATTTTTCGAAGAAGTTATTAAAGGATGGCTTGAAGTAACAAAAGCAAAAAAGGGCGAGGGGTATCCCCTCGCCCAATTCATTTGGAATGTCTTTAAAAATATTTTTCTTCAAATGTAATCTTTGCGTCTTTCAAGCGCTCGTAATCCATGCTCAAACGTGCATTGGCGATTTTTGTGTTTATCTTAATGGCATCAGGAGATTCTTCCGAAGATCCAAGCATGTAAACCTTGGAGACAAGCTTCATATCTTTTTCTACCTTGAAGAAATAATCTGCTACAAGGAGGTACATGCCTACTTCATCCTTCATGTCCTCGGTTACTCCCGGAGGAACCTTCTGTGCGACAAGCTTTTTCCTAACTCAACTGTCAAATTAACTGTTTTCCCCTCTTTGGCAAGGGCAATAAAATCTTCTATCCTGCCGTAATCACCCATTTCAACCATACCGTTCACCTCATTTTTTGCTACTTAAGATTCTTATATAATGCCTCACGCATGATATCAACTGGAGGAAACATTCCTGTCCAGAGCTCAAAGGCAAAAACTCCCTGCCAGAGAAGCATGCCGAGCCCATCCAGCGCTATGCATCCTTTTCCGGATGCCTCTTCGAGAAGCCGCGTCTTTTTATAGATGAGATCACATACAATCTGGTCTGACCTGAGGCGAGAGGTATCAAAGGGTAAAGGGTCTTCTTCTTTTAATCCAAGGGGAGTAGCATTGATGAATATATTAAACTGCTCTGTTCTGGCAATATCATGAACAAGAGATACCTCCTTATCGAGCATCTTTTTCAGATCATCAGCAAGTCTCCCTGCCTTTTCCTGTTCGATGTCATATAAAAATAATTTCTTAGCCTCTTTGCCAAGGTAATAGCTTATTGCCCTCGATGCACCTCCTGCCCCTACGATTAGCACATCTTTACCCTCAGCAGAAATGCCATAGTCAAAAAAGGATTGCATAAATCCCCTTCCGTCTGTGTTATATCCTTTAAGATTGCCGTTTGTATTCACGACTGTATTGACAGCACCGATTGCAGATGCCTCCTTGTCAACCTCGTCAAGGAAAGGGATTACTTTTTCCTTATGTGGGATCGTTACATTCACCCCGGATAAATGAAGAGCCCTGATAGCCGTAACTGCTTCCTGCAGGGAATCAGGATGTACCGGAAATGCGACATAACAGTAGTCGAGGCCAAGTGCTTCAAAGGCAGCATTATGCATTGAAGGAGACAAGGTATGTTCAACAGGATATCCAAACAGTCCTGTTATCTTAGTCCTTCCAGTAAGTTTCATTCTCCTTCCTCCACAATCCCCTTTATTAATCCTTCCGGAGTTGATTCTATCTTTTTCACTGCAGCGCCGAGTGCTTCTTCCATATCCTTGAGGGTGATATCCATCGAGGAACATATTCTCCCCTTCCTTCAGTGCTACATCCGGCACAAAAATCACATCCTTGCTGTCAGTCTTGTCAAGTAATGTTTTTATTACGTCTCTTCCTGTCAATAGTCCTGCAACAGTAACAGACGTCCCAAAAAATTTATTCTCAACAGGCAGAAGGTCTATGTTTATACCTTCTGAACTGAGGAGCTTTAAGAACTTTTTCAGGAACGGATAAAACGATACCCCGGTAATGGTAAGAAACCTCTTTTTGCGGGGGAATGACTTTAGCATTTTTAGCTTCCTTACATGATTCATAAAAAGTGTCACCATCCCCACGCCGTTTTCTATCTGCGGAAGGTCTCCGTAGTCCTTAAGTGGCGGAAAGGGAGTCTCCGCCTTAATATAGATCTCATCCGCTCCGTATACAAGAGGATCACCGTATTTCTTTTTAAACCTCTTCTGAAACGATTCAATTATCTTCAGGGCATCTCTTGCATCTTCCTGCTCGACTGGTCTGATGGTCTGTCTCCTGTACATGGTAAGTCCGACAGGCACAACAGCAACTGATGAGACATAGGGATAAAAACTGTGAAGGTCATGAATTGTCCTGTAGAGTTCTTTGCCGTCGTTGTATCCAGGGCAGAGAACAATCTGTGTGTGGAGCCTGATCTTATTGTCGGCGAGAAATTTTAGTTCCTTGATGATATCAGGAGCCTTTGCATTTCCGAGGAGTTTATTCCTTATGCTCTTGTTTGTTGCATGGACGGAGATGTACAGCGGGCTTAGCCTCTGTGCAACGATGCGTTTTTTGTCTTCTTTCCTTAAATTCGTAAGGGTAACGTAATTTCCGAAAAGGAACGACATCCTGTAATCATCGTCTTTTATGTATAGTGTTTTCCGGAGCCCCTTGGGTAACTGTTTGACGAAACAGAACATGCAGTTGTTGTTGCAGGTCATTGGCTTGAACGGTTTAAAATCAACGCCGAATTCCCTGCCCTCTTCCCGTTCAGAATGGAGACTGAAACTTTTTCCATTTCTCTTTACTGTCATCTTGATAGCATCATCAGTGCTGTAAAACATAAAATCAACAGGGTCCTGCAGCTTCTGCGAGTTGACAGAGAGGAGGATGTCACCAGGAAGAAGGCCTGATCTTTCAGCCTGACTGCCTGGACGAACGCGGTCTATTTCAATACCCTTCTCAGATTGCATATGTTAGTTTCAGACCCCTGTAAATATAGTGGATTCCTGAAATTATGGTGATTCCCGCTGTTATCCATTGGAGCACAGGATAGAGTGCAGGCAGGGACAAAAATGTCATATTCATGAGAACATAAGCTATAAATATACTCTGTACCCATATCGTAGCTTTTCCGGGAAGTGACGGCTCAACCTTAGTTATACCTTTTACAAGGTAAAGGAGAAACCAACCGATGACAACGATGATATCCCTGCTTATCACGGTAATGGCAAGCCATTTCGGAATCCAACCATATACAGATAAGATAATGATCGCTGTGACAATGAGAAACTTATCAGCAAGCGGGTCCAGAAACATGCCTAATGAAGTCTTCTGACCTTTAAGACGCGCGAAGAGACCATCAAACATATCCGTAATCGCTGCAACAATGAATAGATAAAAGGCATAGTCATATCGTTTATAAACCACGGTGGTCAAAAAAACAGGAATAAGTATGATCCTCCCTATTGTAAGTGTATTCGGAATATTTAAGAAACCCACGTTGAAGCCCCCAAAAACAGTAGCTAAGTGATTAGTAGATAGTAGTTAAGGGCAGGTTTATTTTTTCTCCTTGACTACATACTACTAACTACTTAATTTAAATATTTTTATGGAATGTTAAACGGTAGTCCCTGAAACTTCAGTTTTAATCCAAGGCTATTGTAACATTTATTATCTGTCTTTTCAGAAAATCCACACCTGCCCCCCTTTTCTTAAAGGGGGGTGAGGGAGGATTATTTTTATTTATATGGGATAAGAGTGTTGCAGCATGGCACTTTTCTATAGTAAAGCTATGTTTCACTGCAGCATGAAAAGCCATCTCTTAAACGTTTCATTGCATTTGCTTTTCTCCCTTCAAGGAAATCGATCTCTCCAAGCCCGAGACTGCAGTAAATAATACCTCTCGGGTCTTTTGTCCTCTTGAACAGCATGTTGGCCTTTGTAAAATTATCATGCGCCTTCTGAAAGTTCCCCATCATTTTATAGGTTGTTCCAAGACTCCAGAGCGTATAAGCATAGCTTACCCTGTCACCTATCTTCTGATAGAGGTCAACTGCCTTTGGGAAATTGGCAAGGGACCTTTTGTAATCCTTCATCATCCTGTACGCATTCCCGATACCACAGTATGAATACGCTCTGCCGAACCTGTCTTTGATACGCGAAAACAACGTATTTGCTTCATTATAGTATTTAAGGGAATCACTGATAAGCCCGGCAACTCTATGTGTCCCTCCAAGGCCGCAAAGACAATACCCTATTCCCTGGTCGTTCTTAAGTTCCTTAAAGATAGTAAATGATTTCCTGAAGGTCCTGATAGATTCAGCGATCTCACCCTGTATCCTTAAGGCTCCTGCCTCAGCCCAGAGCGAAAAGGCAAGCCCCTCCAGGTCATCTGTTCTCCGGTATGTCCGCACAGATTCCCTGATAAGTTTCAGTGCCTCTTTCCATCTTCCCAATGCCCTGAGTGACAGTCCAAGCCCAACTCTTGCATCAGCAATCCAGATCGGTTCCCTGTGTCTTTTTGCCAGCTCTATTGCCTGTGAATAGTTCTTTGCAGCAAGCACAAAATCTCCGGTCATCCTGTAAGTATCCCCGAGAGAAAGCATGCAGTGGAGCATTCCTTCAAGGTCACATTGCTTTACATATTCCTGCAGTGCCCTTTTGAACACTTTCAGAGATTGTTGATACAAAGACTTTTCTTTTAATTTTTCTGCCTGTTCAATGAGGCTTTCAATTCGCAAGGCGTTCTTTTACCCGTTTCATGATTTCTTTATAATTCCCTGAATGAAAGAAAGCAGATCCCATGACAAGAATATCAGCCCCCGCAGATGCTACATCCTTTGCATTATCGACGTTTATGCCTCCGTCAACTTCTATGAGTGTCGTTAAACCTTTTTCGTTGATGAACTTCTTCAGTATCCTTATTTTATCAAGAGCCTGTGGAATAAATTTCTGCCCTCCAAACCCCGGATTAACAGACATCAAAAGTACGAGGTGTATGTCAGGTAAGATATGCTCAAGACTCCAGACAGGTGTTGCAGGGTTAAGAGAAACACCTGCTTTCACTCCTGTTTCCTTGATCAACTGTACTGTCCTATGGAGATGAACTGATGCCTCAAGATGGACGGTTACATAATCAGCACCTGCATTGATAAAGTCATTGATATAGGTATCCGGTTCCTCGATCATGAGGTGGACGTCGAGAGGCAGAGATGTAGCCTGACGGATTGATTCCACTATAAAGGGACCGATCGTGATATTAGGGACAAAATGACCATCCATGATATCGATATGAAGCATATCAACGCCTGCCTCTTCAGCAGCTTTGATTTCTTCGCCAAGTTTTATGAAATTGGCTGAGAGTATCGAAGGTGCAATTTTAATCATTTCTCATCAACGGGTTCGATGGGTCGAGGATGCCAGGATTCTGTTGTCAAACTAATTTTCACTATGTTCTTCACTCGAACCCTTGAATCCTGGAACCCTTGAATCCTTTATATTTAGCCACCCGAGTTGCAGGTAAATGGTATCTCCTGCTTTCACATATGTGCCGGCTTTAGGTTTCTGGGCCCGCACGTAATTGCCTGACCCACCTGTCTCTGCTTTAAGATTCAAACCGTCAGTCAGTACTTCTGCATCCTCAACAGTCATGCCATAAAAGTCAGGGCAGTAATAGATTACCTCATGCGGTCCCAAACTAACAAGTACTGTTACATAGTCGCTCACTTTTTCAGTTGGTTCCGGTCTCTGGGCAATAACCCTGTCCTTTTCGACCTTATCTGAGTGAATCCTTATAACCTTTGCTATTTTTAATCCTTTCTGAAAGAGTATGGACTCAGCATTTGAGAGTGTCTCGTTTACAAGAAGCGGGATCGACTGTACCCTTGACCCCTTGCTCACTATCACTTTTATCCCCCTGCCCTCTTTCACTTTTTTCTTTGCAGGCACATCCTGCTTGAGTATATGTCCGGGCAGCATCACAGGGTCAAAATCTTCTCCTTCAATTTTAAGGTAAAGCCCTTTCCCGGTAAGAAGTGCATTTGCCTCAACCATGCTCTTCCCGTATAAGTCCGGGACGTCAACAGTGCGGCTGAAACTCAGAATCTTAAACGTAAGATAACCAAAGAAGAGGCCGAGGACTATGAAAAAAAATATATAGAGAGGTATTCTTATCAGTTTACTCATTTCTCTTTGTATTGATACACTTCCTCTGTCATTCAGGATTTTCTTCATTTCTTATACCCTATGCATAAGGAAGGCATTTATTATTGAAAAATCTCCCCTTTAGCCCCGTCTTTGCCAAAGAGGGGTTTATTCCCTCCCTTTGGAAAAGGGAGGTTAGGAGGGATTTTGAAATCGATGTTTTCATACTAATAACCTTATTAGCAACATATTATGGGCGCTCAAAACCCTTACAGAAGAATTCTATTGCTTCTTTCACTTTGCCTAAATTGACACTCGTATTGTAGCATGGCCCAAAAGGCCGTTCATTCGGGATGCCCAGTATCGGGAGCGGATAGGTATCAACGATTCCGCTACTCAGGTCATTCTCACATGCAACAGCAATGACTGCTTCAGGCTTAACCTCATTTACAATCCTCCTTGCAAGAGAACCACCTGTTGCAACGAAGAGCGTAAGTTTGTTCTCATCTGCAATTTCTATAAGGTCTTTAATCTCACACTTGCCACACCTCTTACAGTTGTAAATGTTGAAGGTGAGTCTGACGTCACATTCGTTTACCTGAAGACAGTGTGGCAAAAGAAGGAGTACGCTTTTTACCCTAAGCTTTTCTCTTTTTACGAGTTTATTATTCAGTTCAATAATCAGTCTTTGATATGCTTCTTTTTTGTTCTTTGAGAAAGAACCTGCAAACATGAGGAGAGGATATAAAATTTTCAGAGCAAGACCCCTGACCACTCTATGGCTCATCAAAAAAGTTTCCCTCTTGTATTCTCCTTCCCTGAAGGAAAGCCGACAGCAGCCATCGGTCTTTTGCCCTCAGGCTGAAGTTCAATAATTGAGATCAGTCCCTTGCCTGTGCCAACAATCAGTTCCTCTTTAGACACTTTTTCTACTCTGCCAGGGATGCCTGAACCATTGATAACTCTTGCCCTGGTAATCTTAATCCTTTCCTGACGGAAATGACAATAGGCACAGGGCCAGGGATACATTCCTCTGACAAAATTGAATATCTCTGCAGCACTTTTTGACCAATCGATCCTGCCGTTTTCTTTCTTCAGGGGTGGAGCGTAACTCGGCGTTCCCGACTGAGGCATTGGTTTAAGAGAACTATTTTTTAAGCCTTGCATTGTTTTCACCAGGAGAGATGCACCGATATCGGACAACCTTTTGCTAAGGGTCTCTGCATTATCTTCATCAGCTATCTCTGTTTCTTCCTGCAAGATCACAGCGCCGGTATCAAGCCCTTCGTCCATAAGCATGGTGGTTACCCCTGTCTTTTTCTCACCGTTCATTAAAGCCCATTGAATCGGCGCAGCCCCTCTGTATTTCGGAAGCAAAGAGGCATGCACATTAATACAGCCATAGGGAGGAAGGGTAAGAATTGATGGAGGCAGTATCTTCCCATAGGCAACAACAATAATGATCTCTGGTTTCATAGGGAAAGCTCGTTAAGAAAAGCAGGGTCTTTGATATTTGCTGGTTGCAATATTCTTATGCCATGATGCATCGCAAACTCTTTGACGGGAGGAGGAGAAGGCGTTCTATTTCTCCCTCTTCTCTTATCTGCCTGCGTTACAACAGCAATGATTTCCTCTCCTGATTGAAGGAGTGCATTCAGTGATGGAACTGCAAAAGCAGGTGTGCCGAAAAATACTATGCGCATGTATACGCAGTTATTGTGTCCGTGTGATTGTCACCTGGTACTCGCTGCTTCCTTTAGAGACTTTTTGTACCGTTTTTTGAAGAACTCTCTTTTGATCGGACTAATCCTGTCAATGATAAGAAGTCCATCGAGATGGTCTATTTCGTGTTGCAAGGCCCGGGCGAGCAGACCGGTAGCTTCTAACTGAATTGGTTTGCCTTCTCTATTCAGACCTTTCACAATAACCATTGCTGACCTCTTGATAATTGGTAAATATCCGGGGATGCTCAGGCATCCCTCATCGGATTCTTCAGATCCTTCTTTTTCAACAATAACAGGGTTTATCAGGACAAGGAGTTGGCTTTTCTCTTCTCTTCCGCTGGTATCTATCACACAAAGTCTTTTTGATACGCCCACCTGATTAGCAGCAAGCCCTATGCCCCTTGCAGCATACATTGTCTCTATCATGTCGTCAATGAGATGATGAATCTCACCGTCGATCGTTTCCACCGGGGCAGTCTTTTTCTTCAGGATTTTCTCTGGATATTTTTTAATTTCGAGCAAAGCCATATGATAATTATACCATGTAAGTAATCCATGCCTGTGTTACTCACCGTAAGCATCTCCTTTTTTATGATAAGGTTCAACCATGAATCTAATAAATGGCAGGATATAGTATTTGAGCGGTTTCTTTTGCTGATAGTCCAAAAGAACATCTTATAAGATAAAGAGGCAAAAGCCTCGGAGGGCGATAGCCCGAGAATGAGCGAAAATACTATATCCTGCCATAACGGAAACGGAGATGCTTCCTTACTCACCTTATCCTTTATGATTTTAACTCATGGAAATACTAACAATAAATCATGTATTATATACCTGTTTTGCTTAGTTAAAAACTGTATCTGCAATTTTCATCTGGAGGTTTTGAATTAGCATAATCAATTTTAGTTCCGGGGAAGAGAAGGAGATTTACAGGCACAGTACGTCGCATATCATGGCTCATGCTGTAAAGGATCTCTTTCCTGAAGCCAAACTCGCCATAGGACCTGCTATTGAGGAAGGTTTTTATTATGACTTTGACATCGACAAGACATTCGGCCCTGAAGACCTTGCTTTGATAGAGCAAAAGATGTCAGAGATCATACAACAGAACAACCCCTTTGTGCGCAAAATAATCTCGCGGCAGGAAGCAATAAAGCTTTTTCAAGGCATGGGTGAAAAATACAAAGTTGAACTCCTTGAGGAGATTGGAGATGATGAGGTCAGCCTCTATGAGGAAGGAGGGTTCATAGACCTCTGCAGGGGGCCGCATGTAGCATCAACTGGTCAGGTTACAGCTTTTAAACTATTGAGTACTGCAGGCGCATACTGGCGCGGAAGCGAGAAGAACAAGATGCTCCAGAGGATTTACGGAACATCCTTTATAGACAGGAAAGATCTGGAGGATTACCTTAACTTTCTTGAAGAAGTTAAGAAGCGTGACCACAGAAGACTGGGAAAAGACCTCGACCTGTTCAGCATCAGTGAAGAGATAGGGCCAGGTCTCATCCTCTGGCATCCAAACGGTGCTGCGATCCGGAGGGCTATAGAAGACTTCTGGCTGAAGGAGCACTATAAAGCAGATTACGAAATCCTCTATACACCGCATATCGCAAAACTTCAGCTGTGGCAGAAGAGCGGGCATCTCGACTTTTACAGAGAGAACATGTACTCCCCCATGGAGATTGAAGGAATAGACTACCAGATAAAGCCCATGAATTGTCCATTTCATATTCATATCTATAAAAGTTCATTGAGAAGTTACAGGGACCTTCCAATAAAATATGCGGAACTGGGGACGGTTTACCGGTATGAACGTTCCGGAGTGCTCCACGGTCTTTTACGGGTCAGAGGTTTCACGCAGGATGATGCCCACATATTCTGCAGGGAAGACCAGATAGAGGAAGAGATAATGGGCGTTCTTGAGTTCACGCTCTTCATATTGAAAACATTTGGTTTTGAGACTTATGAAGTCTACCTTTCTACACGGCCTGAAAAATATGTTGGGAGTCTTGAAAACTGGGAGAGGTCAACGAATGCCCTTAAACAGGCACTTGACACAAAAGGGCTCGCTTATGAAATAGATACGGGAGAGGGTGTTTTCTACGGGCCCAAGATAGACATAAAGGTTAAGGATATTCTGAACAGGCCATGGCAATGCAGCACTATCCAGGTTGACTTCAATATTCCTGAGAGGTTTGATGTTACCTACAGGGGAAGCGACGGCAAGGAACACAGGCCGATAATGATACACAGGGCGCTCATGGGCTCCCTGGAAAGGTTCTTTGGAATACTCATAGAACACTATGCAGGTTCTTTTCCTCTGTGGCTTGCACCTGTCCAGGTCGAGATACTTACTATCGCTGAGAGGCACTCAGATTATGCAATGTCTCTTTCAAAAATACTAAAATCAGAAGGTTTCAGAACCGTCCTGAATATTGACAATGAGAAAGTAAGTTACAAAATCAGGGCTGCTACCTTGAGGAAAGTACCTTATCTGGTTATAATAGGCGACAGGGAAATCTCCGAGCAGAAAGTAACTGTGAGGAAGCGTAGTGGTGAAAACATTGGTCCCTTTGCCATAGATGAGTTTATCGAGATAATAAAAGATAAAGTAAGAAATAAAACTCATGAGATTTAAGGTATTCTGTGGTAAAATTCTAAACCCTAAATATGAAATTATAAGAAAATTTCAAATGTCAAAGCTAAAACAAAGTTCAAATGATTTGACATTTGGATTTTGGAATTTGGATTTTATATTTTATATTTAAAATGCAGGAGGTGAAAGCATAAACAAGGAAATAAGGGCAAACGAACGGATAAGGGCTAAGGAGGTCAGACTGGTAGATGTTGACGGGAAACAGCTTGGCATTATGCCTATTGCTGATGCATTGAGAGTTGCCGGCGAGAGAGAACTCGATCTTGTAGAGGTCGCTGCAAATGTTAAGCCTCCTGTTTGTAAGATACTTGATTTTGGGAAATACAGATACCAATTAAGTAAAAAACAGACACAGAAGAGGTCGGCAGATATTAAGGAAATTAAAATAAGACCCCAGATAACAGAGCATGACCTTGGCTTAAAGGTAAAAAGTATCAGGCGTTTCCTCGACGAAGGCAATAAGGCAAAGGTAATGATGTTTTTCAGGGGGAGGGAAATTATCAGGCCTGAATTCGGAATGAAGTCATTCCAGAAGATATTGGAAACGTTGACAGGTAAATTTAATGTTGAACAGTCACCCAGACTCGAGGGCAAAAACATAACCATGATCTTGACACCAAAATAATAACAGTAAAGTAACGAGTGAGAAGTAACAAGTTAAGAACTTTGAAATCATAACTTCCTAACTCTTAACTCTTACTCATTATCTAAGTTTATTAAAGGAGAATCGGATGCCTAAGCTTAAGACCCACACCGGGGCAAAAAAAAGGTTTAAAGTAACAGCAGGGGGTAAGATAAAAAGGAGCAAAGCTTACAAGGGTCATCTTCTTACAGGCAAATCTGCAAAGAGGACAAGGGGTCTCAGGAAAGCGACTTTGGTTTCAGATAGCGATTATGATAATATAAAAAGACTCTACCATATAAATAACAACAGTGACGAGTGAAAAGTAACAAGTTACTAATAAGACCATAAGTAAGGACACATAAGCCTTTAATTTTTGTCATGCCGGCTTGTCCGGCATCCTTCTTAAAGAAAGATTCCCGACAAGCGGGAATGACACAGTATGATGTGGTCTTATTTATGGACTTCTTAGTACATACTGAAACCTATAGTAAAACTTGTTACTTATAACTTGTTACTGATTTTAGAGGAGGAATAGATGCCGAGGGCAAAAGGTGGATTCAAAACAAGGAGAAGAAGAAAGAAGATATTAGAGAGGGCAAAAGGCTATTACGCATCTAAAAGCCGTCTTTTCAGAATTGCAAAGCAGGCCGTTGACAGATCACTTTTGTATGCATACAGGGACCGCAAGGTGCGGAAAAGGGAATTCAGGGCTCTCTGGATTATCAGGATAAATGCCGCCTTACGTGCCCTTGGGATTAACGTACAGCCAGTTCATGTCGAGGTTGAAAAAGGCAAATATTGCTTTAAATAGAAAGTCCCTTGCAGATATGGCCTATAGTGACCCATCTGCTTTCAGTCAACTGGTAGAGAAAGTAAAAAATGAGACGTAAGACTGTGGAGGAAATCCTTTCTCTCAAAACTTCCTTCCTTGAAGAGCTGAAATCAGCTCATTCCCTGACTGAGCTTCAGCAGTTAAAGATAAAATACCTGGGCAAAAAGGGTCTTGTCACTACAAGACTGAAGAACCTCTCATCAGTCCCACCTGAGTTAAGACCAGCATATGGCAAAGCAGTCAACGAGATCAAAAATTTCGCAGAAGAAGAACTCAAACAGAGAGAAACTCTGCTTAAGACTGAAGCACATAAAAGGCTTATTGTATCTGAAGCAATTGATATAACCCTGCCGGGAAAGTTTACACCCTTTGGCAGAGAGCATCCCATAAATAAAGTGCTTTCTGAAATTACCAGGATATTTGTCTCTATGGGTTTCGAGGTTGCAGAAGGGCCAGAGGTAGAACTTGACTATTATAACTTTGAGGCGCTGAACATACCAAAGGATCATCCAGCAAGAGACATGCAGGATACCTTTTATATATCAGATGACGTGATCATGAGGACTCACACCTCACCTGTCCAGGTCAGGGTAATGGAAAAAAGGAAGCCGCCCTTGAAGATTATTGCTCCGGGAAAGGTCTACAGATGTGATGCAGATATATGTCATACCCCGATGTTCCATCAGGTAGAAGGATTCATGGTCGATACCGATATTTCTTTCAGCGATCTCAAAGGTGTACTGGAATTATTCATACACAGGTTTTTTAGTGCAGAGACCCCGGTAAGATTCAGACCGAGTTATTTCCCTTTCACAGAACCGAGTGCAGAAGTAGATATTGGATGTATTTTCTGTTCAGGAAAAGGATGCAGAGTCTGCAAGAATACGGGATGGCTCGAGATATTGGGTGCCGGGCATGATAAATCCGAGAGTTTTTGAGATGGTCGGATACGATCCGGAGGTCTATTCAGGTTTTGCCTTCGGCATGGGTGTGGAAAGACCGGCCATGCTCAAATATTCCATCGATGACATACGGCTCTTCTTCGAGAATGATATGAG
>CAWCKM010000015.1:0-8284 GCA_963796125.1 Nitrospirota bacterium
GACAAAGCAGAGAGGAAACAGAGCAAGGGCTGTCGAAAAGATGGTAGAGACAAATGATACAGCTTCGCCAGGTTCTAATGATAGAATTGGTCTTATTGCCTTAATAGCGAAATCTGTTGGCTGTATGAGCAGTGCAACAACGATGAAAGAGAAAGTAAATGCATGCTTGTATTTTATCTTTCCTCCTATATAGCTTCCGAGTCCCACCCATGTGAGCCAGAAAGAAAGGGTAATCCCAATATCAAGCTCATTCCCTGAAAATGTCGAAAGCAGCAGCCGCAGAACCGATATCTGAATGAGTATTGAAGTAATACCCATGACAATGATTGGTATGAAAGCGTTACAATGTCTCATCTCTTGCAAAATATAATCAACTCATGGATGGGGTGTGAGGGCAATAATCGTAATTTGCCCATCTTCGGGACCATAATACCAGAAGATTCTGTATGCCGCTGGTGTGGACTGTTCTGCGTAAGCCTCGATAACTTTTTCTCCCTGAGGGCCTTTGAGTGTAATAAACTCATGTGTATGCAGAGCTGGATGTTTAGGATTTTGGGAGAGGAACTGGATAGCCTTTTTTACTGCTTTGTACCTCTTGGAAAGCCCTTTGTCGGTTTTAAGTTTATTGAGCTGCTCTCTTGCTTCATCAGTAAGAAATATCTCGAACAATAGAGTCCTTGAAAACTATAATTCATCAAGATTGAGTTTCGATATTCTGCCTTTACAGCAGTCCTTTAATCCTTTTTGAACACATTGCAAAACAGCCTTATCTTTATAAAGCCATTTCTCGGAGTGAGGGATAAGTTTTAGCATGCATTCAATTCTTTTGAGCTCTCTCATTTCAAGAACAGCAGCAACCTTGCGACCTTTTTTATCGGTTATATATTCCTTCACGTGTATGAGCTTTTCTTTTGGTTTTAGTGTTGCAGGCATACCCCCTCCTTAGGTTTTAAAAATTATATCACAATCTGACATAACATCTACCTATCCTTGGATTCAAAGATTTTTAATTCTTGTGGATTAATGTTCATCTAACTCGCACAACAATTGATTTTTCTCAGATGAGACTTTCCACCTCCTAATGTTGAATTTGATAGAAGGCTAAAGACCAAAGATTATTGGTTGTAACATGCAACAAAAAAGCAGGATAGAAAAGTCTAAGAGTCTCCTAAGATTTTGTTAGAAAGTGAGAAATAAAATGATGCTCCCTCATTAACTTTACCTTCTGCCCATACTCGCCCACCGTGACGTTTAACAATACGCTGAACAATGGAAAGTCCAACCCCTGAGCCCTCAAGTTCCTCTATCCCGTGCAGCCTTTGAAAAACAGTAAATAATTTATCTGAATCTTGAGAATTAAAACCCATACCGTTGTCTTTTACATAGTAGATATTCTCGTTCTCTTCGGTCAAACCACCAACTTCTATAATTGCCGTTTTCTTATTAGTTGTGAATTTGATAGCATTGGAAAGGAGATTAATAAAAACCTGTTTAATCAATGTCTGGTCACCATGGGCTGTAGGAAGAGTTTTTATATCATATTTGATCATTCTTCCCTCAGACAGGGGTTTAAGTTCATCTAAGACAGTGGTTACAAGATTCCCTATGTCAATCTCTGTTGGTTTTATCCTCTGGCGCCCTACACGAGAAAATGCAAGGAGGTCTTTAATGAGTCTTTCCATTTTCTGTATGTACGCTTGAATGACATTAATCATATCTTTTTCTTTTGTATCAAGGTTATCACCTTGCTTTTTAAAGAACCTATTGATGAATCCTCCAATTATAACGAGCGGTACTTTAAGATCGTGAGAAACGGTGTAGTTGAATGCATCCAATTCTCTATTGACTTCTGTGAGTTCAAGAACTTTCTGTTCAAGATCTCTATCGAGCTTTTTCGCTTCCTCCTCTGCTATTTTCCGTTGGGTGATATCACGTATCGCTGTGACGCGAAGTTCTCTCCCTTGTGAGTAATAGTTCTTACCGCACACATCAACTGGAAAAGTCGAGCCATCTTTTCGCAAACATAGGCTTTCATAAGGTTTATCGTATCCAGAGAGAATTTTCTCCACAATCTCACCGCGAGCCTCTGGTGCTATAAGGTCTGCTGCATACATTCCGATAAGCTCTTTCTGTCGATACCCAAAAAGCACCGCAAACTGGTCGCTGACATCTATGAATTTGCCTTTTTCCGTTACTGCTATGCCCCCAAATGCGGCTTCAGTTAGTCTGCGGAATTTTGTTTCGCTTTCATGCAGTTCCTCCTCTACCCATTTGTGCTCCGTAATGTCCATCCAGAAACCAACTATTTCGATCGGGTTTCCCTTGCTGTCGTAAACCAGCTTTAACTCATCACGCATCCAGCGGTATGTTCCATCTGCACGGCGGAAACGATACTCATGTATATGATGCCCTCGCTTGAAGATGAGAGGTAATTCTTTAAAAACACGATCTCTGTCGTCTGGATGAATATTTTCTGCCCAAAAGCCAGGCTTTGATGTAAAATCCTCTGGTTTATATCCCAGCAAAGCCTGACTGCTGCCAGCAACAAATGTGGTACCGAAATCACCGGATGTCTTTGCGGCATAAACAACCACTGGAACAGAAGTCAGCAGAAAATCCAATCTTTCCCTATCGTTACGCAGTTCATCCTCCAGTTGCTTATGCTTTTTTTCTGTTGCTCCCAACTTTTTATTGTAACGATATAGTTCAGATTCATTCATTAGTTGATTTCTTATTTTATTTTCGTTTTTCATTTTGGCGGTAAATAAGGAAATTATTTTTTAGTAAAGAAGGATATATGCTTTGCTACCACATTAGATCCTTCCCCCTAAAGGGTTAATTAAATAAAAAGGCCGAACTCACCAAAGTTTCTACCTTCGGCAGCTCGGCCATCTTCTACTATTATTTAAGACCCGCCGCTTTCCGTCCCCTTCTTACAAAGGGTTTGGCTTTATCGGGAAAACGACTACCTAAAAATTATTTTTGGGGATTTTATTTTGAATTAAGTTGGGATCCCCCTTTCCCTTATACTATTGATACCACTTGGTGCTTAAATAGTCAATTTAAAAATATTTAGCAATGAAAAAATATCTAAACTTATCTTGAAGAAATGATAATTTGTTTTATTGATTAAAATCTGAAATATTGAATTAAGAAGCGATATTTAAAAATCACACTCCCAGGAAGGAATCAATGAGTACAAGATCAGCTATTCTAAATCCATTTTACTTTGGGTTCTCTCTTAGGAGGATGCTCAGGATAGCTCTTTGGATAACCAAGCAGTATAGGGCCAAATATTTTTTCGTCCTCCTTTAATTCAAGGATATTTCTTATTTCTTCATCGTTGGTTACCATTGCGCCAAAACCAACCCAACAACTTCCCAGTCCTAACGAATAAGCTGCAAGCATCATATTTTCACACGCTAAGGGGCATGAATGATCAGCATATCGCCCGGAGCCAATAACAAAAACAATCGCAGGCGCTGAGTAATAAACAGGATCTTCTAACTCATCATAGCGCTTCATAATCATTTCATATCTTTCTGGATTAACCTCTTTTATCATTTCGAGAATCTTTTTTGCATTTGGCAGTGCAGCTCGAACGAGTTTGTTTTTTGTCTCTTTATCTTCGACAACAACAAATCTCCAGGGCTGACTGTTCATTGCAGATGGTGCCTCATTTCCAGCTTGTATAATTGTATTTATGACATCCTTCGGAATTGGCTTAGACTTATACGACCTTACCGAACGCCTCTTTTTTATTGCTTCAAGCACTGGATTCATTTTCCCACTCCTCTTTGAATCATAACAGTTTATTCATGAAGTCAAACGACTTTGAGCTGGATACTCAAACATAAGCAGTCACAATCTCTTCTCATAAACCCTGTATTTCTTGTACAGCCGTGCTCCAATCATCTCAACGAGCCTCTGGACAGGGATGTTGTCTTCGAGTATCCATGAAAATTCCACGCGTTTGAATCTCCTGTATTTCTCTCTTATACTCATGAAGCCCTCCCTGAACATAAGGGCATCAACGCCTTTATGCCTGTATTCTGCTTTGATCCCGAGGAGAAGCATCCTCAGGTCTGTTATTTTCCTTGAATAGTAAGCTGCCTTCACTATGGTTATTGGATTGAGTTTGCCCTTCATCCTCTTCAGAACAAAATTGAAATCAGGTAACATGCCCATGAAACCCACAGGCTCTTTGTCTTTCTCTGCAATGAGCGTCAGTGCAGGCAGAGCGATCGACTTCAGTTTTTTGGCAATATGGCCCGTCTCTTCTTCTGTGAGGGGAATAAATCCCCAGTTTTTACTCCATGCTGAATTGTAAACCTCCATGAATATCTTCATCTCGCTGTCAAACTTTTGTTTGTTTATCGGCCTGACCCTAATCCCCCTCTTCTCTGCTATCTCTGCCACCCTGAGTATTTTCTCGGGCAATTCTTCCGGGATATCACAAATATATGCGTAGAGGTCTTTTGCCTTTTCCATTCCATATCCCTCCATGAACTCACCATAAGAGGGAGGATTGTAAGGCGTCATAAGTAACGGGGGCTGGCCGAAGCCTTCTATCAGGAATCCGGCTTCTTCATTGGTTGAAAAATTCATGGGACCCCGGATGGTATCCATTCCATCTCTTCTCAACTCCTGTGATACAGCATCAAGAAGGGACGATGAAACAGCATAATCTTCTACTGATTCGAAGAACCCAAAGAAACCGACCTTATCGTCATGAAATTTATTGTGTCTGTGGTTAACTATCGAAGCTGCCCTACCAGAGAGTTTCCCCCTTTTTTTTGCGAGGAAATATTTCACTTTTGCATGGAGAAAGAAGGGGTTCTTCCGGGAAAATCTCTCGCGCATATCCATGATGAGAGGGGGGACAAAGAACGGGTCTTGAGAATATAAGGAGAGAGGTAATGTTATAAAGTCATCGAGGTCCCGAGGAGTTTTAACCTCGATGATTTCCGTCATTTTATGAGGCCCATTCTCTTTCCCACTTTTTCAAAGGCCATAAGAACCTTATCAAGCTGTTCTTCTGTGTGAGTTGCCATATAGCTTGTCCTGATAAGGGCTCTTCCATTCGGTACCGCAGGACTCACAGCCACGTTTGCGAAAACACCCTCTTCCTGAAGCATCATCGCCATGATAAAGGCATTCTCATTGTCATTGACAACGATAGGGATTATGGGTGTCTGGCTTGGCCCCACCTCAAAACCGAGTTCGGTAAAACCTTTGAACATCTTATTCGTGTTCCTCCACAGCGCCTCCCTCCTCTCAGGTTCGTTCTCTATAATGTCGAGGGCTGCACTCACAGAAGCAACCGATGCAGGCGGAGGGCTTGCACTGAAGATCAGCGACCTTGCAGTATGTTTTATATAATGAATTACATCTGTGGAACCTGCAATAAACCCACCGATAGACGCGAGGGATTTGCTGTATGTTCCCATGATGAGGTCAACTTCACCTTCCAGTCCGAAGTGTTCTGCTGTCCCGCGTCCTGTCTGTCCGAGTACACCAATTCCATGGGCATCGTCGACCATAACCCGTGCACCATATTGTTTTGCAAGGGTAATAATCTCAGGCAGACGCGCAATATCTCCCTCCATGCTGAAAACACCATCAATAACGATCAGCTTGTCCTTGGATTCATATTCCCTGAGCAATCTTTCAAGGTCATTCATATCATTGTGCCTGAACTTCTTAACCTCGCTAAAAGAAAGTCTGCACCCGTCAATGATGCTTGCGTGATCCATTTTATCGATGATTATGACATCATCTTTTCCTGCAAGGGCAGAGATAACTCCCAGATTAACCTGAAAGCCAGTCGAAAACACAAGGGCAGCCTCTTTCCTCATGAACCGCGCAAGTTTCTCCTCGAGATCAACATGAATAGTGAGCGTACCGTTCAGGAACCGTGAACCTGCACAGCCCGTACCATATTTTTTGATCGCCTCTATCGCAGCCTCTTTGACCATCGGGTGATTGGTGAGACCGAGGTAGTTGTTTGAGCCTATCATGATCATGCGGCGCCCGTTCATTATAATCTCAGGGTCCTGAGCACTTTCGATAACCCTGAAATAAGGGTAAATGCCCTGGGAAATAAGTTCTTTTGCCTTGTCAAACCTGGAACACTTCTCAAAGATGTCTGCTGCCTTTTTTACAGCCATCTGTGAATCCTGTACCAATCTGCCGTCCATTTCATCCCTTCCTTTATTCCAACCTTTGGTATAAAACCAAGTTCTTCTCTTGCCTTTTGGACATCACATATCCAGTGGGAATGACTGAGTTCATTCATCTTATCCCTGTTAATTATTCCCGGTCTTTTAATCCATTCTCCTATATATGCAAAAAAGGGCATAATGAACCTTGGAACCCTGAGGCGTATTGCACTGGTCCCAAGAGCAGAGGATATCGCATGCGCAATCTCTTCACTCGTATAGAATTTACTGTCTGCCAGAAAATAAAGTTCTCCTTCCGCCCTTTTGTTCTCTGCGGCTAATATTATACCCTCTATAAGGTCATCAACATAAAGTAATGAATAATAACATTTTCCCCAGTAGGGGAAAACACCCTTTTTCAGCATCTTAAAAAATAAAAAGAAGTCTTTATCTCTTGGACCATACACAGCAGACGGTCTGAGAATCGTAACAGGGATTGTGTCTTTATATTTCAAGACTGCCTTCTCACCATCGAGTTTGCTCCTGCCATAACTGGAGACGGGCCGTGGTTCTGTATCTTCTCTGAGAGGAGAACCGTTGTTGCTCGGACCCGCTGCTGCGAGACTGCTGAGATACACGAACCGTTTGATCTCTGGATTCTTCTCAGCTACAGCTTTTATCAGGTTTTCCGTGCCCTCTGTATTAGCACAGAAAAAATCATCCCGTGAACAGGCCTTGGTCAACCCTGCCAGATGGAACACATAGTCATTATCAGTAACAGCAGAAAAGAGAGAGTCTATACTTTTGCAATCGCCGGTGATAAGTTTTAGATCGATATGCTCGATCCATTTGAGATCTGATTTTTCTCTTACAAGGCAGGTAACCTGATAACCTCGCCTGGCGAGTTCCTCGCATAAATGGCTACCTATAAAGCCGGTAGCTCCTGTCACCAGGGCTTTCATGGGGTACAACTATTTTGAGCAATACAGATGAGAAGAGTCAAGCCCAAATCAAACCTCCTCAGGCGGATAAATCCACATGAGAGATTAAAGACTCATCGATTCGAGCCTTGCTATCCTCTCCTCTATCGGAGGATGTGTGCTGAAAAGTTTCAACAGCCCACCACCTGATAACGGGTTAACGATAAACATATGAGATGTTGCCGGATTCGCATGCATTGGTATTTTCTGAGATGCCAGGTGGAGTTTTCTCAGTGCTCCGGCAAGGTATCTCGGACTACCGGCAAGTCTGGCGCCGCCTTCATCTGCAGCATATTCCCTTGACCGCGAAATAGCCATCTGCACGATGAGCGCAGCTATCGGGCCTACAATCATCATAGCGAGAGCTGCAATGGGGTTCCCCCCTTCCTCATCATCCCCCCTGTGGCCAAAGATCATTGCCCACTGTGCCATCTGTGCAAGATAGCTTATGGCACCAGCGATCGTTGCAGCGATGGTGCTGACAAGTATATCTCTGTGCCTGACATGTGCAAGTTCATGAGCTATAACGCCCTGGAGTTCTTCATAACTCAGGATACGCATGATCCCGGTGGTAACAGCAACAGCAGCATGTTTGGGATTTCTTCCTGTCGCAAAAGCGTTGGGTTGGTCTGCTTGTATCATGTAAACCTTGGGCATAGGCATTTCGGCCTTCTGAACAAGCCTCCGTACTATCCCGTAAAGTTCAGGCGCCTCTGCCTCTGAGACCTGCTTTGCTCCATACATCCTGAGTACGATCTTGTCACTGAACCAGTAAGCGAAAAAGTTCATCATGAGCGCAAAGACAAGCGCCATGGTCATTCCCTGTTTTCCGCCCAATGCGCCTCCGGCCCATACGAGGATAAGGGTGAGTGTTACAAGCAAAAATAACGTTTTAATATTATTCATAAAATGTTATGGCCTCCCTTGTCTCAAAATTATACCCTGAAGGTGAAACCCTTTTCAAGCGACGAGGTACTTAATACAGGCCTGCCGGAAGGAAAGAGGTGTCAGGATAACATAATTCCCATAACCATCTAAAGATCCTGAAAACAAGATACTTTACAACATCGGAATATGGTGATTATAATTATGGTTATGAGAAAGAAACTGTTGATCGGAACGGCAATTCTCCTGGTGGGTTTT
>CAWCKM010000016.1:0-15562 GCA_963796125.1 Nitrospirota bacterium
AATTTGATAGAAGGCTAAAGACCAAGGATTATTGGTTATAACATGCAATAAAAAAGTAGGATAGAAAAGTCTAAGAGTCTCCTGAGATTTTGTTAGGAAGCGAGAAATAAAATGATGCCCCCTCATCAACTCTTCCTTCTGCCCACACTCGTCCACCATGCTTGTTTATAATACGTTGGACAACGGAAAGTCCAATCCCTGAGCCCTCAAGTTCCTCTATCCCATGCAGCCTTTGAAAAACGGTAAATAATTTATCTGAATCTTGGGAATTAAAACCCATACCGTTGTCTTTTACAGAGTAGATATTCTCGTTCTCTTCGGTCAAACCACCAACTTCTATAATTGCCGTTTTCTTATTAGTTGTGAATTTGATAGCATTGGAAAGGAGATTAATAAAAACCTGTTTAATCAATGTCTGGTCACCATAGGCTGTGGGAAGAGTTTTTATATCATATTTGATCATTCTTCCCTCAGTCAGGGGTTTGAGTTCTTCTAAGACAGTGGTTACAAGATTCCCTATGTCAATCTCTGTTGGTTTTATCTTCCGTCGTCCTACACGAGAAAACGCAAGGAGGTCATTAATGAGTCTTTCCATTTTTTGTGTATGCTCTTGAATGGCGTTAAGCATGTCTTTATCTTTTGTATCAAGATTTTTACCATGGCTTTTTAGGAACCTACGGGTAAATCCTCCAATTATAACGAGCGGTACTTTAAGATCGTGAGAAACGGTGTAGTTGAATGCATCCAATTCTCTATTGACTTCTGTGAGTTCAAGAACTTTCTGTTCAAGCTCTCTATCGAGCTTTTTCGCTTCCTCCTCTGCTATTTTTCGTTGGGTGATATCACGTATCGCTGTGACGCGAAGTTCTCTCCCTTGTGAGTAATAGTTCTTACCGCACACTTCAACTGGAAAAGTCGAATCATCTTTTCGCAAACATAGGCTTTCATAAGGTTTATCGTATCCAGAGAGAATTTTCTCCACAGTCTCACCGCGAACCTCTGATGCTATAAGGTCTGCTGCATACATTCCGATAAGCTCGTTCTGTCGATACCCAAAAAGCACCGCAAACTGGTCGCTGACATCTATGAATTTGCCTTTTTCGGATACTGCTATGCCTCCAAATGCAGTTTCAGTTAGTCTGCGGAATTTTGTTTCGCTTTCATGCAGTTTCTCCTCTACCCTTTTGTGCTCCGTAATGTCCATCCAGAAACCAACTATTTCGATCGGGTTTCCCTTGCTGTCGTAAACCAGCTTTAACTCATCACGCATCCAGCGGTATATTCCATCTGCACGGCGGAAACGATACTCATGTATATGATGTCCTCGCTTGAAGATGAGAGGTAATTCTTCAAAAACACGCTCTCTGTCGTCTGGATGAATATTTTCTGCCCAAAAGCCAGGCTTTGATGTAAAATCCTCTGGTTTATATCCCAGCAAAGCCTGACTGCTTCCAGCAACAAATGTGGTACCGAAATCACCAGATGTCTTCGCGGCATAAACAACCACTGGAACAGAAGTTAGCAGAAAATCCAATCTTTCCCTATCTTTACGTGGTTCATCCTCAAGTTGCTTATGCTCTTTTTCTGCTGCTTCCAACTCTTTAGTATTACGATATAGTTCAGATTCATTCATTAGTTGATTTCTTATTTTATTTTTGTTTTTTATTTTGGCGGTAAATAAGGAAATTATTTTTTAGTGAAAAAGGATATATGCTTTGCTACAACATTAGACCCTTCCCCCTGAAGGGTTAATTAAATAAAAAGGCCGAACTCACCAAAGATTCATCCTTCGGCAGCTCGGCCATCTTCTACTTTTAAGACCCGCCGCTTTCCGCCCCCTTCTCACGAAGGGTTTGGCTTTATCGGGAAAACTACTACCTAAAAATTATTTTGGGGGATTTTATTTTGAATTAAGTGGGAGATCCCCCTTTCCCTTGTACTAAGGATACCACTTAGTGCTTAAATAGTCAATTTAAAAATATTTAGCAATGAAATAATATCTAAACTTACCTTGAAGAAATAATAATTTGTCTTATTGATTACAATCTAAAATGTTGTATTAAGAGGCGATATTTAAAAATCACACTTACAGGAAGGAATCAATAAGTACAAGATCAGCTATTCTAAATCCATTTTACTTTGGGTTCTCTCTTAGGAGGATGCTCAGGATAGCTCTTTGGATAACCAAGAAGTATAGGGCCAAATATTTTTTCGTCCTCCTTCAATTCAAGGATATTTCTTATTTCTTCATCGTTGGTTACCATTGCCCCAAAACCAACCCAACAACTTCCCAGTCCTAACGAATAAGCTGCAAGCATCATATTTTCACACGCTAAGGGGCATGAATGATCAGCATATCGCCCGGAGCCAATAACAAAAACAATCGCAGGCGCTGAGTAATAAACAGGATCTTCTAACTCATCATAGCGCTTCATAATCATTTCATATTTTTCTGGATTAACCTCTTTTATCATTTCGAGAATCTTTTTTGCATTTGGCAGTGCAGCTCGAACGAGTTTGTTTTTTGTCTCTTTATCTTCGACAACAACAAATCTCCAGGGCTGGCTGTTCATTGAAGATGGTGCCTCATTTCCAGCTTGTATAATTGTATTTATGACATCCTTCGGAATTGGCTTAGACTCATACGATCTTACTGAACGCCTCTTTTTTATTGCTTCAAGCACTGGATTCATTTTCCCACTCCTCTTTGAATCATAACAGTTTATTCATGAAGTCAAACGGCTTTGAGCTGGATACTCAAACATAAACAAGTCACAATCTCTTCTCATAAACCCTGTATTTCTTGTACAGCCGTGCTCCAATCATCTCAACGAGCCTCTGGACAGGGATGTTGTCTTCGAGTATCCAAGAGAATTCCACGCGTTTGAATCTCCTGTATTTCTCTCTTATGCTCATGAAGCCTTCCCTGAACATAAGGGCATCAACGCCTTTATGCCTGTATTCTGCTTTGATCCCGAGGAGAAGCAGCCTCAGGTCTGTTATTTTCCTTGAATAGTAAGCTGCCTTCACTATGGTTATTGGATTGAGTTTGCCCTTCATCCTCTTCAGAACAAAATTGAAATCAGGCAACATACCCATGAAACCCACAGGCTCTTTGTCTTTCTCTGCAATGAGCGTCAGTGCCGGCAGAACAATCGACTTCAGTTTTTTCGCAATATGGTTCGTCTCTTCTTCTGTGAGGGGTATGAATCCCCAGTTTTTACTCCATGCTGAATTGTAAACCTCCATGAATATCTTCATCTCGCTGTCAAACTTTTGTTTTTTTATCGGCCTGACCCTGATCCCCCTCTTCTCTGCTATCTCTGCCACCCTGAGTATTTTCTCGGGCAATTCTTCCGGGATATCACAAATATATGCGTAGAGGTCTTTTGCCTTTTCCATTCCATATCCCTCCATGAACTCACCATAATAGGGAGGATTGTAAGGCGTCATAAGTAACGGGGGCTGGTTAAACCCTTCTATAAGAAAACCGCATTCTTCATTGGTTGAAAAGTTCATGGGACCCCGTATGGTATCCATTCCCTCTTTTCGCAAATCCTGTGATACGGCATCAAGAAGGGACGATGAAACAGCATAATCTTTTGCTGATTCGAAGAACCCAAAGAAACCGACCTTATCGTCATGAAATTCATTGTGTCTGTAGTTAACTATGGAAGCTATCCTGCCGGAGAGTTTTCCCTTGTGTTTTGCGAGGAAATATTTCACCTTTGCATGGAGAAAGAAAGGGTTCTCCCGGGAGAATCTCTCGCGCATATCCATAATGAGGGGAGGAACGAAGAAAAGGTCTTGATAATAGAGAGAGGAAGGTAATGTTATGAAGTCATCGAGGTCCCGAGGAGTTTTAACCTCGATGATTTCCGTCATTTTATGAGGCCCATTCTCTTTCCCACCTTTTCAAAGGCCATAAGAACCTTGTCAAGCTGTTCTTCTGTGTGAGTTGCCATATAGCTTGTCCTGATGAGAGCTCTTCCATTCGGGACAGCCGGGCTAACAGCCACGTTTGCGAAAACACCCTCTTCCTGAAGCATCATCGCCATGACAAAGGCATTCTCATTGTCATTGACAACGATAGGGATTATTGGTGTCTGGCTTGGCCCTACCTCAAAACCGAGTTCGGTAAAGCCTTTGAACATCTTATTCGTATTCCTCCACAGCGCCTTTCTCCTCTCAGGTTCGTTTTCTATGATGTCGAGGGCTGCACTCACAGAAGCAACCGATGCAGGCGGAGGGCTTGCACTGAAGATCAGCGACCTCGCAGTATGTTTTATATAATGAATTACATCTGTGGAACCTGCAATAAACCCGCCGATAGACGCGAGGGATTTACTGTATGTCCCCATGATCAGGTCAACTTCATCTTCCAGTCCGAAGTGTTCTGCTGTCCCGCGTCCTGTCTGTCCGAGCACACCAATTCCATGGGCATCGTCAACCATAACCCGTGCACCATATTGTTTTGCAAGGGTAATAATCTCAGGCAGACGCGCAATATCTCCCTCCATGCTGAAAACACCATCAACAACGATCAGCTTGTCCTTGGATTCATATTCCCTGAGCAATCTTTCAAGGTCATTCATATCATTGTGCCTGAACTTCTTAACCTCGCCAAAAGATAGTCTGCATCCGTCAATGATGCTTGCATGATCCATTTTATCGATGATTATGACATCATCTTTTCCTGCAAGGGCAGAGATAACTCCTAGATTGACCTGAAAGCCAGTTGAAAAGATAAGGGCAGCCTCTTTCCTCATAAACCGCGCAAGTTTCTCCTCGAGTTCAACATGAATGTGAGCGTACCATTCAGGAACCGTGACCCAGCACAGCCTGTACCATATTTTTTTATCGCCTCTATCGCAGCCTCTTTGACCTTCGGATGATTGGTGAGACCGAGGTAGTTGTTCGAGCCTATCATGATCATGCGGCGCCCGTTCATTATAATCTCAGGGTCCTGAGCACTTTCGATAACCCTGAAATAAGGGTAAATGCCCATGAGAAATAAGTTCTTTTGCCTTGTCAAACCTGAAACACTTATCAAATATGTCTGCTGCCTTTTTTACAGCCATCTGTGAATCCTGTACCAATCTGCTGTCCATTTCATCCCTTCCTTTATTCCAACCTTTGGTATAAAACCAAGTTCTTCTCTTGCCTTTTGGACATCACATATCCAGTGGGAATGACTGAGTTCATTCATCTTATCCCTGTTGATTATTCCCGGTCTTTTAATCCATTCTCCTATATATGCAAAAAAGGGCATAATGAACCTTGGAACCCTGAGGCGTATTGCACTGGTACCAAGAGCAGAGGATATCGCATGCATAATCTCTTCATTCGTATAGAATTTACTGTCTGCCAGAAAATAAAGTCTCTCCTTCCGCCCTTTTGTTCTCTGCGGCTAATATTATACCCTCTATAAGGTCATCAACATAAAGCAATGAATAATAACATTTTCCCCAGTAGGGAAAATACCCTTTTTCAGCATCTTAAAAAATAAAAAGAAGTCTTTATCTCTTGGACCATACACAGCAGACGGTCTGAGAATCGTAACAGGTATTGATGTCTTTGTATTTCAAGACTGCCTTCTCACCATCGAGTTTGCTCCTGCCATAACTTGAGACGGGCCGTGGTTCTGTATCTTCCCTGAGAGGAGAACCGTTGTTGCTCGGACCCGCTGCTGCAAGACTGCTCAGATATACGAACCGTTTGATCTCTGGATTCTTCTCAGCAACAGCCTTTATCAGGTTTTCCGTGCCCTCTGTATTCGCACAGAAAAATTCATCCCGTGAACAGGCCTTTGTCAACCCTGCAAGATGGAACACATAGTCATTATCAGTAACAGCAGAAAAGAGAGAGTCTATACTTTTGCAATCGCCGGTGATAAGTTTTAGATCGATATGCTCAATCCATTTGAGATCTGATTTTTCTCTTACAAGACAGGTAACCTGATAACCTCGCCTGGCGAGTTCCTCGCATAGATGGCTACCTATAAAGCCGGTAGCTCCTGTCACCAGGGCTTTCATAGGGTACAACTATTTTGAGCAAATACAGATGAGAAGAGTCAAGCCCAAATCAAGTCCTCAGGCGGATAAATCCACATGAGCAGATTAAAGACTCATCGATTCGAGCCTTGTTATCCTCTCCTCTATCGGAGGATGTGTGCTGAAAAGTTTCAACAGCCCACCACCTGATAACGGGTTAACGATAAACATATGAGATGTTGCCGGATTCGCATTCATTGGTATTTTCTGAGATGCCAGGTGGAGTTTTCTCAGTGCTCCGGCAAGGTATCTCGGACTACCGGCAAGTCTGGCGCCGCCTTCATCTGCAGCATATTCTCTTGACCGCGAAATAGCCATCTGAACGATGAGTGCAGCTATCGGGCCTACAATCATCATAGCGAGAGCATGCAATAGGGTTCCCCCCTTCCTCATCATCCCCCCTGTGGCCAAAGATCATTGCCCACTGTGCCATCTGCGCAAGATAGCTTATGGCACCAGCGATCGTTGCAGCGATGGTGCTGACAAGGATATCTCTGTGCCTGACATGTGCAAGTTCATGACCTATAACACCCTGGAGTTCTTCATGACTCAGGATACGCATGATCCCCGTGGTAACAGCAACAGCTGCATGCTTTGGGATTTCTTCCTGTCGCAAAAGCATTGGGTTGGTCTTGCTTGATCATGTAAACCTTGGGCATCGGCATTTCGGCCTTCTGTACAAGCCTCCGTACTATCCCGTAAAGTTCAGGCGCCTCTGCCTCTGAAACCTGTCTTTGCTCTGTACATACCTCAGTACGATCTTGTCACTGAACCAGTAGGCGAAAAAGTTCATCATAAGCGCAAAAACAAGCGCCATGGTCATTCCCTGCTTTCCGCCCAATGCGCCTCCAGCCCATACGAGGATAAGGGTGAGTGTTACAAGCAAAAATAACGTTTTAATATTATTCATAAATGTTATGGCCTCCCTTGTTTCAAAATTATACCCTGAAGGTGAAACCCTTTTCAAGCGGCGAGGTGCTTAATACAGGCCTGCCGGAAGGAAAGAGGTGTCAGGATAACATAATTCCCATAACCATCTAAAGATCCTGAAAACAAGATACTTTACAACATCGGAATATGGTGATTATAATTAATGTGTTATGAGAAAGAAACTATTGATCGGAATAGCAATTCTCCTGGTGGGTTTTCTCCTGGGAGGTCTTGCATTCTATTTCATTGGCAAGATGACAGGACAGCAGGGTGGATATTTACCTTATCCTGCCCCGAACGTGCCCCGTCAGATAATGGAGACGAGCAGGGCCTTCTCCGAAATAGTGAGCGCTGTTTCACCTGCTGTTGTAAACATTTCAACTACAAAAGTCTTCAAAAGGGATACAGAACCCTTTTTTGAAGATCCCTTTTTTGACTTCTTCAGACCTTTTCATGACCTGAGAATGCCAAAGAAATGGAAAGAACAAAGCCTCGGATCAGGTGTCATTGTTTCATCAGATGGCTACATCATCACCAATAACCATGTAGTAGAAAAATCAGATGAGATCAAAGTCACTCTTCTTGATAAACGGATGTTCAAAGGCAGGATTGTAGGTGCAGATCCTAAGACAGACATCGCTATAGTAAAAATAGATGCTGCCAATCTCCCTACAATCCCCTGGGGTGACTCTGAAAAGCTGCAGGTTGGCGAATTCGTTCTGGCTATCGGAAATCCGTACGGCCTGAGCCACACGGTCACGATGGGTATCATCAGCGCCGTTGGGAGGGCCAATGTCGGGATTGCAGACTACGAGGACTTTATCCAGACTGATGCCGCCATCAATCCTGGAAACTCAGGTGGTCCCCTTGTAAACATTAAGGGAGAGTTTATCGGTATCAATACTGCAATATTTTCAAGGACAGGTGGATACCAGGGGATAGGTTTTGCTGTGCCCACCAATATGGTGCGTCCTCTCATGAGCCAGCTTATCCAGAAGGGGAAGATTATCAGGGGATGGCTTGGTGTAACGATACAGGAAATGACCCCGGAAATTGCTCAGAAGTTCGGCCTCGAAAAATCGAGGGGTGCCCTCGTCAGTGATGTTACCAAGGGAAGCCCCGCTGAAAAGGCAGGTATCCTGAGGGGAGATATCGTTATTGAGTTTAACAGGAAAGAGGTAAAGGATGTAGCAAGTCTGCGGAACATGGTTTCACAAAGCAAGGTCGGCTCTGATGTATTAATAAAGATACTGCGGTCAGGAAAGGAATATACTGTCAGACTGGTCGTTGCTGAATTACCGAGAGAAGTTGCAGAAGTCGCACCGGACCAGATGCCGGATGATTCAGAAATGGGTGCCTTTACAGGACTGACCGTCATGGGTCTCACAAAAGAAATAGCAAGACAACTCGGTCTTTCCAAAGACGAAAGGGGTGTTGTGGTCGTGAAAGTTGAACCGGCAACTCCTGCTGATGAAGCAGGCATCAAGAAAGGAGATATTATAAAGGAAATAGACAGAAAGCAGATAAGTAACCTTGAGGATTATAACAGGATCGCCTCAATAACGAAAAGAAACGATACAGTGCTTCTCTTCGTTGCCCGGGGTGATAAAAAATTTTACGTCACTCTCAAGGCGTCCTGATCTTCATTACATAAGATACATCAAACAAGGAAACCGGGAGGGGTATCCGGGGTATCTGAAAAAGCTTCCCTTCACCGTTTCTTTCCCTTCCCCGATTCTTTGAAAGTAACTGATTGGAAAGGAGGTGATAAAAGATATGAATATGATATTAAGAACTGCAATATTATTAATGTTTGTAGTTACAGGGTACTTCATAGATGCAAAATCCAATAATGGTATGTACGGTATTATTCTTGGAGGATCTTTAGGTCTCGTTGCATTAGCCGCAGAGATATTTTTAAAGAAGGTCAGAATCGGGGCAATTATTGGAGGTATTTTGGGGATATCGCTCGGACTCCTGTCAGCCGACCTCCTGTTGCTCCCGTTAAAACCACTCCTCGGTCAAGATATTGCATCAGTCTCATTTGTGCTGATGTCATTGTTTGGTTATGGAGGTCTTCTCCTTGGCGTAAGCAAAGGAAAGGATATCTCCATTACTGATATCTTCAGGTTCTTCAGGGGACAGAGTATTGAAGAGAATCTCAAAATTCTTGACACAAGTGTAATCATAGATGGCCGTATCGTTGATGTTTGCGAATCGGGTTTCCTTGAGGGTGGCTTCATCCTTCCCCAGTTCATCCTGCAGGAATTACAGTATATAGCAGATTCACCTGATTCGATGAAGAGGGCAAGGGGAAGACGGGGTCTCGATGTCCTGCACAAGATCCAGAAGATGTCCCAGATAACAGTGAGAATCGTTGATGAAGATTTTCCAAAGATAAAAGAGGTTGATACAAAACTTGTTGCCCTTGCAAAGCTTATGAATGCAAAAGTTATAACAAACGATTTCAATCTTAATAAGGTTGCACAACTTCAGGGGGTCTCAGTCCTCAATATCAATGAGCTTGCGAACTCCCTAAAACCAGTTGTGCTTCCCGGCGAGTCTATGAAGGTCTTTATCATTAAAGAGGGGAAAGAATACAATCAGGGTGTTGCTTACCTTGATGACGGAACCATGGTCGTCATTGAAAATGCAAGAAAACTCATAGGCAAGAATGCTGATGTAACTGTCACGAGCGTTCTGCAAACAACAGCCGGCAGGATGATATTTTCGAAGACCAAGGAAGAATATGAACGGGAGGAATACAGGGCAGTTAAATAAAATTGCATAGTGTGATTAAATGCATTTCAAGGTTACAGCAATAGTCCCTGCGGCCGGGCTTGGCAGGAGGTTCGGTCCTGGTACGAACAAGCCCTTCCACCTCCTTGGTGGCAAACCCCTTGTTGTCTGGTCACTCGAAACACTCCAGTCTGTTGAGGAGATAGAAGAAATTATCCCTGTGCTCAAGGAAGCAGACAGAGAAAAAGCAGCAGAGGTTTTTGGACAGCATAACCTCTCAAAGGTAAAAAAGATAGCATCCGGGGGTAAAGAGCGGCAGGACTCTGTTTATAACGGCCTCAACCTTATAGAGGACAGAGATGGCATTATCCTTATCCATGACGGGGCAAGACCATTCATTGAAAAAGATTTGATTGAAAAAGCGATAAAAGAATTACTAATCCCCCCTGCCCCCCCTTTAGCAAAGGGGGGTAAAGGGGGATTAAAAGGTTTTGACGGAGTTGTTCTTGGTGTTCCGGTTAAAGATACGATCAAAGAAGTAAAAAGAAACATTGTAAAAAAGACCCTCAGGAGGGATTCTCTCTGGGCTATACAGACACCGCAGGTCTTCCCTTACTCTTCTCTTGCAACAGCATTCGAAAAAGCGATCAGGGAAGGTTTTTACTCAACAGATGACGCAGCTCTCATTGAACACTATGGAGGGAAGATAAAAGTCATCATGGGGTCATACAGGAATATAAAAATCACTACCCCTGAGGATCTTGTAACTGCAGAATATTTTCTTAGCAGAATAAATGAGAAGTGAGAAATGGGAAATAAGAAATCTGTAGTTCTTAGTTCCTATTTCTAGTTATGTTATTAATTATCCAACATCTTAAAAGTTATTTAATATCCTTTGGTTCTGTCATTGCCCAACTTGATTGGGCAATCCAGAAAAAAGACTGGATTATCCGGTCAAGCCGGATAATGACAATCATTGGAACAGAGTTCACTATGAGTGATATAAGAATCGGCATAGGTTACGACTCTCACAGGCTCGTTGAGGGAAGAAAACTCATTCTTGGCGGTGTACATATTCCGTTTGCAAAAGGCCTTTTAGGACATTCTGATGCAGACGTCTTATGTCATGCAATAAGTGACGCCGTTCTCGGTGCCCTTGGCCTCGGTGACATAGGAAAACATTTCCCTGATACAGATCCGAAATGGAAGGATGCATCAAGCATTGACCTGCTCGGACTCGTCATCAAACTCATGAGACAGAACGGCTTTGCCCCCCTGTGGTTTGATTCCACAATCATTGCTGAAGAACCGAAGATCTCTCCTTATCTTGAATCAATGAAAGAGGCTTTATCGCAATCAGGGATACATCCGGGATCCATAAACATCAAGGCCAAAACAAATGAGGGTATGGGCTTCATCGGCAGCGGTGAAGGTATTGCAGCATTTGCCGTATGTGTATTAAAAAAGTGTTAATTCGCTTTGTTTCAAAACAATGGTCACAAATGTTGAGAATCCACTTGTTATCCGTCCATATCCCCTTGTTTGCAACCCCTCTTAGAGCAAGTGGGGATGCCCGATAAGTCGGGGGATGACTGAAACTGAATCCATCGATATTCGAAGACCCTTATAGACTACTCCTTAATACATCCGAAAGTTGTGCGAACTCTTCAATACTCAGTGTCTCAGGTCTCCTGTTTGAATCAATCCCCGCTTCTGCAAGTTTCTCCTTTATATCTTCCCTTAAACCCCTGAGTGCATTGGAGATCATCTTCCTCCTCTGCGAGAAGGCCATCTTTACAACCCTGAAGAAAAACTCCTCATCTTTTACCTGGACAGAAGGTTTCTCGAGGATTTTAAAATGCACTAACGCAGAGTCAATCTTTGGTACCGGTCTGAATGCTCCTTTTGGTATTATGAATTTCAGTTTTGGCTCTGCATAATATTGCACCATCACAGAAAGAACACCGTAATCCTTTCCTCCCGAAGCTGCTACTATCCTCTCTGCAACTTCTTTCTGGATAGTCAAGGTCATTGATTTGAGATTTTTTCTTGTATCAAGGAGCCTGAAGATAAGAGGAGTTGTAATATAGTAAGGTATGTTCGCTACAACCTTGAATTCAGGGAGGTTCTCATACGTATACTTGAGGGCATCCCCATGAATTAACTTAACATTATTATAATCAGCAAGTTGAACTTTTAACTCTTCAAAAAGTTCCTCGTCAAGTTCGATGGCTATAACATTCTTCACCCTTTCTGCAAGCATCTTCGTCAACCTGCCCAGCCCCGGCCCTATCTCAACAATAAGATCTTCTTCTGAGAGTTGTGCGACCTGAACAATCCTTCTCAGGATCGAAGGATCATAAAGAAAAACCTGTCCTAAATGTCTTTTTGGCATTTATTTAATATATTCAATACAGGAGCTGGTGAAGAATTTTTATGCGACACCTCAAAGTAAAACCTTTGAGCGTAAACAAATAACCATTATAATAAGGCGTCTACGACTGCCATACAAATAATTCTGTCGATTATAAAAATTCTGAGGCAGCTTTTCCTGGATTATCCTATGTCATATTTTTAACTTTGCTGCTAACTTTATCGCCTCAATCATACTCGATGGATTGGCAATACCTTTCCATGCAATATCATACGCTGTCCCATGGTCAGGAGAGGTCCTGATGATAGGCAGTCCTACGGTCATATTTACCCCTTTGTCAAAGGCAACCATCTTTAGCGGGATCAAACCCTGGTCATGATACATGCAGACAACGAGATCAAACTCACCTCTGTATGCCTTGTGGAAAATCACATCTGGGGGAAAAGGACCCGCAACAGGAATCCCCTCTCCCAGAGCTTCTCTGACAGCAGGGTTTATTTCCCTGATTTCCTCGTCACCAAACAATCCCGCTTCACCTGCGTGAGGGTTCAGTCCTGCAACAGCTATTTTAGGTGACTTCATACCAAGCATTTCACAGGCCTTCTTTGCAAGACGAAGGGTCTTTACAACCCTGTCCTTTGAAATTAATGACGGGACTTTTTTTATGGGTGTATGAATCGTAACAAGGATAATCCTTAATGGGCCGCCAACGAACATCATTGCATAGTCCCTTGTATGCGTCAGCTCAGAGATCATTTCTGTATGACCGGGCCACTTAAATCCAGCCATATGTATAGCTTCTTTTGAGATAGGGGCAGTAACAATTCCATCGACATGTTTATCTAATGCAAGCTCAACAGCTTTTTGTATATAGTGAACAGACGCTTTGCCACCTTCTGCAGTCGGTTTCCCTTTCCTGATTTTTTTAGCAACACCCATATCAATGAGTTCAATCGTTCTTCCTTTTGGGGCTGCTCGATACTCCTCAGGTGATTGAACAACCCGCAATTGTACAGGCAATTTCAGGAGGGCTATTGCCTCTTCAAGAGGAGTTCTGTCACCAACAATTATTGGCCTGCAGGAGCCCCGTATTTTTGCATGAACAAGCGCCTTAATGATTATCTCCGGTCCGATCCCTGCCGGATCTCCCATGGTAATAGCAAGTTTTTTCATATCCATATTCTCAGGCTATTATAGTATGGCAGTATATCATCCATAGCGAGCTTTGTTCCAATGGTTGTCATTCCCGAATAAAGAATATAGACTAAAACTGGTAAAAGTGGAAGAAAATATCAGGGAAGGTTTTTAAGGGCTGAACCGTTAAGATACTCCTCAATTCCGGTCAGGGTCTTGAGTCTTCTGTATATAATATTTGCCATCTCAAAAAGATTTACTGTATCTTCTCTGTTATATCTCATGAGTAAATTGAGAGACCTGCAACAACCTCTTTCTGCCTTCTGCCATAACAGCACTGCATCATAGCCGTCCATGTCTTTCACCTCATCATGCCTCTGTATCCCGAAGCATGGCTCGAGCTTCTTTAACCCACCCCTCAGCCCTATTCTCCTGGCTCCAAAACAGAGGTCAAAGTGAGGAATATCAATCCTGATGCCCCGGAAGCATCTTTTAAGAAAAGGAATGTCAAAAACAGAACCGAAGAAGGTTATAAGATACTTATATTTTGAGAGTTCTTCATTCAGGGCATCTGTTGTAAGATTCTCTCCTTTTATGAAACACTTATAGTCTCTACCATTATACATACCCACAAGCGTCACATACCCGCCAGAGTTGGAAGGCACACCATTCGTTTCAATATCGAGGCAGACAGCATCATTTTTGAAGACATCGTAGAGTCTCCAGTGCTCATATCTTTTCACTGCAGAAGCGAAATACTCAGCATTGCCCTCGTTCAATTCAGTGAATGCAAATTCCAGTGTCTCATCAAAAAATCCTTTCCTCTGCGGACTTATGAATGCCGGATTTGTATCGAGGAAATGGTTCCAGGTAAGGACGCCTTCTCTCCAGAGCCTCCTTTCAAGCCGCTGGCCTATTCCATCAAGAATTGTAAACGTATTTCTTATCACGGTAGTTATTATACCTCATTCCGACAAATTCCAAAAAGAGACTAAGGATTTATAGTGCCTTCAAATTAGATTAGATAAGATAAAGGCGGAGACATAAATAAGGCGATCCCGGGGACACCGGTAATATTAAACAGTGCCTTTTTATTTCCGGCACATATAAAGCGTCTGACCCATTGGACATAGGCCGGTGCCCCGGGACCGCCAGATCCCAGCGTCCCTATAATGGATTATGTCCCGCAGAACGTCGGAATCTTGGCATATTATATACCACAAAGAAAGTCACAGATTGATTACAGATTCTGAATGAACTTAACCTATTGATTTATTTGAATAATGATACCTAAAATCCGGCCATAAGGATTGTCATTGCGAGTTCGGAAAGAATTAACCCAGGATAACCCCTACTAACCTCCTCCCCTTAACTTTTCGCCTCGGTCGCCTCGGGCGACTCGCCGAGGAGAGCGAATCCGCCTGAGTGCGGAAAGGGAAGGGAAATAATTCCCCTTCTTAAGATAAGAGGGGGTTACGGGGGGAATTAATGTAAAATAGCACAATGAAAAGCTATCGCAAAGAACTATGGTTTGAAGTACCGACACGTCGGGCTTTTATAAATATCACTCCTCAAGTGGAGAAATGTCTCCGTGAAAGCGGGATCACCGAGGGCTTGATACTTATAAACGCAATGCACATAACTGCATCAGTTTTCATCAATGATGATGAACGGGGACTCCATCACGACTATGATGTATGGCTTGAGAAGCTCGCTCCTCATGAGCCTGTTTCTCAGTACCGCCACAACAATGGTGAGGATAATGCTGATGCTCATTTAAAGCGGCAGATTATGGGAAGGGAAGTAGTTGTTGCTGTTACAAATGGGAAACTGGATTTCGGCACATGGGAGCAGATTTTCTATGGAGAGTTTGATGGGAGAAGGAAGAAAAGAGTTTTGGTGAAAATCATTGGAGAATGAAGCTGTAAAATAAATCTGAGTTGCCAGACGATGTCACGTTTCTTGTTACTAAGGG
The DNA here is from genome assembly GCA_963796125.1 of Nitrospirota bacterium. Lineage (GTDB taxonomy): Bacteria > Nitrospirota > Thermodesulfovibrionia > Thermodesulfovibrionales > SM23-35 > DASPRG01. Next base: position 15,206 of record CAWCKM010000016.1, read on the forward strand.
GTCAATTATCAACCCAACAAGCAAGGATAATACAAAACCAATCCAATGTCCTATAACAACGGTCAAATACACCGAGTGCAATTGATTTCAGCATGTACGTCTCCCTATTCTTTCTCTATGACACATAACGCTTGGCATGAACCGCACGGGGAAATGCCTGTGTCAAAAAACCAAACAACATTTAATTCGTGTCGGCTCGATGCGGTTGTTAGCCTTCCTCTCTAATCATTTTTTATGCATTATGATTTCCAATCCATACCCAAATATAGTCATTACCGTCTTCGACAGCAAGTGCCCTATAATTTGCGCCTGCGCGGACTGACCTGTGATGACGAGAAGCAGTCAAAGGGGTAGAAG
>CAWCKM010000017.1:0-27474 GCA_963796125.1 Nitrospirota bacterium
TTTTCAGATTATTCATGAGAGTTTGATCCTGGCTCAGAACGAACGCTGGCGGCGTGCCTAACACATGCAAGTCGAACGGGGTCAATGCTGTAGTAATACAGCATTGACTTAGTGGCGGACGGGTGAGTAACACGTAGGTAACCTACCCTCAAGGGGGGGACAACTCAGGGAAACTTGAGCTAATACCGCATAAGACCACGGACTGGGATGTTTGTGGTAAAAGGAGCAATCCACTTGGGGATGGGCCTGCGGCCTATCAGGTAGTTGGTGGGGTAACGGCTCACCAAGCCAAAGACGGGTAGCCGGACTGAGAGGTCGGACGGCCACACTGGGACTGAGACACGGCCCAGACTCCTACGGGAGGCAGCAGTGGGGAATCTTGCGCAATGGGGGAAACCCTGACGCAGCGACGCCGCGTGGAGGATGAAGGTCTTCGGGTTGTAAACTCCTTTTCTTAGGGAAAATGATGATGGTACCTAAGGAATAAGCCACGGCTAACTCTGTGCCAGCAGCCGCGGTAAGACAGAGGTGGCGAGCGTTGTTCGGAATTACTGGGCTTAAAGGGCGAGTAGGCGGTGGAGCAAGTCTGAGGTGGAATCCTATGGCTTAACCATAGAACTGCCTTGGATACTGTTTTACTTGAGTCAGTGAGGGGAGGGCGGAATTCCCGGTGTAGCGGTGAAATGCGTAGATATCGGGAGGAAGGCCAGTGGCGAAGGCGGCCCTCTGGCGCTGAACTGACGCTGAGGCGCGAAAGCGTGGGGAGCAAACAGGATTAGATACCCTGGTAGTCCACGCCCTAAACGGTGGGCATTAGGTGTAGGGTCCGTAAGGGTTCTGTGCCGAAGGGAAACCATTAAATGCCCCGCCTGGGAAGTACGGCCGCAAGGTTGAAACTCAAAGGAATTGACGGGGGCCCGCACAAGCGGTGGAGCATGTGGTTTAATTCGACGCTACGCGAAGAACCTTACCTGGGCTTGACATGTTAGTGGTAAGAGCCCGAAAGGGTAATGACCCAGGGGTAACCTTGGGAGCTAACACAGGTGCTGCATGGCTGTCGTCAGCTCGTGCCGTGAGGTGTTGGGTTAAGTCCCGCAACGAGCGCAACCCTTATCCTCTGTTGGTTGGAAACAACCTCTCTGAGGAAACTGCCAGCGACAAGCTGGAGGAAGGTGGGGATGACGTCAAGTCCTCATGGCCCTTATGTCCAGGGCGACACACGTGCTACAATGGCCGCTACAGAGGGTTGCAATACCGCAAGGTGGAGCCAATCCCTAAAAGCGGTCTCAGTTGGGATCGGAGTCTGCAACTCGACTCCGTGAACGCGGAATCGCTAGTAATCGTGGATCAGCCATGCCACGGTGAATACGTTCCCGGGCCTTGTACACACCGCCCGTCACACCACGAAAGCCTGTTGTACCCGAAACTGGTGAGCTAACCTGAAAGGGAGGCAGCCATCTAAGGTATGGCCGGTGATTGGGGTGAAGTCGTAACAAGGTAGCCGTAGGGGAACCTGCGGCTGGATCACCTCCTTTCTAAGGAGACACAATTTTAAGTATGCTACGCATTTTTTAGTGAACGGTGTCAGTTATTAGTGTCAGTTTAAAATACAAGGCAATAGATTCTTTGACTGACGCTGGTTACTGACACTTACACTTTCTGTTGGGCCTATAGCTCAGTTGGTTAGAGCGCACCCCTGATAAGGGTGAGGTGATTGGTTCGACTCCAATTAGGCCCACCATCCGATTTTGCCGGAAGCAAAATCGGAGTTGAAAGTTAAAAGTTATGAGTTAAATAAGAGGTTTCATCTATAACTCTTTTACTTTTAACTTTGAACTTTAACCTTGCAAATTTGCTTTGCAAATTTGCACTTGTGGGGGTGTAGCTCAGTTGGGAGAGCGCCTGCTTTGCAAGCAGGAGGTCATCGGTTCGATCCCGTTCACCTCCACCAAATAAACTATCACAGCCCACTGATTTAATCCTTGATGTCCTCAAGATGTTTCCTGCCTTCGATTCTACTTTTATATTCAGAGATATTCAGAAGCGGACTGACCGGTTAGGGAAAAGTCAATCGTAAACGATTTCGCAAAAATCATAACCTTCCTGCTGTCATTCAAATTCTCCCCCAAAAAAAATTATGGGCATCCCCTCCCATATGATACTCCTCAGTCATAATGCAGCAGAAAATGGTTATGCATGATCCAGACTAAATTCTTAACCAAAGATGGTTTATTTTATATAAAATATTGGGATAGTTAAAAAGGAAATTGCTACAGAGTAGCATATTATGAAGGACTACATTGAGGATAAAAAGAAGCGTAAAAAGATAATAAGGTTTCTCTACTTATTATCTTTTAGTATCATTATCGGCCTTGTAATACTTTTTTCGAGAGGACCACACATATCAAATATCCTGAAGAAGGCCATCCTGCCGGAATTGGAGGTTGCCCTCCAGCAGAAGGTAATAGCAAAAAAAATTTATATCAATATCTTTCCTCTCTTTATTGAAGCCAAAGACATAAAAGTTTTTGATGAAGACGGCACAAAGGTACTCTTTGCAAAGAGGGTAAAAGGGTATATTGAACCACTGGGACTATTACAGAAACGCATTTCTATCCGAAGACTTGTTTTAAAGGGGCCAGATCTATCTACAGACAGAGGACATCTTGTCAAGGTAATTGAAAGTGTCAATGCCTATCTCAAAAAAGAGTCGGGATTTCCATTTAAAGTCAGAATTAAAGTAGTCGAGGTAAGTGAAGGTACTGCCTCCCTTCGGGATGAAGATTTGAAAACCTCCCTTGGCGTCAAGGGACTCCGGAGTGAGATGATACTCGGTAAGATTCCTAAACTTACTATTGCTGTTAAGCAGCTTGATATAAAAAAAGAGGGACTGCCTGAACTCACCGGAGACCTTACCACCTTACTTGTCTTAAGACAAAATGAGATCGATATAAGAAGACTTACCATTGGGTCGTATGGTTCAAAGCTACAGGCTTCAGGTCTGTATTCGAATGGTAAGGGGACTTTGAAGAGCAAGATAGCCCTTTTCGTTGATTCAATGAAGCGTATCCTGCATCTGAAACAGAAAGGTGAAGGCAAAATTTCCGCAGAGGGCGAAATACAGGTTGAAAACCTTCGTCATCCTGATTTTTCATTGAATCGATGGGAAAATATTTTCATCAATTTGCAATTAAAGGGCGATTTCTATATCCAGACATTAATGGAAATATTGAAAGTCACAGAGAAAGTTGAAGGTCTTGTTGACTTTCAGGGTGAAATCAAGGGGAAGCTTTCAGACATCTCCGGTAAAGCAAAGGCGCGGCTTCGAAAAGGTAACCTCTTTGGCGTTGAGATAGATACACTCAGGTGCGAGGTAACGTATGATGATGGCCTCATGAGATTCACAAACGGCGATGCTGACTTGTATAACGGTCATGCCAAAGCTGAGGCATCGATACACCTTCCCATTGTCAAGCCCTTTACCCTGAATATACAGTTTGATTCGATTGACAGTAAGGATGCCTTTAAACTCATAGGTTGGGAACCTGAAATACCGGCAGGCAAAGTAAAGGGAGAACTCATGACTTCAGGAGACAGATTTGACCCTGACGGGTGGTTTGTCTATGAAGCACCAGGCAGAGAACGGAGAGCAAAGAGCAAAGAGTATGCAGCATCAACTGAACATGTTCTTGACAGGATTCAACATATTAAAGGCACCTATTCCCTCCGCAATGATCTTCTGTCCTTATCTGATCTGCAGGTAAGAACATCCCTTTCTGACCTGCGGGCTGAAGGTACGATTGATATCGCGAAGAGAACCATGGATTTTACTTGCAGGCTCAATGCAAAGGAAGTTTCCGATTTGATTCTTCCTTACTACGCCGGGCTTAAAGGGCAGGCCAATTTTTCCGGCAGGGTAGCAGGGATGTTAGACAACCCCGGAATATCAGGCAGAGCCAACTTATCAAGCATTTCTGTTGAAGATTACCGGATATCTCAAACTACATCTCTTTTCAATTACCATAAAAATCTCCTCCATATCCAGGAACTCATCCTCACAACGCCCGGAGAAGAACACAGGGCAAAAGGCAGGATTCTATTTCCTGAAGCAAAAGAACTGTTCGATTTTTCAAAACCCGTGTATGAGATGAGCGCTTCCTTCAGGAACGCTGACCTTGGAGGAATCATGCACATATTCTCCAGGGATATCCCGGCAAAGGGAAGAGTGAATGCAGATGTTAACATCGGGGGGAAAGACAATATTGAAATTGACGGCAACGCTTATGTCACAAACTCAACAATATATAAGATACCCCTTGACTCTGCATCAATAATTTTCTCGTATCTTAATAAAGAGCTTTCTTTCAAGAAAGCCATCCTCAAACAGGGCATTTCGACCCTGACAGCTGAAGGAAAAATATCCCCCGGCGAGAGGTTTTCCTTCAGGGCTTCATCAGATAAGGTTTTAATAAAAGACCTCGGGGTAGAGAATATCCCTGAGGGTGCTTCACTGATTATACAGTCAGAGGGACAGGGCACTTTCAAAGACCCGGTCATTATGTTACATGCCAAAGTATTTGGAGGTATTTTCAAGGGTAAGACTGTGGGCAATGGTGTGATAAACGGAGAAATCAGAGACAAGAACATCTTTTTGAAGGCCTCTTTTTTGATGAAAAAATAAAGTTCAGAGGTGAGGGACACCTCGACGATACATTGCCATGGAATGCTGAGCTCGAAATTCAGCCCGGAAGATATGATTTCTTGTTAGGTTCAATATTCAGGGATATTCCAGAAGACATGCTTCTCAATCTCAAGGGCCATGCAGAGATGGAAGGAAACAGGAACAATATAAGAGCCTCGGCAACTATCAGCATACCTTACCATTGCACTTTTTGATTACAGTTTTTCTAACGATTCTGATATAAAGATCCAGATAAACAATGGCAAAATCTCCTTCCCGGCCTTTTCCATCAGGAGTAGCGGTACATCATCAGTCAAGGTCTCTGGTGGTTTAGAGATCGGCAGAGAGTACAACCTCCGTTTTGAAGGGAGATCATCTCTGGCACCGTTAAAATTATTGTCCAAAAGACTGGAACACCTAACAGGAGAAGCTGAATTTACTTTCTCCATACTTGGGAAATGGGAGAATCCTGATATCAAAGGTGACCTAACTGTATCAAATGCATCTCTTGGATTAAAGGGAAATTCCCTGCGCATTTCTTCAATCAACGGTTCCGCATCAATCGAGGAAGACAAGCTCTTAGTAAAAAAGCTTTCAGGCAAAGTCGGTGGTGGTGCAATAAACGTGTCAGGTCTTCTTCAAATCAAAGGCTTTCAGTAAACAGATTTTCCTTTGAATCGAGTCTTAATAATATAACTGCCCCTTTTGCAAAAGATTCTCCTGTTAATTTTAGCGGTAACCTCTTATATAAAGGCACCACAGAAGCACAGGGAATTAGTGGTGACATAAAGATAAAGAGTGCAAAATACAGGGAGAGAGTTGACTGGAAGAGCTGGATTCTCAAGGCAAGGACAGCGGAAAAACCAAAAACAGCATTATCGGGAGTTGAAAAAGCAGAGCTCAATATCAGTATTTCAGGTGATGAAAATATTTACATTGACAATAACATTGCCAGGATGCCTGTGAGGGCAGATTTCATCGTGAGGGGAACAGTATCACAACCTATCTTGTTTGGAAGACTTGAATCTAAAGAGGGAGTCTTTTATTTCAGAAACAATGAATTCAAGATAATCCATGCAAGTGCTGATTTCACTGATCCAAACAGACTTAACCCCGTCTTTGATCTCATGGCTGAAACAAGCATTAAAGGATATACCGTAAAACTTAACCTCGAAGGACAGATAGAGCATTTCGATCTTAATCTTATCTTCCAATCCTCCCCTTGAGGATACAGACATCCTCTCCCTTTTGACAGTTGGATATATCGAAAAAGAGTCAAAAGGGCTTAAAGGTGGTATCGGTACAGGAGCAGCAACATCATTTTTGGCAGGTACTTTACAGGAAGTGTTTGATGAAAGGCTGAAGACTGTAACAGGCCTTGACAGAATACAGGTTGGTTCCCATCTGTCAAAAACTACAGGTAGTGTTGAACCACAAGTTACCGTGTCCAAGAGGCTCCTCGGGGACAAGGTATTCGTAACGTACTCAAATGTTTTTGGATCAACCACTACCGGAGAGCAGATATTTAAGATCGAGTATTTCCTTGATAGAAAACATTTCCCTGATCGGCGTGAGTGATGAGAGGGGAAGTGTAGGTGGTGACATAAAGTTCAGGTTTGAATTCAAATGAGGCTGAGAATAAAAAATATCGCACGGAAAAGATGGAGTTAGACCATTCCTGCTTCTTATTTCCTCTTGCTTCGTATTCCTTTTTTTCTTTTTGCCTTTAGACGCCTTAGGGTCAATCGTTAGTGAAATAGAAATAAACGGGCTTTACTCTATAACAAAGGAAGAACTCCTTTATCTCCTCGACATAAAAGTTGACGGTCCTATAGATCCTGATAAAGTGAGAGAGGGCATAAGACGGGCATTTTTAAAAGGGATTTTTGAGGACATCTCTGTAGAGGCAACTGACGGGGAACAGGTAAAGGTTACAATTACCGTAACGGAAAGAGATTTCATAAATAAGATATTAATAGAAGGAGATTATGACCTTTCCAAAAAATTTATAAAGAATAATTTCCGTCTGAGAGAAGGACAAGTCATGCGACAGGACCTGATCGAACCTGCTATGAAACGCTCAAGCAGGAGATTGCAAGACGGGGATTTCCTCATGCCAGTATCAACGTAAAGATTGAAAAGCGCAAAAAACCTTACAGGGTAAACCTTCATCTCTGAGGTTCATACAGGTGAACCGGAAATGATAAAGGAGATTATTATCAGTGGAGGAATCAGATGAGACCAAAAGATTGATGAGATTGTCTGAGGGAGATATATATGATCAGGTAGAACTGGAAAAAGATATCAAAAGGATAAAGACATACTACAGAAAGAATGGATTATTTCAACCCTCGTATCGGTCCCCATACTTTCACTGATGGGGTACTGAATATTCCGGTAGATCCCGGCAAACGTCTGTTGATTTCAACAGAAGGCAACAGTGTTCTTTCTACAAAGACCCTTCGTAAAGAGATGCCTTTTTTTGAAGCTGAGAATTTCAATGATGATCTTGTGGAGGAGGCTGTTTCCAAAATACTTTCTCTCTACCATGCAAAAGGATACCCTTTTGCACAGGTAGCACCCGTCATTACAGTCGAAGGATGACCTTATCAAGTCTCAGTCTCTTTATCTTCGAAGGGAAGAAGGTAAAAGTGGGATCAATCAATTTCAGCGATGTCAGTCTTCCAGAAAAGAATCTGAAAGAGGTCATGTCCCTTAAAAAAGGAGGTCTTTATAATCCCGACCTCATTGATGACAGACAGAGAGACCATTATAGAACTTTATAATGCCCTCGGATACCTGGCAGCAGGTGTCGAAGAGTTTGAGGCTACAGTATGATGAACGTTCTGAGGAAATGGAATATCAATATCAAAATATCAGAAGGAGCAAAGACAGAGATCGGGAAGGTTGACCATTATTGGTGCATCCCGCATTCCTGAAGAGGAAATAACAAAAACGATAAAGATAAAACCTGGTGATCCGTATAATGAGGTTGATATTTCCGATGCACGCTACAGAGTTATTCAATTATACAACTCCCGTGGTTTTGCTGGATGCACTCGTTTGTCTGTGAAGAGAGAGTTTGAGGATCAAACAGGTATCCTCACATTCCAGATACATGAAGGTGACATTACCATCTTTGGTAAAACCATTGTTTCAGGTAACTACACGTACACGGTATGAGGTAGTAAAGAGAGAGTTAAGACATGAGAGAAGAATGCCCTTTGATTACAGTATTCTCCAGAAGGAGAGACAGAGTATCTACAAATTAGGTCTCTTTACCGATATTGATGTTGAGGTACTCGACAGATATGACCATACAAGGGACACACTGATAAAAGTGAATGAAGGAAATGCCGGTGCTGTAGAATTTGGTTTTGGATATGCAGACTATGAAAAGTTCAGGGGATTTCTTGATCTGAGTTACAGAAATCTCTGGGGTATGAACAGACAGGCTTCGCTACGGATTGAGTTGAGTTCCCTTGAGAAACGATCCATACTGCAGTATCTTGAACCATGGTTTCTTGGATAAACAGATACCATTTAGGGTGGTTCTACTCTATGAAGACAGAGAAGAAGTCAATATCGATACAGGAGATACATTATACAGATTGAACCGGTATGCAGCTACTGCAGGTATCGAGAAAAAATTGAGTGATACCTTGAAGGCAGAACTATATTATGAATTTTCCCTTACAGACACCTTCGATGTTCAACCTGATGTTGTCCTCAGCAAAGAAGATACAGGAACCCTCGCTATCAGTGCTCTTAAACCCGGTATCAGTCTATGACACGAGAGATAATCCCTTTGATCCCAAGAAAGGATATCCTCTCCGGGATATCACTTAAAGCAACTTCACCCCTTCTGCTCTCTGAGACAAACTTTTTAAAACTCTTATTCCAGGGAAACTCATACCATCAGATTGATAAACGGTTTGTTCTTCGCGCTATCCTTGAGAGGAGGCCTTGCCTGGGGATATCACGGTACTGAAGAACTCCCGATTGTTGAAAGATTTTTTCTCGGAGGAAGAACAACAGTAAGGGGATATGAACAGGACACGCTCGGCCCGAAAGGTTCAGATGGAAACCCGACAGGGAGGTAATGCCTTTCTCTGTGGCAATGTTGAGCTGAGGTCATATCTCGGCAAGAGGTATTGGAATTGTTGCTTTTCTCGACGGGGGGAATGTCTGGCAGAAAGTTCAAGATATTGAATTCGGTAGCATGAAATACACTACAGGACTCGGTTTGAGATATAACACCCCTGTTGGTCCGATAAGGGTTGATTACGGACATAAACTTCAGCGAGAAAAAGGAGAAAGTGCTGGAGAGCTTCATTTTGCTATTGGCCATGCTTTCTAAGGCAGTGAAAGGTGAATCAGTGAACAGTGAAGAATAAAAAAGAAATCAATGCTAACTAAAATATATTACTTGTTATTTATTGTTTTTTTACTAATCACTATTCACTATTCACTGTCCACTGCTTCAATGAAAGACCGTGTCGTTGCATTTGTGGATAACACTGCAATTACCCTCAGTGAATTTGAGGAGGAGTATTCAAAATCCCTGAAAGCCACCCCTGATGTTACAAAAGAGGAAGTTTTGAATGCCATGATCAACAGGGTTCTTCTTCTCAGAGAGGCCAAGAAGATCAGACTGGAGGAACCTTCTGATGATGAACTGCTGAAAGAATATATTGACCTTAAGTTAAGGACATTTGTAAAGATAAAGGAAAAAGATGTGTCAGATTTTTATCAAAACCATATCGAAGATTTTCAGGGCAAAGAATTTGAGTACGGTGAGAGAAGAGATCGAAAATTATCTCGTGGAGGCTGAATTAAATCGCCTTCTCAAACTGCACATTGAAGAACTCAGGAAAAAGACATATATTAAGATACAATTCAATGAAATAAGAAATGGGAACTAAGAACCTGGAAATAAAGACAGGAAAACATTTCTCATTTCTCAGTCTTCAGTTCCTTGATGACTGCATATTCATCACATCCGGGAAAACGGGGACAACGCAGGCAATCTCCCCATATCTTCTGGGGAAGACTTGATTTGTCGATGTCCGCAAAACCCAATTTCTTGAAGAATGCAGGATGGTAAGTAAGAGCAAATACTTTTGGTAGCCCCAATTGTTTCGCCTCTTTCAGGCACTGTTTTACAAGGTTTCTCCCAATGCCCATTTTTTGATACCCTCTGTCCACCGCAAGAGACCGTATCTCAGCAAGGTCCTCCCACATAATGTGTAATGCGCAAACCCCGCAAATATTCGAATCATATTCACACACAATGAAATCTCTCATGGTTTCATAGAGTTCACTAAGTGACCTGGGAATCATTTCCTCTTGTCTTGCATACTCATTGATGAGTTTATGCATCTGCTTCAAGTCAGATATCTTAGCCTTTCTTATCTTCAAAGAAATTCATCCCCTCTCTGACAGCTTTCCTGTTCACAGCAATAACCTCTTTTCTATGGTCCAGGGAATCCTCAATGGCCTCAAGGGCTGATTGCTCTTTCAGAAGTTTTGTCCTGCCAATCAATGCACCGAGCAAAACCATATTTGCGGATTTCGTATTGCCAATAGTACCGGCGATATTTGTTGCAGGAACTCCGATGACTTCAATATCCTGCCGGTGTTCCGGGTTCTTTATGAGTGACGAATCAAACAATAGAATGCCTTTCTGCTTCAGTCCTAATTGAAATTTTTTAAGGGACTGATCATTCATGACGACCAGTATATCAGGGTTTTTGACAACAGGGGAAGCTATCAACTCGTCAGAAATGATCACTGTGCAGTTTGCAGTTCCCCCCCTCATCTCACCTCCATAAGATGGGAACCATGTTACCTCTTTGTCTTCGAGCATTCCTGCATAGGCAAGGATTTTTCCGAAGAAAAGTATTCCTTGTCCACCAAAACCCGCTATGATGATTCTCTTTTCCAGTTATCCTCCTCCCTGAATTTATCTTTAAACGTCCCCAGAGGAAAAACAGGTATCATCTCTTGCCGAAGCCATGCGATTGAATCATTTGGTGTAAGTCCCCAGTCTACAGGACACGGTGAAAGAATCTCAACGAGGCTGAACCCTTTACCTTCCATCTGATATCTGAAGGCCTTCTCAATGGCCCTCTTTGTATTCATGAGATTTCTGTAAGAATCTACGGAGGTCCTGATAATATATGAAACTCCTTCGATGGTTGCCAGAAGTTCGGAAACACGGAGAGGAAACCCTGTGGTCTTGATATCCCTGCCCGAAGGGGTCGTGCTCGTCTTCTGCCCGGGAAGCGTCGTAGGCGCCATTTGACCTCCTGTCATCCCATATGTTGCATTATTGACAAAGAATACAGATATGTTCTCTCCCCTGTTTGCAGCGTGAATGATCTCTGCTGTGCCTATCGCAGCAAGGTCTCCATCACCCTGATACGTAAAAATTATCCTGTCAGGCATGGAACGTTTCAGTCCTGTTGCTACAGCAGGGGGTCTACCATGGGGGGCTTCAAGAATATCAAAATGAAAATAGTCATACGCAAATACTGCACACCCAACAGGTGCAATCCCCACTGTTTTCTCTCTTATCCCTAATTGATCAATGCACTCGGCAATCAACCTGTGTATGAGGCTGTGTCCACAACCAGCACAGAATCTAAAAGGTATCTGTTTAAGGCTTGCAGGTCTCTGGAATATTTTTTTCATCCCTCTCCTTCAGGGTTTCGAGGAAAACTCCCTCGAGAAGACCATAATCGCTCACTGTTAATTCATCAATACCAAAACTTTCCAGTATGTTAATTGTAAATTGTATGCCAGGTATAATCAAGTCAGCCCTTCCCGGTTCAAGTCCTGTCATATTCATTCTTTCTCTTACCGGAAAGGCTATCAAGGTGTTTCTTATGTTAAGGAGTCTTGTGAGGGGTAACCGATGAAGATGTATTTTTTCTCTCGAATACATTTCAAGGTGTAAATCAATAGAGGCAAGGGTTGAAAATGTCCCCGCTGTTCCTATGAGGTGTGTCTCCTTGTTTATGTGATTTCCGATATCTTTCTTGAGGATTTCTATAGATGAGATGATTTCTCTGTTCAATGCTGAAATATCTTCCTTTGAGACCGGATCGGTTTTGATGAAATTTTCATGGAGCTTGATAACCCCTATGGGGATGCTCCCCATGGCAACAGGATGCTCACCCCTGCATAATATCCATTCTGTGCTTCCCCCTCCTATGTCGATGATAAGTAACGAGTTGTTATGAGTCAGTGTTGATTCGGGAAACGATGAAAGCACTCCTTTCAGGGTAAGCTCAGCCTCTTGTTCGCCTGAGATAACCTGAATAGAGATCCCGGTATCTGTAAACACTTTTTCAATGAACCCCTCTGCATTACATGCCTCTCTGAGGGCACTGGTAGCAACGGCTTTTACCGCCTTTACACCATTACTTTGAATAAGGGAAGAGAATTCTTGCAGCACTGTTAGTGAGGCTTCCATTCGTTCAGCCCTGAGGACTCTGGACCGGTTAATGCCATCAGCTAACCGCGTAATCCTCCTTTGGTAGAGGAAATGCTGAATCCTGTTATTCTGAAAATTACCTATGAGGAGTCTTATGGTATTAGATCCGACGTCTATGGCGGCAGATAGGGACACTACATATTATAAATGAGAAATAATCTCGCCCGCAAATTACCGTTGGAATTATTATACAGAATCCCTAAAGAAATATCTTGATTTTTCTGAATCTTCAGTTATAAAATTGACAAACCTTTATGGTATAATGTGGCCTTAAGATTTACGGATATTTTTATGAAAGGAGGTGACAGTTAATGAAGAAGTTTTTAGTAATACTTTTATCGCTGATGCTGTTAGTATCATTCTCTCTCAGCGTTGGCTGCAAGAAGGCTGAGACACCACCGCCTGCACCAGAGAAACCGGCATCAGGCACCAGCACCAGCGCCGGCACCAGAACAGGCCCCGGCACCGGAGAAACCGGCTGAGGCACCAGCACCGGAGAAGCACCAGAGAAGAAAGTAGTGTTTTTAGATTCTCAGGGATGGGTAATACCCATCCCTGAATTTTTTACTGTCCATTCGTCATTTCTCGAACGTAAAGAAAAGGGTTCAGTCTTCAATACTCATTATTTCCCCATGATCTGTATATACCGTGCAATGCCATTTCTCGTTATCAGGCCGATAACGTTATTATTCTCTGTCACTACTATCCTTCCCTTATCCTTGGTGATCATCAACTCCAGGGCTTTCATAACGTCGTCTTCCGGTGAAACTTCCCAATCCCTGCTGTGAGGGATAAGTACATCAGACACCTTTGCCCTCGTCCAGTCTCCCCTTGCAATGTTCTTAATTTCTTTGAGGGTTATGATGCCGAGAAATTTTCTATCCTCAAAGACAGGAAACCCACCATAGCCATATTTCAGAAAATAGTCATCTACCACTTCACTGAGCGTACTCGATGAACTGAGAGTTACCATGTCTCTAACCATTACATCTTTGACTTTCAGACCGGACAGGTTCTCCTGAAGATTTGCCTGTTGATAGCTTGACTGAGCTACTGTGTAGAGAAACCATCCTATGAATGTGAGCCATAATCCTCCTGGAAAGCCTGTGAGGAAAGAGAATAGGCCAAAAATGATGAAGAAAATGGCTATCTTCTGCCCTATCCCGGATGCCTTTCTCGTGGCACGGAAATAATCCTTTGTTTTTCCCCATATGATTGACCTCAATACTCTCCCGCCATCCATGGGAAAACCCGGAACAAGATTGAAGACACCAAGAATAAGATTAATCCGTGCAAGCCACCCAAAAAGCGCTTGCATCCCGGTATTTGCAACTGCAGCATAACAGAGGAAAAAGATTCCTGATAAAAAGAAACTCGAGAGGGGTCCTGCAATGGCAATCCTGAATTCTGCCTTCGGAGTTGGTGGCTCACCCTTCATCTGGGCAACCCCGCCAAAGATAAACAGGGTAATGCTGAGTATCTTTATTCTGTATTTCAAAGATACAAAGGAATGTGCAAGCTCATGAAATGTAACAGAAACCAAAAGAAGGAAAGCCCCGATGGCGCCCTTCACCCAATAAGATGCAGCAGGTAATTCAGGTGCTTCCCTGGGAAAATAGTAAGTCGATAAAGACCAGGTTATCAGACCAAAAACAATGAGCCACGAAAAATGAACCCTTATGGGGATCCCCCATATTGTCAATACCCTCCATGAGCCATGAATCAATGAACTGTTCATCTTTTTCTCCTTTGCTATCTTAATGATAGTTAAGGACAATTACAAATGTCCACCCAAATGTCCACCCGGAATTGACTCTTTGCTGTATTTGTATTAAGCTAAAAAAATTCTTCAATGGAGGACCGTTATGAATAAAGATGCTACGAGGATAATGAGTGCTTTTCTGTTAGGAGGACTAATTGGCGCTTCTGTTGCCCTTCTCTATGCACCGAAATCCGGTCGTGAGACGAGAAAAGATATCTCAAAAGCAGCCAAACGTGCGAAAAGGGGCGCTGTTGATCTGGTCGAAGACATTACCGAAAGTGTCACTGATTTTACAAGTGATATGAAGGATAAGGCGACTGATATCGTAGAACGGGGAAGGGAGTTGTCAGAAAATGCAAGAAAGGAAATAGTATCAACTCTCGAACACGGACAGAAGGTGCTCGAAAAACAGAGAAAGAGAATAGTCGACGCTCTTGGTCTCTAAGCGTTATAGGGAAAAACCCTATTCCCCTGTTCTAAAGGATAGAAATCAGTTTACTGTGAATTATTTTTTGGCTGTCTTCTTTTTTACTGTTGGTTTCTTCTTCTGAGTGACTTTCTTTTTACTTACCTTTGTTGCAACTTTCTTCACAGCCTTTTTTGCTTGTACAGGCTTCTTCTCAACAGAATAAATCTCTGTTACTTCTATCCCACAGCAGTAAATAGGGCTTAACTGCCCTCCCGTTACAGGAGATACAACAATCTCAGTACCGCAACGATTACATTCATACGTGACCACCGTTGTCTTTGCCATAACAACTCCTCCTTTTATAAAGAATAGGTTTAATTATTATAGTAATTTTACCAGCAAGTTGCATAAATTTCTTGTTCATCCTGCTTTTGTGTGGATAACATATTGTTTGAATCACCCTCCCCTGCCCCCTGGTTCAAGGGAGGGAAATTATGGATGCTTCCCACAGAAAAGTCTAAAGAACCATTTTTAGTGTCAAATGTATGATGAGAGAAAGGCAAAGAGGATTCCTGTTATTCTATTCACAGACATGAAATTACCAAAAAATTTTACTCAGTGTATTCAGTGCGGTACGTGCTGCCTTAAAGGCGGACCTGTCCTCCATCACGAAGATAAAGAAATCCTTTGCTCAGGACATATAGGATATCAGCATTTAGTAACCATCAGGAAAGGTGAGTTGGTACTCAATCCCCACAGGGGAAAACTTGAAACAACCCAGAAAGAACTTATAAAGGTTATCGGAAAAGGCAAAGAGTGGTCCTGTTGCTTTTACGACAGGGAAAATTCATCATGCAAGATTTATGAACATCGTTTTTTAGAATGCCGTCTGCTGAAATGCTGGGATACGTCTGACCTCATATCAGTTATGGGTAAAAACACAATAAACCGATTTGATGTAATCAACCCTGATGACCCAATCAGGCGGGTCATAGAGACCCATGAGAAAGAGTGTCCTTATAACGAAGTAGAAAATCTAATCCTTACCCTATCCAAAGGATCAGATAAATCAACACCTCTTGTGAAGCTGACAGAACTCGTGCGTAAGGACATGGCCATTCGCTTCTATGCCTTTTCAGAATTAGGACTGAAGGCAGAGTTTGAATTTTTCATTTTCGGACGCCTCTTTCTAAACTTCTGAGAGATCGGGGGATAACTGTTCATGTGAAGACATCAAAAAGTAATGACTTAAATAATCTTGAAAAATAAAAGGTCTGGTTGAGACTTGAAGATTAACAACTCCAATTATTGGCTCCTGCATAAAAAATATCCTCCGCAGTCCTTTCTCTTTCTCTGTCATCCTGGCTTGTCCAGGATCTTTCTTTAAAGAAGGATTCCAGACAAGCTGGAATGACAGTCAGAGAAATAACCGGAATGACAACGTTGCACCCGTGATAGGATATTAGATTCTCATCAATAGGATTCTCATGAATAAAAGTGAAATCTCAGAGATCGAACTGAAAGTCCTTTATTATATTCATCGTTCTGGTCCGGCCTTCATCAAAAAGCTTGCTGCCCGACTCAATGAGAATTTACAAACAATTCGCAACAGTATTGAGTACCTACAAAACATGGGTTATCTTGAGAGGGTTTCTGGTACACTTGTCGAATACAGGATAAACAAGAGAAATAAAGTTACAAAGCACCGAAACCACACCTATTACGACCTTACCCGAAAAGGGAGGCTCTTCATGCGTCATTTCAGTGGCACAGTTGAAGTCAACCTGAAGCCTCCTTACAAACAGGTCTGATGATTGATAAGACACAGATAATCGAAGCAGTTACAAAAAGCTTAAAGAAACTCCCGATAGGACATTATCTCGATCTGCGTACATACAAACGGAACAGGTCAGTAATCATAGTTAAAATGACTGATGATGATTTGCTCGTTATTGAAGACGGCTTTTTCAAAGAAAATTTCAGCATTAATTTTGATAAGCTTAAGAAATTACTCACAACTCTCTTGAAAAAAGAGTTCCCCAGAAGTCATATAATCAGGCTTCCCGGATCTTTTCCGGAGTTTTGGTAGGTCGATACAAAAGTCACCGGTTCAGGTGAATACCCGAAAATTTTGACTTTTATTCTCATATGTGTCATACTTCTATTGAAGTTTTAGAAGTTCTTAGTCACAGATAAGGCCACGAAGACTTTTAGCTTTGTGGCCCTTTTTTTTGAGCTCATTCTGAGACTTTAATTTATGAGTAAGGAGGTAAAAAAGATGGCTAATGGAACAGTAAAATGGTTCAATGAGTCCAAGGGTTTCGGCTTTATCGCCGGGGAAGACGGCAGTGATGTATTCGTTCACTATTCTTCCATCCAGAGCAATGGATATAAGTCCCTCGCCGAGGGTGATACAGTTAGTTTCGATACTGAAAATGGCCCAAAAGGTCTCAAAGCAACCAATGTAGTTAAGAACTAATTAACTGCAAAAGCCCTCCCTGCATGTCAGGGGGGGTGCCTTTCGAAAGGGATAAATGACAAATAGTGAAAAGAATGCCGCAAGAAGAGAAAAAACGCAACAAAAACTTGAATCAGGTCTGATTTCTGAACATTTCCCCAAGGTTTCAAGCATTGTTATTGATGTGACAAACTCTTATGGAAAAATAAACCCGATTACCGTATCACGTATTTTAAATTTTTGGCCTAACAGTTATGCATATTTTAATATTGAATGCCTGAGCAAAGGCTGTCGTGACGGCGGATATGATTTAGATCAAGTTATTGCTATGATGATTAGAACTCGTAAGAAGTCAGAAGAAGGAGAGCTTGTCTGTGATGGGAACAATATTTCCTTTGACCATTCAAATATTCACTATAAAATTAATATACGGTATAACAAAATATCTTAAGAGCCATTCATTCATATTTCATAATATCTATGGAAACATTCTGAAGCAATAGACTTCGGAAGGCAAACATTAAAATACGAGATAATTTTAAATGCGCTGAACTGGAAAAGTGGGCGTCACCAGATCCGAAAATCAGAAACCTGCTTGCACGTCTTCGGTATCTGCTTGCAATAAATACAATAACTTATCCGCTCAATGAACTTGAAATCAATGACTTTGGGGTCGCTTAATCTCGAATTGCTAAAATGGTGCTTAATTGAGAATAAGAAGACGGATTGAAAGAATAGGAAGACAATGATGGAACAAATCCTGCTAAAGGATGTACGAATTAACAAAAATCCGAGATGAATCGTCCAGTGACAACAATTTATCGCAGTATGAAGTAAGAACGCAAAAGATGGCACTGGAGGATAGAATATGGACTTCTGCAGAATTGCCTTGGTTCTGGAAGAATCTTTACAGAACACATTGAGCACTGGAAAATCGTATTACTTATGCTTTAATGGAAGAAGTTGTGTTACAACTCTTCGATCAGTTTATACAACTCAGCGACTGGTCAATTAAAATTCTGTTTTGGGGTATTATTCAGTTTAATCCAATATTTCAAGAACACAACGCTTTTCGAGCTTAGCACCGGCAGCACTCAGTATTGTTCTCATTGCTCGTGCTGTATTCCCCTGCTTTCCGATAACCTTCCCAATATCACTTGCAGCAACACGCAACTCAAAAATAACGGTTCTTTCTCCGTCTACCTCGGCCACTGCAACCTCCTCCGGCTTATCTACCAGAGACTTCGCCATTAGCTCAACAAGTGCTTTCATATGTACCTCCGTAAGCATTCGGGTCGTTTTTTGTCTGTCTTTGCTTCTGGTTCTACACCACCACAATATCTTTTTAAAAAAACTTCTTTGCTCATCTTATGTCCAGAACAAAAACCAGAAACGTCCATCCTATCACATCTCAATGTTTGATAATGTCCATTAAATCTTACAACTTGCGAATGAAACATCATGCTGTTACATCCTCCATGATTTACATAACGGATATGAGGCAAGATGATAGATTTACCTATACGATATGATTTCATATACTTTTTAATCTCATATGTGCATTGTCTTATAAGAATAAAGTGGTCAAAAAGTGCTTCCTCAAATATGAAAAATTAAATGTTTACCAGTTCGAAGTTTTTCCTCTGTAATTTAGATCCATCTATAAGCACTGCAATATCTATGTCGCTTTCACCGGTCTTCTTGCCTTTGCCTAAACTTCCAAAGATATACAAGGTTGAAACTTCGTCAGTGCCCTTGAAATAATGAATAATCCGCTCTACCTCTCCGTCATCTTTCATAGCTTACCAGCATTTTGTAAATCCGCAATTATGGCATACAGCGCAACCGCTTGCGTGTTCAACAGCACCTCCGCACTCAGGGCATCGGCCGATGAACATAACCTCCTTGTGTCCCTCCTGGCCATTTCCGTCCCCATTGTTTCCTTTCTGGAGATACCTTTCAAGCGACTTTGCTATCGCATCGGAACAGGAGGTTATCTTACCGCCCTCTACCCAGACGTGTGAGTGGCATGAAATTCCTTTCAATTGTCTCATTACCTCGTCAGGCTCGATATTGGACCTGAAAGCAAGAGAGACAAGCCTTCCGATTGCTTCAGACTGGCTTGCAGCACACCCACCTGCCTTTCCCATAGAGGTAAAGAGCTCGAAGAGATGGCCTTCTTCATCCTCATTGATGGTTACATAGAGATTCCCGCAGCCTGTCTTCATGAGGCGCGTTGAACCATTGATGACTTCAGGTCTTTTTCGAGGTACAAGCTTCTGCCTCAAATCTACAGGCTCTGTCTTCTCGTCTTTCTTGCCTTTGCTGAGCACTTGTTGTTCGCGCGAACCATCCCTGTAAACAGTAACACCCTTACAGCCATATTCATAAGCAAAGAGATAGACCTCTTTCACGTCCTCTGTTGTTGCTCCGTTAGGGAAGTTCACCGTTTTCGAAACAGCATTATCCACATACCTTTGAAAAGCGGCCTGCATCTTTATGTGTTCATGGGGTGTAATATGATGTGCTGTAGTAAAGAGCTTTTTGACATCTTCCGGCACCTCATCAAAGTCCTGTATCGAACCTTTATCTGCAATCCTTTCCATAAGTTCTCTCTTCCAGAAGCCCCGCTCTTTTGCGATCTTCTCGAAATAGGGATTTACCTCTATCAGTTTTGTGCCTTCCATCACTGTCCTCACATAGGAGACTGCAAAAATAGGTTCTATACCGGAGGAGCAACCTGCTATGATCGAGAGAGTGCCTGTAGGAGCTATGGTCGTAATGGTTGCATTTCTTACCCGCACCTTACCATCATAGATACTGCCTTTATAATTGGGAAATGCCCCTCTTTGCTCAGCCAGTGTGCATGAGGCCATTCTCCCTTCCCGTTGTATGAAACCCATTACTTCCTCTGCGAGTCTTAAGGCTTCCTCAGAGTTATAAGGGATTCCGAGAGAAACGAGCATGTCTGCCCAGCCCATTACCCCAAGGCCTATTTTTCTGTTAGCCTTTGTCATCTCTTCAATCTTATGGAGAGGATACTTGTTTATATCAATAACGTTGTCAAGGAAATGTACTGCCTTCCAAGTGATATCCCTGAGTTTCCCCAGTCTACTTCTCCCCCTTTTACCATCCTTGCAAGGTTGATTGAGCCAAGATTACAGGATTCATAAGGAAGAAGAGGTTGTTCACCGCAGGGGTTCGTTGACTCTATGGATCCAATCTGTGGAGTTGGGTTCGACTCATTTACCCTGTCAATGAAAACGATTCCTGGCTCGCCATTTTTCCAGGCATACTCGACAATGAGTTGAAAGATATCTCTTGCTTTAAGGGTGCCTGTTGCCTCCCGCGTGCGGGGATTGACAAGATCATACTGCCTGTCTTCCTCAACAGCCTTCATGAACTCATCAGTGAAGGCAACAGAAATATTAAAGTTGTTGAGTTTCGAATTATCTTCCTTTGAGGTGATAAAGGAATAGATATCCGGGTGGTCAATTCTCAGGATACCCATGTTTGCGCCTCGCCTTGTTCCACCCTGTTTGACTGCCTCTGTCGCAGTATCAAAGACAGTCATGAAAGATACAGGGCCCGAGGAAATTCCCTTTGTTGATCCGACAACATCACCCTTCGGCCTCAGGCGTGAAAAACTGAATCCCGTACCCCCGCCTGATTTATGGATTATGGCGGCGTTCTTGACAGCATCAAATATAGACTCCATCGAGTCTTCAACAGGTATGACAAAGCATGCGCTTAACTGACCAAGCCTTCTGCCTGCATTCATAAGGGTAGGACTATTTGGCAGGAAGGCCAGAGATGTTAACATCTCGTAGAATGCTTCTTCAAGGTTCCCTTTATCTTTTTCTGATGCGCCATAATTTAAATCTGCTGATGCAACTGTCTTTGCTACGCGCCTGAAAAGCTCTTCAGGTGTCTCGACAACTTTTCCTGCTTCATCTTTCTTCAGATATCTCTTTTCAAGCACTTTTAAGGCGTTTTGTGTAAGGAAAATACTGGACGAAAGACTTTTCATAAACTCTACCCCCAAAATTTATTCATTTATAATAAAAACAATTTCTTGTATTTCGGAACTAATTAAACCACAATATATTGTGGAAGTCAAGGGAAAAATGGAAAATGGTTAAACGATGAATTCTAAAGAATTATTCCTGTGAAATGAGTGTTGATTATTTGTTAAATAGCTTAAACAAATAGACCATGAAAAAAATTACCGACTCCATTTTTCTTATTCGATAGTAATTGTGTGTAAGGTGGCATGGAAGGTTCTTATCTAAAAATCACTCGCTGCTCACAATTGCAACGGTTGGATTCTGACAATGCTGAAGAACCGTTGAACTCACCCCTCCCAATATAAGGTCTTCGAGAGCACTACGTCCCTTACGACCCATAATGATAAGGTTATACTGTCCTTCTTCAGCCTCTTTGAGAATTTCCTCGGCAGGTTTCTGCCCAACCTTTATTCTTGTTGTTATAAGCCTTTCTGGAATCCCGGCCTGGAGAAAAACCTCCTTAGCTTCATCCAGTATTTGTTTTGACTCCTCTTCAGGGTCTATTCCTTCTTTAATCCGTTTCAGATACAGTGATAGATTAATGACCCTAAGCAGGGTAATCTTACTCACGTGAGCCTTTAATTCCGCTGTTAGGCAGGTAGCATTTTCCACACCTCTCATGGAATAGGTTGAACCATCAACAGGAATAAGAATTTTAGGAATAAGGCATGCCTTGTCTTGCAGAATTTTATGGCCTACTATATATACAGTTTGCATGCTTGCTGAATGAATAACCTTGTTGGTAACACTGCCCATAAGAAGGCCTTTTATTTCAGAGAGTCCTCTCCTGGCCATGATAATAGTTGAGAACTTCCCTTCATTAGCTATCCGGATAATTTCTTGAGCCGGGTCTCCACTTACTACAAGTTTTTCGATATCGACCTCGGTTCCTAAATCCCTCAGAATCTTTTCCCCTTCATCTATGAAAGGCCCGATTTTATCCTCAATGCGTTTCCCCTTACCTTCTGTATTAACATGAAGCAAGGTAACACCTGAGAGACTCTTACCTAAGGATGCCCCCAGACACCCGGCGAACTGCACAGCCCGCTTGGAATGTTCGCTTCCATCCATAGGAAGAAGTATCTTCGGAATAGGACATTGGATTTTCATATCAATACAGCTCCTCTATTTTTATATAACAGTTTCCTCTGTATAATCTCAAGGACGTTGACTACATAACTTCTAAAGGTCATGCTGAACCTCGCCCTGAAATAAGCCTGTCCTGGCATGTTGCCAGGACAGGCTTATTCTAATATGCAGAAAAAGTTCCTACAGCCTTTAGATTTCGCCTGGAGAATACTTCTGCGAAAGCAGAGACAGGCCTAACAAAAGGGTATGCATGATATCTCTAAAATATCAACAGCAAAAGTCTTCTAAAATAAAAGCTGTTCTATGTTTTAGAGCAGCATATAAATCAAGGCATAGAAGAATATTAAAACAAAGGAAATCAGTACACCCAAGCCGACCGGTCTCCGAGGCACTTCAGTGCCATAATATCTTCCCGTTTCCCTCATTTTAATGAGCCGGTTAAACCGGAACTCGAAATACTGCAATCTTTGGATTTGTACCTGTAGATGATGTAGCAAGCGCCTTGTATACGCCAAGCTGTATGCCTTTCAAGATGAGTTCAGGGACAATGAGAGGATCTGTAGCAAATTTTACAATAGCACCTATTGTTCTCGAAGAGAAGTTTTGAATACCATTACGGAATGCTGTTAACGGCACATTGCAGAACCAGAGAAAAGCAACTGCAAATTTTCTGTAGATCAAATCAATATCAAGATTTATTGCCCTCATTTCAGCAGGATATATTCCCGAGAGTATAAGAAGAGTAAATGCCAGGGCTGAGAAGAAAAGCAGTTGCAATTGCGCCATCACATGGGGCGCTGTGTACGGAACGTAATCAACAGGGTAGGGAAGAACACTATAAAGAACGCTTGGATAAACACCAATGAAGATACAGAGGAAGGCAGTGATTCCCATGGCAAGAAGCATATTCAGTGGTGGTTCTTTTGTTCTTATTCCGGAGTCATGTGAGAAAAAAGCAAAAAATGGAATTTTAATACCTGCATGATGGAAAACACCTGCAGAAGCAAACAGCAGCATAAACCATATTATAGTTCTATGTTCTTTCGCTACTGCCTCCATAACCATTGATTTTGTTGCAAAGGCGCTGAATAGCGGGAATGCCGAAATAGATGCCGCACCTACAATACAGAATATACAGGTCAGCGGCATGGTTTTGTATAGGCCTCCGAGATCCGTGGCATTGATCTTTCCGGTCTGATGCATAACAGCACCCATAGCCATGAAAAGGAGAGCCTTAAACAGTATGTCAGCAAATGCATGGGCTGTTGCCCCATTTATGCTTAATTCTGTTCCTATACCGATGCCAACTACCATAAATCCAACCTGGTTGATAAGACTGTAAGAAAGCACTCTTCTTAGGTCGTTCTCAATGACAGCAAAAAAGATTGGAAACATAGCCATTATCGCACCGATCCATATAAGAAGTTCCGTACCCGGGAAACCTCGTGCTAATGCGTATACAGCACACTTTGTAGTGAATGCACTTAAGAAGACCGTTCCCGTAATAGTAGATTCAGGATAGGCATCGGTGAGCCATACATGGAGTCCGGGCCATGCGCAGTTAACTCCAAAACCTAAAAAGATGAGAGACGACCCCAATCCATTTAATCCTATGAATGAGAACTCTATAGAGCCAGTATTGTATGTATTTATCACAATTCCTGCCAGGAGGCATAAACCTCCAAAGACGTGCACCAGGAAATATCTCAACCCGGCGCCTTGTGATGCCTTTGTTCTACGTGCCCAGATGAGATACGTTGCAGTGACAGCCATAACCTCCCAGAAAATGAAGAGGGAAATAAAATCTCCTGCAAAGATAACGCCAAGAGCGGCTCCAGCATAAAGGACTGCTGCCATGTTCTGGAGATCATCTTTGAGGCGCAGGGCATAGAGGATTGCTATGAATGATACTATATGAAATATATAGGCAAATACTAAACTAAGCCTGTCTACTCTCAAAAAAGTGATAGTATAATCCAGGAAATTAAAACTCCAATGCGAACCATGCGGAATATTAAGGAGGTTTATAAAACCAAGTACAGGCAGAAGGAGCAAATAGACCGATTTAAGGTTTCCCCTTAACAAGGGTATGAGGAAAGCCCCTATGATGAATATGGCTGCCGGAGGTACTGCACTAATCATAGTAGTTTTCCTTTCTTTTTACAACCGGTCGTAATATGTATTTTGATGCCAGGACAAGACAGACGCAGGCGACAAATCCGTATATTGCATAGAACTCAGGCCATTCTTCCCAATGAAAATAAGGATGCTTGGAAATAAAAAGGTCAATACCAAGAAGCAATATAAGCAAAGCCCAAAAACCCCTCAAGAGCCTTTGAACATTTTCAGGTTTATCGAATACATATTTCTTCTCCTCTTTCATCTTCCCTCCAAAATAAATCTATATTGTAGTGAACAGAATAATAGCAAGGTATATTGTTGCAATAGTCATCAGCAATGTAAAATACTTTCTTGTATCCTGGGACAGGCTCATGACCAAGTTCCTGTAATTCTTCATGACCTTTTCCCATCTCAGTTTCCTCCTATCACACTCTTTAAGGCAATCCTTGTCAAATCAAGGAAAAATGTCGGGGCAAAGAACATGATAAGCGCCCCTATTGCTGTAAGCACAAGTGGTACTACCATGAGTGTCGGAGCTTCATGGAGTTTCTTGTGCGAATTCGAGTGCTTGTGATGGTTAGGGTCAGGTAAAGGTTCTTTAAAAAATGCGGCGTATACAATTGGCATGAAATAGCAGGCATTGAGTATCGTACTTAGCAAGGACAATAATTATCGGAAACTGGTTTGCTTCTATTGCTCCCAATGATAAATACCATTTGCTGATGAACCCGCCGAGCGGCGGAATACCTATCATTGAAGGCGCACCCATGCAAAGGCTCCCATGGTAAAAGGCATTTGCCTGCCTATCCCGTCAAGTTCGCTTACCTTTGTTTTATGTGTTGCCACATAGATAGCACCCGCAGTAAAGAAGAGCGTTATTTTACCGAACGCATGAAGAGTAATGTGCATGATACTTCCGGTAATAGCTGATGGTGTTAAGAGTGCTACTCCGAGAATGACGTAAGAGAGCTGGCTTACGGTTGAGTATGCGAGTCTCAGTTTTAAATTATCCTGTGTCAGGGCGATAACCGAAGCAACTATGATTGTGAAGGAGGCGAAATAAGCGAGGGCTGTCCCGAGGCCGAGCTGAGTGAGGAGATTGATACCGAAGATATGGAGGACAACCTTTACGACTACGAATACACCTGTCTTGACAACCGCTACTGCATGAAGCAGGGCACTGACAGGAGTCGGTGCAACCATTGCAGCAGGAAGCCATGAATGAAGGGGCATCATAGCCGCTTTTGCAATTCCTGCCATATAAAGAATGAATATAACCGTCAGAAGCGTCTCGCTCACTCCACTACCTAATGCTCCGCTTAACAGGCCTTCATACTTAAAATCAAGTGATCCGGAAACATAATATGTCAGAAATACAGCCAGGAGTTGAAACGCTATTGATGTCCCTGAAAGGTATGTCAGATATTTCCTTGCACCTCGTATGGCCTCTGGCGTTTCCTTGTGTGCTACGAGCGGGTACGTGACAGTAATGAATTCATAAAAGAGGAAGGTTGTGAACATATTCGCTGAAAATGCAACGCCCATGGTTGCCGAAGTGCAATAGCGAAACATACAAAGTATCGGGTTTGTGCATGCTCTTTCAGGGATCTTACATATCCTATGGAATAAAAGGAAGTGATGATCCAGAGGAATGAAGCTGTTAGGCCAAAAATAATCCCCAGCGCATCTACTTTGAACTGAATCGAAAGCCCTGGAGAAATATTGAAAACGGTATATTCAAGTATCTTACCATCAAGAATAAAAGGTGCCATAGAAAGGACGATCGAGAACTTAACCACAGAGGCAAGGATTGTCCAAAATTCCCGGAGGTTTCGTGACCTCTCGCCTGTCAGCAATATGAGAAAAGCGCCAATCAGGGAAACTAAGATTGCTAATGCTGGTCTTGAAGAATGAATGATTTCCATCTCCACCTCTTTTAGATCCCTCCGGGACCGTGAATTGAATTATTGTTGAGATTATCTGACCGCTGAAAACACCGAGAGGAGTATTCCTGTAACTGTAATTAAAATGGGGATAAGCATGCTTACCGGTGCTTCGTCTCTCATAACCTCGACATGTGGTTCGCTCCCCTGTTCGTGAGCAGATTCAGAGAGGTGAAAAAATATATTCTGTAAAACCCTGAAAAACACCACGGCACTTAAAAGGCTGCTCACAAGGAGTGCTGCAGCAAACAGCCATTGTTGTGCATTAATTGCTCCCAAAACCAGGTACCATTTGCTGAAAAAGCCGCATGTCGGCGGTATGCCAATAACCGAGAGTGCACCAATAGCAAAACTCACGGATGTTAAAGGCATCTTCTTAAATAATGCCTTATATTCACCTATAGTCCTTGCACCTGTCTTGTAATATACTGCTCCCACCACCAGGAACAGGCATGCCATCATGAAGGCATCGTTCATAGATATGGAGCACTGCTCCGGTGAATCCCATGCGGTTGCCCACACTAACGCCCATTACAATGTATCCGACTTCGGCGATGATGATGTAACAGAGCATCCTCTTGATATCTTTTTGCGCAATTGCGAGAACTGTACCGTAAATCATTGCGGCTGCAGCAATCCATCCGAGGATGGTTGTAGCAGGAAGCATCTCAATAGAGAAATACGGTTTGAATATTGTAAACATGACCCGAATCATTACATATGCCCCCACCTTTGTCATTGTGGCTGCAACAAATGCACTTACTGCTGAAGGGGCATGAGTATAGGCATCTGGAAGCCATCCATGCAAGGGAAAAAATGCCATTTTTATGGTCATCTCCCACCATAAGGAAGGCAAGGTAACGCAGCATGGTCTTAGAATGATAAAGATTGGGTAGAAACTGTGAAAAGTCAGCCATATTAAGCGAGCCGGTAGCTATATAGAGGTAGCCAACGCCCAGCAAATAAAAGCAGGCGCCGATTGTTCCCATAATCACGTAATTAAAACTGGCAAGAGGCGCCCCATCCTCTCCCATTGCTATAAGGGCATAGCTTGCCAGGGATGCAATCTCCAATAAAACATAAAGGTTAAACGCATCACCGGTTACTGTCATCCCCAAAAGCCCCATCACCAAGAAGGTATAAATGGATAAAAGTCAGGGTTTCGCTTCTGAAATCTCTTTCTCAATACTCTTTTTTGAATATATGCCCACAACAAGACCGACAAATGAAACGATAACCAGTATAAGTGCATTGAGGCCATCTACTACATACTCGATACCCCAGGGAGGTTCCCAACCACCAAAGTCATAGTGTATGGTTCCACTGGTGATAACCGTATTGAGTATGCCAATGGCTGAGATGAATGATACCGACAATGCTAATATGACATATAGAAACAAGGTCTTTTCCACCACCAGCCTACGATATTGATCCAGAAGGCTA
>CAWCKM010000018.1:0-70597 GCA_963796125.1 Nitrospirota bacterium
ATTTCTTGTAGTGCCACAGTGTATGACTATGCCTGCCTATTAGTTCATTAACTGTATAACCGAGCATTTGAGCTGCCGCTGGATTAACAAATGTGTGTTTCCCCTGAATATCCAAACCAAAAATGCCTTCCCCTGCTGCATTTAGAATAAGTTCATTTTGATGATAAAGCCTTTCAAGCGACTTCTCTCCCTGCTTCCGTTGGATTTCTAACTTTTCCAATCTATAAATTTGCTGTCGTAATTCTACTAATTCATTAATGAGTTGCCTTTTTGTCTTATTTTCATCTTTCATTTAATATGCCTCAAAACCGATTGATTACCAGTGGTACTATGCACAATTATATCAGGGCTCAGGGGTGTTGAGTACAGAAGAAGTTTTTTCGGTTTCCCAGGACTTCACAGCATCACCTGCCTCGTAATAACCGGAGGTTCCTATAAACAGATTCTCACCGTCTGGAGGCGTGCGCTTCAGGAAAGACTATTGTGTCTGAGCTTATTTACCCTACTTACAAAATATCATGTTATCAAGCAATTTAAAATTCTATCCAATTTATTTTGTCACCAATCTTTATGCCTTTATGAATTTTCCCAAAAGGTATTTGTTGTCCATAAACATTTATTTTAAAATCAAATTCGGTTTTCCCTATTCTCACTGTAATATTTTCATAATAAATAATAGTTGGTATATTATTAATTAAACCAACACTTTTAAATTTCAATTCTGTATTCATTTCGGATTCAACAATGGTTTTTGAAATGAAATAATACCCAAACATAAGCAGAATAAAAATAATAATTGATGAAATAATTATTTTGTGTTTGTAATTCAGTTTAAATATCCTAATGTTTAAATCGCCATTAGAGTTATAGCCTTATGAAATTACTCTTTGGGAACCTTTTTCAAATTGCCTAAAAACAGTTAGAAACCCAAGTCAATATGGTTTCTGTCCTAAGACATTACCGGGTGGATTATAATTACAAACCACTATTAAGTCACCATTGCATTCTGCCTTGGCACATCCAATCTGTTCAGTATTTTTCCATACGATCTGGGTATAGTGCCCTGAGTCATGCCAATTAGTGGAATTGAGCGTCTGACCATGATAATATGTTTTTTCGGTCTCCCAGGACTTTACAGCATCACCTACCTCCGTAATAACCGGAGGTTCCTATAAACAGATTCTCACCGTACTCTTGCTTCCACTTCCCCGAACGCGGACGATGTCTTAGATCACAATCTATAGACGCAAGATTATTAGCCCATGCCTGGGCATAAATCGCAAGTTTCTTCGACCAAGTCACAGGGCCAACTCCAACATCCGCACGAACCTTATCGTGTAGTCCAATCAATTGTTGAACTTCTTGTACTGTTAGATTAGAACCTATTGAGATACTACCGTTAATAGTTATATTGGAATTGCTCTTTAGCGGTCTATCGCTTTGAGCTATAGCTTTAGTTGTATCTGCACAGTTCGGATGTTGATAGTTATATGCCTTTTTAGATGCCAAGAGTTCGGCACTTGCTATATAAGCAGCGAGTATTAAAACGAGAGGAAAAACTAACGCAATCAGTGGTCTTTTCATGATGTGCCTTGATTCTTATTCCTTTGCTCTTAATTTATTGCTAAAGAACGATCCAATGAGGTGATGAAAATCACTTTAACTGAGAAGAAAAAATAGTTCAATTATATAAGATCTATAAAAGAATAAAAACTACTTATGGATTTCTCAGTAATAATCGATAGCATCATTATTTTGTTGAAGAATAACATGCCTATTGCCGTTGCTATGACATTTCTGCTCATTATTTTGCTTTTCCGAAAACCTAAACTTTTCTTTATGTTCTTTTTTATCACCCTGCTTTTAGGTATGGTACTTTATGTTATTTCAGATGTGTCTTCTTCTGGGGTATCTCAAAAACAGGAATTGATTCATAAATCTACAAAAGATTTACCTAAAGAGTAAACCACTCATGAAGAATATAATCGCTATATCAATTTACATGTGTGATGTTGTATTGCAAGAGAAGATTTTAAAGACACTATGCAGGAAGAAGTGGACGAGGGTTTTGGAAGCTGGTCGACGTTGATGTTTCTATGTGTACTTAATTAAACCCTTCTGAATAGCTACTTTTCTTCGATTATTTCAAAGCCGATTTGTGACAGAATATTTTTTGCGATAATATTGCTGATGTCGAGCAGGGAAAGGCCCCCACATTGCTTCCTCAGAGACAGATATAGAACCTGTATAACGGGATATTTTTCACCATTCACATTAACAAAGTAATGGCGACCTTTAATAGGCTGGACACCTGCCATTATCCTTTCAACTTCTTCCTTTGACAGTTGACACTGTCTCCCGCTCAACATAAAGACCATACTTCGTCCCTCTTTTCCTTGAAAGTTATGGGCTGCAATACAATCTCTTGTACTAAAATTAAATATATACCCATTTTATCGAAAAAACTACAGCAATATTGCTCATCTCTCCACTACCTCTGATTCCACCTCCATCTCCTTACCATCCCTCATAAAAATGATACTGACTATATTGCCTGGTTTTAATGATTTAAGAACATCGGAAAGGTCTTTCAAGTTGTGAATGGCATCAGAGTTTATCCGGATGATTACATCACCTTCCCTCAATCCGCTTTTCTCTGCAGGCGATCCAGGCATAACACCAGAAAGTCTGCACCCCTTTCCACTATAAGCAAAGTCAGGAATAATGCCAATACTGACTTTTCTCTCCTTCTTTGAAGAAGACTCAGGTTGCTTTTCATAAATTATTGTAGGAGTTAAAGGTTCTTCTCGATTTGCAAGATATTCAATCATTTCCTTTGCTACGGTAGCAACTTTCAAGAGGCCCTGAGAATCTATCTTGTCTGCAGTGTCAGTTGGACGATGGTAATCAAGATTGGGACCGCTAAAAAGCTGTATTGCAGGGACACCTATTTCTTTAAAACTGATGTTGTCACTTGAATCAAGGCCTTCAGGTACAGCCTCTGTTTCAACCCCTGTATCAGATGCGGCTCCTCTGAAGATATGCAGCCATTCTTTTGCAGAACCTGCACCAAGAACAAGCAATTTTTTCTTTCCAAGGCGTCCCACTGTATCAAGGTTGATCATGCCTATACACTTTTTTGCAGGAAATTGCTTTTCATTGGCTACATAATATTTTGAACCCTTTCTTCCTGCTTCTTCTCCGGTGAATGCCACAAAGACTAAAGTTCGGTCAGGCTTCAATTCCTTGCCAAGCACCCTTGCGAGTTCTATGAGTACTGCCACGCCGCTTGCATTATCATCAGCACCGGGATGGACCTTGCCCTTGTTCTCTTCTCTTCCATCTGGCCATCCCGTGCCGATATGGTCATAATGTGCGCCGACCACTACACTCTGGTCAGAGTTTTCAGGCCTTCTCCCCGGTATCACCCCTATTACATTCTTCATCGTTATATTCAGTTCAGGGTCTTTCCATTCCTGGAAAAAGCTTCCTTCAGTATCGCCGACTGGTGTGAGTCCTGCTTCCTGAAATTTCCCTGCAATGAACTCAGCAGCATGCTCAAGTTCCCCGGTACCCAACCCTCTCCCTTTAAGCTCATCACTTGAAAGAAATTTGATTGTCTCCATCATTCTTTCTTCTGAGAAAACAGTTGGAAGTATCGTCAGGGGTTCAGATCGATTCAGGGTACCCATTTCTCTGTATACTACTTTTCCATCCTTATCTGGTAAAATCGCAGTCATCGGTGAATGGAGTACCGGCCATCTACCCTTTATAATATTTACAGGCTCATCACCTTCGAATACAAGATAACTGTATTTATGATAATGGGGGAGTTTTCTGCCGAGACCAGGAAGGGCTTCAGCCAAATCAGAGGCAATAAACAGAATGGCCATGTCTTTGTTTCCTGGATTTTTCATGCTGAATACCACAGTATGCTTTTCTTTAGAGATTTTATTCTTATTAATTTTCATAGAACTCTGGTCTATAGGCACATCATACTGAGATAAAATTGCCAGCGTTTCTTTCAGGAAACGGTTTTCCCATCCCAGAACGGTAACAGCACAGTCTGAAGGAATTCTTTCGACCTCCTTGTCAAATTTCACCTCTGCTGTATCCGGACCTGAATTACTTAGCACCCTCGCGAACTCTTGATACGCCTTCAGCATTATCCCTTCTGCCACTGATGGAAGCACTATCAGCATCCTTTTTGCACCTAATGCCTGTGTCAGTGCAGGTGGGATCTCTTCCCTGTCAAGTCTGCGGAACAGATCAAACTCAGGGTCAACATCAATTCTCAAAGGTTTTGAAGGCAGATGAATTGTAAGTTCAAGGTGCTTTTCATTCATGACAGCTTTAGTTTGATAAGCCTGTTCCTTCCCTTCCATAGTCACCGCCACAGGAATTTTCAGATGATATGCCTCCTCTGACTGCACTTGCTCAATACTGGCCGTAAGAATATACTCATCTCCTTCCATTTTCGATCTGACATCAGATAACTTCAATTGCGGCGCACCTTGACGCGTTATCCATTGATCGGAAAAAACCTTCAAATCTTTTCCTGAAACTTTTTCAAAACTCTTTCTGAGATCATTGAAAGAAGCAAACTGAAACTTCTTTTCCCTATAGAAATCCCGAAGTCCATCTATGAAAACTTTGTCGGCAAGCTCCTGACGGAGCATGTGGAAAAACATAAGGGATTTACCATATCCTACTGCCTCAGAAGGAGAGCTATGGCGTGACCGGAATTCTGTGAGGGGAAAATCTTTTCCTGTTGTAACATAGTCAGCATACTTCTGGAGAGTCTCCTGGCGGTATTCCTTTGCATTTCCCTGCTGTTCCTTGATAAGGTGATCGGATAAATATGCTGTGAGACCTTCAGACCAGTTTCCGGAACTGTAATCAGGATAAACACTGTTTCCCCACCAGTTATGGAGGATCTCATGAGGATAGGAAGAGTTGATAATGAAAGGAAAGCGGATAATCTTTGGCCCAAGGAGTGTAAAGGAAGGCATTCCTAATCCTGTCTCCCAGAAATTCTCCACAAGCGCAAACTTCTTATAAGGATATTGTCCGATGAGTTTTTCATACATGGTGATATACTGCGCAGTTGCGTCAAGATATCTGTCAGCCAGTTCTTTCTCTGGTGAACGAAGGAATACCATGGCCTGTATATTCCCGGTAGATCGCATGTATTCAGTAAACTTTCCCGCTACAAGGTATATCTCATCCTGGTTTTCTGTTGATACCCATCGCACTTGCATATTGTCTTCCCTGTAGTCATGGATTGTACGTTCTCCTTGACTGACTGCATCCCATCCCGAGGGAAGTTCCACATCAAGGTTAAAAGTCACCATATGACCTTCAATCTTTGGATACCAGAGAGAATTTCCAGAAAGATATACTCCTTCCTTCGAAATGATGCCGGGTGTCATACGAAAACCCCGCGCCTGCTCGCTTCCATAAGGTTCTATGGAGTGATGAATCGTTCCGCTATACTTTATTTCAAATGTTTTCAGTCCGAAAGGATTTTTTACCGTGAATGATTCAATGGGAAATCCCCCTGCTGGCCCTCTTTCACGGGTAAGAATAATGCCGGGAGTCGTTGACGATGGCTCAAGTCCGGCATGAAGTGAAAAGCTGAGCACATCAGGAGAATTCCCGGGCACCGTTATCAAGTCCTCAGCAACAAGCCGCCCCTCCTCCGGATAGAGCTTTATTGATAATTCATGATGGATTACAGGTTTTTCTGCCGCTTTCAGAGGGACCGGGAAAGTTATAAGGATTATAAAAATGATAAAGAATATACGGTTCATAATTAATTAGTGATAATTTTCCGTAAATCCACGATATATTTCATACTCTTTCGTTAGTATCAATATTATCATGAAAAATGAACTGCTTACAAAAATGATTAATTTTCTTGACATATTCATTTTTAAGTGATAATTTAATTTAAATAATAATGATTCTAAATTGTGTGGTGTCATGAAAAGATACAGGGACATAGGGTTGAAACTTACACCTCAACGGTTGGCAATACTGGATTACCTCGAAGGCAACAGAGAGCATCCCTCGGCAGAGGATATTTATCATGCTGTTTCAAAAAAGTTTCCTACCATGTCTTTCTCAACTGTATATAACACACTCGACGCTCTAAAAAAGAAGGGAAATGTTCTTGAGCTTACAATCGATGCCAGTAAAAAACGGTTTGACCCGAACACTGCACCACATCACCATCTGATATGCATCGAATGCAAACGGATTGCAGACATTATGAATGTGTATGAACTCTCTTTGCCTGATGATGAAAAAACAAATTTCAGAGTAATCGGCAATCACATAGCATTTTATGGCATCTGCCAGACGTGCGGAAAGAAAAAACCTCATTTAAAAAGGAGGGGGAAAAGCAAATGAGCGACCATGATTTTACATACAGTGTGAAAACTCCATATGGCATATTCGATATGCCGCTACGCAACCCCATAACATGTCCGATATGTGGATTTGAAATACAAATATGGACAGAAGACGAAGAAACGATCTGTTTCATCTGCGGTTTTAAATTGTTCAAAAAAGAAACAACAATTCACTAACAGGTTTTTGCAGGAGCAGATATTATAAAGAATTAAGAAGGAGGAGGCCAAGATGTGGATGTGCACCATGTGCGGTTTTGAGTATTATGAGGATATAGAGGGCACAAAGTTCGCAATGCTGCCTGTTGAGTGGAAGTGCCCGGTATGTGAGGCACCGAAAAGCGCATTCGAAAAAATACTATGAGAGGAGGAGATTATGACAAAGACTGAAAAGGATCTTCAGGATGCATTTGCAGGGGAATCACAGGCAAACAGAAAATATCTCGCCTTTGCTAAGAAAGCAGACCAGGAAGGCTATAAACAGATTGCAAAATTGTTCAGAGCTGTTGCTGAGGCAGAAACAGTCCATGCTCACAACCATCTGAGAGAACTCTGTGGTATCAAGTCTACAAAAGAAAATCTCCTTGAGGCTATTAACGGTGAATCCTATGAATTTCAGAAAATGTATCCTCAGATGATTGAAGATGCCAGAGCTGAGGATAAGAAAGGTGCTGAGAGAAGCTTCTCGTATGCAAATGAAGTAGAAAAAGTACATGCAGACTTGTATAAAAAGGCATTAGAGAATCTCGGGAGTAATCCGGACATCGATTATTATGTATGCCAGGTCTGTGGGTATACAGCAGAAGGGGAAGCGCCGGATCAATGTCCTGTCTGTAAATCAAAGAAACAGATGTTCAGGAAGATCGAATAAAGTACATTAGTTTTCAAAAAAGGTTATTCAGACAATCTAAAGGCAGAGCCATTGCTGACCCTGCCTTTAGTTTCTACAGCCTAATTAAAAAAATATAAGGTTTTTCTTTTTATAACCTCTAATCCAAAACACCTTTCTTGAAATATATCTCAAAGTTCGGAGGAAATGTTATGAAATTCTGCCAGACGACATAGATGTTTGAGCCATCCACTGCTATTGCTGGATACATAGAGCCAATTGCATCATTTGTGAGCCTCCTCGTTGTCCAGGTAGCCCCTCCGTCAACTGACTTCTTGAAATATATCTCATAGTTCCCCGGTGTGTCATCCTGCCAGACCACATAAATGTTTGAGCCATCCACTGCTATTGCTGGATCCAGAGAGTAACTTGCATTGTTTGTGAGCCGCTTGTTCGTTTTCCAGGTAACTCCTCCGTCAACTGACCTCTTGAAATATATCTCATCGTTCAATAGGTCAGGTGTGTTATCCTGCCAGACCACATAGATGTTTGAGCCATCCACTGCTATGGCTGGATACTTAGAGTCACCGAGAGTGTTTGTGATCTGCTTGTTCGTTGTCCAGGTATCGCCATACGCCACGGCTGAAAAAAGTAGCAGAAATATCACAACTGTAATAAATATCTGTCTGAATCTTTTCATCTCTTACCTCCTTTTTAAGACAGTCTGTATTTAGCCAACGCTACGGAAAGAAAACTTCTATGTTTTTATAATCTGACCATGATTATTCGTATGTCAAAAACCACCTAAGATAAAAATTTAGAACAGTTTTTTAGATTTTATAAATTATACATAATAAATAGTTAAAGTCTATAAGATTATTGCTTTTTAATTGGCCAAAATTGCTCTCTATGAAAAAAGATTTAAAGGAGAGATAAAAGGTACACTGTTTGTTGATTTTCTTTTAGGTCTTCTGTTGAGCAACAGATTTCAAAAAACTTGGCCTTAACCCTTACTACTCAATCCAGTCAGCGATAAAGATATCAGTTGCCCTGGGTTTCTGCGGGTTTCTGTTTGATGCAAAGACCAGTTTTTTCCCGTCAGGAGAAAACATGGGGAAACTGTCAAAGACAGAATTATGTGTAATCCTTTCAAGTCCGGTACCATCAATATTGATTAGATAGAGTTCGAAATTATGGCCAAACCTTTTAATGTCTTCGTGCCAGTCATCCATGTTGCTTGAAAAAATAATGCGTTTTCCGTCAGGATGCCATGAAGGAGCCCAGTTTGTTGCACCATTACGGACAATCCTCATTTTGTTTTTCCCGTCTACATCCATAACCCAGAGGTCAAGGGGAACAGGAACTATATAATCGTTTTCCATGCAGTTACGCCACAGTGCATATTCCTCTTCTGTCTCCGGATACCAGGCACGCCAGACTATCTTGCTGCCATCAGGAGAAATCCATGGGCCACCATCATATCCAACCCTGTCTGTCAATCGCCTCACATTGGACCCGTCTGAATTCATAATATAGATATCAAAATCTCCTTCTCTTTGAGAGCCGAAGACAATCTGTTTCCCGTCAGATGATACAACCGGTTCAGCATCGTACTTGGGATTATCGGTTATTTCTTTCATCTCAGACCCGTCAACATTAGCTATAAAGATGTCATAGGGATAGAGAGGCCATACATGGCCTATACCCTGAAAAGATTCCGGCGTCTTTGGTTTCAGTAGGACATTCCCCGGGAAAATGGTTTGTCGAAGCAAAGACGATTTTCTTACTATCAGGGAAAAAAGAAGGAGCAAGTATGGGCTCCGTGATCCGGGCTGACCATATGCTTGTCCGAACCATTTGTATTCATGATCCAGATCTTATCGCAGGCATACCCTTCGCGGTTCGACTGGTAGATCAGTTTAAGACCATCCCTGCTGAAGTATGCCTCACCGTTATCACCATCAAAGGTAAGCTGCGTAACGTTTTTCATATGGCGATCTACAAATTGGCTGTCCCTCTCGACCAACATATTTTTGCTGGCACATCCTGCAAGAACGAAAACAAAATAAACTGCAAAAATGGTTATTCTCATCATTTTTGATATCTCTTTAAACTTACCTTAGGCAAGGATACAAATTTTTTCTTACGGTATGTCACCCTGAACTTGGTTCAGGGTCTCTAAATCAATATATTTAAAAAGATGCTGAAACACGTTCAGCATGACAGCATGACATCTGTAGAGCCACTTTACTATTATCTACTCCACTATTTTCAGACTTATATCAACAGCTGATGAAGAATGTGTAAGGGCTCCGACAGAAATCAAATCTACACCTGTTTCAGCAACTTCTCTGACATTTTCGGGTTTCATATTTCCTGATGCTTCAAGGAGTGCTTTTCCTCCTGCAATTTTTACAGCCTCTTTCATCTCCTGGAATAGTCATGTTATCAAGCATAATAATATCAACCCCTGCTGCGATTGCTTCTTTCAGTTCCCGGAGATTCTTAACTTCTACTTCAATCCTCAAAAGATGGTGCCCCCCCTTCTTTGCCGCCTTTACTGCCTTTTGAATGCTCCCTGCAGCTTTAATATGGTTATCCTTTATAAGGATTCCATCAAAAAGTCCAAACCTGTGGTTGTATCCTCCACCTACTCTGACAGCATATTTTTCCATAAACCTCAGGCAGGGAGTTGTCTTCCTTGTGTCAACAATTTTTGCTTTTGAACCCTTTATCCTCTCCACGTATATGTTCGTAAGCGTTGCTATTCCTGAGAGCCGCTGAAGTATGTTGAGACTTACTCTCTCTCCCTTAAGTATGTTATAAGTCTTTCCCGATATCTCGGTAATAACATCGCCTTTTTTAACCCGTGTTCCATCACGATAGTAGATCTTCGACATGATGGATGAGTCAAGAAGTTGAAAAACCTCTAATGCAAAGGGAAGCCCTGCCAGAACAAAGCTCTCATTTGCAATAAAATGGGCCTTTGATTTATTTCCTTCAGGTATCAGAAGGGATGTCGTAATATCTTCATACCCTATATCTTCCTGAAGAGCACTCTGAATAACATTGATTACATCCGGAGGGACGTCCACCCTATCTCCTTTTTAAGAGAGAAAGGAAGCCAAGTAATCCTCCAAAGGTTGCACCCAGGGCAAGGGCAGAACGCCAGTTAATAAGGGTTGTTATATTTCCTTCCACCTTATTCGCAATAACAAAGAGTGCTGATGTATTTTCTGCTTTCACATTTCGTGCTGCCAAAATACCCACTGCTGACCTGTTCACCTCGGTGTTTTCTTTTGAAATGGACACAGGAGACAATGAAAACTGTACTGATACATTTTCACCCGCTGTAATGCCGCTTATACTCTGGTTAAGGCTGACATCATTTCCCCTGAGTATGACAGAGGCACCCTGTGTCACTTCCATTCTTTCAGCATCAATGCTGAATGCCGCTACCTGCTGAAGCTCGACATGTCCTCCTTCAACTGACCTTATAGTGCTCTGTTTTATATTGATAAACTCGCCCTCAATGCTTTCAAGATCACTTTTTTCAAGTTCTCTTTCTTCTTTCTCCATTATTTTTCACCTCCAACTTCTCTCAGTTTCTTGATACTCTCTTTTATTCGCTCTTTCCTCATGCTGAGTTCCTCATACTTTGCCTTCTCCTTCTCGACAACCTCTCTGGGAGCCCTCAGGAGAAAGTCTTCATTATGAAGCTTTTTATTGAGAAAAGAGAGAGATCCTTCTACATCGGCTGTGGCCTTCTTCAATCTGTCCATTTCTGCATCTATGTTCAGGACGCCTTTGAGGAGAACATATACCTCCATTGAGCCTTTAACAGAAGTTGCAGAACCCTCCGGCTTTTCAGCTTCCATGCCTATCCTTATCTCACCGGCATGAGCAAGCTTCTTAATATATGCTACATTTTTTTTCAGTATTTCATCTACCTTTAGATCATATGTCTTTATAAC
Source organism: Nitrospirota bacterium (assembly GCA_963796125.1). Taxonomy (GTDB): domain Bacteria; phylum Nitrospirota; class Thermodesulfovibrionia; order Thermodesulfovibrionales; family SM23-35; genus DASPRG01. Next base: position 11,217 of record CAWCKM010000018.1, read on the forward strand.
TGCATTCAGTTCAGAAGAAGGAAGTATATTCAGCTCCCCCCTGATCGTCCGTATCCCTGTTACAGCATCGATTATGCAGGACATTTCTTCTTCTGCCTGGAAATCCCTCGGCAGAGAGTTTGGAAATTCAGAAATCATGATACTCTCACCTGTCTTTTCATTCCCTCTTCTGATATGCGGTACCTTCTGCCATATCTCCTCGGTAACAAAGGGCATGAATGGATGGAGGAGTCTTAAGGAAGCATCAAGAGTGTAAAGGAGACATTCAATCACATTCTTTTGAATCTCAGGGTTTTTCATATCTGATTTCGCAATCTCGATATACCAGTCACAGAACTCATGCCATATAAACTGATAGATATCAGACGCTGCATCATTAAACCGGTATTCATCAAGGGCTTTATTGATGTTATCAACTGCAAGAGCGAGTCTGCTCAGGATCCATCTGGCTGATACATTGAACGCTGCTATCTCATGAACAATTTTAGACATCTGGATGTCAGCAGTCTGCATGTTCAGCATGATAAACCGTGCTGCGTTCCAGAGCTTGTTCACAAAATGCCTGTACCCTTCAACCCTCTCTTCCGAGAACCTGATATCCCTGCCCTGTGCTGCAAAGGCAGCAAGGGTAAACCTGAAGGCATCCGTACCGTATCTTTCCATAAGCGGAAGGGGGTCAACAACATTCCCCTTTGATTTTGACATCTTCTGACCTTTAACATCCCTGACAAGGGCATGGATATAGACATCCCTGAAAGGGACGTCTCCCATAAATTTAAGGCCCATCATAATCATCCGTGCAACCCAGAAAAAAATAATGTCAAAACTCGTAATAAGGACACTTGTCGGATAGAAATTCTGAAGCTCAACCGTCTTATCAGGCCATCCAAGAGTTGAGAAAGGCCAGAGTGCAGAGGAAAACCATGTATCCAGAACATCCTCGTCCTGAACAAGTTTCTGCGAACCACAGTACGGACATGCTGCCGGGCTTTCCCGTAAAACAATAATACCGTCCTTTATCCTGCATTGTTCGTTCTTCTTTTCCTGGCAGTACCATGCCGGTATCCTGTGTCCCCACCATATCTGCCGGGAGATGCACCAATCCCTGATATTTTCCATCCAGGCAAAATAGGTGTTTTCCCATGAGTCCGGTATGATTCTGATCTTCTTCTCTCTCACAACCCTTATTGCTTCATGAGCAAGAGGTTTCACATTCACATACCACTGGAGGGTCAGTAATGGTTCTATAACAGTCTTACACCTGTAACAGTGTCCGAGAGAATGTTTGTATTTCTCTTCTTTTTCTAAAAGCCTTTGCTCCTTCAGATCATTGAGGACAGCTCTTCTGCATGCATATCTGTCCATGCCTGCATACTTCATTCCTGCCTCTGCCGTCATGTGACCATCTTTTCCGATGACCGTAATGAACTCCAGAGGGGGTGTATGCCTTTTTGCCATTGCTTCATCATTAAAGTCATGTGCCGGCGTCACCTTAACAGCGCCTGTTCCAAAAGATGGATCAACAGCATTGTCTGAAATGACCGGTATGTTTCTTGTCGTAAGGGGCAGAGCAAGGAACTTACCGATATGGTCTTTGTACCGCTCATCCGCAGGGTGAACTGCCACCGCAGTATCACCAAGCATCGTTTCAGGCCGAGTAGTAGCTACTGTGATAGAGCCAGTTCCGTCTGAAAGAGGATACTTTATGAAATAAAGTTTGCTTTCGAATTCTTCGTGTTCTACCTCAAGGTCTGAGAGTGCAGTATGACAGCGAGGGCACCAGTTTATCAGCCGGTCATCCCTGTATATCAGACCCTCTTCGTACAACTGTACAAAGACCTCCCGCACTGCTCTTGAGAGGCCTTCGTCAAGAGTAAACCTTTCCCTTGACCAGTCACATGAAGCACCAAGACTCTTTAACTGATGGATAATCTTCCAGCCGTATTCTGCCTTCCATTTCCAAACCCGCTCGATAAATGCTTCCCTGCCAATCCTGTGCCTGTCGAGTCCTTCAGATGCCAGTTGTTTTTCCACAACATTCTGGGTAGCTATGCCTGCATGGTCGGTTCCCGGCAGCCAGAGGACTTTACATCCTGACATGCGTTTCCATCGTGTGAGAATATCCTGAAGGACTGCGTTAAGGGCATGCCCCATGTGGAGAGAACCGGTTACATTTGGAGGCGGTATAACAATGGAAAAAGTACTGTCTTCTGAGGCTATGTCGGGCTTAAAATAGCCCCTGGAGACCCAATATTCATACCAGCTTTCTTCAATACCTTTCGGATTGTAGCTCTTCTCTAAAATTCTGACCTTATCCTCTCGATTTCCTTTGATATTAATGACTCTGCAAGGTCAGGGATGGTCTTCCAGATTACTGTCTCGACTTCTTTTTTCATGGATTCGAAGGATACTTTCAGTTCTTCTCTCAGCGTTTTCTCAACAAGTCCCGGTAAAATTTCATTCATCGTCTTTTCTGTAGCTTTCACAACAGAATCAAGGGAATTACTTAACGTATCCTTGAAGATTTTCTCTGTAAGTTCCGGCACCTGCTTACTTATTACATGTTCAGTCTTTTCCGTAAGAGATTCCACAGAGGTTTGTAACGTATCCAGGAGCACCTTTTCAGTTAAAGCAGGTACAGTCTCATTGATAACTTTTTCAAGAGGTTCTTTTACCAAAGAAGACAAGGAAGATGCTATAGTTTCTGTTATATCAATTGAAGACAAAAGGGACGTTATCTTCGTATTAAGCGTCTCTTCAAATATGCCCTTTAATTCATCATGCATTATCCTCTCTGTAATTTCAGGCACTTTCTCGCTTAATGTCTTATCTATAGTATCTTTCAGGAGTGATGTGAGCGATGAAGACACAACTTCTTTCATATCAATTGAGGAAAGTAATGAAGATATATTGCTATTGAGAGTATTCTGAAATATCTCCTTCAGTTCTTCTTTTGAAGGTAACTCTGCTTCCAATATCCCTGCTTCCTCTACAGGTACTGCTTCTTCAATACGAGAAGGCGCAGCTTTTACCGGTTCCTGTTCAAGGGAAATTCCCATCTCCTGTGCAGCCTTATAGATGTCTTCTTTCTCAATCTCTGCTGTCTCTTCGGGAAGTATTTTTTCAAGCTCTCCAGGTTCTGCAATTTCTTCCATAGCCCAGAGGTCTTCTTCAACTGCTGCCTCTGCTGCAGGAGGAGCCTGAGATTTACCAAAAGTGCCTTCATCCAATACAGCCGAGGACTCAATGGCCTCCTGAATCTTGTTTATCAATTCCTGTGCATCAAAAGGTTTAATAACAAAACCATCCGCATGAACTCTTTTAGCGCTTTCTTCATCAAAGGGTTCAAATGCACCTGCAAGGAGCAGTACGGGAATTTTTGAAGTAGAGGGATCCTGTTTAATCTTCTCACAGAGAAGGTATCCGTTCATCCTGGGCATCTCTACATCTGCAAGGACAATATCAGGCTTAAAATCAGGGATAGCAGCCCATGCATCTTCTCCGTTATTCAGTGTCTTTATCTCAAATCCTTCCCCTGCGAGGATTAACTCGACTACTTTATGGATTGTAATGCTGTCATCGGCAAGGAGTAACTTACGCAAGACATTTCACCTCACATAAAAAATTTAAGGTATCCTTCGAGATTTTATGGTTACGTGCCGAAAAAGTCAAGAGTTATCATCGAATATGCGGTCCTTTTATGATGCCCCTATGATACTAAATCTTTTTCCTGTAGTAATCCATCAGAATGTAGAGAAGAGTGAAGAAAACAGCACCACTAACATTTGCCATCATATCTGAAAAAGAACACTCCCTCCACGGTATTGCAGATTGTATAAGTTCTGTTAGCAAAACCAAATAATGAAGCAATAATTATAGAAAGAACTGCCGATTTCTTCATTGAGGACTTTGATCGGAAATTTTTCATGAAGAGGACTGCCGTTATTCCATACATCACAAAATGAATGACCGTGTCGGATAGATGCCTTGTCGGTAAACCCTTAACCGGTATGGTGGAAAATACAAGGATGAGGAAAAGCCACAGAAGAGTAAGAATCAATTACTAACCTTGAGGCTCTTATCGTAGAGTTCCTTTTTGCTTAATCCATACGCTTCAGCAACTTTCTTTACGGCCTCTTTTCTCCCAAGACCTTTTTTCATTAACGTACTCACCTCCATGGAGGGCATCATCAGACGTGAGTTTCTCCTCTTCCGCCCTTCCCTCCATGACAATGACATACTCTCCTGCTATTGTTGTTTTTTCAAGCGTTCTGAATACTTCAGAAATATTGCCCCTGATAACCTCTTCATAAATCTTACTGATCTCTTTTATGACTGCTGCTTTTCTCTCTCCGAATATCTCTTCCATATCTGAAAGGGTCTCAAGAATTCTGTGTGGTGCTTCATAGAAAACAAGGGTCCTCTGTTCATAACTCAGATCTTTGAGAACTTTCTGGCGCTGACTCTTCCTGGCTGGAAGAAATCCCATAAAAGTAAACTCATCTGTTGAAAGGCCCGATACAGACAGGGCGGCAATCAGAGCTGTTACACCCGGAATCGATACAACGTCAATGGCTTCCTCCAATGCCTTTCTTATAAGTACTGCCCCTGGATCAGATATGCCAGGGGTTCCTGCATCTGAAATAAGAGCAACAGATTGACCTGCATGCAGCCTCTCAAGAATCTCCGTTGATCTGACCTTCTCTTTTTCTCCCCAGTAGCTTATTAATGGCTTTGAAATGCCATAATGTGTAAGGAGCTTGCTCGACCGTCGTGTGTCCTCTGCAGCAATGACATCTACGTCCTTGAGGACCTTCAATGCCCGCAGGGTAATGTCTTCGAGATTTCCGATAGGTGTTGAGACTATATAGAGGGTGCCTTTCACTCTATCTTCAGGAGCTTTCTAAGTCTTCTGTCTGCCCGGACAATTTCATCTGCATCATCACCCGTTATCTCCCATGTGTACTTATCCTCTGCTGAGCGTCTGAGCTTGATTTTAACTGGCTTCTTCGGCTTTATCTGCTGGATTTCGGGTTGTTTCTTTACCTGGAAAGTCTTGGGATCCTCAGAAAAAACGGAACTGGACAATCAAAAAGATAAAAGAAAAGGATAAGACCGATTATAAGAAAAACAATTTTATGTTTGATTTTCGATGCCTGTACCATTAGTTATTATCCGTTATTGCAATTTGGTTACTTAATTATTCTTTTTTGCTTTTGAGAACCAGCACAAAATCTTACATTCTGTCATGCCGGCTTGTCCGGCATCTTTCTTTAAGAAGGATTCGCCGACAAGTCGGGAATGACAAAAGTACAGAACCATTGTCACCAAAGCATCGCTATCCAAGTGTATTCCTTGACTAATAGCCCCTGTATTTATTCGTTATCGGAAAGCGTCTGTCTCTACCAAAGGCCCTCTTGGTAATCTTTATGCCAGGAGGTGCCTGTCTTCTCTTGTATTCACTCGTATCGACCATCCGTATAACCTTCTGTGCTGATTCAACCTTGCAGCCAAGAGACAGTATTTCCTCAAACCCCTTATCATCTTCTATATATGCTTTCAATATGGGGTCTAAAAGAGAATACGGTGGAAGTGTATCCGTATCCTTCTGGTTTGGTCTCAGTTCTGCTGAAGGTTCCTTTCGTAAGACCCTCTCGGGTATAACAATCCTTCCCTCTTTCTTATTCTTCCACCTGCAGAGCTCATATACCATTGTTTTAGGCACGTCCTTTATTACAGCAAATCCACCTGCCATATCACCGTAAAGAGTTGCATAGCCGACACTCATCTCCGACTTATTTCCTGTTGTAAGGACAAGCCATCCGAATTTGTTTGAAAATGCCATGAGGATATTACCCCTTATCCTTGCCTGAATATTTTCTTCTGTTACATCTTCTGCAAGCCCTTGGAATTCCTCTTTCAAGGCATCAAGATAACCCTTAAAGATATTATGAATAGGTAGTTCAATTATCTTGATCCCAAGGTTCCTTGCAAGGGAATAGACATCTTCTTTGCTTTCCTTTGATGTATAAGGAGAAGGCATGAACAAACCTGTTACATTTTCTTTCCCGATTGCATCCACTGCAATGGTTGATACCAGTGAAGAATCAATGCCTCCACTCTGGCCGATAACAACACCTGTAATACCGTTCTTCCTTATGTACTCAGATGTGCCAAGTACAAGGGCTTCGTAGACCTCTTCTGTCGGCTCCATGATGTTGTATTCAACCGGCGGAAGATGCGGCACTGTTCGTATTTCATGCAATTTCTTTTCAACATGGATGACAACCTCTTCAACAGCTCCCTTTTCGAGTTTCATAACTTCCTGTCTTCTTCGAGGGGCATGAAGCCTCTGCATGCTCACAGCATCAAGGTTTAAGTCTGCAACAATCAGGTCTTCCCTGAACTGTTTTCCTCTTGCAATGACATTACCATTCTGGTCAAGAATAAGGCTGTCACCATCAAAGACGAGTTCATCCTGGCCACCGACGGTATTCAGATAGACAACAATGGCTATGCTGTCTGACGATCTTGTGGAAAGCATATTCTCTCTTGACTTGCCTTTTCCAATGCGGTAGGGAGATGCATTGATATTGATGATCACCTCGGCCCCGGAAAGCGTCTGCATCCTCATAGGACCTTCAGGGTACCAGATATCCTCACAGATATTGATACCGAAACATGTGTCACCAGACCTGTATATGGAGCATCTCCTGCCTGCCTGGAAATAACGGACCTCGTCAAAGACACCATAATTCGGGAGATACATTTTATGGTAGGTATCAATTAATTTCTTATTGTAAATGATTGCAGCAGCATTATAAATATCATCAGTCCTGTCAACAAATCCAATGATCGCAATGATATCTTTTACCTTCTTCTGGACTTTTTTCAGGGCTTTGAGGTTATCTTCAATGAAATTGGGTTTTAGGAGTAAGTCTTCTGGCGGATAACCGGTTATTGCAAGCTCGGGAAATACAACGATCTGAGCACCGTATTTCCCTGCATCCTCAAGGTAGTCAAGAATCTTTGAGACATTTCCTTCGAAATCTCCAACAGTAGGATTAATCTGTGCAAGGGCTATCCGAAGCGTTCTCATGTATGTTCCTCTTCACCTCCTCATACAACTCTCAAAGGGGAATGAAGCCTTGCCTATTATAGCATCAGAGCGAAAATTCAACAAAAAATTATCAATACAATAAGGATTCCAGTGAAAATTACCGACACTTGAACCCTCGAATCCTTGAATCCTCGAACCCTTTCTTTTACAATCAAGAACAAAATTCAATATCAGTCTGTCTAAATATGAAAAGAGAAGAACAGGCTTTCATAGACGAAGATGCTGAGATCGTTTCTTTTTGTAAAAAGGGAAATGTTGATGCCTTTGAAGAATTAGTCAGAAAGCACCAGAAAAAGATGCTCAATATTGCATTCAGGATGATCGGGAACTATGAAGATGCATGCGAGATTGTGCAGGACGCCTTTGTTTCAGCTTATAAGGCTATCAAACATTTCGAAGAGAAGGCCAGATTTTCTACCTGGCTTTATACAATAGTTGTCAACCTTTCAAGGAACCGTCTGAACCAGTTGAAGATAAAGAACAGCCGTGAAGCTTTTTCAATGGATGATCCTGTCCTCACAGATAGTAGTGAACTGGCCGTAGAGTTAGCATCCAGTGAACCCTCGGTCCTGGAAAAACTTGAAAAAAGAGATGTGCAACAAAAGGTTCAGGCATGCATAGATTCCCTTGACAATGAATTCAAGGAAGTTATCATTCTTAGGGATATGCAGGGGTTTTCTTATGACGAGATCAGTGATATGCTTAAGATGCCGGGTGGCACTGTTAAATCAAGACTTTTCAGGGCAAGGGAAATGCTCAGAGACTGCCTGAAAAGAGTTATGGGAGATCTGTAGATGAAGTGCCAGGACATTCAGCAAAAGCTGTCTGCTTATGCAGAAGGTATTCTTCATCCTGAAGAAAAGATGCTTGTTGATGAACATCTCAAATCTTGTCCGAAATGTAATGAATCTCTTGCATCCCTGAGAAAAACTATTGACTATGTCCATCGTCTTGAAAGATGTAGAACCTCCGGCCTGGCTGACTCAGAAAGTTATGGCAAAAATAAAAGCAGAAGTTCAGCCAAAGAAAAGGATAATACAAAAGCTATTTTATCCTTTGCACATAAAACTTCCTCTTGAAGCTGTTGTTACTGCTTTAATTGCTGTTATTACAATTTATATTTTTAAAACAATGCAACCTGAGATGAAGCTTGCTCAAGCACCTTCTGAACATGAGACTGTCATTGCGAGGAGTCCATCAAAAGTAGACGACGAAGCAATCTCAAAGGAAAAGATTGCTGCGCCCCTGGCTCGCAATGAGAGGAAAAAGTTACCCCCACCCTCGCATCTCTGGCCTCTTAGAAAAGGCACTCCCTTCATCCCCCCCTTTGGAAAAGACATCCCCGTCCCCCCCTTTGGAAAAGGGGGGCAAGGGGGGATTTGAAGCCGAACAGCCTGTCCCCGCAAAAAAACCAATGATTATGGACAAATTGGAAGAAGCACCTCAAGCACCTGCTCAAATTGCAAAACAGGATGAGGTTAGACCTTCAGCAGGTGCTGTAGCAAAAGAGGAAGCAAAAACTGAGGTTTTATCCCGTGCAGCAAAGGCAAAAGTGTCGGATGAAAAAAGGGAAGTTGTCAATGTCACCGTTCTTGTTAAAGATATTAGGATAGCCAGAACAGAGATTGAAACGGCTTTAACACAGCTTGGAGGGAAAATAATCAAAAAAGAATTTTTTGAAAATAAAGAAATCCTCACTGCAGAGATTACCTCTCAGAAACTGACGGAGCTTATTGCAAGACTGAAGAGTATCGGAGATGTTAAAGATAAAGAAATAGATATTCATGCTTTAGAAGTTCATGTTGAAATAGTAATAGAGGTAATGAAACAACCATGAGGTAAGAGTAATTCTTCAGTTAGATAGCGGCAACTACTACGAATAAAAAAATAGCAGCAGCCAATTGAATAATGAATCCGTTAAAGATTCCTTTAGCGAGTTTCAGGTCATCTGAGTTTTCAGATTCATAACAATCGACATAGTCTATGTCGTTTTCATAAATTATTCTTTCCTTGTCAATAGTATATTCCATGGTCTCTCTCCTCATTGTGCAATTTAGGGTACTTTAGAGAAGTATTGATTGATGTAATACAAATCACTAATAATTCTTTAGGGAACTTTTCTGGAACTACGTTTGTCTTATAAACTAAGACCGGTCAGAGGAAATGAGATTGATGTGCGAGACTAGTTGTCAATTATAATTGTCGCAGAAATCATTCCGGACTTGATCTGGAGAATCCGACAGGGGATTGTAAAACACTCTGATTCCCGTATCAACGGGAATGACGAAACGAGATAACAAAGGAGGTTTGAGATGAGAACAAAATATCTATTAATTGTTTTGATGGTTATGGTTTTAATGGTAATAGGTTACAGTGCAATGGCAGTTACTGAAAAGTCATCGACCCAACCAGATAGATGACAAAAAGGCTGGAGCTCTTTCTACCGGACTGGAAGATCAGACAGGTGTTGCAGTAACGATCTACAATGTCAACCTCGGGCTTGTGAAAGACCAGAGGGAGATAAAACTCTTAAAGGGTCAGGAGAGTTAAGGTTCATGGATGTGGCATCACAGATAATCCCTACAAGTGTACATATAAAATCTCTCATAGACCCTGACAGCCTTCAGATTCTTGAACAGAACTATGAGTATGACCTGCTCAATCCTCAGAAACTCCTCGATAAATATGTGGGCAAAGAAGTAAAACTTTACTACAAGAACCCATATACTGAGAGAGAAGAGATTGTAACAGCGACTCTTCTATCGAATAATGGCGGCCCAATATTTAAAATCGGTGATGAGATAACCTTCGGGCATCCTGGAAGGATAATATTCCCCGGTGTTCCGGAGAATCTCATCTCAAAACCAACCCTTGTCTGGCTCATCGACAATGATCTCTCTACAAATCAAAAGGTTGAGGCATCATATCTGACAAATGGTATCAACTGGCGGGCTGATTATGTTGTGACACTGAATGACAAGGATGATAAGGCAGATCTTTCAGGCTGGGTCACCATTGATAACAAGAGCGGCACAACTTATAAGAACGCAAAACTCAAACTCGTTGCAGGAGATGTAAACAGGGTTAAAGATGAATCTGAATATAAAGACAAGATGCTCCGTGTAGCAGAGATGGCAGCAGCAAAGGCACCTGCTCAGTTTCAAGAAGAAGAATTTTTTGAATACCACATATATACCCTGCAGAGACCGTCAACGATTAAGGAAAACCAGACAAAACAGATAAGCCTCATCAATGCCGATACAATCCCGGTGAAGAAAGAACTCCTCTACTATGGTGCACGATATTATTACTATAACCAGCATGGCGAGGCAATAACAAACGAGAAGGTTGGTGTGTTTGTGGAGATTGCAAATAAGAAAGAAGACAACCTTGGTATCCCCCTTCCAAAAGGCACAGTCAGGGTCTACAAACATGACAATGAGGGAAGCCTTCAGTTTGTTGGAGAGGACTCAATAGACCATACACCAAAAGATGAGAAGGTCAGGATAAAGCTCGGAGACGCCTTTGATGTGGTCGGAAGCAGGAAGCAGACAGACTGGAAAAAGATTGCCTATGATACCTATGAGGCAAGCTTTGAAATCTCCCTTAGAAATCATAAGAAAGAGGATGTTGTTGTAAAGGTTGTCGAGCCGATACCAGGAGACTGGAAAATGCTCAGCTCATCCCATGAGTATAAAAAAACAGAGGCATTCACTGCAGAATTCAATATCCCTGTCCCAAAAGATAAGGAGACAAAGCTGACATACAGAGTAAGGATGAGATTTTAAAACACACCCCTTTCCCCTCCTTCTCTGGCCCTCCCCCATCAAGGGGGAGGGAACATTAACCCCTCCTTTGCCTCCCCTTAGACTAGAGGGGACGGTGTAGGTGAACTTGGTCAGCGTCTAACAAAATGACTACCTTATCCACTCATCCCTTCCGGTGACATAAGTCGACCGTCATCCCCCTCGTTGACTTAATAGAGATGTAACGAGGCAGAAAATCTCCCCTCACCCCTCTTTGCCAAAGAGGGGAATTCCTCCCTTTGGAAAAGGGAGGTAAGGAGGGATTTTTAATGCACAAAAATTCATTTTGTTAGACTCTTAAGCTCTGTGAAAAAAGAAATCGTAAAGACAATTGAAACTGCTTTAAAAAACCTCGGCATCGAATCGATACCGGCTATTGAGGTGGAAGTCCCTCCCGAGAGAATCCATGGGCGATCTGGCAACGACTGTTGCAATGTCTCTTGCAGGAATAATGAAAAAGCCTCCAAGAGAAATAGCAAAAGATCTTTTCAACTCTATAAGGGATGAAGCAACTTTCGAAAAGATAGAGATTGCCGGTCCCGGTTTTATCAACTTTACCTTCTCAAAAAATTTCCTGTATTCAAAGCTTAAAAAGATAATCCGCGATAAAGAGAATGTTTTAAGGGAGGATGTAGGGAAGGGAAAAACAGTGCAAATTGAATTTGTCAGTGCAAACCCCACAGGTCCCCTTCACCTTGGACACGGCAGGGGCGCTGCCACAGGTCAGGCACTCTGTAACCTCTTAAGAGCTGCCGGCTATAAGGTAGAACGGGAATACTACATAAATGATGCGGGAAAACAGGTAAAGCTCCTTGGCCTATCAGTGTTTGCACGTTACAAGGAATTGCTTGGAACAGAATATCCCTTTCCGGAAGAAGGCTACAAAGGAGACTACGTTGAAGAGATCGCTCAGGAAATAATCAATAAAGTGAGCGACAAATTCATCAAGACAGACTTTGAAAAAGCATCGGATTTTTTTATTGACTATTCGTATGCGTTGATGCTTTCCCGTATTAAAAGAGATTTGGAAGATTTCAGCATCGGGTTCGATACATGGCAGAGTGAAAGAGAACTCTTCAGCAAAGGAGATGTGGAGAAAGCTATCAATGACCTCAGGGCAAAGGGTTTCATCTACGAAAAAGATGGTGCAACCTGGTTCAGGTCAACAGCATTCGGAGACGACAAAGACAGGGTGATTATCAAACAGGATGGCGAGTATACCTATTTCACTTCTGATATTGCCTATCACAGGAAAAAGGTAGAAAAGCATTATGATGAGCTTATCGATATTTGGGGAGCTGACCATCACGGTTATATACCAAGGGTAAAGGCCGTTATCGAGGCCCTCGGTTATCCTCAGGAGAAACTGAAAATTCTGCTTGTCCAGATGGTATCGCTCATGAGAGGCGGCAAACCCGTGCAGATGTCAAAGAGGGCAGGTGAATTTGTGACCTTGAGAGAGGTAATGGATGAGGTCGGTGTAGATACGACAAAGTTCATATTCCTGACAAGAAGACCCGACAGTCATCTTGAGTTTGACATTGAGGTCGCAAAGTCTCAGTCTTCAGAAAACCCCGTCTTCTATGTCCAGTATGCGAATGCACGAATAAACAGTATTTTTGCACACGCAAAGGAAAAAGGCTTCAGCACAGAAGGTCTCTGCGATGCAGACCTTGAACTACTCTCCGCTCCTGAGGAAATGAGGATAATCAGGAAGCTTCTCATATACCCCATGGTCTTCGAGGGAGCTGCCACTTCTCATGAACCGCACAGGATTACTTTCTACCTTCAGGAACTCTCAGGCATTTTCCATCCCTACTACAATAAATACAGGGTTGTTGACAGCGACAGAGAGCTAAGCAAGGCACGGCTTGCACTGTGCGAGGCTGTCAGGATAGTGCTCAGGGATGGCCTCACCATACTCGGTATCAGTACACCTGAAAAGATGTAATTGTGAATATGCATTCAGGCTGGTATAATAGTAACCCATGATAGCCAAAACAAAAAAGATATGGATGGATGGAAAATTCGTTGACTGGGATAAGGCATCAGTACATATTCTTACCCATACCCTTCATTACGGCCTTGGAGTCTTTGAAGGAATCCGCTGCTATGAAACTGAAACAGGGCCTGCGGTATTCAGACTTGATGAACATATCGATCGGCTCTTCAATTCTGCCCGCATATTCCTGATGGACATCCCCTATGCAAAGAAAGACATTAAAAAATGCGGTTATTGAAACAGTACAAATAAATAAGATTAAAGAATGCTATATCAGGCCTCTCGTCTATATAGGCTATGGAGCAATGGGCCTCTATGCGCCAAAGAATCCCATTAACGTCTCTATTGCCGTATGGCCATGGGGAGCATACCTCGGCGACAAAGGACTGAAGAACGGCATCACGGGTCAAGACTTCATCCTTTATCACAAACCATGTGAATTCAAACATGTCAAGAGGTAAGGTTTGCGGCTATTATGTAAATTCACAACTTGCCAAGAAAGAGGCGATATCATGCGGATATGACGAAGCCCTTTTACTCGACACAGAAGGTTATGTGTCTGAGGGAAGCGGTGAGAATATTTTTATCGTAAGGAAGGGAATTCTGAAAACTACACCTCTTACCTCAATCCTTGAAGGAATAACACGGAGACAGCATCATCAGGATAGCACATGATGAAGGCATAGAGGTCATAGAAGAAAGGTTCACAAGGGACGAACTTTATATCTCTGATGAGGCCTTTTTTACAGGTACAGCAGCAGAGGTTACCCCTATCCGACTGGTTGATGGAAGGAACATTGGTACCGGCAGACCAGGGCAAGATAACAAAGAGACTTCAGTCTCTATTTTTCAGTATTGTAAAGGGCAGGAATAAGAAGTATGAATCGTGGCTGACAAGGGTTTAGGATACTTCAGTATTCAATAAAGGTGCGCAGCAAAGCTGCGCACCCTTTTTTATTTATTTCTTTTCCTCCGGCATTGCGCCTTCTTGTTTCATCTCTCTTGGCTTCATTTCTTCTTTCAGGTTTCTTTCTCTTCGGCTTCATTTCTTCTTTCTTATGGCACTTTGCGCAGTCTGACCCTTCCTGCCAACCAAATACCTTTGTACCGCCTACTTCCTTTGTTCCATCATGACATGTTCCACAGTATTTTCCTGCTACATGGTCTTCCTTTGTGACCTTAACACAACCTTCAGTACCCGGTTTTTTCATCGCAAAAGGAGTGTTGCCTTTGTGACACTCCATGCATTTACCCGGACCAAGTTTCGCATTGTGAAGCTTTCCATCAAAAGTGACTTTCCCTAAATCACCGCCTTTGTACTCAAGGACATTCATCCCTGCAAATGCTGATGCAACAAGAGCAAATGCTGCCATTACTCCTAAAAAGATCTTAAATAATCTCACTATTCTTCACCTCCTTTCATAAACTTCATTCCGAACAATTATATAACAAATACTATGCCAGTATAACTCCTGCAATTAATCAACCATATTTTACTGACATCGATTCCTTAAATAAGGAAATCTGCCTTTTTAAGGAATCAATATTCTTTTTAACTTTAATGAAACAAGAAGAGGATAGTCAAGTGGAGCACGTATCCCAATTGCTTTATATACTATTTACATGTTAGGATTTATAATTATTTTTCAGGAGATCATATGCTTCAGGATATAGTAAAAGTCGGTTTAACTTTTGATGATGTTCTTCTCATGCCTGCTCAATCAGAGGTACTTCCAAAAGAAGTAGACGTCAGCACTCTGCTCACACGGAATATAAAAATCAATATCCCGATTGTAAGTGCTGCTATGGATACGGTTACCGATGCAAACCTCGCAATAGCAATAGCCCGCGAAGGCGGAATCGGGATCATTCACAGGGCTATGAGCCCTGAGAGACAGGCATCAGAGGTGGACAAGGTCAAAAAATCAGAAAGCGGTATGATCCTTGATCCTATAACCATTCCGCCTGATGCACCAATTTCAGAGGCTTTATCTCTTATGCAGCGATACCGGATATCAGGAATTCCCGTCACAGAAAAGGGGAAAACTCATAGGCATCCTGACAAACAGGGACCTGCGTTTCGAGACACAATTCTCCAAAAAAGTCTCTCAGGTAATGACAAGAGAAAAACTCATAACAGCACCTGTTGGCACAACGCTTGAAAAAGCACAAAAGATCCTCCACCAGTACAAGATAGAAAAACTCCCTATCGTTGATAAAGAAAATAACCTCAAGGGCTTGATAACGATAAAAGACATTGAGAAGAGGAAAAAGTACCCAAATGCCTGTAAGGATAGTGTTGGTAGACTCCGCGTTGGAGCTGCAATAGGTACAGGAGAAAATGCAATCCGGAGGGCAGAACTCCTTGCCAGGGCAGGAGTTGATGTCATCGTAATTGATACTGCCCACGGACATACCAAAGCTGTTATGGCAACGATTAAGGTTTTAAAAAAGAGAGTTGACGTTGATGTTATTGCCGGTAACGTAGCTACGTCTGAGGCCACAGAAGACCTTATAAAGGCCGGGGTTGACGGAATAAAAGTCGGCATAGGTCCTGGCTCAATATGCACCACCCGGATCATAGCAGGTGCTGGTGTTCCACAGCTCACAGCAGTAAAGGATTGTTTCTCTGTTGCCGGAAAACATAAAGTGCCAATCATCGCAGATGGAGGGATTAAATACTCAGGAGATGTTACAAAAGCACTTGCTGCAGGTGCACATTGTGTAATGATCGGTAGCCTCTTTGCAGGAACAGATGAGTCACCGGGTGAGATCGTGCTCTTCCAGGGGCGAAGTTATAAAGTATATAGGGGAATGGGATCTCTCGGTGCAATGGAGCAAGGCTCCAGGGACAGATACTTGCAGACTGGTGTTGAATCATCAAAACTTGTCCCTGAAGGTGTAGAAGGAAGGGTTCCTTATAAGGGACCTCTATCCCAAAGTATCCATCAATTGACAGGAGGACTCCGTTCCGGAATGGGCTATTGCGGCTGTAAGAACCTCTCGGAGCTGAGAAGAAAGGCAAAATTTGTACAGATTACCAATGCAGGTCTGAGAGAAAGTCATGTCCATGATGTCATCATAACCAAAGAAGCCCCGAATTATAGACCTGAATGGTAAGAACAGTCATTTGTCAACAGTCAATAGTTGATAGTCAAAAAAACACCCTCACAATAGAAACTCATTGAAGAAGAATTGAGCAATGACTCAGACCGAAAAGATTTTAGTCCTTGATTTCGGTTCCCAGTACACTCAGCTCATTGCGAGGCGTGTCAGAGAATGCAAGGTTTATTCGGAAATATTTCCCTTTAATGCCTCCATTCGAAAAGATAAAGAACTTTAACCCAAAAGGGATCATTCTTTCAGGAGGCCCTTCAAGCGTTTATGATAAGAATGCACCAATCCTTGATATAGAAGATCTTTGAGCTTGGAATACCTGTGCTCGGTATCTGTTACGGCATGCAGCTCATGGCCCATCTTTTCGGTGGAAAAGTAGCAAAGGCAGCAAAAAGAGAATATGGGAAGGCAGAGCTCATTATTGACAACAGGATGAGCATTTTTGATGGAATCCCAAATAAAACCACTGTCTGGATGAGCCACGGAGACAGGATCATAAAGTATCCCTCTTCTTTTAAACCAATAGCACATACGTCCAACTCACCTGTTGCTGCAATGGCAGATCAAAAGAAAGGATTATATGCATTGCAGTTTCACCCCGAAGTTATACATACACCAAAAGGTTTTGAGATCCTCAGGAACTTTCTCTTCAAGGTATGCAAATGCAAGCCTGTATGGACGATGAAATCCTTCATAGAGTCAGCTACAGAAGATATACGGGAAAAGGCCGGCAGGAAAAAAGTTGTATGCGGTATAAGCGGAGGGGTTGATTCTTCTGTAACAGCAGTACTGGTTCACAAAGCCATAGGAGACCATCTTACGTGCATCTTCGTAGACAATGGAGTCCTCAGGGCAGGAGAGGCTAAGAAGGTTGAGGAAACTCTGAGGAAACACTTCCGTATGAAGATACATTGCGTAGATGCCTCTGAACGGTTTTTGAACAGGTTAAAAGGTGTGACTGATCCTGAGGTAAAGAGGAAACGCATTGGGAACGAATTCATAAAGGTCTTTGAAGAAGAGGCAACAACGATAAAGGGAGTGAAGTTCCTTGCTCAGGGAACATTGTACCCAGATGTAATCGAAAGTGTTCCCTTTAAAGGTCCTTCTGCTACTATTAAAAGTCATCATAATGTCGGGGGACTCCTGAAGAGGATGAAACTGAAACTCATTGAACCCCTCAGGGAACTATTCAAGGATGAAGTACGTGTTTTAGGAAAGGAACTTGGGTTACCTGATGAGATAATAAACCGGCATCCTTTTCCCGGACCCGGTCTCGCCATAAGGGTCATCGGAGAGGTTACAAAGGAAAGGTGTGATATATTGAGGAAGGCAGATACCATAGTCCTTGGATGAGATAAAAAAGGCAAGACTGTACACAGAACTCTGGCAGTCCTTTGCTGTGCTCCTTCCTGTTAAAAGTGTTGGGGTTATGGGTGATGAGAGGACATACGAAAATGTGATCGCTGTCAGGGCTGTAAAGAGCCTCGACGGTATGACTGCAGACTGGGCAAGGATTCCCCATGATGTTCTCGGGATTATTTCAAACAGGATAATAAATGAGGTAAAAGGCGTTAACAGGGTGGTTTACGATATAAGCTCGAAACCACCAAGTACTATAGAGTGGGAGTAAAACGTAATGCGTTATGAGTAACGTGTTAACAAGTTAGATACGCTAATGGATATAGAGACTTATCTGAAAGAAAAACGTGAACTAATTGATTCTTACCTGGAGTCATATTTCAGTATTCCTGCCGAACCTTCACTCCTCCATGAGGCAATGCGGTATTCCCTTTTTGCAGGAGGCAAAAGAATCCGCCCTATCCTTGCCCTTTCAGCTTACGAAGCATGTGGAAGAGACCCCAAAAATATTATCCCTTATGCTTCAGCGCTCGAACTTATACATACCTATTCTCTTATCCATGATGACCTGCCTTCCATGGATAATGACGACCTGAGAAGAGGAAAATCAACAAACCATAAAGTATTCGGTGAAGCTATTGCCATTCTTGCAGGCGATGCCCTTCTCACAGAGGCATTCTTAATGCTGACGAATAATTCCCTTTTCCCCCCCTTAGTAAAGGGGGAGAGAGAGGGGTTAAAGGGGGTAAGGGGAGATTACATGATGAAATAAAATCATCCTCCTTATTAAAAGCAATAAGGGAGGTTGCTCTTTCTTCCGGCGTTCACGGCATGGTAGGAGGTCAGGCCATGGATATTTTGTCAGAGAACTCAAAACCTGATAGAGATACCCTTACCTTTATCCACACTCATAAAACAGCAGCTCTCATAACAGCATCTGTGAGAATGGGAGGAATACTTGCTGACAGTGATGTAAATACTTTGAAGGCTCTTACAAAGTATGGAGAAAGAATAGGACTTGCTTTCCAGATTACTGACGATATCCTTAATGTTGAAGGCAATACCGAGGAACTTGGAAAAGCGGCAGGTTCAGATGCTAAAATGAAGAAAATGACCTATCCGGCATTTTATGGAATTGAGAAGTCACGACAAGAAGCCGAAAATTTAGTCGCAGAGGCGATAGATGCACTTGCTCTATTTTCTTCTGATGCAGACCCATTGAGAGCAATCGCCCGCTACCTCATACAAAGGAGAGTTTGATGTATCTGGAATCAATCAAAAGTCCATCAGATCTCAAAAGTCTCTCGATTGCAGAGCTCAAAGTGGCTTGCAAAAGAGATACGTGAGAACAATATTACGAAAATGTATCAGCAAATGGAGGCCATCTCGCCTCAAACCTTGGTATAGTTGAATTGGCAATCGCTCTCCATTATGTATTCAATTCACCTGTAGATAAAATCATATGGGATGTGGGTCATCAGTGTTATCCCCATAAACTCCTCACAGGAAGATACAAAAGATTTTCTACGCTCAGACAATATGGAGGCATCTCCGGCTTTCCCAAAAGAAATGAGAGTGAACATGATGCCTTCGGTACCGGACATAGTTCCACTTCAATATCAGCGGCTCTCGGAATAATCGAAGGAAGAGATAAGAAAAAAGAGAACTTTCAAGGTCATAGCTGTTATCGGTGATGGAGCAATGTCTGCCGGGCTTGCTTTCGAAGGATTAAACAATGCCGGTCACCTCAAGAAAGATCTTATTGTCATCTTAAATGACAATGAAATGTCTATATCCAAAGAATGTTGGTGCTCTCTCTGCATACCTCAACAGAATACTGACGGGAGAATTCTATCAGAAATTCAAAAGAGAGACAAAATCTTTCCTCGAAGGAATTCCGAAACTGGGGAAGAGGGCTGCAAGGATAGCTCAGAGGACAGAGGAGATGCTTAAAGGACTTTTCCTTCCCGGAATCATCTTTGAAGAACTCGGGTTTAATTATATCGGTCCCATAGATGGTCATAACATAGAGCTTTTAATCGAGACCTTCAAGAGGATAAAAGGAGCAGACATCCCCTACCCTGATACATGCTGTAACAAAAAAGGGAAAGGGTTATAAGTTTTCAGAGAAAAGACCGTCTTTTTTTCATGGGGTTGGTCCTTTCAAAGTCGAGACAGGATCAATCATCACAGGAGGCGGGTCTACCTATAGTGAAACCTTTGGCAGGATTCTGACAGACCTTGCTGCAAAAGATGAGAGGATCGTCGCTATTTCAGCAGCGATGAAAGAAGGCACCGGTCTGAGAGAGTTTGCAGAAAGATACCCGGACAGATTCTATGATGTCGGCATTGCTGAACCTCATGCAGTAACCTTCGCAGCAGGACTTGCCACGCAAGGCTTACGGCCTGTCGTAGCCATCTATTCAACCTTTCTTCAGAGGGCCTATGATGAGATTGTCCATGATGTCTGTCTCCAGAACCTCCCTGTTGTTTTTGCTATCGACAGGGCTGGCATTGTTGGAGAAGACGGACCTACCCATAACGGTCTCCTCGACCTGTCATATCTCAGACATATCCCGAATATTGTAGTGATGGCGCCGAAAGATTCTTTTGAACTAAAGGTCATGTTTGAGCTTGCCCTGCAACATGACGGCCCGTCAGCCATACGGTATCCGAGAGGAAACGTACCCAGCTTTCCTCATTCTTTATATATGCCTTTCCATATTGGAGAGGCTGAAATTCTTAAGGATGGAGATGAGATTGCTATAATAGCCCTTGGTAATTCTGTCTATCCAGCCGTGTTTGCTGCTGAGCGGCTATACAAGGATGGTGTAAGCGCGATGGTTGTCAATGCACGGTTTGCAAAACCCCTGGACTGTAATCTCCTGATCTCAACAGCTTCACGGATTAAAAAGATTATCACCGTGGAAGATAACACCCTGAGCGGTGGTTTTGGCAGTGCTGTGCTTGAATTTCTGAATGATGCAGAGATTCCACATGTAAAAGTCCGTCGACTTGGATTACCGGATGAATTTATTTGCCAGGGTCATCTTGATGAACTGAGAAAAAAATATGGTCTCGATGAAGAAGGCATATATCAATCCGCACTCTCTCTCCTCAAAGAACCAACATATAGCCATTGAAGGAAAGATTGGATAAAATTCTCGTCTCAAGAGGGCTTGTAAAATCCAGGGAATTAGCAAAGGCTTTCATTATGGAGGGAAAGGTCTTTGTGGAGGGCAATAAGATAACAAAGGCCGGTACCCTTGTCAGCGATACTGCAGAGATATCCCTCAGAGAAGGAGTCATGCCTTACGTCAGCAGGGGGGGCATCAAGCTTGAGGCGGCTATTGATTTCTTCAGCATCGACGTCACCGGGAAGATTATTATGGATGTTGGTTCAGGGACAGGTGGATTTACAGACTGTTTACTGAAAAAAGGAGCACAGAAAGTTTACTGCATAGATGTAGGATATGGACAGCTTGCATGGCCTTTGAGAAAAGATCAGAGAGTTGTGCTTATGGAAAGACTGAATGTAAGATATCTCGACAGAATAATCCGGGATCAGGAGCAAAGGTTCATGGGTACTGAGTTTGAAGATCTTAGGAAAAGTAATATTGATATGGTCACGATGGATGTTTCTTTTATTTCCCTGACCAAGGTAATGCCTGCAGTTCTCGGATGTATCAAGGCAGAAGGTAGAATACTTGCCCTTGTAAAACCTCAGTTTGAGGTAGGGAAAGGAGAGGTAGGGAAAGGTGGTATTGTAAGAGAAGAAGAAAAGAGATTGAAAGCTGTTGAAAACATCCGGAAAGAGTTAGAAGGCCTCAGCCTGAGAACAATGGGAGTCTTTCAATCTCCTTTGCCTGGAAGGAGTGGTAACATAGAATACTTTTTATATATGACGAAACATACATGCAAATAGCTACTAAGAATCATAATTATGACGACATTGTTAAATAAATCCCTCTAACCTCCCTTTGTCAAGGCAGGCAATATCCCTCTCTTTGGCAAAGATTCTCGCGGCGAGAGGGGAGATTCCAGACAAGCTGGATATGACAGACACTTACTTCATAGACTAAAATAGGTTAAAAGTACAGGAGTTTGAAATGGAAGAACAAAAACTTCTCGGAATAGATTTTTCGACTGCATCGCAAGAGTTAATTGAGGTTATCATTGAGGAATCCGAAGATCCATCAGTATTCACTGAAATCGCAAAAGCAAATATGAAAAGGCCTGAGATACTTAAGCTGCTCTTAGAAAGCCCTGATGTACCCGAAGAGGCAAGAAATCTTATAAGCGACACTTTACAGGTCCCTGTAGCATTCCACGCAGAGGTTCCAAAGGTAAGGAAAACACCCGAGATGCGTTCACTGACACTCCTTCAGAGGATCCAGAGACTGAGTTTTGGCGAGAAGAGGCTCCTCGCTTTGAGAGGCGGAAAGGAAGTACGTTCCATTCTTATAAAAGATCCCAATAAAGAGATTGTGCTTGCTGTTTTAGACAACCCTAAAATCACGGAAACAGAAATCGAGATCATAACAAAGTCACGGTCTGTGCCAGAGGAAGTCTTAAGAAAAATAATAAGGAAAAGAGAATGGATGAAAAACTATGTAATTGTCCTTTCTGTTGTTTCAAATCCGAAGACGCCAGCCGGCAATGCTGTGCCCCTTCTCAGTGAACTGAAAACAAAAGACCTCTCGATACTCACAAAAAGTAAAAATATCTCTGAAGCTGTCCGTGCCGCTTCAAAAAGACTTCTTCAAGCGAGAAAGGGCACTTGAAACCTGTTGCAATTTTTTCTTAGATACCTTTAAATAAAATCCAAACAATTGTGTAAATGCCGGCAACATTAAAGGACCATTATGCTGAGAACGTTCAAAGTAGAGAGACTCCATGCAAGCCTTATCCCTGAATCTACTCTGTTTAAGGTACTAAAATACCTTGATAGAGAAAAGATAGAAACACCCTTCCTTCTTATTGACAGTGACACAGTCCGGGAAAAAGTATCCCTCATTGGACAGCATATTAAGGACTCAAAGGTATTTTATGCTGTGAAGGCAAACCCTGACAGAAAGATCCTCAGATTCCTGAACGATCTTAACCTGGGTTTTGAAATATCCTCTGAGGGAGAACTGGAAATACTTGCGTCCCTCGGTGTAGGGCCCGAAAGGATTATATCAAGCAACCCTGTAAAATCTCTCAAGTTTTTGCGTCTGGCTTCCTCCTACGGAATCAATTATTTTTCATATGATTCTGAAGACGAGATAGAAAAACTCTCAAACTATGCTCCTCACTGCAATGTGTATGTAAGGCTTTCCGTACCGAACGAAGGCAGCGAGTGGCCCCTGAGCAAAAAGTTCGGCGTAGAACTCGATGAGGCTGCAGCTCTTCTGTCTGCTGCAAAAGAAAAAGGACTCAATCCGGTAGGAATTACTTTTCATGTTGGCTCTCAGTGCACAAATATTTACAACTGGCATATTGCCCTTGACAAGGCAAGGGCTTTGTGGGGTAAAGCCGAGAAGAATGGTATAAAACTGACCCTTCTTAATATCGGCGGCGGTTATCCGATAAATTACACAAAACATGTGATCAGTATCGATGCAATCGAGAAACAGGTAAACAACCTTATTTATGACTATATTCCCTGAAGACGTTGAAATACATATCGAACCAGGCAGAGCAGTGGTTGGAGATGCCGGCGTATTGGTTACAACAGTAATTGGAAAAGCCTCCAGATCGGATGAAGACTGGCTTTATATAGACGTAGGCGTTTTTAACGGTCTGATGGAGAGCGTCGGTGGCATAACATACAGCTACATTGTAGAAAGCTATAAACATGCAAGGTCTAAAAAGAGATGGACACTGGCAGGTCCGAGCTGTGACAGCTTCGATGTGATAGATAAAAATGTAGCTCTCCCGGAACCGAACATTGGAAATCTGATTCTCATATTATCAAGTGGTGCCTATACTATATCCTATGCTTCGGAATTCAATGGCTTTTCAATACCAAAAACTATACTGATATAAGGAAAGGATGAAACAATGATTAAATTTTTTGAAAAAGCACCATATGCGCCGGTGGAGTACTCCTATGACGTGGAAGAGATCCTTTACAGGGGTAAGAGTAAGTTTCAGGAAATTAAGGTTATCAGAAACCCGCATTTCGGCAGGATGCTCATCCTTGACGATGTTGTCCAGATTACTGAAAGGGACGAGTTTTTTTACCATGAGATGCTCACCCATATCGTCATGCATGCCCATCCGTGTCCAAAGAAGGTAATCGTGATTGGTGGTGGAGACGGAGGAGTTGTGAGAGAAGTGCTCAAGCATAAAACAGTTGAAAAAGTCTATTTCGTGGAGATAGATGAGGAAGTAATCAACGTTTCAAGGAGATTCTTCCCCGGTGTTGCTTCAGGCGTTGATGATCCGCGTGTAGAGATAAAAATTATGGACGGAGCGGATTTTGTATTAAAAAGGCAACACGCAGATATAGATGCAGTTATCATTGATTCTACAGATATTATCGGGTTTGCACGAAGTCTTTTCACGGGAGATTTTTTTACTTCTGTCAAACAGTGTCTTACGAATGATGGCATGTTCGTTACACACACGGAATCGCTCCATTTTCATAAAGATATGGTTATTGAAATCCAGGAAGTGCTTAAATCCGTCTTCCCTTTGGTCGATCTGTATACTGCTCCTCTTGCAACGTATCCGGGAAACTGGTGGGTCTTTGCTGTCGCATCAAAAGGTCTCTCGCCGCGTGAGGCAAGACATGACCCGGAGATAATAACAAAATTTTACGATGGAGAAATCCACCGGCAGTCTTTTATGACAAAAGGTTTGTATGAGAAACTGATGCAGAGAAAGCTTGCATGGTAGGAAATTGTCAATTCCAAGCAACAAAAATAACTGGTTCATTGACAAAGACAGCAGACACAGATGGATATATCACAGGATAAAAAAGCATGTTTTATCAGTTAAGACAAGGTTCCAACAGGTAGAATTCATTGATACTTATGAGCTTGGACGTCTTGTTGTTCTCGACAACAAAATACAGTCTGCTGAAGCAGATGAGTTTATCTACCATGAAACCCTTGTACATCCTGCTATGATCGCACACCCGGACCCGAAGATTGTTCTGATTCTCGGCGGAGGTGAGGGAGCAACTCTCAGAGAGGTTCTGAGACATGGAACAGTTGAAAAAGTCGTCATGGTAGATATTGATGAAGAGTTTGTAAGCTTATGCAAAAAACATCTCAGGAACTGGCACCATGGTTCTTTCAACGACAAGCGGGTCGAATTAATTTTCGCCGATGCAAAGGAATACATCAGTAACAGCACGCCATTCTTTGATGTTATCATCGCCGACATAAGTGATCCTTTTGAAAAAGGGCCGGCTCAGGAACTATATACCATGAAATTCTACTCGGATATAAAAAAGGCTCTCAAGACCACCGGTATCTTTGTGACTCATGTAACAGGTGTTTTCTATACTTCAGGCAGATATCGCTATATGGATATTTTAAAAACGCTCAATGATATTTTTCCTCTCACACATTTTTATTATGAATATATTCCTAGTTATAGCTCTCTGTGGGGATTTGCCGCTTGCTCTCAAAAATACAGCCCCCGAAAGATTTCTCCTGATACGGTATATAAGAGGTTAAAAAAGAGGAATCTCGATTCCCTCTCCTACTATGATAAAGAAACACATACAAAACTTTTCTAACTACCCAGGTTTCTCAGAAATTTTCTGTTGAACTCCCCCTTTCCTAAAGGAGTATAGAGGGGCTTACTAAAAATTATTTATGAATACCTGCTTACGAATGCTTTTCAAGTCAAAACAACTTTCCTGCCGATGATAGGGTAATCTGGTAACCCTCCGAAATAAAATCAACTGCATTGTCTATTCTTCGAGAAGAATATTGAAACCAGCCTGTTCAAAAAGGTTGAACCAGTTCGTACTGAGCTTTGCATTCCTTTGATATATTCAGTCGAGTTTCATTGTTAAATAACAGGATATTTACTGTTCAGAAGAAATCAAGGCATTGGCTGGAAACGTTATGTGAGAGGAAATTTGGAAAATAGAATTAAATAATGTAGGAAGTGTCCCTTTGACCTATCCCTTCGCTTGAGTAACAGTTTAGTACATTTGTCGTCTGATGTCTCAGCTTGAATTGCAGTAAAGAGCGGCTTGTGCTTTAGCGGTGTCGCAAGTCAGGAGAGTTTGCAGAAATTCTCTTGGATGCCGACCCTGTCGCATGGCGGTAAGCAGAAGACTGGGCAAGATGCTGTGTGTCCTTAATCCACTTTCAGAGCGTGTTCCGAACATGATTTTACGAAAGATCACAAGAAAACGGATTGATTGTTCTGCCTGATTGTTTGTTGGCTGCACACCGGGATGTCGAAGGAAAGTGAACAAATGCTTTTGATCCTTTCCGATAAGTGAAGCTCTTAAAGTTTCAGCAGGATTGTAACTGAGCTTGCAGGCACAAAGCTTTTTAAGATCCGAAACGAATTGTTTTTCGATAAGAGACGCTTGATTCCATTGAAGGGTACCGGAGAGAAGTTCCTGTCCTACCGCGCAAGCCTCTGAGAAAAAAGTAGCGATTTTATCACAAAAGGCTTCTGCCTTTTTATCACGGGCTGCATCCTCTATGAGCAGAAGCTCCCGGGTAATTTCTTTGGCTTTAGTCATGAGATGGCCCAAACATGACTGCCGCGCTTTCGCATTGGCGCCGTTATATGCGGCATAACGATCGGCAACCAGAACCCCGCCGAAATCTGATCCGAGGATGGATTGTGCCACTTCCGTTGACCGATGCCGGTCAATCTGGAAGAACGCCAGATCGGTATTGCCCGCATACCATGCAAAATGGCCTATGCCGTCATTTCGCCATGAAGTTTCATCTGCATGAATGACAGCGGAAGCCTTGATCTTCTCTCGCAAATCTTCATAAATCGCCGCACCCTTTACCGCTGCTTGTCGGTCAAACCCCACAGCAGAGGCTGGCACAAATTGCAGGCCGAATAAATCCCTGAAAACCTCCTGGACTTTTCTATATGTCATGCCCATTCGATACCGCAAATAGATAGCAGCAGACTTCGCAACCGGTCCGATAGGGGCATTGAGAAGCTCATCTTCTGCCGCTTGAACAACAGGCCGGTTACAATGACCGCAAAATGCCTCACGATGCAGGTATCGGGTAACAAAGGGGCGGGGCTGAAGGACAATATCTTCCTGAAGATGTTCCTTAACACCCTTAATCGGCGTGAGATTGTGGGATTGGCAATGGGGACAAATCCTCGGGGCGGGTACTTCCACGGTTTGGTCCACATGTATGGGTTTGTATCTAAACCATCCCGAATGGCCAACCGGAGCGCCACGCCTCTTCTTCCCCCCATCTACTGGTGTTGAGGCATTCTCTGCATCCCTGCCGTTTTCATCAGTATCTTTCTTTTTGTTTGCCTTAAATTGCCTCCGATGTAAAGCAGTATTCTTAGCCTTCAATTCCGCATTTTCCTTCTCCAGTGCCTGGATTCGTTTCAGTGCAGTATTCAACTCATCGCCCATTGTATCTATGATCCTCAGATGTTCTTGGTACGTTTCACCGGCACGTCGATACTCACCCAAAACCCACGTCGTGGACAGCCAATCCAAATAAGGACAGTTATGCTCATAAGGACAGGTAAAGTCAGGCGGTGGATAAGAGGGGCGAGGCATACTCCTTATTCGTTCTCCAGGTTTAGAATCTCCCAGTTGACCTTGGAGAGTTTCTGCATGAGTAGCCACATTTTACTGTACCGTCTGGCCATTTCCTGCGCTTTATTTACTATGCCTTTTCGCACATATAGAGATTCGGTTTTCCCCTTCACCTTTGTCGTAAGACCATAGCCGGTCATGGCAGGGGACTTGGCGATTGTACCGATAAGGAAAA
Source organism: Nitrospirota bacterium (assembly GCA_963796125.1). Classification (GTDB taxonomy): domain Bacteria; phylum Nitrospirota; class Thermodesulfovibrionia; order Thermodesulfovibrionales; family SM23-35; genus DASPRG01. The sequence goes on from CAWCKM010000018.1 coordinate 38,565, forward strand.
AATCGAGGCTCGCTGTGATTTCTTCCTTAAGTACAGCTCGACGCTTTTTAAGGATGTCTATTTTTTGTATGTTATCTCCTATAAAGAGTATTTATACTCTTTATATAATATCAATAAATCGCCTGCAAGTCAACACTTTTGTGGATGTCTGGTAGATGTCAGGCGAAAAAAGTTACGGAAGGACTAAACTGTTACAAAAAGATGTCTTACAAAAGGCTTTTTATCAACCAAGACTCTTCTTCCCTGCAAGATCCGCCCTGCAAGACTGAGCGGTGCATTGTTAAGAATCACGAGGTCTATTTCATCAGTTCCGAGTATATCTGCAATTCTACCAAACATCTCAAGATAATCCGGTTTCTTCATGTCCTTCACATACACCGCCAGATCGACATCGCTCAGGGGATTTGGCCTCGCCTTGACCATTCCGCCAAAGAGGTACGCAAAGATAACATTAGAGTCACGGAGAAAAAAGTCACTCAGCAAACTCATTTTTTGATGGATATTTTCTGGAACTTTCTTAAATCTAATCATGATTAAAACAATACCACAAAAAAGCCAGAAATGTAATTTTCTTCCGTTAACTTCTCTATCAAATGTGCAGAGCAGATGATATTGAAAAGAGTGAGACTAACACCTACAAGGTGTAAAAAATAGACAGTGAAGAAAATTAGCGATTATGAAAAGAAATGAACAATGAGTTCAGCGGGTTCCCCGCTTGAACGATTGGTTAGCGGCGATCATCCTTTGTCCAATGTCAAGGGCTGACCGCTATTTCCATTCTGATAATGCTTGCGATTAAAGATCACGAAAAGCCTCAATAATTGTTTCCAGGCTTTCGTCGCACACGGAACATAGATGTTCAAAATGCTTACGAAAGCTACCATAATCTTGTAATGCTTGCTTTCTCACTATTTCTGCTTCGCTTCCAGAAGCATGGCCTTTCAATATGGAGCGTAAGTTATGGATTTCATGGAAGGGTGACATGAGTTGGTGCGCATGTTCAGCCTCAAAGCCCACAGCAATGAGACATTCTTCAGTAAGTTTTAGAGCTCTTAACTTTATGTCAGGATTTCTGCCAAGCTCTTTTGCTCTCTTGCGCAACCATTTTTCATCTAAACCCTCAACCACGAGTTGATCGAGATTCAATATTTCCTCCGCCCATTCATCACGAGAAGAGGTATATGGATAGTGGACTGTCTTAGGCGCATCTTCGTCCCTTAGAGTCCACCAGCCGACTTTTGCGCGATGTAGCTTGTCAAGCTTATTCTTTAGGCTATAAAGTGCGTCGTATCCTTCATAAAATTGGCCATCAAAGTCAGTGGTAATTGCTCTTTCAGAAAGTGGCGCTTTGGGCTTTTCATTATATTGTTTCCAATGAAGCTGTTCTTCGTAAGGAAGATGACTCAAATATATTAGATAGGTATGGACTTGACCTGCTGCATTGACATCGAACGTTTTTAAATGCCATGCGCCACGGCAACCAACTGATCGACTTTCTAAATGGTATTTTGCCCTATCGCTCTTGTATTTTAACAAGACTTCGGGCTTAAAAAATGCGGGGTTATCTCGAAAGGAAGATCTGACTTAGTAAAATAATTAGATAACCATGCAGGGTCACATGATATTTCAGCAATCTTTTTATTTTTCCAATCATATGCAATAAACGTTGCGTACTGCTTTGCCTCTTTGGATTCAGGCTTACCCCACATATTATTTATTATTTTATCCTTTGGAATGCTGATTTTCTTGACCTGAAATCCTCTTGAGTAGCTCCCATAACTCTCGGAGACTACCAAGCTTCCAAAAATGTTATTCTTACCATCAAATTGTATCGGAGCATTTCGAGAACCCCAGCCGGAAAAACTACCTGATTTATATCGTGTGAAATCAAACATACGAACTAATAACATTTTACTTACACTGGTGTACTCTCCAAAGATGTCTTTCTTAATTGTAATAACTGTGCCCGTTTCATTATTCGGCAGCCTATTTATCTCTATGATTTTTACGATGTCTTCAAAATCGCCAAATCTGTCAAGTCTACACCAAGCACTACGTTCGGACATGAAGTGAATCCCTAATACATGAGATATTTTCTGTTCCAACTCAAAGTACAGCTTCTTAGATTCAACCCCTTCAAAAGAGCGACCAAATAATATCGGCTCCCCCTTACTCAGGGTTTTACTTCCAGCATGAGCAAGGGGTCCTTCAATCCAAGCTTCATCTGAAGAGCATGTTATCCCCCAAGTGGAAAATGGATTATGACTCCAGCCTTGAAGATCATCGACGGTTGAGTCATCAATCGCAACCTCCGGTATCAGAACAGCATGAATAAAAATGTGTCGTAAGGATGCATAGATAATAATGTTTTCATCCTCTATTTCTTTTTCAAGAAAAGGTAGCACATCCTCCTGTCTAACCCAGCTGTGAGGGCGTCTTCCTGTGCTGGTTCTTTGTCAAGCGATAAAATTATTTTGAAGTCGTATAGGTTCATCACTCATTCAATGTTTCCGCAAATCTTCACACACGGCACACCGATTAACAATGAGTTAAGCGGGTTCCCCGCTTGAACGATTGGTTGAAAGCTCATTCTCCCATTCCCAGTCACTTTAAGTTGGCAACGTCCCCAACAGACCCGTCCCGAAGTATTTACTCGTTCTGTTCCTCGACCACAATGCGACGAGGTTCACGTAGTCAATAAAGGTTAGTTCATCGGGGATTAATCGGCTTTGGCTGCATAACCTGCCAAATTCCTTCTTGAACTTTTTGAAACGTTGGTAGATGATGCTTCCACTGGGAATTGTCTTTCGTTTGGACGAAGTTTGTAGCCAGTCTCTTATTTCCGTGACAAGTAATTGATGATTGTTCTTGTGTGTGCGAATATCCATTCCTGATATATCAGACAACATCTTTTGGTACCTATATGGATAGCGATCGAGAACTAAACAAACCTTTCTGTTCTGTATTTCTTTGCCAAACCGTTTAGCACCGAAGAATAAGCCCAGTTCAAATGGCATATTAAATCGAGGTAATTTGCTTTTGGAATCAAGTTCAGTCCTGGAAATATCATGTATTCCGTATTTGCATGTTGAGATTCTTTACTTCATTAATCTTTTCCAAGCGAAACTGGCTTGCATCGTTGGTCTCCTTGGAGCAACGTGGAACAAAGCCGGAATCTAACACAACAAAAATAGCAGCATCAAATAAAGATTTATAACCTTCGTCGAACGGACAGTTGATAAATACTTGATCGTCGTATCTCATTTTTTGCGCGTTGTCATAGCTGATTTAGATAATATGTCAATCAGATTCTTCGTTGAACTTGCAGATTTCTGCATGTCGGATAATGACTTTAGCAAGGTTGAAGGTAGCTTGCACGCCTGTTGGGTCTTCCGCATTTCTTCAAGAAGTGAACCCATCTTAGATGAGGTTTTCTGCGTTTCAGCCAATGTCTTTAGTAAGGATTCTGGCGGCTTGCATGCCTCTTGAGCCTTCCGCATTTCTTCAAGAAGTGCACCCGCCTTAGATGAGGCTTTCTGTGCCATCTGCATTTGTTGAATTATTGTATTCGTCGGCTGTAATAAATCCTTAGTTGCACTTATGGAAGCAAGTGTTTTATCAATATTTGACGCCTCTTTCTGGATTTCAGTAAATGTCTTTAGTAAGGATTCTGGCGGCTTGTACGCCTCTTGAGCCTTCCGCATTTCTTCAAGAAGTGTGCCCGCCTTAGATGAGGCTTTCTGCGTTTCAGCCAATGTCTTTAGTAAGGATTTTGGCGGCTTGTATGTCTCTTGAGCCTTCCGCATTTCTTCAAGAAGTGTGCCCGCCTTAGATGAGGCTTTCTGCGTTTCAGCCAATGTCTTTAGTAAGGATTCTGGCGGCTTGCATGCTTCTTGATTTTTGCGCACTTCTTCAAGTAAGGCTTCTACGAACGATTATCTTTACGTGCTTCAACAAGTTGTTTTATCATAGACTTTGTTCTGTTCATTGTTGATAGGACTTCCGGACTTTTGGAGGCGGCAAAAGATCTGATAATTCAGCGAGAGAAAAAAGCCCCTTTTTGGGATGATACTTAATAGTTCGCTTTTTCTCACTCATGTGATAATCTCCTATCTGCGTTACTATTTCTGCTTACTAACAGCATTAGTATCCCAATTTTACCACGTATGTTGCCGAATAGACGCTTAAGTGATATCGTTTTACCATCAAAATAATTCATTAGTGCGTACAACGGCCTAAGCTCAGCGGCGGCTAACAGCCGTCCGCTGGAGTTGGCTAGTTCGGCTTTAGATTATCTTATTAAGATCAACATCAAGCCCAGCGGCTCGTAGTTCTCGCCCGAGAAGAAGTCGCCATCCGCCAGACTTATCTAAGGGAACAAATACGACACCGTCATAATCCGAAGGAATTTCCACTCCTTCTTCATATAAAGCGCACACACGATCCCGTCCGATTCGCCCCAGGAAGAAACTCGAGCTCAAGGATAACGTTCTGCCTTGCACGTGGTTTATATGCATCGGGTAAATCGTCGGTTTTCCCTCCCCGGTCGTCAGCCGTCAAGATGATAACGGAATACCCCACGTCTGAGTAATCGATGAATTTCTCAATTATTGTTTTTCCTCTGTTTGGCTGTTCGTGCAGTATTATAGGATCAAGCCCAATCTGTCTTATCAGGCGTGCAACAGATTCACGTGCAGCTTCATTATGCCCATGTACTATAAAAACTTTATTGGATGATGCAGGATTCTTTTCCTCTCGCTGTCCAAGATTTTCTCCTGTATCCGGCCAATACTCTTGCACTTCGTCAATCATAGATTGAAGAAGCGCATCCGCACTTGCTTTTCCATTAACAAAAGCTTGCGCGAAAGCAGGTTCAGGATTCATCATATTGTACGACCCAGGAGTAAAACTGACGCCTCGGAAATCGCGAATATGACGAGTGTCTTTCCCAAAAAGATGTTCGAGCGAGACGTCTGTATCTCGCCGCCATTTCTTAAAAGCGGGGTCTTTGGTTGCACTTGCAGATAGTCCCCGGAGCACTTCCAAACGCTCCTTTAGCTTCTCAATTATCTTTTGTTTTTCCATTTATCTTCATTTGGTGCCGGACATTCGAAATAAACGGTTTTTGGAGCGGCTTTAGCCGCGGGAAAAATCCGCTCGATTGAGTTGTTAAATAGTAATTTTTTCTATATTAACCCCGGCAGGGAATTGGCAGCCTAAGCCGCCAATTCCTTCGACGCCTCGCTTTCACATATGTGAAGCCAGGGAGTTGCCTTAGTTATGTGCGACAGGATTAGGTTGTTTTTGAGCACCTTGTAGTCTTTGTCCAGTTTTTTTCATCACACCTTTCAAATAATTCATTTCTCCATTCCAATAAGCTAAGATCGGTAGATTTTTTAATTCGCCAGTTCAACAATGAAGTGCAACACTTGGGAGAGCAGAAAAGGAGATGCTATCCTAAGTGTCTATGCCAAAGAACTACAAACATATTACCATGGACGAAAGAGAACTCATAGCTAAAATGAACTGGGAGGGTAAGGGGCTGAACGAGATCGCCAGTGCCCTTGCCCGGGACAAAGGAACCATCTCACGGGAACTCAAACGAAACGCCTCTTCTGAATACAGATGCTACACCCCGTGTCGAGCGCAATACCGAGCCGATGAACGGAGGAAAACGGCAAGTAGGCGTCCCCGGCTTAAGAACGAGACAGTCCGTCAGTATGTACTGGAGAAACTTGCCATAGGATGGTCTCCCGAACTGACAGCCGGAAGACTTCCATTGGAGCATCCTGGTTTTTCAATCAGCTATGAGGCGATCTACCAGTATATCTATCACCCAAAGACAGCAGAGCGTGAGGAACTGATCGCTTCTCTGCGCCGTTGTCATCGGAAGCGCATGCACAAGAGCATAGGTCGAAAAGTACGTAAAACCAAGATTCCCAATCGGGTGCCGATTGATGTCAGGCCGAAATCAGTTGAATCCAGACATTACTATGGTCATTGGGAAGGCGATAGTCTCATATCCCGGAAAAGCCTTGCTGCCTTAAACAGTCTCACAGAGAGAAAAAGCAGGCTGCTATTGCTTACCAAACTGAAGCGCAAGGGTGCAGAGGAAACAAAGGATGCCATCATCAGACGGTTATATGCACTCCCTGCCTCAATGAGAAGGACACTTACCCTCGATAACGGGACCGAGAACGCCCAGCATGAAGAGATTACTTCAGAGATTGGTCTGAAGTGCTATTTTGCCCATCCCTATGCCTCATGGCAGCGAGGAACTAATGAGCACATTAATGGTCTTGTTCGATGGTATTTGCCAAAGGGTACGGATTTCAGTAAGATTTCAGAGGAGCAGATTGCTCAGATAGAATCATTGATCAACAATCGCCCCAGAAAGTGTCTGGGGTTTAAAACACCACTTGAAGTCGCTTCTTCTTGTGTTGCACTTCGAGATTGAATGTGGGATTTCTATTCCAGAAACAAATCTTTTTCTTTTTTTAATTATACCAAAACATCTGGAATCTCCAATTCTATATAATCCCATTAGTTGTGGCAAGCCTCCACAATAATCGTCTTTGATATTGAATAGTGTGTCGCAAAAGCAGTGAAAAACTGCCCGGCTAGTTTTTTTGTTGCTACTTTCCCAATATGTTTTGAATTTACTAAGAAATTCATTTTTACCAGATCCTAAAACAAAAAGCTTATTTGAATGATCGCTGAAATTTGCCTTTTTCCCTTTCCATCCACTCTCCTTATTCCATTCAATAATATGGCAAAAGAAATTTTTGTCATCTCTTGATGCATGAACAATCGAAAAAGGAGAGCTTAAAATATTTTTAGGATAATCATTAAAAAGATTAATTATTCTTTCTTTTATTATTTCGAATTTTTCTTTACAAGTTGCTTTTTTACCGAATAGTAATCCCTTATCACCAATATCAATTATTTGTGGTAAAACCAATGTTGGAAATAACACGTCTCCGCAATAGCCGATAATATCTGGCGATTTGTTAAACCCAAAAATCTTTCGTCCGTAATCCCACTTGTTGTCTTTCCCCCAGGTGATTCTACTATCGCTTGCAATGTATATTGACGCTGGAGCTCTTGAATCGACCCCCAACCATGTGATTAGTAATGACATATTAAGGTAATAGGGTCAGGCTTTCTTTTATGCAATTAACTTTTCCTTCACGCGGCTGCTATTCGGGGACACCATATTTATCTCTTTTCTTTTAGAGCCTGGTTTCAGCGTAGTGCATCGAGAAGGGTGACATCAAGAATTAAGTATGGTGTCCCGAGAACATCTTTAGTGCCATACCCCACCATCACAATCTCTGCCAAATAACCTTTGATTGCCGGATATAACAACGAAGCTTTTAATATTTTTCTGAACATTCTGATAGATCTGAATAAAACATGTTGATGTAATGGAGAGCTTAATTTTTATGGTATTGGGTGTTTTCAGGAGAGTTTCTGCTTTTTCAACAAAGGCAAACTTAGAAGCAACTTCATAAATTTGCTTCTCAACATTATCTATCATCCTACAGAAAGGTCTTTTATCTTAGCCCCCAAGGTTTCTATGGCATCCATAGCTGAGTCCCATTCATGATAATCACTCTCTGCTTCAAAGGAAAACCCTTTCTCTTTAACAATATTCCGTTTCTCAAACTCGTCAAGTGTCATCCCATATTTTTTTTGGAAGCGATTGTCAATAATCTGGAATTCTGCAAGTTTCCTCTTAAGATCTTCCCTAAGAATCTTTCTGACTTTGTAATCAATATCCCCTTCCGGGATTATGAGATTAAGAATCTTTGTGGTCTTCTCGGTAATAGTCTTCATGAAAAAAGCTTACCACATGCTATTAAATGAGTCAATCTTGCAGGCGCTGAATTATCGCTCTTACCCCTTTATCACCCCAATCGGTCTGAGCCTTGCTACCTTTTTCGAAATGCCTGCCTTATGAACTACATCGACGACATTTGAGATATCCTTATATGCCTCGGACATTTCTTCTGCAAGGGTTTCCCGGCCGGCAGACTTGACAATAATTCCCTTGTCTTCCATTTCACGCCATATGGAGCGGCCTTTTGCCTTCCTTATTGCCTGATGCCTTGACATCACCCTTCCAGCACCATGACAGGTAGAGCCAAAAGTCTCCTTCATTGCCTTCTCAGTCCCGAGAAGGACGAAAGATACCCTTCCCATATCACCGGGGATCAAGACAGGCTGGCCAAGGGATCTATAAATTTCAGGTAGTTCTGGATGGCCTGGAGGGAATGCCCTTGTCGCACCCTTTCTATGAACTACCAGCTTCATCTTCTTGCCATTCACTTCATGCTCTTCTACCTTTGCAATGTTATGGGCAACATCGTAAATAAGGCTCATGCCGAGTTCTCTCGGTGAAATATTGAAAATATTCATAAAGGATTCTTTTGCCCAGTGCATGATACACTGCCTGTTCGCCCAGGCATAATTGGCCGCAGCCCTCATGGCAGCAAGGTAATCCTGTGCCTCAGAGCTTGCATAAGGTGCACAGGCAAGTTCTTTGTCAAGAAGTACTATCTTATATTTGATAGCCGCACGTTCCATGACCTCAAGAAAGTCTGTGCATACCTGATGTCCAAAACCCCGGGAACCTGTATGAATCATTACAGTAATTTGGTCCCTGAAAAGTCCGAGGATGTTTGCGGCCTGCTCATCATAGATCTCATCAACATACTGAACCTCGAGAAAGTGATTGCCGGAGCCCAGGGTACCCTGTTGTGCCCTTCCCCTCTCGTATGCCTTCCGGCTTATCAGGGATGGATCAGCCCCTTCAATATATCCACCGGATTCTATTTTTTTCAGGTCTTCAGCGCTCCCGAACCCCTGTTCTACTGCCCATTTTGCACCATAGAGAAGGATCTTCTTTTCATCATCAGGGCCAAGCCGTATTTTCCCCTTTGAGCCGACTCCTGATGGAACCTCATTGTAAAGGACATTAACTAAATCCTTTATTTTCGGCAAGACCTTATCTTTTGTTAAGTTGCTTTTTAAAAGGCGGACTCCACAGTTGATATCGTAGCCAACACCACCGGGAGAGACGATCCCCTCTTTGAGGTCAAAAGCGGCAACGCCTCCAATGGAAAACCCATAGCCCGTATGTACATCAGGCATTGCAAGAGATGCGCCGATAATTCCCGGTAATGTAGCAACATTTGCCACCTGGTCTATTGACTGGTACTCAAGTTCTTTCTCAAGAAGGTCATCAACATAAATAATACCCTTAACCCTCATGCCCTGCTTGTAATCGGAGGGGACTTCTATCTTTGTGTCATCAATTCTTTTGAGTTTTTCAAGTGGCATGTTACATTCCTTATCAAGCTTCTTGCGAGTTCAACGAAGCAATCTCTTGATGTCGTTCTCAGTGCTATGATATTCAGATTGCTTCGTCAGTCGCAACGACTTCCTCGCAATGACACTTCCCGTAACGTGTTCTTAATCTGCTTGATTATCGGAACTTGGTAACTGGTTATTAAATATTATATATCAAAAATTACATCAATCTCCCATTCGCTATTCTTTTTCTCTACCTTAAGCCTGTGATAGGTTGCTGCCTTGATCAGTAGTTTGCTCTCATGTCTTTCAGGGTCAAAATCTTCTCCTGATACAGAGGCTCGAAGCTTGCAAACTTCCTCCCCTCCTATCCCTCCCCCTTGAGGGGAAGGGTAAAGGAAGGGGTGAATTCAGTAATAACAATTCCTTTCCCTATAAACCCGTAGGCATCAAAATGAAAGATAAGCTCATTCAGCCATGAGACAAGAAGTCCTTCTATTGAACCGCTTTCGACAGAGATGTCAATTGCCTTTTGTTCTCTTATCATTCCGGGATCAGTAATCAGGCTGTACATCCCGTTTGCAGCATTAATAAAGGCAGCTTCCGGGTTTTTCCCATAAGCCTTGAGGCCAACGTCACCCGATATATCAATGACCTCAAAATGCTTCATTTTTTCTTTTCTGGTGTCTCTTTTGTCTCCTGCTTTGGTGCCTCAGGTTTTTCCGGAGTTTCTGCCTTCTGTTCTTCTGATGGTGTGAGATTTGACAGCGCTTCTTTATTGATCTCTACCTTATAACTCTTTTTTAGCCCGTCAATATAGGAATCGAAAACCTCCTTCTGTTTTTCTGCCATCAGGTTTTGAGATATGACATTTTTTATCTTTTCGAATTCGACTACCTGACCAAATTTTTTGTCTGTCACCTTTATAATATGGTAGCCGTACTTCGTCTTTACCGGCTCGCTTATTTCACCCGTTTTCAGCCTCATAGCTTCTGACTCGAACTCCGGCACCATCTGGCCTTTTGAGAAATACCCTATGTCTCCACCGTTTTTCGCTGAAGCAGTATCAATAGAACTCTTTTTTGCAATCTGGGCAAAGTCTTCTCCCTTCTTCAGTCTTTCTTCTATCTTCTTGGCTTCATCTTCTGTCTTTACGAGGATATGACTTGCCCTGATCTGAGTTATAGGAGCAAATTTCTCTTTGTTCTTTTCATAATACTCTTTGACTTCCTGATCAGAGACCTTTACCTTCTCTTCGATCTCTTTTTGCAGAAGCAGCCCAACGAGGGTGATCTTCTTAAAGTCCTCAAGTTTTTTTACATATTCCTGATCCTTGTCAAGCCCTTTCTTTAAAGCCTCTTTGTAGAGGAGTTCCCTCTTTACAAGTTCTTCGAGGAATTTCTCTTTCCCGGCTCTGTCCTCAAACATCTTCTGTACAAACTCGGGCAAGTTTTTCATCTCCCTGTCAAAATCAGCCTGCGTTATCAAGGAATCTCCGACCTTGGCAAGGTAAGGCCCTTTCTTTTCTCCCTCCTTTTTCGCACAGGCAAAAGCCAGACATACGACAAATAATAAAACCAATACTCTTTTCATCGAAACCTCCTTAATTTTTTGACTTACCTTTTATAGCACAATGAACACAGATGTGTAAAAAGGTTTTTTGGACATGTTAACGCTACTTAGTATTTGTGCCGAAAATACCCCTCAACCCTTGCCCTCTCCCAGCAAGAGGGTTTTTTGCATCTTGTGAATAATAGTCGGTAAACCCACTCTTTTGACACTTACAAATTTTTTATGATAGAGTATCGGTAGTTTTCAGGCGGTTGTCTTTTTTGTTTGTGTCATTCCCGCTTGTCGGGAATCCCTCGATTAAGAAAGATTCTGGACAAGCCAGAATGACAAACAAAGTAATATAGCAAAAAGAAAGGGAATAATGAATTAAATCTCATGAACAGGAAAAATTCACAGAAATTATTCAAAAAGGCTCAGGAGGTCATCCCCGGAGGCGTGAACAGCCCTGTCAGGGCATTCAAAGCCGTCGGTGGAAATCCAATATTCATCCAGAAAGCAAAGGGTTCAAAAATATATGATGTCGATGGGAATGCATATATTGATTACGTCCTTTCATGGGGTCCCCTGATCCTTGGCCATGCCCACCCGGAAGTTGTAAAGGCCCTCAAAAAGGCTATAGAGCGTGGAACAAGCTATGGCGCCCCGACCTCGCTGGAGATTGAGCTTGCAGAGCTTGTCCTGAAGGCATATCCATCAATGGATATGGTGAGGATGGTAAATTCAGGCACAGAAGCAACCATGAGCGCCATCAGGGTTGCACGTGGATTTACAGGCAGGGACAAGATTCTAAAGTTTGAGGGTTGCTATCATGGCCATGCTGATGGACTGCTTGTAAAGGCAGGTTCAGGTGCGACCACTTTTGGAGTTCCTGACAGCGCCGGAGTTCCAAGGTCATATGCACAGGAGACTATTACTCTGCCATTCAATGACCGGGAGGCGCTCAGGAGAGTAATCAGTGAGGAATGGAGATATATTGCATGTGCAATCATTGAACCCGTTGTCGGGAACATCGGTTGTGTCCTTCCAAAGCCAGGGTTCCTTGAAACCCTCAGGGCACTGACAGCCAAGCATGGCATTATCCTCATCTTTGATGAAGTGATGACCGGCTTCAGGGTATCGTATGGAGGAGCACAGGCATATTACGGCGTAACTCCTGATATGACCTGTCTCGGCAAGGTCATCGGCGGCGGACTCCCTGTTGGGGCATACGGCGGGAAAAAGGAAATCATGTCCCTCGTATCACCATTAGGACCGGTCTATCAGGCAGGAACCTTATCAGGTAACCCGCTTGCAATGACAGCAGGCATAGAGACACTCAAGATACTTTTAAGAGACAAGCATTACAGGAGACTTGAAAAGATATCCTGTCTATTGGAAAAAGCACTCACCGATGTGGCAAAGATGGCTGGTGTAAAAACGAAGTTCTACAGGGCAGGAACCATGTTCTGCACATACTTTACAGAAACAGACGTTATTGACTATAAAACAGCAAAGACATCGGATACAGCAAAATTCTCACGGTTCTTTTCTCTCATGCTTGAAAAGGGGATATACATAGCCCCTTCACAGTTTGAAGCCGGCTTCACATCCCTTGCACATACTGAAAAGGATATTGAGAAAACTGCAAAGGCTGCTTACGCCTCGCTCAAGAAACTTTAAAATTCCAAAATCCAAAGTCCAAAATTCAAATATCAAAACTTGATCGTGGAACTTTTCTTATTTTGCGCTTTGAGCTTTGACATTTGAACTTTTTTAAAACTTGTTGGTCTATGTTAGAATTGTGAAAAGACATGGCTGAAAAACCATTATTCAAACAACTCCTCTGGGCAAGCACCGTAGGACTTAATTTTGTTATCTCAACAGTCATCGGGGGATTGATCGGTTATGGACTTGATTCCGCCATGGAGAAGTGGTTCGGTGTCCATACAGAACCCTGGCTGCTCTTTGTCTTTGCACTATTGGGTATCATTGCAGGCTTCAGGGAACTTCTGAGAATGGCAACAAAAAAAGAGAATGAATCCACTCGTAAAAAGAACGTTTAGGCTGTCAGCAATCATCCTTCTCCCTTTATCAATCTTTTCAGCTTTCATGTGGGGAAGAACGCCTGCCATGAGTATCCTCATTGGGGGTATCCTCGGCCTCGTAAATCTCAGGGGCCTTGCGAGAGGTGTTGAAGGCCTGATCGGTTCAAACAGGCCGACAGGGAAAATAATCTTCCTCAGCCTCCTCAGACTCACAGCCCTCACCTTTATTCTCGGCATCCTTTTTTATTACAGGGCAATAGATGTCTTAGGTATCCTTATCGGTTTCACCATTGTCTTTGCTGCGATAATCAAAGAGGGGCTGAGGTCCGCTAAAGAATTTCCTAAGGAATGATAAACAAAGGATTCCTGTTTAATTATTCGTATAAGGCCCGTTATGCGGGCAACGAATGCCTTTGGCAAGAACCGGACACTGGATGCCTGATAGATAATGCATGGGAAAGTGGCACAACCAGATAGTAAGATCAGGCCTCTTATCGAAAGGCATGCCTCTGCTCACCCGTTCGATAATTCTTTTTTCGAGGTGAAGACAATGCGTCTCTTCTGTCAGGTGTTTAAAATCCATATTTTTTAAAACAGTATGTATTATTTTACACCATGAGACGGGAAAATGTATGAACTGTCAGCAAGGCAGGCAAACCAAATAACAGAGCAGTTATTTACTCCCCGGGGTTTTTCATGTGCCTTATGATCTTTCCCTCGCACATATAGATAACCATTTCAGCAATATTTGTTGCATGGTCTGCAATACGTTCAAGGTATTTTGAGACATAGCTGATTCTTGTGGCTCGGGATACGGTATGCGGATCTTGTATCATGAAAAAGAGCAGTTCATTGAAGACCTGGGCATTCAAATTGTCCACCTCGTCATCCCTCTTGATCACTTCATACGGTATCTTTGAACAACCCCTCACAAAGGCATCAAGAGAATCTCTGACCATCTCTTCTGTAATTTCAGCCATTCGGGGTATGTCGATATAGGGCTTCAGTTGCGGCTCATCATTCAACTCGATTGCCCTTTCAGCAATGTTTTCAGCAAGATCCCCGATCCTTTCGAGGTCAGTCGTTATCTTCATTGCAGTCGTTATAAACCTCAAATCCCTTGCCTTTGGTTGCCTGAGAGCGATCAGCCGTATACATTCTTCATCGATCTCCACATCGAGGGCATTGATCTTGTGATCCTTCTCAATAACCTTTCGTGCAAGGTCACTGTTCCTCTCGACGAGAGACTTCACTGAGTCGTGTATGGCTGCTTCGACCAGCGAACCGATTCTTAATACCCTTTCCTTCAACAACCTTAACTCTTCGTCAAAGATTGCCAACTGTCAATCTCCCTTTATCCTGCCATAGGCCGGTTTCTTGGCGACAAGTATTACGATTCATCAGGTGTAACATGCCTGATGATCTTCCCCTTGCACATATAAATGACCATCTCTGCAATATTGGTTGCATGATCTGCAATCCTTTCGAGATATTTTGCAACATAAGTTCTCTTCACCGCTGATGGATATAATCTTCGGGTCACGAATCATGAAACCCAGGAGTTCATTGAAGTTCTTTACGGTAAGTTCGTCAACCTCATCATCCTTCTTTATGACTTCATAGGGCAGTGTTGAGCATCCCCTTACAAAGGCATCGAGGGAGTCTCTCACCATTTCCTGCGCAATCTCGGCCATCTTCGGTATGTTCACATATGGTTTCAATTGCGGCTCTTCGTTCAGCTCAATTGCCCTTTCGGCAATGTTGACCGCAAGGTCACCCATCCGTTCAAGGTCTGTCGTTATTTTCATGGCAGTTGTTATAAATCTCAGGTCTCGTGCCATAGGTTGTCTCAGAGCAATGAGTCTTATACATTCTTCATCTATTTTTACATCGAGGGCATTGATCATGATGATCCCTCTTGATAACTTCTTTTGCAAGATCACTATTCCTCTCAACAGGGAATGAACAGAATCGCGTATAGCAACCTCAACCATGCAGCCGAGTTTCATAATACTATTTCTTTTAAGGCATTTAACTCTTCATCAAAGATAGCCATTATCCGAACCTTCCTGTAATATATTCTTCTGTAAGTTTATTCTGAGGATTAACAAAGAGTGTGTCTGTTTCTCCAAACTCTATCAGTTCTCCTAAATACATAAAGGCAGTATAGTCAGATACCCTTGCAGCCTGCTGCATATTATGGGTGACAATTACTATCGTAACAGTTTTTCTTAATTCCTGGAGTAAGTTCTCGATATTCGCTGTTGATATAGGGTCTAGGGCTGAAGTAGGCTCGTCAAAGAGAAGGACCTCTGGTTCCTGTGCAAGGGATCTCGCGATACAGAGCCTCTGCATCTGGCCTCCGGAAAGACTCATTCCTGATTCATTGAGTTTATCCTTTACCTCTTTCCATAAATCGGCTCTGACAAGTGCATTTTCAACGATCTCATCAAGCTGGCTCTTCTTCCTTATTCCCCTGATTTTTGGCCCATATGCCACATTCTCATAAACAGAACTCGGAAAGGGATTAGGCTTCTGGAAAACCATGCCGACCCTCTTTCGTAATTCAATAACATCAGTATCCTTTTGATAAATATCTACTCCCTTGAATAGTGACCTGACCTTCAACCCATGAATTCATAATTAGATCATTCATCCTGTTTAATGCTCTGAGGAGAGTTGATTTGCCACAGCCCGAAGGCCCTATAATTGCGCGTAATTTTATTGTTTCCATATTGAGGTTTACCTTCTTAACAGCCAGGAAATGCTCCATAGTAGATACTGAAATCCTTTATCTCAAAAATGTTCTTTTCACTAAACTCCTCTACCATGCCCTTTTCACCCTTGTCCTCGTCCTGAGTATTATTCCTAATAAATTCATTCCCAATACAAGAATTATGAGGGTCAAGGCAGTCCCGTACTGTATAGGTCTTGTCTCCTCGATATGGGTGCCTGCAGTGGCCAATACATAGATATGATACGGAAGCGCCATCACCGGCTCCAATAGTGATCTTGGTACTCCCGGTGTAAAAAAAGCCGCTGCAGTAAACATAATGGGAGCAGTCTCACCTGAAACCTTTGCTGTGCCCAGGATTGAACCTGTCAGGATTCCAGGCATTGCGGTCGGCAAAACGACCTTCTTGATGGTCTGCCATTTTGTAGCACCACATGCAAGAGATGCCTCACGAAAACTGTAAGGAACTGCCTTAATTGCCTCTTCAGATGTCGATATGATATAGGGAAGCACCATTACAGCAAGCGTCAATGACCCGGCAAGCAAACTCATACCAAACTGAAAAGCAACAACAAAAACAGTAAGTCCAAAGAGCCCGAAAACGACTGAAGGCACACCGGCAAGGGTATATATGGACATCATAACGGTTTTCAGGAGTATTCCCGGTTTTGAATACTCGGCCAGGAAAATGGCAGTGGTAACACCAATCGGTATAACAACAATCATGCAGAGAAAGGTCAGGAGTACAGTGCCAACAATAACCGGGAAGATCCCTCCCTTTGTCATAGCTTCAACAGGAGGCTGTGTTATGAATTCCCAGCTTAAGACACTGGATGCCGTTATATGCAACAAAAAACAATATGATGACGAGAATTATTGCTCCGGTAAAACCGAGGGTTCTGATCAGGGAAAGGAAAAAATTTTCTTTAAGATTGAACTTCTTCTTGCGAATCCATTCAGAAGACCCAAATCTGTTGTAAGTCCCATGGATCATACCTTTTCCCCTATCCTTACAGCCCTGTATTTTTTTGATATGAAATCAGATACGAGACTTAAAACAAAGGTAATAACAAAGAGGATTGCACCTACACCAAAGAGCGCATGATAATGGAGGCTTTGATAGGGTGCCTCAGCCATCTCTGCTGCGATGGCTGCCGGCATAGGCCTTGCAGGATCAAATATCCAATAGAGGTACTACTGCTGCACCTCCTGCAACCATAAGGACAATCATCGTTTCACCGATGATTGTCCCGATGCCGAGGATCACGGCAATACTCAATCCTGATACAGATGCGGGAACAACCACGCGCCGGATTGTTTCCCATTTATTTGCCCCGAGAGAGTATGATGCCTCTCTGTATGTGCGGGGTACCGCTGTCAGGGCATCTTCGGCAATAGTTGAGATAACAGGAATCGCTCTCACTGTGAGCATTAAAGCTGCGGTAGTGATATTCAGCCCCGATGCAATAAACAGTTTGTTATAACAGAAATCAGCAAGAGTGGTTGAAATAAACGGGATATTCGTACTTCTCAGCAATTCAGGAAGCCTCTCAGAAAGTATCGGCGAAAGCCAGTTTGAGAGAATCGGCGCTATGACTACCATGCCAAAGAAGCCCAGTACGACAGACGGAAAACTTGCAAGCATTTCTATGAGGGGTTTTAAAAATTCCTTCACTCTATGGTGAGCAATTTCTGCAATATAAATGGCTGTTGCAAGACCTAAGGGGATAGCTATTAGGGCAGTAAGAAGAGTTACGGCAAGAGTACCCATAATGAGGGGGAGCATCCCGAAGCTTGGTGGATCATAGGTAGGATACCATGCATTACCAAAGAGGACATTTACAACACCTGCTTTATAGAAAATATAAAATGCCTCTTTGAAGAGAAAAAACCCAATGAGGAGAAGAATGATGACAGAGATAAAACCAACAGAACTGACGATGAATTCAACAGCCTTCTCTTTTTTCTGCCATTTCAAAGGCAATGTTACACTCCATTTTTTATTGAGTCTATTTCTGAACATGAAAAAATCTCATTGAATGTAGCCGCAAACTTTGTTTTGGGTTAAATAATTTCTCAACGCAGGCTGAAAGCCTTCGGCTACAAAAACTTGCCTGTTTAAAGCGACCCTTATTTACTGCTTACTTTATGCTTACATACTTCACTTCATTCACAATCTTCTGTCCTTCTTTGGAGAGCATGAAGTCAATAAATTTAGCTATTGTCCCAGCAGGCTTCCCATTCGTGTACATGAAAAGGGGTCTCGCAATAGGCCATGAACCATCACGCACACTCTGACTAGTAGCTGTCTTTCCATTTACCTTTAGAGCCTTAATGGATTTATCAATGTATCCGATTCCGATATAGCCTATGGCATATTTATTCTGTGCAACGGTCTGTACAGCCTGACCACTTGAAGCAACAAGGAGTGCATCAGGTCTTACTTTATCACCTTTTAGAACCTTTTCTTCCCAAACTTCATATGTACCGGAGCTTGTGTCTCTTGAGACAACAGATATCGGCCTGTCCGGTCCACCGAGTTCTTTCCATGTTTTGATCTTTCCATTATAAATATCCCTTAGTTGTTCCAGGGTAATATTCTCTATCTTCATCGAAGGATGTACAATAGGGACTATCCCATCGAGAGCAACTTTATGAGCAGTAAGGGTAACCCCTTTTTCTTTTCCGGCAGCTATTTCTTTATCTTTTGCCTCTCTTGAACTTGTTGCAATATTGGTAGTCCCATCAATAAGCGCCTTAATGCCAGTTCCTGAACCGCTTCCTGATACAAACATCTTCACATCAGGATTCTTTTTCATGAATACCTCTGCTGCCTTCTGCGCAATAGGGAGAACAGTTGTTGACCCATCAATCCTCAAGATCTTCAGCGTAGCGAAACCCATAAGTGAGCACACAAAAGAAAACTGAAAAAATAACTGTCAAAAATTTTTTCATTTCTTTCCTCCCTAGTAGATTTTAAGATACAATTCAATTGTTACAATTATGTTACAATTCTGTTAAATTTCTGTTACATATCTCACCTCCCTACCAGCGACTTACTCATATAAACGTAAGAAATAATGTATAGAGGGTTCGTAAAATCCCCCTCAATCCCCCTTTTCCAAAGGGGGAGATTTCCTTGGATTCCCCTCTTTGGCAAAAAGGGGTTTGTTCCCTCCCTTTGGCAAAGGGAGGTTAGGAGGGATTTTGTAAACACTGTATTCATACTTATGACCTTATTAGTAATTCAGAATGACATCTCACCCCTCTCTAAATATTCTCTCTATAAGTTGAAACATAAAGAGCTTTGGTTTTCCCTTAATGAGAACAAATAATATTACGGCTGACGCAATAAGACTTAGAAATATAATGAAAAGCATCTTGCGTTAGGATAACAAGCTATTGTTACAACGATATTAAGGGAATATTAAATTTTAGCAGCAGTGAGGAGTTTACAGTGAGACTATTAATTCCTTTTGCACATCTGTGCTCTTTAAATAGAAGGGACACTTCTTATGCTCTTTGCGTTTACAATATTCTCGAACTTGAAAATCGCTGGGATAATAAGGATTCTCTCTTGCCTTACATGCAAAGGTTACCCATTTAATGAGGTGAGGACATTTCATATTTCATCCGTTAACGATCTCTTTTAATTTTGTATTAGATGACATGCTCTCCAGAAACTCCAGGATATCTATCTCGTTCGGATCATAAGTGATTAAGACTGTGCCTTTAAGTTGATCGAGATTGACATCTTTAATGCCGGATGGCAAAAGAAGAGAAGACCTTTTAAATCTTTTTAACAGACCCAACACGAAAGACCTTTTAAGGACGGCATCTGCACTTTTACACAGCCCTTACTGTAAAGAATGATTTTATACGGAATCTCAGCATTTTCCATTGCCTTCCATGCTCCTGCTAATTACAGGTCCCCGCTGTAACTAAACCGTGTTCTTTCTTACCGCTTCATCAGCGCGATGTTAAATTTTCAATGAAATCTGTTAGCCTCAGGAAGCGGTGAAAGAGATTGTGGATATTCTTAAAGCGCTGTCTCATGATACGGTTAATGGCCTGATTTAGTATTGCCTTCTTTATTAGTATAACCTTTAAAAAAAGGGAGAGGGATTAAGTTTTTTAATTAATCTGTGGATAAACATTGACACCGAATTGTTTTCATTAACCTTTTCTCAATATCTTTGAAAGGAACATTGGGACATTCGTCATAGTTTTCGGTGCCACAACAACGGGCATGCTTCTCATCATCAATCAACATCGACGAGAGTGAGGCCATGCAGGTATTAATGCCATTGTACGGACATCCCTTTTCATGAAAATCTGCCACTTATAGGAGAGGGTCGACAACTTCATTGCGCATTTCGAGGCTACATGTGGGTTCGCCTTTGCTACGAGCCCGCAGGTTCGCTCAGTTCCCTTTGGAACCTTTGTCAGGGAACTTAATGCTTCAGGTTACCCTTTGCACCTCCCTCAAGCTACGTGGGTGAACTACCAAATTCCCACAGTCGGACTTCAACCGACAAGTCATATGTTTTACACGGCATGCCCTACAACTGAGTATAAGTAAGAACAGAGGAAAGCTGAAGGTTAACATTCGAACTACGCATCACATCCCATATAAAAAAGGTAGAGCCGTATGACTCTACCTTTTTGTCTTTGATTCAATCTAAACTTATGGACAAGTAAACGGCTTAATAACCTTGATTCTCTTCTTGTTGCTGTCTACACTATCCACGGTAACCCATACCTTTATATACCTATAGTCTTGGCCTTGAAACCATCCGCATTGGTAATTTGGAAGTCTAATCCTGATTTTGATATTGCTCCAGAGTTTTATCCCTGGGCTACTTGAATCGAAGGTCTTTGGGCCTATACGAACTATGCTATCGCCCTGAGTCTCGCCAAAGTTCTGTCCTATGATCCTGACAATAAGTCCAGGTTTTTTCACGCCCAGAATCTTGTCGATAAAGGAAGTTTGGGCTACCCGAACTGTGATCGCAGAGGTGTCAGTATCTATTGCCCCTTGGTTATCAGTAACGGTTAAATTAATCTGGTATATCCCCATAGTTGTATATGTGTGAGAGACCGTTATACCGTTCACCTTTGGCGTACTATCACCAAAGTCCCATTCGTAGCCAACGATTGTTCCATCATGATCGTAGGACGAAGAACCTGAGAATTGTGTCGCAGATCCAGTAGAAACTACTTTGTCAGCACCACAGTTAGCAATCGGTGGTCGGTTACCAGAAATGAGGTGACAGTCATCACAGGAAATGTTCTGCCCTGTCATTCCGCTATAGATAGCAGTCAGAATCTTGGTATCCGTATTTGTATGACAAGGGAGGCAGCCGATACCATGGGGTCCGTGGCCCTGATGTTCAGACACAGCATTGGCTACATGACAGGCACCGCAGGCAGTAGAGGTGAGACTGGTCTGATCATGCATGTGGGCATGGTTACTAAACTGTATATGGCAATCTGCACAGTAGACCTTGCTCCCTGCTGTGCCCTTACTGATAGCGGCTTGTATAGCAGGATCAGTGCTATTGTGACAGGCGTTGCACTCGAAATTCTTTTTGGCATGTTCATTAACAACGTTGGCCTGCAAGCCAAGGTTCAATCAGATGGCAGACGGAACAGTCTGTTAAAGGTAGATAAGTATTCTTGTGCACCTGATGGTCTATCAGTCCATGACAGTCGGTGCAGTTAACTGGGATTCCACTCTTTCCCCTGGCAATTGCATTCTGCACATTGGTATTTGTGCTATTGTGGCAGATGGTGCAGCTTAAGTTGTATTTGCTGTGCTCGCTGGGAGCATCGGCAATATGACACTGAGAGCAACCGCTTGAGGGAAGCAATGTCTGATCGTGAGCGATGGAGTGATTTCCTGCCTGTACGTGGCAATCGCTACAGCTAAAGGGTTCCTTTATGACGGTCTGATAGTTGGCGCAAACAGTTGTGAAATCAAGGTCCGACGGATAATTCAATGGTGTGCAAAGCTTCAGAGAATAATCAGTATTGTGGCACACCCAGCAGTTGCCTTGATGATTCTCAACTAATAATGGGAGATGACACTGAGTACAGTCTGTCGATGGCTGATCGTATCCCAAATTGCCATGGGGATCTTGGGCTGAACCAGATATCGGAAAAAGACCTAGATCAGTATCAGAGCCGCAGCAATCAGAAACCACGACTTTGCCCCAGTAGTCTTTGAGACTTTATGAAGTTCATATACGATGTTCATTCTTTTCCCATCTTTTTATTACGGTGGCCACTTCTTATATGGTTCCGGGCCATGGATATTGTGACAATCGGTACACGAGGCAGCCTGACTGTGATGAGTGTCATCATATTGTTCCCATTGATGACAGTCGTCGCAGTTAGCCAAGGTGCCTCCTGCACCTTCATTAATCGCAGACTGAACCACAGGATCAGCGCTTGCGTGACGAACCTTCGCAACTTAACCCCTTATTCAGATGCTCGGTGGCAATATTGTCAGCATGGAGAGGTATGGCGCATTCCGGTAAAGTCAGACCCGACTGTCCATCTCTCTCATGAGCTTCGGTATGATCAATCATGTGACAGGCAGAGCAGT
Source organism: Nitrospirota bacterium (assembly GCA_963796125.1). Taxonomy (GTDB): domain Bacteria; phylum Nitrospirota; class Thermodesulfovibrionia; order Thermodesulfovibrionales; family SM23-35; genus DASPRG01. The sequence goes on from CAWCKM010000018.1 coordinate 60,820, forward strand.
AAATAGGGTTACCGGCCCTGCCATAGGAAATAGCGCTTTGAATCTGCGGGTCAGAACTACCATGACAGACGTAGCAATTCAGGCCGCGATTGCCATGCTCAGTGGCAACATTCGCCAAGTGGCAATCAGCGCAACCCTCTGCGGGAAGAAAGGTCTGGTCATGTGCAAGGGAATGATCGAGCTGAGCATGGTAATCGAATACAGCGTACCGGTTGCCCCAGTTTGCCTTTGGCTATGGTCTCCTTTACATTCACCAGTTGGCTATCGTGGCAGGCGGTGCAGACAGGATACAGAAGCCGCCATGTTGCTGGATTCTGTTTTGTGAATGGCAAGGAGTACATTCTGGATTTAAAATGCTCTGATGTCCTGCTAAAGATACTTTTGGGAATAATATAAATAGAAAAAATAGTACTAACGGAAGATAACCCATACCCCTTTGCATTAGAGCCCCCTGATCAAAGAATTGCATAGATTAGTAAAAATGTCAATCTAAAAGTTTAATTAAAATATATTTGTATTTTTATACTTTAAAATCTTTAAAAAATAAAATTAATGGGAATAAACCGCCGACATTATCAGTGGTGGAAAATTATTTTTTACTGGTTATTGTTTGAAAGCTTCATGATTTCTGCAATCTCTTGAGATGTGGAGTACAGGAAGTTATCGAGGAGGTTCAAAAAACTTTAGAAGATACACATTTCTATGTGTTAATGACAAAAAATCTCTCAGACTTACGAGGTAAAACATGGCCTCAAACGTGGTAAGATTGCTAAAGAGTCCCGAAGCCTTCGGGATTTCGCCAAGGGAGGTTGGGAATGGTAAACAAAAAGGAATCCGTGATTGGTAAAAAATGGGAACAACCATTTTTTATTTTTATAACTTCTCATTTTTTGGAAGATTGGCATCCTCATCTGATGATTGTTGTTGATGCTTTGCTGGAGATTCAATCGGCGGAATTTCCGTACGGTCTAAACTCGTATCATCCCATGAAGCAGGGTCATTTAGTGACTCTAAATGCGTAAACACTGTAACGCTCGGCAACGCACGACAAATGTCAGCTTCTATACTTTCCAATAGCCGATGACCGCGTTGGACTGTCCATATACCGGGAACCAGAACATGAACTGACACAAACTGTCGCGCTCCTGATTGGCGAGTACGAAGCGCGTGGTACTGTACTCCATTCTGGACATACGGTTCTAATACTCTTCGTAATGTGTTTTGCTCCTCAACCGGTAGAGCCGTGTCCATCAGCCCCAACGCGGACTTGCGCACGATACGTACCCCCGACCAGACGATATTACCGGCGACAAGAAATGCTACAATAGGGTCCAGTCGTTCCCAGCCGGTGAGTGCTACCGCTCCGACCCCGACTATCACGCCTGCCGATGTCCACACATCTGTCATCAGGTGCTGTGCGTTGGCTTCAAGAGTAACTGAGTGGTGGTGCTTACTTGCCCTTAGCAAGACAATCGCGACAAACAAGTTTACGAGTGAGGCCGCAATCGAAACCCCCAATCCCAGCCCAATCTGCTCAAGTGGTTTTGGGGTAATAAGCCTTGGAATAGCCGCTACGCCGATACTTCCGGCGGCAATCAGAATCAACGTCCCTTCGACGCCACTTGAAAAGTATTCGGCCTTACTATGTCCGTAGGCATGGTCCTCATCGGCTGGTCGAGCGGCTATCGTCAACATCGCCAACGCCATAAGTGCGCCAACAAGGTTGACGAAAGACTCCAGCGCATCTGAAAGTAGACCAACCGAACCTGTCAGTAAATACGCAATGGCCTTTAGTGCAATGGTGATAATGGCCGCGGCAATCGAAAGCCAAGCAAAGCGTGTAAGAGATGAACGGTTTGTAGTATTAGATGTCATATCGTAACAATTTCCGTTATAACCATCACTAAGCTGATCAATTCAGGAGATATCAACTTCAGGGGGAATCTTGCACCTGTGGGACAAATACCTCTCTGCGACGTACAACCTCAAATAGAGACAGCATTATTGTCTGAAGTTCCACTATCAGGAATAGAACTTCATCAGGAATTGTGGTCTTCTCGGATTTGAATCCTGATTCCTGTTACGGGTTTTTTGGTTGTTGCTTATCCTGCTTCTTTTTTGTATCTTGTTCCTGTTTTTTTATCTTCTGTTTCTGTGTCTTATTCTTGTCCTTCTTGCCACCTTTGTCTCCCATTGTGTGTATCCTCCCTTTTTATCAGTCAACTTCTCGCCGTGAGGAGCGCTACCGCCTCGCCAGTTCTGGCTTTGCGTATCTTGATTGCACCGGAGGCCAACCAGTAATTATATAGTTTATATCTCCAGAAATCTTATCATACTTGCTTGTTTTTTTCAGAAAATCTATGGTTTTAACTGTATATCATGAGTTTTAGGATGTTAGTCAGAAACTGGATAATCACACTTATAAATTCGTAAACGGTTCGCGATTACCAAAATAAATGCGCAGCCTTGAAAGCAGCCGCAAAGGGGCAGACTTCAGGACGTACCAAACGTAGATCTGGAAACCGTCCGGCATGCGCAGTGCTATGTGTTAATGACAGAAAGCCCTTCATACTTACGGTGTGAAACATAGCCTCAGATAGGGTAAGATTGTAAAGAGTCCAGAAAAGCCTTGGGGATTTGGCAAAGGGTCTGTAACTCTTAATAGGTTGGGAGGAGTAAACAAAAGAGGAAATGTATGAAAAATTTCCCCCCTGAAGGAACTGTGAGTTGAGTAATAGAGTATGTCCCTGGTGGTTAGGCTTCTTACTGGCAAGTCCTTTGAGGCGGTTTTTATACTCTCCTGAAGACATTTTAAAACCACATGTAAGGGAAGGAATGAATGTCCTGGATGTTGGATGTGGAATGGGTTTTTTTTCTTTACCAATTGCGAGGCTGGTTGGTGAAACAGGCAGAGTTGTATGTGTTGATTTACAAGCAAGAATGATTAAAGGCCTTCTCAGGCGATCTAAAAAAGCCGGGCTGTTAGACAGAATCGATGCGCGCATATGTCAGAAGAATTCTCTCATGTTACATGATATTGCAGGAAAGATCGATTTCGCTCTGGCCTTTGCGGTTGTCCATGAGGCGCCTGATAAAGAACGGTTGTTGTCGGAAATACGGCACACAATGAAAGAGGTAGGTAAGCTCTTGATTGTCGAACCAAAAATGCATGTGTCAAAGGCTGCTTTTGACAAAACCATATCCATCGCCCGAAGCGTGGGTTTTGAAGTAATCAATGACCTGGCAATACGACGAAGTTATGCTATGTTGTTGGGCAAAAAGCAGGATTAAATTTTGGACACCGGATTCAGATCATGCGAAGCGCGCCTTTATAGCATCTACAACCCTGTATTTCCATGACCATATACCAAGCTCGGTGCATGGTGAGAGAAGTGAATCCCTGCCAATGATATATCGATTTCCTCTCCACACAACTGTATTACTGATAATCGGAATAAACCAGATGATGCCTGCAATGAGGTCTTTTACCGGTGACAGGAGGTATAGGAGGGGGTTCATCCCTGCTTTTATTTTTCTGCCGATATAGAAATCACCTGTGACTTTTACACAACTCACCAAAAGGGCAAATAATCCCGTGAGTTTCGAAGGTTCATAGAGAAAGAGAGGAAAACAAGACATGAATACAGCATTGCTGATTAGTTCAGAAAAATACCTGAACCCACCGATTTTCCACCTGAGTTTTCCCCATCTTGTATGTCTGTTCAGGAATTTCTTAAATCCCCAGTATTGGTTCACATTATTGATAAAATAGTTTGATACAAAAACTCTCTTGCCCCTTTTGTGCATCTTTTTTCCCATGACGTAATCTTCAGCAAGTACATCCTTGACGGACCGAAACCCTCCAATTGCCAGAAGGTCTTCTTTCCTCATAAGCATGGACTTGCCGACAACACAGGGCATCTTGAGAAACCGGTCCAGAAAGCAGATACTTCCCATGATAAAGGTGTTCAGGTGGAGGTTCTCGAATACCGAGCCGAGCGTTCTGCCACCGACTCCCCGTATCAGATTGGTTACAAGACCAATATCAGGGTTACTAAAATGTTTCGCAATTTCTCTGAGATAATTTCTTCCAACCAAGACATTGCTGTCGCTGATGAGTATAAGTTCGTATTTTGCTATCCGGTATGCAGTGATAAGGTTATTCACCTTTGGGTTGAGGCCGGCCTTGCACTGTTCGACGATAAGAGAAATATCTTTCTCAGGATATTTCTCTTTTATTTTTCTTGCCACTTTATAAGCAGGATCATTGTGGTCCTGAAGAGAAAAGATAATTTCATATTCAGGATAGTCCTGCACACAAAAGCTTTCAAGGTTATCGAATAAATTATCATCGAGCCCTTTCAAAGGTTTTAATATTGAGACGGAGACGCAGTGACACTGGGACACAGTGTCTTCGTGTCGCCGTTTCTCTGTCTCTCTCAAGTAAGAACGGACTGCAAGTATCTGAAGTCCATATCCTATAAGCCCGAAAACCGTTAAGCCTGCAAAAATCCAAAATACAACCATTTCTCCTCCTAATTTCTGAACAACGTTATTGCGACCCCTTTGTTCTGTCTTATGCACTGCTTTACTGCTTCAACATTCTTTTCACAATTCAAAAGGGTTTTCCATGAATAGATATGTCTTACTCTGTGGAAATCACTGTTTGCTAAATAAGGATATTTTTTAAGGCTTACGACACTAAAGACATCGTCCCTGTTTGCTATCTCCCAGGCGTCTATGTATTTGGCATACTTCTCCCTGTTATTCCAGAGGAAAAGTGTATCCCTGTTTGTCAGCTCCTTTGAGGCGGTATGGTGGGGATGACATGCCACGATCAGAGAATCCTGCTGCTTCGCAGTAAGAAATATCTTCTCATATCCCCAGCAGGCAGAAATAAACTCCTTTATATCAAGGATGAGGATGTGGGCTGACTTATCAGAAGACAGGTGATTCTTGCTGATCTCCACGCCAGGGACTACAAGCATCCCGTATTTGGTCCAGGCTCTTTCAGCTTCCTCTCTTATATGACCGACATATTCTTCAAAATTATCTGCAGTAACAGAAAATCTAAATCTGTTGACAAGCTTTCCAAAGGTGTTATCCCCGTTAACGACATGGTCTGTTATTGCGATAACATCGAAACCCGTCTGTCCAAAGAGGTCAATGGTTCTTCTTAGATCTACAGAACCATCGGAATACTTCGTGTGAATGTGAAAGTCACACAGCAACATTATTATTTTTAGCTTACGTATTTCTTATTACAGGACTATGAAGGAAAGATTACTTTTTGGTTAAAAGATCCGAGCGGCTTTTAATAATGTGGGAATAATAGATTGCTGCTGCGGTAGGGCTTCGACGAAGGGTGTTGAAATCAACCCGGTAGAGGCCGAACCGCGCATCAAGTCCCTGCAGCCATTCATAATTATCGATAAGGCTCCAGTAGAAGTAGCCCCGAACATCGATACCGCGTTTAATACATCGTTCAAGAACTTCAACATGTTCGCTGATGAACCTAATTTTTTTCTCTGCATTATGAGTGGCAATGCCGTTTTCTGTGATTATCAGGGGCACTTTAAGTTTAGAGGCATATCTCAGGACTTTTTGAAGACCGTGAGGATATATTTCCCATCCCATGTCTGAAAGCCCGTAGCCTTCAATATCTCTGTGTCTTAGCTCAACTCCAAGCTTCTTAAGAGGATTGAACCGCATATGTACCCGTGTATAATAATTCACCCCGAAAAAATCGAGTTTGCCTTTTATGGGTACGGGAATAATTATAGCTTTCTTAAAGGGGAATTTTAAGCGCAACTCACCGCTTATAAATGCGTCAAGTAGAGAGTGGTTGTAAAAATATTTTGCCGCTCCTGCAATTAATCTATCGAGAGGGTTCCATCTTCTCCACGGTGCAAGGGCAGCCATATTATGTGCCATACTTACCATTGCATCAGGGATTTTAGAATGGATAATACCATATGCCATTCCATGACTGATAAGGATATTCTTCAGTGCCTTTATTGCCAGATCGACATTTTTCATTCCAGGCGGCATACACCCCTCAAGATACCCTCCGAGTAAGAGTATATAGGGTTCATTGAAAGTAACCCAGTAACGAACTCCTTTGATAGCAGAGAGTGTCCTTTCTACGTAGTTTAAAAACTTTTCGACTGATGCATCCTGATGCCAGGGGTATTTTTTTATAAACCACAGGGGATGGGTAAAGTGATGGAGCGTTACCATTGGCTCGATATTATTGTTGTTGAGTATGTCAATTATCTCCTGGTAATGCGCAATTGCATCGCCATTCCATGTATTTTCTTTTGGCTGTATCCTGCTCCATTCGAGTGAAAAACGATATGCATTGACACCTAATTCTTTGAGTAAATTTAAATCTTCTCTATAGAGGTTGTAATGATTCGTAATATGCGGGTTCAAATTGAGGATTGAATCCCATGACGCCCAGTCTGCATGGGGAGACCCTTCGAGTTGAAAGGCTGAAGTTGCAACACCCCAGAGAAATCTCTTATCTGATATCATATTCTTATTTTAAAGGTTCTTCAGACCTTTCTGGGCTCTCAAGCCCCTCTTTGGCAAAGAGGGGCCAGGGGAGATTTTAAGAAGCACAAGTACCCGCATAATGATCTTCCAGTTTCAGTTCTGTCCACTCTGAGTGATACTGAGTGATAGATCTGGAACACTCTGCAATCATCTTTCCTTTAAATCCCCCCTCACCCCCCTTTTCCAAAGGGGGGTATTCACACAATTCCCTGGAAAACTATTTAAAAGAGCCCTCCCCAAGGGAGGGCAGAGGGTTAGCAGAGCTCTTTATTGGGGCTTTAAAGAGCAACCTGCAGGGTTAGCTGGATTCTCTTATCATTGCTCTTGTCGGGTTCTTTGTAATCCACGGTGTCATAGTCGAGAAGGACCATATTTTTGTGCGGTTTATCAAGGTAATATGCCACACCCGCAATATACCTCGTGCTTATCGTCATCATCATCGTCATCATTCGTGTCCTGGTTAAAACGGTCATATCTTCCGATTATGCTGAACCTGTTAAGGGGGCCTTTAAACATATTATAGGGTTTCAATTCGGCAAAGAAAGAGTAGCCATCTTTCTCATTCTCATTGTCACCTTTCTGGTTACCCTTGCCCCAGTAATACTGTCCTGTCAGGGCAACATACTCATGCTCAAAGCTCACGAATCCATTATTCACTGTCCAGTCAGGATTGGTGTCCTTATTGCCTTTCCCGGTGATTCCGAAATAAGAAAACTGGAGACCGGGAACGATGTCAGGCAATGGTCTGATAGTCAATCTTCCCTCCAGCGCCTTGTTCTGATTTTTTTCGGAGGCATGGTAGCCACCACCATTGTAGATTCCTGCAGACATGCTTCCATAGCGGCCTGCATAGGCGTTATTGACCTTCTCCTGGTATTCTTTTGGCATTTCACCACCGAATAAACTGGTGAAGGTTAGCCCGATGTCAGCCGAATTAAATAATCCGTTCCTCTCCATGAACATTGTATCCTGGCAGCGGTACCAGTTCAAATGCTCTTCAAAATCGAGCCATGGCATATGGACAACGCCGACTTCAAAGTAAGGTTTCGTAAAGAATGCGAAATCAGGTAGGTTGAACTTTCCATAGGCATATTTGATTCTTACAGCGATAGAGCCGTCAAGGTTATTTGCTTCATCTCCGCTCATCCTCCGGATCTTTCACGGTTGTTACATCAAAAGTCATGTGCGCATCGAACCATGGCAGAAACTCCTTTGTTACCCTGAAATAGCCCCTTTTGATGGCAAACTGACTGTATCCTTCACCGTCTATCAGTGTCACCTGTCTCACCATTTTGATAGGAGAGATACCATAGGAGTCCGAATTTGAACCCTTTGAGGGCCTTGGCAATACTACCAAGATCCTTCGTATCCTCTGGCATAGTCTCGGAAACTTTCTTTTCAATTTTTTGTTCTACTTTTTGTTCAACCTCTTTTTCTTTTCCCGCTGTTTCCTTTTCCATCTCCTGCATTACTGTGATGGCCTCTTCTGGTGTAAGAATACCCTTTTCTACCAGCTTTTTGAGAATCGGGTCTTTGATCTCTGCAGCTACTGCCGTTACTGCCAAGATCAGTACTGCACATAAACATAAGACAAAAACAGACAACCTACTTTTCATACACATACCTCCTTTTCATGAAAAATTAAGAGCTAGAAACTGAGAACTTTAAAAATAGAATTCATTTCTTCTTTCTCGTTTCAGTTATTTTGCTGATCGATTGTTACAGGAATATTACGGCGAGATTAATTTTCGGTTACGAAGGAATGATTATTTTTACTGTTGTCCCTCTGTTAGGTATACTTTCAATCTCCATCCCCCAACCATGCGCCTTTATAAGGTGCTTGACGATTGCAAGACCAAGGCCCGTCCCCCCAAGCTCCCTCGATCGGGCTTTATCTACCCTATAAAATCTTTCGCCGAGGCGGGAGAGATGCTTTTTGGGGATTCCGATACCTGTATCCTCAACAGAGATCTCTATTAATTGCGGAATGACGATTTCGGATTCCGGAATCTCTTTGCTAACTCCCTTATTCGCATTCTGAACTTTGCACTTTGAACTTTTATTGTTATTCCTCCTTTCTCTGTAAACTTAATGGCATTGTCCACAAGATTCAGGAGTATCTGAATCAGACGATTCCTGTCTGCCTTGACCTCCTGATAACCAGGAAGTATTTCTTTTTTAAGATACAGCCCCTTTGTCTGGGCCCTCTCTGCAGGGTCTCAAAGACAGTGTCTATCACATTATCAAGGTTCACGGTTTCCTTTTCTATCTTGATATCTCCAAGTTCTATCCGTGAGAGGGTAAGCAAATCGCTTACAAGAGAATTCAAGCGTTCACTGTGGTTTTTAATCGTCTCCAGAAATTTATAGGCATTCTCCTTGTCTTCGAGAGCTCCCTCAAGGAGGGTTTCGGCAAAACCCTTTATGGCAGTAATAGGCGTCTTTATCTCATGAGAAACATTTGCCACAAAATCTTTTCTTATATCCTCAAGCTGCCTGAGTCTTGTGATATCATGGAATGCCAAAACTGCTCCGGATAACTCCCCTTTTATGGAATACGGTGCTGCAGTGACCATGAGAAATAGTTCTTTTGGGTATGTCACCTCAATCTCGCGTGATATGGTCTCCTTCGTTTCAACCACCCTGTCAATGAGATCAACCAATTCTGCCTTCCTCAAGGTCTCCATTATGGTCTTGCCCTCAATACCTGACTCAACACCAAAGAGGTTCTTTACTGCCGAATTACTCAAGAGTATCCTGCCCTTCAGATCCGATAACATTAACCCATCGGACATATTCATAAGGATGGTCTCTATCATATATTTCTCTTCCTCGGCCTGTTGGAGTCTTCTTTGAAGTTCCTGTGACATCGTACCCACATTTCTGGTTAGTTCCGCAAACTCATCCTTCCCTTTCGGGAAAAGCCTCTTCCTGAAATCCCCCGAGGCAACTGCTTGTGAAAAAGCAGTGATCTCCTCAATCGCTTTGACGATCCTTCCGGTCTGGAAAAGACCTATCAAAAAGACTATCAGTAGTGATACAAACGATGCTGTGAGGATTTGAATCTTTATCTTTCGGACTGCTACATCAATATCATGAAGAGGCACAGACATCCTCAGGAATCTTTTTTCTGAGTCCTTCGTGACTGAAATTGCGAGATAATAAAAATCCTTTTGCAATGTTTTACTGAACCTGATAGAACTGCCGGCGCCGCTCGCCCC
>CAWCKM010000019.1:0-15936 GCA_963796125.1 Nitrospirota bacterium
GAATCTCTCCATATATTCAGACATATCTATCTTGACGAGGGAATTCTCATCGTTGAACATGAACCATGCTAAAGCCTTTGCAAGCTCAGTTTTCCCTACACCTGTCGGACCTAAGAAAAAGAATGAACCAATCGGTTTCTTGCTGGATTTGAGTCCTGCACGTGACCTTCTGATTGCCCGTGAGACTGCTTTTATTGACTCTTCCTGGGCAATAATTTTTTTATGAAGTTCTTCTTCCATGTGTATGAGTTTTTCCGATTCTTTTTCCTCCAGTTTCAAGAGAGGTATACCGGTCATTTTTGAAACGGTATATGAAACATCCTCTTCTATAACGGAAGGTATATCTTTATTTATGTTGTCTCTCCATTGTTTGTGAAGCTGTTCATGGATCTTTTTAAGTCTTTCCTCCTCGAGCCGGATGGAAGAGGCCTTTTCGAGGTCATGGAGTTTTAAGTAAAGATTCTTTTCTTTCGAAAGTCTCTGTATCTCAGTCTCAAGCTCTTTTAATTCATGAGGAGGGCTGTAACGTTTTAATTTTATCCGCGATCCTGTCTCATCGATAACATCAATAGCCTTGTCAGGCAAGTATCTGTCAGAAATATATCTGTCTGATAACTTTGCTGCTGCCTCTATTGCTGTATCATTGATTTTGACTTTGTGATAGGCCTCGTATCTGGACTTCAGACCTCTTAAAATGTCAATCGTACTTTCTACATCAGGAGCCTGGATATTAACCGGCTGGAACCTCCGCTCGAGGGCCCCGTCCTTCTCTATATGTTTTCTGTATTCGTCCGGTGTTGTTGCCCCTATACACTGTATCTCACCCCTTGACAGGGCCGGCTTCAGCATACTCGATGCATCGACTGACCCTTCTGCAGCGCCTGCACCGATAAGGGTATGAAGCTCATCGATAAAAAGGATTACATTGTCTGACTGGGTGATCTCCTTCATCACGATTTTGAGTCTCTCTTCAAACTGACCTCTGTATTTTGTCCCTGCAATGAGTGCTCCGAGGTCAAGCGAGACAATACGCTTCCCCAAAAGGCTCTCGGGTATGTCGCCCGAGACAATCTTCTGGGCGAGACCTTCAACAATAGCTGTTTTTCCAACTCCGGGTTCACCGATAATTACAGGATTATTTTTAATCCGTCTACCCAGTATCTGGACGAGACGTTCTATCTCATCATCCCTGTTTATTACAGGATCAAGTTTCCCTTCTCTTGCCATGAGTGTCAGATCTCTCCCGAATTCATCAAGTGCCGGTGTTGTGCTCCTTTTCTCCTTTGCATTTGTATGAGATCGGATTGAGAAATTGATCGTAAGCTGACGTGCTCCAAGAAGATTGGCACCGATATTACGCAGTATCTTGCCACCTATACCTTCTTCTTCCCTTATCAGGCCGAGGAGGATGTGTTCACTTCCGATATAATTATGGCCCAGTAGTCGGGCCTCTTCAACGGCGAGTTCAAGAACCTTTTTTGCCCTCGGAGTGAAGGGTATATCATCGAAGGTCATAAGGTCTGTACCCTGGGGCAGGTTTCTGTGCACCTCCATCCTGACTTCCTCCCGGGTGACGCCCATTCTTTTGAGGATCGCTACAGGAAGGCCATCTTCTTCTCTCAGGACTGCAAGTAAAAGATGTTCTGTGCCAAGGTAATCATTCTGCCGTTTTTCGGCTTCTTCCTTTGCATATATAATTACCTTTCTTCCTCTCTCTGTAAACTTCTCAAACATAGTACCTCTCTTTAATTTCTTAATTTTAGATTAATATTTTCCCGGCGGGAATGTCAACCACAGTTCATTGAATATCAAGGGTGGAGAAGTAAGGAAGAAATCGGAAAGGTTTTATATTGAGAGCTTCTTTATCAATTTTCTGACAGATGTGCAGGATTTCCTGAATTGAGCCCTTTCTTCTCCGGAAAGTTTTATCTCGATAATCCTTTCAACACCCTCTTTCCCGAGTATAACCGGGACACCCATATAAATGTCCTTTACACCGTATTCTCCATTCAGGTATGCAGCACATGGAAGCATTCTCTTTTCATCGAGAAGGATTGACTTTATCATCTGGAATGTTGACATAGCCGGGGCGTAATAAGCACTTCCAGATTTCAGTAATGAGACTATCTCTGCCCCTCCGGTTCTTGTCCTCTCTATGGATGCATTAATTTTCTTTTTGGGAAGGAGTTCAGTTATCTGTATCCCTTTTACTGTCATAAAACGTGATAGCGGAACCATATCATCTCCGTGACCGCCAAGCACCAGTGCTTCTGTATCTTCAGGTGATACATGTCAACTCCCAGGAAAGAAATGTCCTTAGTCTCGAGGCGTCAAGGATCCCACCCATTCCTATCACGCGCTTGCAGGAGAATTCGGTAGTCTTCCAGGCAAGTTGTGCCATGACGTCCATTGGATTTGTTACGATGATTACAACAGCATTTGGGGAGGTTTTTGCTATTTCAACGCACACTCCCTTTATGATGTCGGCATTTGCATGGAGGAGATCGTTTCTTGACATGCCGGGTTTTCTTGCAAGTCCGGCGGTGATAACAACGATGACAGAGTCTTTTGTATCAGAATAGTTCTGTGTACCCATAATTGTTGATGGTGAATTCCAGAGAGGGCCAGCTTCTGCAAGGTCGAGTGCTTTTCCCTGCGGCATTCCGTCTACCACATCGAAAAGAACCACGTCAGCAATTCCTGATTGCACAATAAACAGCGCCGTAGTGGCACCAACATTTCCAGCACCTATTACTGATACCTTTCTTCTCATTGGCGTGTAAGATTATAAAGGATAGAAATGAACAATGGCAAGAAACCGTGACAAAGGTGGTACAAAAAACACTATTGCTGAATAGTTTCCTCCGACGCCTTTTCGAGCTTCACTTTGGATATCCTCTGACCTACCATCTCTAATATCGTAATTTTCTTTCCGTCTGTTTCAACAACATCGCCAATCTTGGGAATTCTCTGTAAGGGCGGTCAATAAAAAACCACTCAGGGTTTCATATTCTGTAGATTCCGGTATTTCTATCTCGTAATCCTCTTTAAGGTCCCTTATGCTGATTGATGCATCAATGCGGAATGTTCCATCGCTGAGCTGTATAACAGGGCTTTCGACATCGTATTCATCCCTTATTTCTCCTACAATTTCCTCCAGAAGGTCTTCCATGGTTACAAGACCGGAAACCCCGCCATATTCATCTATAACCAGGGCCATGTGTACCCTTTTTCTCTGCATTTCTCTCAGGAGGTTGCTTATTTTCATTGTCTCAGGGATGAAAAAGGGTGGTTTAATGAGCTTCCTTATGTCAGCTCCTCCTTTTGCCAGTGTATTCAGAAAATCTTTTGCATACAGAATTCCCCGGATATCGTTCAGGTCTTTACCAACAGACGGGGTAACGTGAAAACTGTTCTTCTGCGATTATGGTTTTTATATCTTCCATAGACATGCCGAGGCTTATTGTTACCATTTGAGTGGATGGCACCATGACCTCTTTAGCTGACATATCAGTAAATTCAAAAACGCTGTGTATGAGCTCTTTTTCTTCAGCTTCAAAAATGCCCCTTTCTTTGCCTTCCTCCAAAAGCAGCTTGATCTCTTCCTCTGAAATGTATCCCCTTTCACTAAAGGCCCTTTTACCGAAGGGTTTCAATAAAATGATTTGTGCTTCCCCTGAGTATTTGAACAAAAGGCATAGCCAGTTTGGAGAACTTCTCTATTACAGGGAGCAATTAAAAGACCGGTAGTTTCCGGATGGCTAAGTGCTATTGATTTTGGGATGAGTTCTCCGAAGACAATGAAAAAATACGTTATTATTACAGCTACAAGACCTATTGCAATTGCTTCGCTTGAGACCGATATGAGGGGTATCGGTATGTTCTTAAGCATCGGTTTTATTATTTCAACTGCAGCTGCACCACCAATGGCAGATGCGAGGACTCCTGCCAGTGTAATACCAATCTGAATTGTCGCAAGAAATCTATTCGGATGTTCTCTAAGTTTATCCAGAACCACAGCACGCTTGTTGCCCTCATCGATGAGTTGTTTTATACGCGTTCTCCTGAGTGTGACAACAGCTATTTCGGCTGCGGCAAAAAGACCATTTAAGAGAATAAAAATGATAATGAGGAGAATATCAGGCCACATGATGTTTAGATGCAAAATGTAAAAAATTTAACATTAAGAAATTCCGCAATTTTTAAGCCTTCTGAGCACGGATGCTTTTATGATATGGGATTGTTGCCTGAATTCTTCTTTCGGCGAGTTATCAGTTTCCATTGAGAAGGATTAGGACAGTTTTTCAATTATGGCATCTGCTACCATTGATGTTGTTGCAGCAGTCGGATCATCAGGTGTCGGCTTCATATCATATGTCACATATCTTCCTTCTTCTATTACAGCTGCAACAGCTTTTTCTAATCTTTCGGCTGCTCTCGGTCTCCCCCATATGTTTGAGCATCATAACACCTGAAAGTATCATAGCAAGGGGGTTTACTTTATTCAACCCTTTGTACTTTGGGGCACTTCCATGGACAGGCTCAAATAACGCCATACTCTTCACCAAGATTTGCACCAGGAGCAAGACCGAGTCCTCCTATGAGGCCTGCTGCCAGATCAGATACAACATCACCATAGAGATTGGGAAGGACTATTACATCATAGAGCTCAGGTTTCTGTACAAGTTGCATACACATATTGTCGACTATCCTGTCTTCGAACTCGATGTCGGGATATCTCTTTGCAACATTTCTTGCAGTTTCAAGAAAGAGCCCATCTGAATACTTCATGATATTTGCCTTATGGACTGCGGTAACCTTTTTTCTCTTATTTTTTCTTGCGTACTCAAATGCAAATCGTTACAATCCTCTCGGTGGCGTATACAGATATCGGTTTTATGCTGATACCTGAATCAGGCCTGATCTGTCTTTCCTGTTGCTTTCAGAATGAAATCGATGAGGTTTTTTGTATCTTCTGAACCTTTCTCGAATTCGATACCGGCGTAGAGATCTTCTGTATTTTCCCTGATGATAACAAGATCAATATCTTCATATCTTGTCCGTGCACCTTTGAAGGTTTTACATGGTCTCAGACAACAGTACAGGTCGAGGGTCTGTCTGAGGGTGACATTAACACTTCTGAACCCTGTTCCTACCGGTGTGGTGATTGGTCCCTTAAGGGCTACCTTGTTTTTTCTTATGGAATCAATGACTCTTTGAGGCAAGGGAGTTCCTTCTTTTTCGAATACATCCTGCCCTGCCTCCTGGATATCCCACCTGATAGCAACACCAGTGGCTTCAATTACCGTTTCGTGGCCTCAGAGATTTCAGGTCCTATGCCATCTCCCGGTATGAATGTAATGGTATGCATTATGGATTTGCGGTGAGTATCTTTTTCGCAATTTCAGGATATGTAGCTATAAATCTCAATTCGTCATCTGTAAGAGGTTTCTGAGTGTGCAGATTTGCATATTGTACGAGTTCAAGGACCTTTCTTGCTTCAGTGTCATCGTGGAAATGGATGCCGAGTTTGTCATAGACATGCCTGAATCCTTTTATACCACCGTACTCTCCTGTTGTTATTATCCTTCCGGTCTCGGAGAGCTCCGGTTCACCTCTCCCTACATCCTCAGGGTCATAGAGTTCATAGTTACGCCTGTCTTTCAAGGCTCCATCTGCATGTATTCCTGATTCATGGGCAAATGCATTTGCGCCTACTCCAGGCTGGTTTATCGGTATGGGTATATTAAATGCATATGATGCATATCTGCCGATCTTCCATGCCTTCTTAAGGTCTACATGTTCATCGAGAGGGACTTTATCTTTAAGCCCCTGTGAGAATTTCAGCGCCAGGATTGTTGATACAAGATCGCAATTACCACATCGCTCTCCGTAACCGTTGACGGTTGTATTTATGTATGAATCAACACCGCCTTCTATAGCTCCCTGTGCACCTGCTATAGAAACAGCCTCTGCCATACCGAGGTCATTGTGGCAGTGCATTTCTATAGGAAACTTTGTTGCGAGGGCAAGCGCCTTTGTCCTCTCATATATGGTTATAGGGTCATCTGTGCCGAGTGTGTCGCAGTATCTGAAACGATCTGCCCCGGCTTCTTTGCCTGCAAGGGTGAATTCTATCAATCTGTTGAGTTCCGTCCTTGAAGCATCTTCTGCATTTACTCCCACTGTTTCTGCCCCAAGTTCCTTTGCAGTCTTTACAGCTTCAGTAAGAGATTTAATAATGTCCTTGAAGGTCTTTTTCCCCTGAAACTTGCCCTGTATCATGATCTCCGATGTAGAAATCGAGATATTTATATGCTTGATTTCAGGACAATTCTTAAAGGTGAGCTTTACGTCTTCGGGTACTGCCCTGCACCAGCCTTCGAGGCGGAGCCTCTTGATCGCTCCGAGTTTTACCAGTTCGAGGTTGGCATTGATATAATTTAACTCGTGTTTCAGGGTTGGAAAACCTATCTCGCTCTGAAAGATGCCCATTTCATCAAGGTACATGTTTAACATTGTCTTCGAGAGCTTTGGCAGGAGTATCCGGGATGTCTGAACACCATCCCTGTTTGTTACATCAATCAAATAATACTTTACCTTTCATAAAACCTCTCTTTTAAAATTCAGAATATTTCAGAGGATATTTACCATGAAGATACTTTAAAAATAACAAATTTACTATTGAGAATTCAATAGAGGATAGCACGAAATATCGAAATACTATAAAGAAATGTGTATGAACATAAAGGGAGAAACAGAAATGAGGTTGATTTTGTTTCATGAAGAAAGACTGGAAAAGATACAGACTCTCTGTTACAATTAATGCCAGTTTAAGGAGAGGTTTAAGAGGGCGCTTATGGATTTTACAGAACAGGTTGCGATAGTTACAGGCGGAGGACGTGGTATCGGCAGGGCGATTGCGGAGGGACTTGCTCAAAAGGGCTGTCATGTCGTTGTTGCAGACATAAACACTGATGAAGCCCGTGAGGCTGCAGCAGGGTTGACATCCCTTGGGGTTAAGGCATTGGGGATAAAGACTTGATGTGTCGAACCCGGAAGAGGTTAAGAAAGCATTCGAAGATATCCGGAAAGAGTTCAGCAGGATTGATATATTAGTGAACAATGCAGGTATCACAAAAGATGGTCTCCTGCTCAGAATGAAGGAAGAGGATTGGGACTCAGTAATGGATATAAATCTTAAGAGTGTCTTTCTTTGTTCCAAAGAGGCTATAAAAGATATGTCCCAGCAACGATATGGACGGATAGTAAGTATCTCTTCGGTTGCTGCTTTTATGGGTAACCCGGGGCAGGCAAATTACAGTGCATCAAAGGCAGGGATCGTCGGACTTACAAAAACACTGCGCAAAGGAATATGCAAGCAGGGGTATAACAGCGAATGCAGTTGCGCCCGGTTTTATACAAACTGCAATGACAGATGTTCTGCCAGAGACAGTGAAGGAGGAGATGAAGGAAACAAGTTCCCCTGGGAAGGTTCGGCACTGTCGAGGATGTTGCAAATGCCGTTATTTTTCTTGCATCGCCTGATTCAGGCTATATAACAGGTCAGGTGATCCATGTAAATGGCGGTATGTACATGTAGGAAAATCCCGATTAACAGAATCCAAAATATCAAATGTTGATCATTTGGACTTTTGAATTTGAAATTAAAAAGATGGAGGTGCATATGGTAGAAGAGAAGGTTAAGGAAATTATTTCGAAACAACTCGGAGTTAGCCCTGCAGAAATTCAAGCCGAGACATCTTTTGTTGAGGACCTCGGTGCAGATTCATTAGATACAGTAGAGCTTGTTATGGCATTTGAAGAGACTTTCGGAATCGAGATACCTGATGAAGATGCGGAGAAGATCGTAAAGGTAAGAGACGCAATTGAGTATATCAATAAGAAAAAGTCTTAAGCATGATGGATAAAAGAAGAGTTGTTGTGACGGGTTTGGGTCTCATAACACCCCTTGGTACTGGGTGTTGAGACTGTCATGGCAAATCTTATCAACGGGAAATCCGGCATCAAGAAGAATAACCAGTTTTGATGCCTCTGCCTTTCCGACACAGATAGCCGGTGAAGTTGAAAAATTTTAATCCTGAAGACTATATAGAGGTTAAAGAAGTGAAGAAGATGGACCGTTTCATCCATTTTGCCGTAGCTGCAGCAACGTATGGCACTGGATGATTCGGGTCTCAAGATAACGGATAGCAATGCAGACAGGGTAGGTGTAATTGTTGGCTCAGGCATGGGAGGTCTGCGTACAATCGAACATTACCATTCTGTTTTACTTGAAAAGGGACCAAGAAGGATAACACCTTTCTTTATCCCGATGTTAACCATCAATCTTGCCTCAGGCCAGATATCCATAAAATTCGGTGCAAAAGGACCAAACTCTGCAATATCTACTGCATGTGCTACAGGAAGTCATTCTATTGGAGATGCTTTTAAGATTATTCAGAGAGGTGAAGCAGATGCAATGATTGCAGGGGGGACAGAGGCAGTCATAACACCTTTGGGCATAGGTGGATTTAATGCAATGAAAGCCCTTTCTACAAGAAATGATGAACCGGAAAAGGCAAGCAGGCCTTTTGATGTTGACCGGGATGGATTTGTGATAGGAGAAGGTGCAGGAATCATAATACTTGAAAGTCTTCAACATGCCATGGATAGAGGGGCAAAGATATATGCAGAGATCGTCGGATATGGCATGACTGCAGATGCATATCACATCACTTCTCCTTCTCCAGGTGGCGAGGGTGCTGCACGGTGTATGACAATAGCACTGAAGGATGGCGGGATTGGACATTCTGAGGTTGATTACATAAATGCCCATGGCACGTCAACAAAATCCGGTGATGAGCTCGAAAGCCAGGCCATAAAGACCGTATTTGGAGATCATGCCTATAAAGTTGCAATAAGTTCGACAAAATCCATGATTGGTCATTTACTCGGTGCCGCAGGGGGTGTTGAGGCAGTTATCAGTGTTCTCAGTATTGTGAATGATATAGCACTCCCAACAATAAATCTCGATAACCCGGATCCCGAATGTGACCTTGATTATATCCCTCATAAAGCGAGAAAAATGAAGATCAATTATGCTCTGTCCAATTCCTTTGGATTCGGTGGGACTAATGCCTGTCTTTTGTTTAAGAAGTTCGACAGGCCGATTTAGTAACACTTTAAAACGTTAGCCGGCAGTTGAATGAAAATCCTGAATGCTGAATCCGGAAAAATTAAATCCAAAATACAAAAAGGCAGAGTTTTTACATAATGGTGGAAAATACTTCTGAATTAGAGAGGCATTTCGGTTACCTATTCGAAAATAAGAAGCTTCTCACAGAGGCTTTGACACACAGGTCTTTTTACTACGAGCATCCTGATAAATCTACTACACATAATGAGAGACTTGAGTTCCTTGGTGATTCTGTGCTCGGGTTTGTTATTGTCGAGTATCTCTTCTTGTCAGATAAAAATTTGACAGAATCAGCCATGGCTAAAATTAAATCCTATCTCGTAAAAGAATCTGTCCTGTCTGAAATTGCTGATTCTCTCTTCCTTGGAGATTATCTCAGACTTGGGAAGGGTGAGGAGGCTACCGGTGGAAGGAAAAAGAAGTCACTTCTATCAGATGCTATTGAAGCTGTTCTGGGCGCTATTTACCTGGAGGGCGGTTACCAGAAAGCACGAGAGGTTGTTCTGGGGCTGTTTAGAGAAAAGATAGATACCATTATGCATTCAGCGGTGTTATCAGATTATAAGACAGAACTTCAGGAGAGGACCCAACTCTTATTCAGCACCCTTCCTGAATATCGGGTGATAAAACAGGAGGGTGAAGAGCACAAAAAAGTTTTTACGATTGAGGTTTACATAGATGGTAAGATGTTAGGAAGGGGCACCGGAAGAAGCAAAAAGGAAGCACAGACCCTTGCTGCCAGAGAAGCCCTTTTAAAACTTCCTTCGGAGAAGGTGTAGCAGGCTGTCCGACAATTCAAGAAAAGGTTCTGTTGTCATTCTGAGCAAAGCGAAGAATCTAATGTTATCAGCGAATTGCAAAAAGAGATTCTTCGGTTAACACCTCAGAATGACAATTGCCGGACAGGCTGGCAAAGGGATGTTTTTTAAGGTGGAAGGAGGAATATAGCATGGATATGGAAAGATTCCGGTCCTGGCTCGACTCTTACGGGCGTGCCTGGGAAAGTCAAGACCCGCAGTCATTTGCAAACCTTTTCACCGATTACGCTTCTTATCATGCGAATCCTTTTAGTGAACCCCTGAGTGGCCGTTCAGCCATCCTCGATTATTGGTCGAATATAATACGCTCTCAGGAACAGATTCAGTTCAACTATGAGATTCTCGCTGTTACTCAAGACAGTGGCATTGCTCACTGGTGGGCATCTTTTGTCCACATTTCTTCGAAAACAAAGGTCAAGTCTGGATGGTATATTTATTGTTTCTTTAAATGGTGAGAACCGTTGCAGAGATTTCAAACAGTGGTGGCATTGGTTGGAATACTCTTAAAAGAGACAGAGATTATCATGTAGGAAAAATACGGATACCATAATGAGTAAAAATCCTACGAAAAAATCAGATATTTACTGACACCATTATTTACAATTCCCCAAGTATAGTTTTAAGATTAGACGAAAAATCTGATAGTACAATAAGTAACATCCTCAGTCATTCTACAGACAGCAATAGTCTTCCTTGATGGGAGAGGTAAGGGAGAGGTGTGGTTTTACTAGAATAGTATGTGAAGTCAGAATGATTTACTCACGCAACAGGAGCTATGACATATGAGACAGATAAACTGGTATATCGTTCTCGGCGGTTCATTAGTCTTTTTATCCTTGACTCTTTATTTTGTGCAGATTTCAATTTTTCATAGGACCGGTGAAACATTTTTTTATCTCTTGCAAGATCTTGCCTTTATCCCGATGCAGGTCTTGTTGGTTACCTTGATTATCAGCGGGTTGCTGAACATGAGGGAGAAACGTCTTCGATTGGAGAAATTGAACATGGTTATCGGAACCTTTTTCAGTGAGGTTGGAACACGACTGATAGCCCATTTCTCTGACTTCGATCCTAAATTAGAAAATATCAGAACGAATCTTATTGTGAGAAAAGAATGGTCAGATCAAGAATTCGTTGCGGTTATCAAGCGGCTTAAGGATTATGATTACGAGGTAACAATTCACGCGATGAACTTAGAAGATTTACGGATTTTCCTGATGGGGAAAAGAGATTTTTTGGTTCGTCTCCTGGAGAACCCGATCTTGCTTGAACACGAGTCGTTCACAGAACTTCTTCGTGGCTGTTTTTCATCTGACAGAGGAATTGGCAGCGAGAGAAGATTTACAGGCGTTGCCTGATACTGACCGCCAACACCTTGCAGGTGATGTCAAGAGGGCTTACAATTTACTGGTTCACGAATGGCTGAATTACATGCAGCATTTAAAAGATAATTATCCCTACCTCTTTTCTCTTGCGATGAGAACAAATCCGTTTGATCAGGATGCCTCGGTGATCGTGAAATGAGGGCAATTATTATTAACAAATTTTAACAGGGAGGTGTTTATGATTTGCAGGTTAGCAATTTTTCTTGTCGTGAGTCTTTTGTTTGTTTCCGGTGCATCAGCCCAGGTATGTGTTGACTGCCACCAAAAGGTCACGCCAAGTATTGTTTCGGACTGGCAACTCAGCAAACACGGCCAGGCCAAGATACAGTGCTCAACATGCCATGGCGATCAACACCAATCGGTTCAGGATGTGGCAAATGTACAAATTCCAACACCCGATACCTGCGCGATGTGTCACCCAACACAAGTTCAACAATTCAAGTCGGGAAAACATGCCCTTAGCTGGGCTTCCATGAAAGCAATGCCGACTGCACACTGGCAACCTATGGCATTGATGGAAGGAATGAAAGGCTGTGGCGGATGTCATAAGGTCGGACTCAAAACAGAAGCGGAGATAAAAGAGTTGAAAAAGGGTGGTGCAGGATTTGGCTTAGCTTCATGTGATGTATGTCATACGAGGCACGTTTTTTCTGTTCAGGAGGCCCGTCAGCCGCAAGCATGTCAGACATGTCATATGGGAATTGACCATCCACAGTGGGAAATGTATTCATCTTCAAAACATGGAGTCCGATATCTGCTGAAACAAAATAAAACGCTTCCTGAAAATGTTGCTGCGCCGACGTGTCAAACTTGCCATATGCAAGAGGGCAGCCATGCGAATAGAACAGCATGGGGATTTCTCGCCGTGAGACTCCCGATGCCTGAGGACAAGCAGTGGGCTGCAGATCGTGCCACCGTTCTCCAGGGACTTGGTGTACTTGATCCTGATGGGAAGCCAACACCACGTCTTGAGGTCGTAAAAGCAGCAGATGTTGTCCGACTGACACAGGAGGATTGGCAGAAGGAAAGGGATAAGATGGTGAAGACCTGCAATCAATGCCATTCTGTCAATTTTGCAAAAACAGAATTGCAGAAAGGCGACATGATGATCAAAGAAGCAGATCGTTTGATGGCTGAGGCAATTCGTATCATTGCAGATTTATATAAGGATGGGATCATTCCAAAGTCGAAAAACTATGCTTATGCATTTCCTGATCTGCTCACTTTCCATGATGCACCTACGGTAATTGAACAAAAG
Source organism: Nitrospirota bacterium (assembly GCA_963796125.1). Classification (GTDB taxonomy): domain Bacteria; phylum Nitrospirota; class Thermodesulfovibrionia; order Thermodesulfovibrionales; family SM23-35; genus DASPRG01. Next base: position 12,661 of record CAWCKM010000019.1, read on the forward strand.
CTCTTTAAGATGTTTCTCGAACATCGGATGAGAACATTTCAGGGGACATTTCATGCATAACCCTGATTATGCATTATGGTATGGCTGGAGTGAAATGCAGCAGTGATCTGACAGAAATTAAAGAAATAGCCAAGCAGCTTCGGAGCAGTATAAAACAAAGAAAAAGTAATGAGATTCTTCGCTACATGCCCAGAGATGACTGTCATGCTGAACGAAGTGAAGCATCTGTTATTATTGATGCTACTAATGTTTAAAGCGAACGAGAGGAGGAAAGTCCAATGCCAAAAGATCCCGTCTGTAACATGAACGTGGATGAAAAGAAGGCCGCAGCAACAAGTATCTACAAAGGCAAAACCTATTATTTTTGTGCAAAGGTCTGCAAGGAGAAGTTTGATAAAGAACCTGAAAAGTTTATTACAAAGGAAAAAGAATAAGAGAGGAGGAGAATGATGAACCGGGTAATATGTGTCCTGTTAGTATTGTTAGTTTTCAGTGTCTCTGTTGAAGCGCAGATGTGTTGTGGTGCTAAGGGTGAGCAGAAAGGTGATATGCCGCAAAGTACAATGACGGTTGAGGGCCAACAGATGCCCATGATGAATTGTCCAAAGATGCAAAGTCAGGGAATGATGCATGGTAGTCAGCAGATGCCGATGAAGCAAGAGGCAATGGGTGAGGGACAGCAGATGCCTATGATGTGCCCATACAGATGCAGGAGATGATGCAAGGTGGACAGCAAATGCCTATGATGCAGCATATGATGGGACAGAATCTGTTGGCGAAAGACATGATGTATATGATGACTGATATAATGAAGATGCAGAAGAAGATAATCAGTGGTGTAAATCCTTCCGAGAAAAAAGAGATGCTGAAAGAACTGGATAAAATGATGGACAGGATGGACAGGATGATGTCTGATATGAGATGCTCATGTAAGATGATGGGAGGCATGATGGAGCTGCCTGCAGAGCCTGCGAAGGAAGTACAAGAGAAAGAGGAACCAATGCAAAAAGGAGTTCCTAAAACTGACCCACATGGACATTAATCGGCTGAACTCATAATTCTGTCATTGCCCGACTTGGAGGCTGTGTCGTAATTGCTTGAAATGTGAATTTGTCATTCTGAACGAAGTGAAGAATCTCACGAAATCAATGCGTTATAAGACTGAGATTCTTCGGCTTGGGCCTCAGAATGACAATTGCGACACAGTCTCTTGATCGGGCGATCCAGAAAAGAGAACTGGATTAGGAGCCTGCCCGTACTTGATACGGGGGTCAAGCCGGATAATGACAACCATTGGAACAGACTTCGTTTATGAATAATAAGTTTGGCAGGCTGTCTGGCCATCACAAACCAACCCAAGGCATCTATTTATAGGACAAATACTAAATGGCCATAGAGAAAAAAAAGATTAGCTTCAGTCTCATATATTTTCTCATAGCTCTCTTGTCGATATTCCTGCTTCAGCGTTATTTTCTTGCCCGCGAAGTGGTAACAATTAGCTACAGCGAGTTTAAAGTGCTTCTTGAAGAAAAGCTTGTTGATGACCTTCAAATTTCAAAAGATACAATCATGGGCAGTCTGCTTGAAGGAGCCCACAATCGCATTGTTAGTCTCCGTAAGGAAAAGGAAGAACGAGAAATTAAACATTTAAAGGAGATCAAGTTCTTTTCCGTCGTGAGGATTGAAGATCCAGATCTTGTGAAAGAATTAACCGAAAAGGGTATACGGTACACAGCAGAGCGGGAAGTCACATGGGTCAAAACACTTCTTTCATGGATCATTCCTTTGTTGATCTTCGTCGCTATCTGGGGCTTTTTTTTCAAAAGGATGGGTGCTGCCGGCGAAGGTCTCATGGCAGTCGGCAGAAGCAAGGCAAAGGTCTATGTTGAAGGTGAAACCAAAGTTACCTTTGATGATGTGGCAGGTGTTGAAGAGGCGGAAGAGGAACTGCAGGAGGTCATTGAGTTTCTTAAAAACCCTCAGAAATTTCAGAGTCTCGGTGGCAAGATTCCAAAAGGAATACTTCTCGTAGGTCCTCCTGGTACTGGCAAGACTTTGCTCGCACGTGCTGTTGCCGGCGAGGCGAGGGTACCTTTCTTAAGCCTCAGTGGTTCTGCCTTTGTCGAGATGTTTGTAGGAGTTGGGGCTGCAAGGGTAAGGGATCTCTTTGCCCAGGCAGAAAAACTCGCCCCCTGCATAATCTTTATTGATGAAATCGATGCCCTTGGAAAAGCCAGGGGTGTAAGTCCTGTATCAGGTGTTGATGAAAGGGAACAGACACTTACACAGCTTCTTTCTGAGATGGACGGGTTTGATACAAAAAAGGGCGTCATCATAATGGCGGCAACAAACCGGCCTGAAATCCTTGATCCAGCTCTCCTCCGTCCTGGCAGGTTTGACAGGCATGTGCTTGTTGACAGACCGGACCTCAAGGGTAGACAGGAAATTTTTCAGGTTCATATAAAGAAGGTAAAACTTGCTCCTGATGTGAACCTTCAGGTTCTTGCTTCAATGACACCGGGAATGGCAGGAGCAGACATTGCAAATGTCGTGAATGAGGCCGCCCTTCTTGCTGCAAGAAAGAACAAACAGTTTATAGAGATGTCTGACTTTGAAGAAGCGATAGAAAGGGCCGTTGCAGGGCTTGAAAAGAAGAGTCGTGTGATAAACAAGCGGGAAAGGGAAATTGTTGCTTGCCATGAGGCAGGTCACGCTATTGTAGCAAGTGTTCTGCCGAAGGCGGACCCGGTGAAAAGAGTTTCGATTATCCCGAGGGGGATTGCTGCTCTTGGTTACACTATCCAGCTTCCGACAGAAGACCGGTATCTCCTTACAAAATCAGAACTCCTTGACAGAATGTCTGTCATGCTTGGCGGGAGAGCTGCAGAGGAGATAATTTTTGGAGAATCGTCTACAGGTGCCAAGAATGATCTCGAAAAGGCAACTGAGATGGCAATAAGCATGGTGAGAACATACGGGATGAGCAAAACACTCGGGCCACTTTCTTACGACAGAGGGAGGCCGGTTTTTCTGGAAGCTCCATGGAGCCAACCAAAAGACTATAGTGAAGAAACGGCAAGGAAGATAGATGAGGAAGTAAAAATTATCCTGGATGAAGCATACGAAAAAGCGAAATCAGTTCTGACAGAAAATTATGAGAAACTCAAAAACATTGCATCAATACTCCTTGATAAAGAGATTATCGAAGGGGAAGAACTTAAGAAGCTTCTTGAAAAGTAAAGAGGATGAGATAGGCTATTCGCATTCAATTTATGC
>CAWCKM010000020.1:0-6792 GCA_963796125.1 Nitrospirota bacterium
TCACATTATCACAATAGATGAATTGCACCACCATTATAACAGATGCAGACGACCACTAATGGAAGCAGCAAATCTTTTGTGAATCCTAAAGCCCCTCTCCCCTTGTGGGAGAGGGTTAGGGTGAGGGGGATGCATATACAGGTCAGTAAGGATTGTGTAGACAGGTAAAACTACCCTTGATATAATTACGCTTGGATGGAAAGATACATTGTTGAAATCCCATAAGAGTGTATAGCGGCTTCGTTCAACCACCTTCTTTTTGGAGCAGGGAGGGAAAATGGCACAAGATGAGAAAAGAAGGCAAAAAACTCTATTGAAAAAGAAAAAAAGATAGGGAAAGGCAAAAGGGATCTAATGCTGTTACCATCTCCGGCCTTGATAGCTACTCATACAAGGTGGGACTTATTAAGAAGTTCCCTGTTTATGAGTGTCTGATGAAAGCCGCTTTATATTGCCGGCCCGAATGATAACGTCGATCACGTTATGAAACAACTAAGTAAAAAAGTTGGAGAGGGAAATTTTCACTACCTGCTACAGTTTAATTATAATAAAGACGAGGGCCGCATAGGAAAACTGCCCGCAATGGCAGATAACATCGGCTTAAGCTTGACATCAAATGCTCACACTTCTTTTAGCCGCAAACGTTGAGCATAATTTTGAGGAGAAGGAGGTAGATTTATGGGAGCCAAGACTATCAGTCGCTATATTGTCGCTGACCCTGAAATTTGTCATGGCGAGCCTATTTTTCGGGGCACGCGTATACTGGTTGCAGACGTGCTTGAACAGGTGGCTAGTGGCATGGCATGGGAGGCTATCATTGATGAGTGGCGTGGGGCATTGACCAAAGAGGCAATTGCTGAAGCTTTGCGTATTGCTCGTGAGATGTTGCTCACCCATGCTCCTGAGTTGGTAGCATAGGTGGTTGCTCCATGAACATTCTGGATGAAAACATTCCAGATAGCCAGCGCTTGCTTTTACGCAGTTGGCGAATTCAGGTCTCCCAGATCGGCCATGAGGTTAGTCGACAGGGCATAAAGGATGAGGATATTATCCCTCTTCTGCATCAGCTACGCTCAGTGACTTTCTTTACTCGTGACATGGGCTTCTATCATCGCCATTTATGCCATGCTGATTATTGTCTGGTTTGTTTATCCATAGGACAATATGAAGTAGCCGGGCTTTATTCGCAGGTTCTTAAAGCATCCTGTTTTCAACACAAAGGCTAAACGTATGGGTAAAGTAATAAGATTGACTCACACGGGATTGCAGGTGTGGCGACTTCACGCTGAAAGGGAAGAAGATATTAATTGGCATCCATAAAAATAAAATGATTAAAAGGAGGTACGCTTATGGTTATGAGAACTTTGCGTTTTTGCGTGAGTGTCGTGATTATTTTTACTGCCATTGGTTGTACTAAACCATCCACAGAAGTAGTTGAATTAAAAATATTCCCTGTTGATAGCATGGAAGGAATTATCACACAATCCGGTGTTGAAATTGATAAAGCAGTTTCAAGTGATGGAAACGGATCTTTGAGGATTACTGCAACTGAACCCACCGTGGTGCGGTTATTTGAGGTTGGTGATATTGATGTAGAGAATGCACGACTGATTTATCGGGCAAAGGTACGTACTGATAATGTAGACGGAAAGGTGTACCTGGAAATGTGGTGTAATTTCCCGGGTAAAGGTGAGTTCTTTTCCCGGGGACTTCAGACACCTCTCACAGGAACCACAGATTGGACCACAGAAGAAACTCCATTTTTCTTGAAAAAGGGTGAGAATCCGGACAATGTCAAACTTAACCTGATTATTGATGGTAAGGGCACAGCATGGATAGATGACATTCGTCTTATGAAGGGACCGCTTCAATAGTGAATAACTCAACTTATGTTCTGTCCCATAAATCCTTTATTCTTGTGTGTCATTCCTGCGGAGGCAGGATCCAGAACCAATCCACTGGATTCCCGTTTACACGGGAATGACGAGAAGATTAGTGTATAAATCCATTGGGGACAGTACGCGCTGTCTGCATCCAGTTTCAGATCCGCTTTACCACCGTATAATGTCAACGGAGGTTTGCCATTTCCTCGATTATTATTGACGGTTATAACCTGATTGGGATCCAGCATAAAGACCTTGAAAAGCAGAGGAATAAGCTGATTGAGTTCCTCATTGAATACCACAAAAAAAAAGGTCATGCCCTTATTGTTGTTTTTGACGGATGGAAAACAGGAGGCGCCCAGGAAAATCATTCTGTTATTGGCGGGATAAAGGTGATTTACTCAAGGATGGGAGAGAAAGCTGATTCTGTCATAAAACGCATAATTTCCTCTGAAAGGCGCGGGTGGATTGTAGTGACATCAGACAGGGACATAGCAGCCCGTGCATGGGCATCAGGTTCTGTGCCAATATCTTCAGAAGATTTTATAAATGCTATTTCAAAAATACAGACTGAAGAGAAAAACATGTATGAAGAAGAATATGTCGAAGAATATGTTCAGACCGGCAGAAAAGGCAGTCCAAGGATGCTGTCGAAAAAAGAAAAAGCAATAAGGAATATATTGCATAACTCTGATGAGAAAAGTAATCTTTGGGCTGAGACCCGCTGATGCAGTGACAATCCTTTTTCTTTTAGTTTCTCCTGGCACTGACAATAATATTTTATGAACATGTGCCGAAGTCGCCCATCCTTCTAAGTATTTATCTCATTCTGACTGTTTCCCAGGTTATTACCATCAAGGCTAAAAATCGCAATAATTTTTTAGGCATTTTTCATGACGTAATCTTTCCGACAATCTGTGTGCTGATGATCTTTGACAGCCTCGGCAGTCTTGTACAGGTAAATTACCCCGAGAGGATATAGATCCGGTACTTATCAGGCTTGATTATATGATCTTCCAGGGTCATCCTACAGTCATGCTTGAGAAGATCATGAGTCCTCTCCTGACTGATGTACTTCAACTTGCCTATTCAACATACTATTTCATACCGATAATTTTTGGCGTCACCCTTCTCCGGAATAATCAAAGGAGAGAATTTGACAGGACATTATTTTTGATTCTCTTTTGTTTCTATCTTTCCTACCTCGGCTATATTCTAATGCCGGCTATCGGACCTCGGTTCACGATAAACCATTTGCAGACGACTGAACTCCGGGGGCTTTTTGTTGCAGAGCCGATACAAAATCTCCTGAATCAGCTTGAAGGCATAAAAAGAGACGCCTTTCCCGAGTGGGCATACTGCTATAGCTTTAGTCGTTCTCTACCTTGCCTATAGATTTAAGAGAGGGCTCTTCTGGATTTTCTTGCCTGTTGTGACAGCCCTCATTTTTTCCACTGTGTATTGCAGATACCATTATGTTGTCGATGTCATAGGTGGTTTTGGACTTGCTCTGTTATCCATCTTGTTTGGGGAGATAATCTATGACCGGTGGTTAAAAGAGCAGCAGAGGTCCAGGATTATAGAAAAGGCTTCAGTCTATACTTTTGATAGATAATGAAAAGGCCTTATGGGACTTTCATTATCCGTACTAAATAGCACATAATAATCAAACAAGTCCGCAACAAGATGCAGGGTGTCTCAAACATGAAAAGTTAATGTCATTGCCCGACTTGGAGGCAGTGTCGCAATTACTTAAAATGTGGATTTGTCATTCTGAACGAAGTGAAGAATCTCACAACATCAATGCGTTATAAGACTGAGATTCTTCGGCTTGGGCCTCAGAATGACAATTGCGACACAGTCTCTTGATCGGGTAATCCAAAAAGAAAGGAACTGGATTCTCTGGTCAAGCCGGAGAATGACACAAGGAAACCTGTCGCAAGCTAACAGGAGTTATCGAGTTAGAAGTGACGTTTTGTATTCCCCATAGAGTAGCGGAGGTGTAACAATGAAGAAACAAACACTAACACGCTCACTCAGTTCATTCAAAGAACTCAAAAACATTCTCGAAATTAAAAAACTGCCAAAAAGTGACAAGACCGATGAAGAGATATTTCTCGAGGCCATGGCAGATGTAAGAGAAAAGCAGGAATTCAGAAAAATTCCATACAGCAGCCCCGCAATAATGAAGATCCCCTCTCACCAATCAGAAGATGATATTGAGGTCCTGAAGGAAATAGTCCATGGCAAAAAGAAAATACGTTTGTCGGATACAGGAGAATATATTGAGTGGACAAGACCAGGGGCAAGAAAGGACCTTGCGAAAAGACTTCACAAGGGAGATTTTTCTATACAGGATTATATTGATCTGCATGGTCTAACCCTCACCGAAGCAGAAGAGGTTCTCATAGAGTTCTTTAGGAAGGCTCTTGCGAGACAGTATTTCTGTGTCAAGGTTATACATGGCAGAGGTCTCAAATCTCCCCATGGACCTGTTCTTAAGGAGGCTCTCATACGGTGGCTTCAGGGTCCTTTCAGAAAATGGGTTCTTGCTTATGCTACAGCCAAAGACTGTGACGGTGGATTGGGAGCTACTTATGTGCTACTTAAATTAAGATGATGGTGGTATACAATTATCTGAGTCTCAATTTCTTGAGGATGATCCCGAGATACTTATTTACCGGATTACTTCTTTTTAAAAAGCTGATTACAGGTGGTTTTCTTATAACAAGCTTATTCAGTTCTTCCACAATTTGTTGGTTTGCCTCAAAATTCAGACCTTCTCTGAATATTCTTATTGCTTCTGCCTTGTTATTTTCAATAAGGTGAATTCTGCCGAGGTTGAGATAATGGACTGAGTTGTTAGGCTCTGTTTCTATAGATTCCTTGCAGAGTAAAATTGCCTTACTTACTTGCCCTCGTTCTTTGGCTATACAAAAAGCATAGTATGAGTTGATAGCAGGACTATTTTCCACACGCCTGGCCTTCTCAAAAGAGGCAGGTGCAGTAAGCATATCGTCATGAGCAAGCGCCTCTAATCCTTTTGTGAAAATACTTTTTGCTTCTGCATTATGCATGCATCATTTTACCAACTCCGTAAAATTATCTAAAGTATTTATATTTTGATCTTGGAGAAATTTTTTTTTACTATAGACCTGTCATTTTCCAATTATGACATTTCTTAATGACAGAAAGGCCGGTGTGGTTGGTACTACAGCTTAGTTCAATAATTTCACTTAAATATACTGATCCACATATATCCCTTTGAGTTCATAACTCTTGATGTATGTGACCTGGGGGACACGTGGCAAATCAGTTGATAAGGATTCAATATGTCGCTGCCCCTGACAAGATTTCTGATCTTCATATCCTAATGGTATAGTGGTTATAAACTTTGAGTCTGTTTACTCAGCAGTATGTCACTTATTTGATCATACCCTGCCCCGTCAGGATAGGCTTTATTTGAGGTTTGAAATGGTGGTTGGATATTCTGGGCAGAGAACTTACCGACACTTACCTTAAAAAGATTGAGTATATTGAAATGAACCCCGCTGAAATGCATTGCTTGTTCCTATTCGTATCTATGTTTCCCGCCACGTAAGAGAAAAGTAAGTTTTAAATACAAACTCTACTTCGAATAAATCTTCATATTCTTAAATGAACCTTGGAGCTTAAATCAGAGAAAAGATAGGAAGGAAACCTTGCTTCCCCTGTTTTCCCCCACAATTTTACATCATAACAAACAGTTTGAGAGCAAAAAAAATGCCTAATACAAAATTACTTGATTTTTAAAGATATTTTGATACACCCATTCTGTGAATACTGTTTCCTAAAGGGACACATCCTGGTCCTTGGAGAACATCAATACATTTTCTAATGACCACATTTTGCCATTCATTTTTGTATCTGTCTTTTCTGTTTCCGTTTACTTTCCCTGGTTGAGCCATTTCTCTTGAGGATTCCCATGAACCACAGGACATAGAGGCTCTTCAGTGCATCAAAGGGCTTCACCTCAGCACAGGCATGATCAACCAGTTCCATGATACTCCTCTTGCCATCAATCATCGAGAGGATACCCTTTTGCATCGGGTTTAACTCGATTCCCTCAAAGAGACTTGATGTGCCTATGCTTATCGATAAGGGATATCTGAAATCCGGCAGTTCTCTCTTGATCCTCGTGAAGTTATCAATCCTCTTGAGCCCTTCATAGATGAGGCTCACCCAACTGTATCTTCATGACCAGGATGTCCTTCTGAGGTATTTCACCCTCAACAAACTCATACTCGGCATATTCCAGAGCAAAGAGACTGTAGATGATCTCCTTCACCTGATACTTCACCCCCCAGAACAGCTCCTTCGGTGTCAGATACCCCAGTTCAACAAGAATGGTGCCCTGCTTCTTGCCGGTCATCTTCAGAACCCTTACAGATTCTTCATACTGTTCAAGGTTAATCTTGCCGCCCTTTAACAGTACCTCTCCCAGCCTGTCATCCTTCCAGGTCGATGAAGCAAAGACAACTTCTCCCTTATCTACATATATCTTCTTTATAAAAACAGGTGTCTTTACCGTCAGAGTCCCTGTCTTGTTATTGCTGTGTGAATCGATGAGGATCTTGTGTAGTTGAAACTCTTTAAGTCCATTCCCCTTCGGCTTTGCTGCTTCCTGTGCTTCTGTCCCGCTGTTCTCTATCTCTGCCCTGTTTCCTTCCATCGTTTCCTCCTTGTTCCTTCGTTATCAATAACTAAAACAAGAACCATACCAGTTCTTGAATTAAATCTAACTTATCGATTAATAAAGGTTATCTTGGAATATTGTCTCTGTTTGAAGCGTAACAAAAGTGGGCGGTTATGGTATAGCAATAAGGAACAGTGAGCGGATATGAAGCAATAGTGCTCCATAATAATATTT
>CAWCKM010000021.1:0-40111 GCA_963796125.1 Nitrospirota bacterium
ACCCGTGTGCAGGTCAAGAATGCGGCCGCCGCTGCGTCGGGGCAGGTCCAATGAACATTCCCGAGCTCTTCATCCGCCGGCCGGTCATGACCACCCTGGTCATGGCGGGCATCCTGATCTTCGGCATCATGGGCTACCGGCTCCTGCCGGTGAGCGACCTGCCGAACGTGGACTTCCCCACGATCCAGGTGACCGCCAGGCTCCCCGGCGCCAGCCCGGAGACCATGGCCTCGGCGGTGGCGACGCCCCTGGAGAAGCAGTTCTCCACCATCGCCGGCATCGACACCATGACCTCCAGCAGCGTGCTGGGAGCCGCGCAGATCACGCTCCAGTTCGCCCTCGAGCGGAACATCGACGCCGCGGCCCAGGACGTCCAGGCGGCCATCGCCGCGGCCCAGCGCCAACTGCCCGGCGAACATGCCCAGCCCGCCCACCTTCCGGAAGGTGAACCCGGCGGACTCGCCCATCCTCTTCCTGGCCCTGAGCTCGCCGACGCTGCCGCTCTCCGCCGTGGACGAGTACGCCCAGACCCTCATGGCGCAGCGCATCTCCATGGTGAGCGGCGTGGCCCAGGTGCAGGTCTTCGGCTCCCAGAAGTACGCGGTGCGCGTCCAGCTGGATCCGACGGCGCTGGCCTCGCGCGGGATCGGGATCGACGAGGTGGCGAACGCCATCGCACAGGGGAACGTGAACCTGCCCACCGGGACTCTCGACGGGCCCCACCAGGCGTTCACCGTGCAGGCCAGCGGGCAGCTCATCGACGCCGCGGCCTACCGCCCCCTGATCGTCACCTACCGCAACGGCTCTCCCGTGCGCCTGGAGGAGCTCGGCCGGGTCATCGACAGCGTGGAGAACGACAAGGTCGCCGGCTGGCGCAACGACACGCGGGCCATCGTCCTGGCCATCCAGCGCCAGCCGGGCACCAACACGGTCGAGGTGGTGGACGCCATCAAGGCGCTCCTGCCCACCTTCCGCGCCCAGCTGCCGGCCTCGGTGATCCTGAACATCCTGTACGACCGGTCTCAGTCCATCCGGGAGTCGGTCGGCGACGTGAAGTTCACCCTGCTCCTCACCATGTGCCCTGGTCGTGCTGGTGATCTTCCTCTTCCTGCGCAACCTCTCCGCCACGGTCATCCCCAGCCTGGCCCTGCCCATGTCGATCGTCGGGACCTTCGCGGTCATGTATCTGCTGGGCTACAGCCTGGACAACCTCTCGCTCATGGCCCTGACGCTCTCGGTGGGCTTCGTGGTGGACGACGCCATCGTCATGCTCGAGAACATCGTGCGCCACATGGAGATGGGGAAAGCGGCGTTCGAGGCGGCCCTGAACGGGTCGCGGGAGATCGGCTTCACCATCGTCTCCATGACCCTGTCGCTGGCCGCGGTGTTCATCCCGGTGCTCTTCATGGGCGGAATCATCGGCCGGCTGTTCCACGAGTTCGCCGTGACGATCAGCGCGGCCATCCTCGTCTCCGGCTTCGTCTCGCTGACCCTCACCCCCATGCTGTGCAGCCGGTTCCTGCAGCCGCCGGCCGAGGCGCACCACGGCCGCATCTACGCGCTGACCGAGCGGTTCTTCCAGGGCATGCTGTCCACCTATCGCTGGACGCTGGAGCGCTGCCTGGCGCACCGCCCTGCCGTCATGGCGGTTCTCGGGCCTCACCCTCGTCGGCCACGGGCGTCCTTTTCGACGTGATCCCCAAGGGATTCATCCCGAGCGAGGACACCGGGCAGATCATCGCCTTCACGGAGGCGAGCCAGGACATCTCCTTCGACAGCATGGTGCGACACCAGCAGGAGGTGGCGGCCATCGTCCGCCAGGATCCGAACATCGAGTCCTTCATGTCCAGCGTCGGCGCCGGCGGCGCCAGCGACACGGCAGAACACGGGCCGGATGGGCATCATGCTGAAGCCGCGATCGGAACGGAAGCTCTCCGCGGACGAGATCATCCAGGAGCTGCGGCCCAAGCTGGCAACCGTCCCCGGCATCCGCGTGTTCCTGCAGAACCCGCCCGCTCATTCGGATCGGCGGGCAGCTGACCAAGAGCCTGTACCAGTACACCCTGCAGGGCGCGGACATCGGGGAGCTCTACCGGGTATCGCGGGAGGTCCAGGCGAAGATCGCCGCGCTGCCCGGCTTGCAGGACGTCACCAGCGACCTTCAGATCACGAGCCCGCAGGTCAGCGTGGAGATCGACCGGGACAAGGCCTCGGCCCTCGGCATCACCGCAAACCAGATCGAGAACGCCCTGTACAACGCCTATGGCTCCCGGCAGGTCTCGACGATCTACACGCCGACCAACCAGTACCAGGTCATCCTGGAGCTGGAGCCCGAGTACCAGCAGGACCCGGCCGCCCTCTCCCTGCTCTACGTCCGCTCCAGCAAGGGCCAGCTGGTTCCGCTGAACGCCGTGGCCAGCTGAGGCCGGGAATCGGGCCGCTCACCGTCAACCACCTCGGCCAGCTCCCGTCGGTGACGATCTCCTTCAACCTCAAGCCCGGCGCCTCGCTGGGCGAGGCGGTGACCCAGGTCGAGCGCATCGGACGAACCACCCTGCCGGCCACGATCAGCGCCAGCTTCCAGGGCACCGCCCAGGCCTTCCAGTCGTCGCTGAAGGGCATGGGACTCCTGCTCGCTCCTGGCGATCCTGGTCATCTACATCGTCCTGGGGATTCTCTACGAGAGCTTCATCCATCCGATCACCATTCTGTCGGGTCTTCCCTCGGCGGGCGTCGGCGCCCTGCTCACGCTTGCTGCTCTTCCGCCACGACCTGAACATCTACGCCTTCGTCGGGATCATCATGCTGGTCGGCATCGTGAAGAAGAACGCCATCATGATGATCGACTTCGCCCTGCAGGCGGAGGCGAGAGGCAAGACGCCGGCCGAGGCCATCTTCGAGGGCTGCCTCCTCCGGTTCCGCCCCATCATGATGACCACCATGGCCGCCTTGATGGGCACCCTGCCCATCGCCCTGGGCTCCGGGCAGGGCGCCGAGTCGCGCCGCCCCCTGGGCCTGGCCGTGGTCGGCGGCCTGCTGGTCTCCCAGCTCCTGACCCTCTACATCACGCCGGTCATCTACATCTACATGGACTCCGCTCGCCACTGGCTGCGGCAACGGCATGGCCTGTCGCCTTCGACGCAACGGGACCATCTCTCCGCCGTACGCCCACCGAACCCTTAGCAGGCTGCTGAAAAAGGCCCATCTGCCGCGTTGGCGACGCTCGCGCGGCGCTGCGACGTACGCGTAAGTACGTCTCGCACCTGCACCCATCCTCCGGATGGGTACCCGGCGCGCCGCCTTGCATCTGGACCTTTTTGAGCAGCCTGAGCGAAAGCGTGTTTTTCAGCATTCTGTAAGGATGCGGGCACAGGGCGGGTTTTGACGTGGGCCAGTTCGAGTGGATGGTAACGACAGAACCATCAGCGACGCGATCCTACCCCGCGCCAGGCAGCCGTGGTCCAGAGCGATTTGCGAGAACGCGGGAAAACACCAGGCGGGGACTATTCTGCCCAGTCCAGTCGCGGCAGGTTATATGGTCCATCGGCGAGACCGCCGACGAACACCCAGAAGGGGACCTGCTCGCCCGCCCACCAGCGGGCGGTGTGGCGGAGCACCTCCAGGGTCGTCGCGAACGTCTCCGGCGCGCTCGCGGCAAGGCCCTCGCAATTCTCCAGCACCACGACGTACCCCGGCGCCGGCCGCCACGAGAGATCCGTGAGACAATCCTGGAGGGCATCCCAGTTGTGGCCGAACCAGTCGGGCAATTCGAGCGCCTTCGCGAGCGCGGCAAGGAGACTCCGCCTTGCTCCGGACCTTCGCCAGGTCAACTCGCCAGACGGCATAATCGGTCGCGGAGACCTGGGACACCCACGCTGCCGTCTCGGGCAAGCGATATACACCCGAGCGGGCGGGATCGCGGAGGAGATCGTTGGGCGTCATTCGCGGATCCGTCGAAACGTGTTGTAGTGATCGCCGGTGTAATAATACTCCCCCGACCCTCCCGCGATGATCCGCCGCGCCCCGCGGTCGCGCGCGCCGGGCGTCGGCACGGTGTACTCGCGATAGTAGCCGCTCGATTGCACCGGCAGGCGTCGTTCGCGGTTGCCGAACACGATCCCGTCCCGCTTGTAGGGGAACGGGCCGCCCTGCCTGATCAGCGCCAGCGTCTCGCGCGCCTCCCGCGGCAACTCCTCGACGCGGACGACCGTCGGCTCGTCCACGCCGCGACGGCGCGCCTGGGCGGGCGTGACGACGGCCAGCAGGATGGTCGGCAGGAGGAACGGCCAGCCCAAGGGTCGCGCCCGACGTCCGCAGCCGCGTTCACCGCGACCTTCGCCTGCCGCGGAGCAGCAGGATGCGGCGGACCTCCTCGATGGCCTCCGGTGCCCACTGCACGGAATGGTCCGATCGGACCACGAGCTCCGACTCCACCCCGTCGATGTGGGCGCTGGCGTACTTCACCACGCCGTCGTCACCCTCCTCCACCGGTCCGTACCCTTGACGGCGATGATCGAGTGTGCGTGGACGCCAGGCGCGATGGGAGTCGTAAGTCTTTTTCTCCAGTTGCTTTCTGGATTCTTTAAAAACCTCATCTGCCCGAAGACCTGTTTTCAGAAAAATCTCTCTCGCCTCCATTATTTTCCTGTAGCCTTCTATTCTCCTGGAGCGTTGATATTCGTCATAGGGAACAATGACTGCCACGGGCTTCCCCCTGCGGGTCACGACAATGTTCTCTTTTTTCCTGGAGGCTTCGTCTATCAGGCGGCTGAAACCCTTCTTTCCTTCAGCAATACTTACAGTTGGAGCTTTCATATGTCCTCCTAATTAGTCATTAATGATGACCAATTATAAAGACTACATTAATGATTTGTCAAGATGATTTCATAAATGATAGGGCAGCTACCCGGGGAGAGGGAGACCGTCCAGCCTTCATAACCCCACCTCGCCTCCCCTTATCTTAAGGGGAGGTACAGAGGTTTTCCCTCTCTTAGATTAAGAGAGGGTGAGGGTGAGTTAACGGAATTAAAATAACCCCTCCTAACCTCCCCTTATTTTAAGAGGAGGGATGAGAGGAAAAAAAGAGGAGATTTCCTCTCTTAGGTTAAGAGGGGGAAGAAGGAGTTATCATCTTTAAAATATCTTCTCTTAACTTCCAAACAATCCACTCATAATCATCCATACCTGACGGTTTTTCGGAGAAGTCTATTTCTTTGGGATAAATCGGTTTTCCGAAGGTAACCTTTATCTTTTTCAACTTAGGCCAGATTGCACCTCGTGGAAGTACTTCAAAAGTTCCTTCGATCAACGTCGGCACAAAAGGGACATGCAGTTCCTTTGAGAGTATTCCCACACCTTTCTTGAAGGGCAGGAGTTTACCATCAAAAGTTCTGCCGCCTTCAGGAAAGAGGCACAATGCCTTCTTGTTGCTTAATACGTATCCGGAGATCAGAAGCGCCCTTTTCAGATATATCTCAGGATCAATCGGAATCACATGGGCCAATCGTGCGAAACGTGAAGTGAACCAGTTAGTGAAATATTTCTGGAAGCCAAGAAAGTAAAGGCTCATATATGTCTTTGTGGGAACAACCGTTCCTATCACAAAACCATCAATATTGCTTGCATGATTGGGAGTAATGATATAGGGCAGGGCGGGAATATTTTCGATACCCTTAACTTCTAATTTGAAAAGAACCTTCCCTACAGTCTTTAGGAAATTCAGGGCAAGAATGATAAACAATTTTGTGAAGGGTCCCTGGACAAGACCGACTGCCCTCTGATCCTCTGCCGAAGGTTCAGTCTTGAAAAACTCTTTCCACTCCTTTGGAACCTCAGTACCAAATTCCTTCACTGAACCCTCCTGAAATTTCGCAACTTTCTGTATCATGTCTTTGACACTGTGAATGTCAGTCATGAATGTATCCGGCAGCTCGATTGAGAGGGCACTGCTCAGGGCAACAATCAACTCGACCCGCGCCATGGAATCAATCCCGAGATCAAGTTCAAGGTTATGATCAATCCGGATTGGCCTTTTCTCTGAGATTCTTTCCAGAGAAGCTACAACCATTTTTCCTGCAGGACTCTTAAGGATTTCTCTTTCCTCCCCTGATATTTCACTTTCCTTTTCTACAACTTTTCCTGACACAATGTCCTTTATTACATATCTCTTTAATTTCCCTAAAGTAGTCCTGGGGAGTGTATGTTGATAGACCTCGTATCCCATAATTCTCTTGTATGGAGCAATCTTAGATGAGAGGGAATTGATCTGCCATTTCACTGCTTCGTTGAAATTCGATATGTTTTTTTCTTTCATGTATTCGATGTTGGGAACGATTACAGCCTTCAGTACATCGGCGATGCCCTGTGTCTTCCCTTCGCCGAATACACATATCTCCTTTATGAGAGGACTCTGGAGGTAATGCTTTTCAATTTCTTCCGGGTAGATATTCTTGCCGGAAGAAAGAACAATAACCTCCTTTGTCCTTCCTGTTATATATAAGTATCCGTCCTTGTCGACATAGCCGAGATCCCCCGTAAGAAACCAGCCGTCCTTCATAACCTTATCTGTTTCTTCCTGGTTCCTGTAATATCCCTTCATAACATTCGGGCCTCTTACAGCTATTTCCCCGGTTCCCTCCTCATTTGGGTCATTTATTTTTATCTCCACTTCAGACAAGGGCAATCCTACTGAGCCTCTCTTGAAACGGTTCGGCGGATTGAAACTGATCACTGGTGATGTCTCTGTCAGCCCATATCCCTCAAGGATTGTAAATCCGAGAGCTTCTAAATCCTGAGAAACTTTCGGGTCAAGTTTTGCGCCGCCGCTTACAAAAAACCTGAACCGTTTCCCAAATCGTTTGTGTATGGAAGAAAAGATTATTTTCCCGGTATTTATTCTTAATGTATCCCTGAGAAACCCGGACAATCTCAGTAAAGACAAAACAATCCACTTGAAAGGCGGGGTTACCTTGCTTATGCCGTCGATCATTCCACGCCTGAACATGGCAAAGAGTTGAGGTACGCCAACAAGGGCTGTTACATTTTTCTCAGCCATTGTTTTCAAAATGTCAGGACCCTTGAGGCTCTGAAGATATACGACCTTTGCACCGATTATGATTGGTCCGAGGAAGTTAACCATGAAAGGATAGGAATGATGAAGTGGAAGGATTGAAAGAAGGCAATCCACGTTCATCAATAATGTTCGCCTTTTGAACACTCCGGACATTCGAAAGAAAATTCCTGTGCGTGAGCACCACCCCTTTTGGCTTTCCTGTAGTACCTGATGTATAAATCAGAGAAGCGATGTCTTCAGGATCTATGGAGGGAAAAGAATCGATATGGGGGTATTTAATTATTTCTGAGAATACATCACTATCGATGTTTATCGCTTCGATTGCAGTTTCATTAATTTTTGTTGTCTTCTCAGATACAAAAATAGCCTTGCTCTCAGAATCTTCAAGGAGATTTCTAACCTCTTCAGCACTTAATTGAATATCTATCGGAACAGCAGCGGCGCCAAGGAATGATATGCCAAGGTAAACAATTCCCCATTCCGGTCGTCCTTCCAATAAAATTGCAACTCTGTCTCCTTTTTTTACACCTCTGTTAAAAAGGAAGGATGCTATAGATTTCGATGAAGAGAGGATCTCTTCATAAGAGTATCCTTTCCCCTCCATCTCAAGTGGGATAGATTTTAGATGACTCTTGGCTATTTCTTCAAATGCCTGCGGAATATTCATAGCGAATCTTGTTCCGGATAATTGTCATCACTCTGGAAAAGAGGGGTCAGGGGAGATTTTAAGAATCACAAAGACACCATATTTTTTCAAGATACCCTGTATATTCTCAGATACTTCTCGATCAGAAAACCGTGAGGTCTCTCAACCCTATGTTTTTCACGTATACATCTCTGAATCTGGGATTGCTCTTCCTAATCAAGGTCACTGTTCTGTTGTCCTCTCATATTCGATCAGTTTTTCGCTGATAATGCACAAGCATTTGCCAATTGGACAATAGACAAGTCAAGATGCAAATGATATTGTCTTTTGCCTGTGAAACAGCGAGGGTGAAGATCCCTTCAATGTGCTCAATCTTCCTTTTAGATCATCTGTTCTCCTACATAAAAGGTCGGTCTCAGCTTCAGCCATAATGTTTACTGCAGAACGTTAATCTTCATGAAGACGCCATTATGACATTCTGGTTGTAACGCAGCATTGTTCTGTTTAAATCCCCCTCACCCCGCTTTTCCAAGAGGTTGGACAATCAGAATGGCAGAATTAAGTATCTTAAATAGCTTTCAAGATATTTAAGGCTTAATACGCATATTCATAGACCTTATAAATAATCATTACTTAACATTCGGGCCGCCGCCTCTGACAGATTTAAGAATAAGCATACCAATAAGAAAGAAAAAAACTAATGAGAAAATTGCAGGCCTCTGACTGCCAAACATACTTGATACCTGGCCAAAGACAAGAGGACCGGCTATTGCAGATGACTTTCCAACAAGGGAATATACACCAAAATATTCTGCCTCTTTTTCTTTTGGGATAAACTGGGCGTAGAAAGCTCTCGTGGCAGCCTGAACTGTACCTACTCCAAGACCTGCAAATGATGCCAGTAACCAAAACTGTGTCTTCGTCTGGATAAAAAAGGCTACAGTGGAAACGGAAGTCCACATGAGGAGAGATATAATTACTACTCTCTTGGGTCCCCAGGTATCAATTGGTTTTGCCATTACAAAAGCACCAATGAGTGCAGAGATCTGCACGACCAGATAAATGGCAATTAATTCCTGGGGTTTAAAACCGAGGGTGGTGGCAGCGAATATGCTTGAGAATACGATGACTGTATTCACCCCATCCTCATAAATGAGATATGAGAGGAGAAACTTTCTCGCCTCTTTTCGTCCCCATATTTCCTTTAATGTCTCCATCGTCTGTTTTGCTCCTCTCATTCCTGCCTGTATTACTGAGACCTTACCTTTCATGTCTGATGGAAGAAAGAGAAAAGCCGGCAATGAAAAAAATGCAAAAAATGCAGCGACCATAAGCCACGTTGCCTCAAACTGACCTCTTGTTACCAGGGGAAGAGCAAAAAGGAGGGAAAGGATAGAACCCGCATAACCTGTACCAAACCCCCATGCTGAAACTCGTCCCTGGTATTCAGGGGGAGCGATGCGGGGAAGGAATGAGTTATAAAAAACAAGACCTCCTTCCATGCCAAGATTGGCTAACGCTATGAGTGCAAATCCTTCGAATATCATATCCTTATGCAGTATCGAAAGACATGCTATAGCTCCAATGCTTATTGCTGTATAAAAAAACAGGAGCTTCTTCTTTATGCCACCGTAATCAGCAATTCCTCCCAGGAAAGGGGAGCTCAATGCTACAACAGCCATGCTAAAAGAAATAGCTCTTCCCCACCAGAGATCACCGAGACCTGCTTCATTCCCAACGATAGAGCTTACATAGTAGACAGGAAAAACAACAGATACTATCACAGCAGAATAGCTTGAATTTGCAAAGTCAAAAAACACCCAGCTTATGATATGTTTCTTATTCAGCTTCATATATCAGGTAACAAATTACTTCTTATATTGCCCCTGGTGATGGACAATCTCGGCTCCGATGAGAAAGATGCAGGAAGAATAATAAACCCAGAGCAAAAACACTACGAAGGTAGTCAGCGGGCCATAAATTGTCCCGAATTTCGCAATGGTTCCAACGTACCAGGTAAAAAGATGCTTTGCTACTTCAAGAAAAATTGTTGTAAAAAGGGCGCCGACGAAAGCATGGGATGTTTTGACTTTGCTTTTTGGAAGCAGAATGTAAAGTGCTGTTAATGATAAGAGAACAATAAAGAAAGGGACGACATATCCTATAAGGAATCCCATTATTATACTGATTCGCAATTGAGGGAAAACAGATTTTAAAGTTTTTAACAGAGGTATGAATGACGATGCCGTGAAAGATACAAGAATAATAATAATGATAATCGTAATGAAAATAAAGGACAGAATAAGTGACCAAAAGAAATGTCTGCCCTTTTTAACCTTGAAAACAACATTCAAAGCATTCTCCATAGAAGAAAAGAATTGATATGAAAGAATTCCATAGAGAACGAGACTAAATGTCCCGATCACTTTGAAGTCGATTAGTTTCTCCAGTTCCTTGGTAATCTCTGATGTTATAGAGGGGAAAAGGGTTATAAGTTTACTTGAGAGGAACTGATATAACTCATGATAATGCCCGAGAAAATATCCGAATATAGAAACAAGGAGCAGGCAGAATGGGACAAGAGACATCATGGTGAAGTATGAGATAGAGGCTGCGAGCATAATCCCCCCGTCTCTAAAAAAATCTACAATGCTCCTGATAATGATTTTTAGATATTTCATCTAGAATCTTCTTACCCTCCCCTTAACCCTCTTCCTGCAGTCTACGACTCGTCAAGGAGGGGAGAGGAGAGTGTTATTCATAACCCTCTCCCTTGAGGGAGGGGGGTGGGGGAGGGGTAATTTTTCCATATATGTTTCCCCCTTTCTCTCGCTCTGACATAAATTCTGATCGGAGTTCCCATGAATACAAACTTTTCACGCAATGCCTTTTCTATGTATCGCAGGTGTGCATCTTTCAAAAGAGATGGACGATTGGTGAAAATCACAAAAGCAGGTGGTTCAGTCTTGACCTGTGTTATGTAGTAGAGCTTAACCACCTTACCTTTATAGGAAGGCAAAGACATTCTGGAAAGGGACTCTCTGAAAAACCTGTTGAGCTCTGCGGTAGGAATTCTCTTCCTTCTTTCCCTTATGACCTCATCGATTATCGGAAAGATTTTTGTAATGCGTTTCTTCTCTATGGCAGAAATCGTAAGCAAAGGTGCATATTGCATAAACCACATTTTTCTGAGCAACACATTGCCTAACCTTTTATATTCCTCCTCAGGTTTCTCAACGAGATCCCATTTGTTCAAAAGAAAGACTGCTCCTTTTCCGTACGTTTCCACTATTCCTGCTATCCTCTGATCCTGCTCTACAATGCCTTCACTCGCATCTATGACAATGAGAGCTACATCACATCTCTCTATGCTCCTGACTGCCCTTACCATTGAAAATCGCTCGATGGAATAACCTATCTTGCCCTTCTTTCTCAATCCTGCAGTATCAATGAATAAATATTTCCTCCCGTAATAAGTACAGATACTGTCGATAGAGTCCCTTGTCGTTCCCGGAACAGGGCTGACGATCATCCTTTTCGTTCCGAGAAACATATTAATTAAAGTGGATTTCCCGACATTCGGTTTCCCGACAACGGCAATCTTCGGGTAATCAATCTTTTCTTCAACATATGAAGGAAGGAGAGAAACGAGCCTCTCCATAAAGTCATCATATCCAAATCCTGATTCCGCAGATAGAGGCCACAGATCAGCAGTGCCTATCGGATGAAAGTCATGAAGTCTTTCTTCATGCCTGGGCACATCGATCTTGTTTACTGCCCAGAGCACCTTTTTGCCTGAAGACCTGAGGAATCTTGCGAGTTCCATATCTGATGGAGTCAGACCTGTCTTGCCATCGAGGAGGTGTATGATAACATCTGCCTCCTCAATGGCAAAAACAGCCTGTTCCTTGATGTGAAGAAAGATGTCTTCAGGAGGCTCCGGATAAAAGCCTCCTGTATCGACTATGATAAATCCTTTTTCATCCCATTCAGCATCACGGTAATTTCTGTCCCTTGTCACCCCGGGGATGTCTTCCACAATTGCAACATGAGCCCCGGTTATCCTGTTGAAGAGGGTAGATTTACCTACATTTGGTCTTCCTACAATGACGACAATCGGTTTTGACATAAAGCTACTTCTTTGATTGTTCTTCGGTAAAAAATCGGCTGAGGAATTCTGTGTCAGCCGGTGATAAGTCAAACTTGACACATGCCTCACTGATTAATTTCGGAAGACTCGCATCCGGTGTTTCCTGTCTTGTTTCTGATATCCATCTGACAGCTCTTCTTAATTGTTCTCCTTCAGGCAGAATACCCATGAGTACCTCCTTATAATTTTAAGGTTCTGTAACTTAAGTTCTTATTCTTAAATCGCACCGTTTATTTTACCTTATCTGTATTTACTGCTATCTAATTTTTAGACCTCCCCCAGCCCCTCCTTACCAAGGAGGGGAATTATAAGGAGTTCATAGGTTTACTCTTACACATTTGGGTCCTCGACTTTTCTGTGAACTGTTCCCCTCTTTGGCAAAGGGGAGAGGGGATCTTAAGCATACAAATCCCCCATTCCTTGAAGGCAGGCCCTGTGTTCAGTCATGTTTTCTCTGAGTTAACTGGATACACTTTGTAAGACTCTTTTGTAACGTAGCATCGTTCCTTTTAAATCCCCCCTCACCCCCCCTTTTCCAAAGGGGGGTATCCATGTAATTCCCTGAAGAACCCATATTTGTCTTTCCTCTTGCCTTGCCATAAGAAAAAGATTATGATTGAGAGAATAAAAATTAATTTTATTATTCCATGATTTACGGTGTAGGTATAGACATTGTCAAGATTGAGAGGATGAAGCAGGTTGTAGAGAAATGGGGACAGCATTTCCTCGATCGGGTCTTTACTGAAAACGAGATTTCTTACTGCTACGAAAAGAAAGAACCACACCTGTCACTTGCAGTGCGATTTGCTGCTAAAGAAGCCACTGATAAAAGCTTTAGGTTCTGTATCTGCTTTGTCGCTCAAGGACATTGAAGTTGTAAATTCAGAAAGCGGAAAGCCACTCTTTCGTGTTGTTGAGACACTTGAAAGGGTCTTAAAAGAAAAACTCATAAAGAGGGTGCACCTCAGTCTCAGCCATGAACATGAATATGGTGTTGCATGTGTTGTGTTAGAACAGAGCGACGGAGGCCGGGAGAAATGAAAGTTGTCACTGCCGAAGAAATGCGACGTATTGACGAAAAGACCATCGAAGAATATGGTGTCCCCGGTGTTGTACTTATGGAAAGAGCTGGACTTGCAGTTGCCCTCAGGATAAAAGAGATTTTTGGACGTAAAAGAGTACTTGTAGTCTCAGGAAGCGGAAACAATGGCGGTGACGGGTTTGTTGTTGCGAGGAATCTTTATGAAGAGGGATGGGATGTCAGGGTTTTTCTCACATCAAAGCCTGAGGATCTGAAAGGCGATGCCCTCTTGCAATATAAAATAGCAAAAAAATATGGTGTCCCGATATTTCCTGTAAGGCAACTATTGACCCATCACTCATCACTTGTCACGAAACATTCAATATTTATTGATGCATTATTAGGGACAGGTCTGAGCAAAAATGTGACGGGTCTGCTTTCAGAAGTTATTCACCTTATAAATAAAATTAACCTGCCTGTCATTTCAGTCGACATTCCATCCGGTATCTCTTCAGACAACGGACAGATAATGGGAGAAGCAGTAAAAGCAGACTATACTGTCACGTTCGGTCTTCCCAAAAGAGGACACCTTCTCTATCCCGGTGCTGAATATACAGGGAAACTTTTCATTGAGAATATCGGATTCCCTGCAAAATTACTTGCATCAAATAACCTCAATGTCTCAGTATTGACGAAACAGGAAGCATCTCACGTATTACCTGAAAGACAGATGTATTCACACAAAGGTGATTATGGCCATGTGCTCATTATTGCCGGATCAAGAGGGAAAACCGGTGCTGCATACATGGCAGCTAAGGCCTGCCTCAGGTCCGGTGCAGGACTTGTCACCATAGGAGTACCTGAATCTCTTGCTGATATATTTCAAGCACGCGTTACAGAAGAAATGACACTTTCTTTACCGGACAGGGGAGACGGCACACTTGCAGAAAAAGCATCGGATGTTATCCTTGATTTCCTTAATAAAAAAGCAGACGTTATTGCCATTGGACCTGGTATAGGGGTAAGCGCTGATACAAATAAAATTATGAAAACCCTGATACAATGTTCAACTTCTCCTGTGGTCATTGATGCAGATGGAATAAATTCTCTTCAAGGTGAAATAACGATTCTCTCAAAATCAAAGGCGCCCATCATCCTCACTCCTCACCCTGGCGAGATGTCAAGGTTGTTACAGCGGTCAGCAGTTAGCGCTCAGCAGTCAGCCCCCCCAACCATCCCTCCCCATCGAGGGGGGAGGGTAAAGGAGGGGGTGAAAACTCCGATCTCAGAACTCCTAACTAAGATAGAACAGGACAGGATTAACACAGCCATATCCTTTGCAAAAATGACAAGGACCCATCTTGTACTGAAGGGTGTGCCGACCATTATTGCTTCACCTGATGGAAAAGCATACATCAATTCAACCGGTAACCCTGGAATGGCTACTGCAGGCACTGGAGACGTGCTCACAGGGATGATTTCCGGATTTTTAAGTCAGGGATTAAAACCTCCTGATGCCTCTCTTCTTGGCGTGTATACGCATGGCCTGGCAGGAGACATTGCAGCGTCTGAGAAGGGCATGTACTCTTTAATTGCAACGGATATCATAGACAAGTTACCTGCTGCTTTCCTTGCTTTGCGTCATGAGTAGTATGATCTTCCCGGAAATATTCGATGACTCTGTAAAGGCATTTTTTACCAGGAAGTCTCTGGGTGTCAATGTTGATGAAATTTGTCGCATCCTCGCTATTGAAAAACATAATGTCTACCTCCCCGTACAGAAGCATACAGATATTGTGCAGGTAATTAGTTCGGATCCTGAAACAAAAATAGCAGACAGTGTACTTACAGAAAGAAAAGGTATACTGATAGGAGTTCAGGTTGCAGACTGTGTTCCTGTCCTCTGCTATGACCCGGGTACATTATTGATTGGAGCTATACATGCAGGATGGAGAGGCACAGCATTACAGATCGTCAAGAAAACTATTACACGTATGGTTGAAGAATTTGGCTCATCTCCAGGAGACATCAAGATAGCCTTCGGCCCGAGTATCAGATGGAGCTGCTATCATGTGGGGAAAGAAGTAAAAGAAGCAATTTGTGAAGCAACGGGTGATGGAAATTACTATCTTCAAGAGGATGGAAAATGCTGTATCGATCTTGCTTCGGCAAACCGGCATCAGGCAATTTCCCTTGGTATCCCTGAAAAGAATATCTGGGTCTCGCATGAATGCACATATTGCAACCCTGAAAATTATCATTCTTATAGATATGAAAAAATTTATAATGGTGCTCAGGGAGGGTTTATTGGCATTTTTTAGCAGAAAGATCAGCATTCACCTAACGTCTCACACAAGGGCAGAGGGTCAAAGTTTTAATCCTGATACTTTGATGCTGTGATACTTTCAGGTGATTACACTCGAATCCTTGGACCCTCTGCAATAATCCATCAGGGGGATGATCTGAAGAAATTCATAAGCAAGAGCCCTGATGAAACAAAAGAAATCGGGTTCAGATTAGGAAAGCTTTTAAAGCCGGGTGATGTTGTAGGCCTCTTTGGAGAGCTTGGCAGCGGCAAGACAACTTTGGTAAAAGGGTTGGCAAAGGCATTTGGAATTGAAGAAAGAGATATAGTAAGCGCAAGCTTCACGGTAATCTCTGAATATGATACATCGCCACCTTTCTTCCATATCGACTTATACAGGATTGAAAAGGTTAGCGAACTTGATGAAATAGGTTTCCGGGATTACGTATGGAGTGATGGTATCTCTGTTGTCGAGTGGGCTGATAAGGCAGGGACCATCTTTCCTGAAGAAATGATTAAGATTAAGTTAAAATCTCTTAATGAAGAAACGAGAGAGATAATTATCGAGGGAAAAGATGCAAAAGATTGGGATAATTTGTAAAACCGGCATATCTGAACCAGTTGTGATATTGAAAGAACTGCTTCCCTGGCTCAGGCAGAAAGGTTATGAAACCTTTGTAGATGTGGAAACTGCTTCAGTCCTTAACATCGATGGTTTTGCCCGTTCTCAAATACCTTCACTGTCAGACCTGATTATCGTTTTAGGTGGAGACGGCACATTGATAAGTACATGCAGGCTCGTAGCGGATAAAGGGGTTCCTGTCCTCGGTGTAAACATCGGAGGGCTTGGTTTTCTTGCCGAGATTCCAGTAGAGAAGCTGTATGAAATGCTGGAAATGGTTCTTACTGGTAATTGCCCCATAGAAGAGCGCCTTATGCTTAAGGCGCAGGTACTCAGGCATGGTGCTCTTATCGCTGAATACAATGTCCTCAATGAAGTTGTTGTAAACAAAGCAGCCCTTGCAAGGATAATCGACCTCGAGACGTACATAAATCAAAGTTATGTAACTACCTTTAAAGCTGATGGTCTGATAATTTCCACCCCTACAGGTTCTACAGCATACTCTCTCTCTGCAGGGGGCCCTGTCCTCTATCCCACTCTTGATAATATGGTAGTTACCCCGATATGCCCGCATACGCTCACTAACAGACCAATAGTCCTGGCGGGTAATTCCGTTATAGAGGTTATTCTCAGGTCTCCGACAGAACGTGTCTACCTTACTTTGGACGGGCAGGTAGGATTTTCCGTGATGCAGAATGACACCGTAGTAGTCGTAAAGTCACCGTTTAAGACAAGACTCCTCATTCCCTGTGACAGAGATTATTTCGAGATCCTGCGGGAAAAATTGAAATGGGGAGAAAGGTAAAAGGAAATATGTAATCCCCCTTATCCCCCCCTTTAGCAAAGGGGGGTGAGAGGGGATTTGACAGTGTGAACAAATAACATAGAGGTCTCTTAGGTGAAAACTGAAATTCTAAAAGACATAAAGGGCATCCTTGAATTTTATCAGGCCCTTGGGTTTGATACACTGCCAATATCTTTCGAAGCGGTGAGACGGGTTTATAGAGAAGAGAAAAATGATTCTCGTGTTGTCGCTTCTTCTGTAACTCCCGGCGTCACAAAGTTAAAGGAGGCTGCTCTTAAGGCACTGAGGGAAGAGATAGGTGATTGCAAAAGGTGCAAGCTCTCATCAGGAAGGAAGAATATCGTTTTTGGAGAAGGCTCCCCTGATGCAAGGCTCATGTTTATCGGTGAAGGCCCGGGCAGAGAGGAGGACCTTCAGGCAAGACCATTTGTTGGGGATGCAGGTATGCTCCTTACAAGGCTTATAGAGAAAATGGGATTTAGGCGAGAGGACGTCTATATTGCGAACATAGTCAAATGCAGGCCTCCCATGAACAGGGACCCTGAAAGAGATGAGATAGAAAGCTGCAGGGGATATGTCGAGAAACAGATTGAGATAATAAACCCTCAGGTGATTATTTCCCTGGGAAGGATCTCCTCCCAAACACTCATTGGTAATCCTGCGTTGAAGATGACATCTATACGGGGACGCTTCTTTGATTACAACGGGATTCCCCTGATGCCGACTTTCCATCCTGCATATCTGCTCAGAAACCCAAAAGATAAATGGCTCACCTGGAGTGATGCACAGAAAGTACTTGAGAAATTGCAGGATAGAAACGAATGATCGGAAAAGATGTTGTTGTTGTCATTCCCGCTTGTCGGGAATCTTTCTTCAGAAGGATTCTGGACAAGCCAGAATGACGAGAATACATACTATCAGTAATATACTTATAGGAAGGTTGTTAGAGGTTATATGAAGACACTATGGGCGCCATGGAGGATGACCTATATCCTTTCTGATAAGACAGAGGGGTGTATTTTCTGTAACCTCCCGAAACAGGGAAAAGACAAAGACAGGGATAATCTTATCCTATACAGAAGTTCCCATACCTTTGTCATCATGAACCGTTATCCATACAATAACGGTCATCTCATGGTTGTGCCATATATCCATACACCATCGTTTGATGGACTTTCAGATGAGGTGCTCCTCGATTTCATGAAAGTTACACAGCGTTCTGTCGATACATTGAGAAAGGTCCAAATGCCTGAAGGATTCAATATCGGGATTAATTTCGGAAAAATAGCAGGGGCAGGTATGGAAGAACATCTCCATCTCCATATGGTGCCACGATGGGCAGGAGACACAAGCTTTATGACTGTTCTTGATGAAGTAAGGGTTATTCCGGAGCATATCCTGGACACATACGATAAGCTTTTTGCTGTGTTTAATTCTTAGAAATCTCTGGTACAACGATCGTCTGTCATTCCCGCTTGTCGGGAATCTTTCATAAAAGAAGTATGCCGGACAAGCCAGCATGACAGAAGTATAGTCAAGAAATCTTGGCTAACTTTTAAGACCTCTCGAGATTAGCAGCAAACATTGTTTTAACAGAACATCCAATCTTTTAATGTGTAACCCCGTAGACGAGTTTCCCTCCAAGATACCCCAAATATACCGCAAACGGTAAGATAGAAAAATTTAAAATAAGAAAAAGAATATAAAATACGCTTTTATCCATTAAGATTTCTGGGTTGAGATAATACCAAAGAGTGCAGAGGGCCCCCAGGCTTAACAAAACCAGACCATAACGGTATTTCCTCATAAAAACTCTGACTTTTGCTCCTTTATATTTCTGTTTCCATTCAATAATGCCGGTTAGATAGGTAATCGGCGAAGACAGAGTTGCCAATATCATAAGATAAAAAGTAAGTGTTCCGGAATGAATCCTGAGCAGTAAAGTGATAAAGGAATAAAAAGAAAATAGCTACAGGGTAAAGGGTGTTTGTGAAATGAGCGGATATTGAATGAAGCCGAATAGTATATTTTCCAATTTTCATATGTTTTAATCAGAACAAGAACCATTTACGTATCTGCTGACTGTCTGCGGGGGACCATCTCCAATTTCTTTTCTGTGCCACCAAGCGCGGCAAGTCTCTTACTGCTTTCCCTCGCTATAAGCGCCTCGAGTCCCGAGCCTGACAAGCGACGTTTTTTCCTTAATGCCGGTCAACTTCGATGCCTTGTCAAGCAATTTGTCTTCTATGTTAAGCGTAGTCCTCATGAATATCTCCTTAGCACGAGTGATTTGTTAAGCCCCTATTATTTCGTTAAGTCCTTCAATAACCTGCTCCAATTCCTCAGGAGACGCCTTGCCAATTATTTTTCCAATTCTCTCCACAGAAAGTGTTCGAATCTGACTTATTTTTACCCATGACTGTTTGGGCAAATCCTCAGTCTTTAACTCAAGGGTGAGCGGAAAGCCTGCTCGTTGCGGTTGACTCGTAATAGCTACCGCAATAACAGTTCCAGAACGTTCATTAAAAATATCATGACTCAAAATCAAAACGGGCCGTAAGCCCGCCTGCTCACGGCCACGTACAGGGTTCAAATCAGCCCATCTAATATCGCCCCTCAGTATTCGGGCCATTGGCTCAAATCCTCAGTTAATCCCTCTTCCGCCATTGCCCTTTCAAAAACCCTGTCGAGTTTAGCGCATTCTTTGGCCAAACGGGTACGTTTCATTTTTGAAAGCTTTTCTTCGACAGCCTTCTGAATAGCTTGGCTACGATTCTGAAAAACATGTTCACTCACAAGTCGGTCTAACTGATCGATATACTGTTCATCCAAGGTAATTGCAATTTTTGTTTTACTCATAGGCACCTCTGGTATTACTTTATATCATACTTAATGGCTTGTCAATTGATTGTTCGGTGACATAGAGCCTGAAATAAATGGCGCCTATAAGCCGTCTGCTGGGGTAGCTCCAGTCCGCTTATGGAAATCACAAGGGAGTAAAACAGAGCAGCCATTCCACATATGTTAGGTAGTGATTTGTTAGGCACTTTTTTGATAATGTGAAGTGTACCAATCGATAACCTGTCGAATCATTTTTTGATACGAAGTACGATGCTTTTTTGCCTCTTTCTTAAAAAATTCAACACTCGATTTTTTCAAGGCAATCGTTACCTTAACATTTTCCTCTTTCAAGACCAACTGATCCGGTGGGGGTAGAAAATCTTTAATGACTTTCAGCTTACCCATCGGTTCTTCAGTATATTTTATTTTGCTCTTCATAAATCTTCCTCCCTTTTCTCCAATATCCCGCACCATAAATGCGGATTACATTACTCTCTATATGTAAACCTCACGGTCATTATGCCGTCACCGACACGGCCAATGCAGTAAAATCGTTCTTCTTCTGTACTATGGCTAACGTCTTCGACTATGACACGGTGAGGATCAAGAAAGGCATGTTGAGCCAATGAAAAAGAGACATTGTGCTTAGCCTGGTTTTCCTTATCTTTTTCCTCATCCCATTCAAAGCGAGTTTTACTCATTGAATAACATACTACAATGAACTACAAAAGCAATATAAATGTATGGCTAATTATATGGTTGGTATTAGTTGAAAATCAATAGTCAAGTCTGCCCCTTCGCTTTTGCACGATCAGGATCGCTTTTTCTCTTGACAGAGCGGGGCCTTATAAGTGTTAGCCTTCCTCTTTAATCATTCTTTTATATTCGTCATGATTTCCGATCCAAACCCAAATAAAGTCATTTCCGTCTTCAACAGCGAGAGCCCTATAGTTTAGACCAGCGCGGATTGACCAGAATGTACCAACTTTTTTGAAATGGAGAGATGGATGAGTGGGATCATTTTTCAGCAGCTCAAAATTTTTCTTCGATATTTTTTGGATAGGTTCTGGAAGGTTTTCAAAACATCTCCAGAAGCGCTCTGTTGTTCGATGCACTTAAAGTTCCCTGAGTTTATTCTTAGACTTTGCCTCAACCGCTTCCTTTAGCAGGAAATCCAATCTTTTTGTCTCCGAGTCCGCCACAATTTGCTGGTCCCATTTCTGCCAGTCCTTCTCGGAGAACCACTGTCTCAACTGGATATATTCCTCTTCAGGCAAGGTATCAATGGCTTCTTTTATTTCTTCCACCTTTGACATTGTTGCCCCCCTTCCATTTAATGTTGATGCTATAGTATACATTTTTTTTAGGCTAACATAGAAATGAGGGATGCGGAAAAAGCTGACGCTTTTTCCGCATCCTCTCCATGATGAAATCTTGAAGTTTCATACGTATTCTCCTTTTTCAGAAGATTTATTCGTATAACAATAATTATACAGCCCTCTATTTTTCAGATTCATGATGTAAATATAGCACAATCCGTATGCTTTGAAAATTAAAAAAGCAATAAAATCAAACCGTTTAAAATAGCCTTATCCCGTATTTTGTGGTAATATGGACAAAAAACGGGGTTGATATAAATATAGCAAGGAAAAGAGTTTAAGAGCTTATAAAAAACTTACAGTCTGCATGCTACATAAATCATTAATAAATCTAACTTGATCAATATCTTAAAAATAGAAAGGAGAGAACGATGTTAACATTCGATGAACTAAAAAAAGACAGGGAGCTTATAAATTTGATTGACTGGGAAATGACGCCGGAACTGGCTGTTCGAATGTACTTAGAGTGGGGAAACATTTGGGCACGTGGAGAGAATAGAAAACATGTTGTCCGCTCCAAGAGTGATTATTCAATTTATTTTGTAGTCAATTGCTGGGCCAGACCTTATTACATTTACCTCATCAAAAGGAATTCTGAAGAAGCAACAGAGCTCGCAAAATTTGAATTACCAAAAAGATTTGAAAAGCCAGTATGTGAACTGAAGGGTGTATATGCACTGGAAGGTGAACTAAAAGAATGGATGAAAGAGGAATTAAACGTTACGTAGTGATGGTTTCTTACAAATATTTTCATTTTGATGTAAAATCGATTCAATGAAAACTCTCGATCAGATTGTTGAGTTCCATGGTCATATATGTCCCGGGCTTGTGCTGGGGTACAGGGTATCAATGCTTGCCTTAAAGGAGCTTGGCGAACGGGCAGAAGATGAGGAGCTCGTTGCGATAGTAGAGAATAATTCATGTGCAGTGGATGCAGTACAGGTAATGACAGGATGTACCTTTGGAAAAGGTAATCTGATATTCAGAGATTTCGGCAAGCAGGTTTATACCTTTATCAAAAGACCTTCCGGTGACGGGTTAAGAATTGCCATTACATGGGAATCACCTCCTGAAACAGGGGAAGAGAAAAAAATGTGGGAGAAATACATGAGAGGAGAACGTTCAGATGAGGTAATAAAAGCAGTCCATGACAGGAAATCAAGGAAGATTGATGCCATACTTCATGCATCAGATGAAGGGCTTTTTAATATCAGAAAAGAAAAAATGGATTTGCCGGAGGAGGCAGAAATATATCCGAGCCTGCGGTGTGTTGCATGTGGCGAGAAAGTCATGGAGCCGAGGGCAAGGATTAAAAACGGAAAGATTGTCTGTATTCCTTGTCAGGAAATTTTATAAACATTTTGTTTTCTGTGATAAGAGGGTTCTCCTGAAATTTTTAACTCTACCAACTTTTTGTTTTAGAAATAGCCTTATACTTTTGTCATTCTGGCTTGTCCAGAATCCTTCTTTTTCGGAAAGATTCCAGACAAGCTGGAATGACATCTCTTCAAATATTAAGATTAAAAGGATAGTAATAGGTAGATATTTTTCAATCACGGAATTAGAGACTCTGAAATAAAAACGTGTATGAAAGGCCATAAGGAATGAAAGAGATAATCAAAAAGGCAGAGGTACTTATTGAGGCACTGCCTTACATAAAAAGCTTTTATGGAAAAACATTCGTCATTAAATATGGTGGCGCTGCACAGATAAAACAGGAATTGAAAGATGCCTTTGCCCGTGATATTGTTTTGCTCAATTATATCGGAATCCATCCTGTTGTTGTCCATGGCGGGGGACCAAAAATAAGCGCGGTAATGGAGAAGATGGGAAAAAAGCCGGCTTTTGTCCAGGGCCAAAGGGTTACCGATAAGGAAACAATAGATATCGTTGAGATGGTCCTTGGGGGTTTGATCAATAAGGAGATCGTTTCCTTAATGAACGCCCACGGTGGAAAAGCAGTCGGTCTGAGTGGTAAAGACGCAGGACTCATCAAGGCAAAAAGAAAATTTTTAAAGATATCCTCTGAAAAAGGTAAGGATAAAAAAATAGACCTTGGTCTTGTTGGAGAAGTTACACATGTTGATACGCATATACTTCTCAGCCTCGAAAGAGAAGGCTTCATCCCGGTCATATCTCCAATAGGGATAAGTCAGGAAGGTGAAACATTGAATATAAACGCTGATTCTGTTGCTTCTTTTATCGCTTCTTCAATGAAGGCTGAAAAGCTCATCCTTCTGACTGATGTCCCCGGAGTAAAAGACAAAAAAGACAAGATAATTCCTACCTTGACAAAGCAGCATATTAAAAAGCTCATTAAGGACGGGACTATTGCAGGAGGCATGCTGCCAAAGGTGCAGGCATGTCTTCAATCATTGGAAGGCGGCGTATCCAAGACTCATATCATTGATGGAAGAGTCCCTCACTGTCTCCTCCTTGAGATATTCACAAAAAGCGGGATTGGTACAGAGATACTAACTTAACAGGTGATCCAGAGACCCTCCTTGAAACGTCTTGTCCTCATCATTGTTGCAGTATCTGCTTTTTTAACTGCAGTTTATCTGATTTTCACACCTGATGTGTCAAGACTCAAAAAGAAAAATCCAAAGAAGACTGCACTTATGCAATATCGTCAAGATGAGTTTAAAAAAAGAGGCAAAAAATACAGGATGACTCAGATATGGGTTCCTCTATCTTCTGTCTCGCCTTATCTGATCAAGGCTGTTTTAATAGGTGAGGATGATAAGTTCTGGAGCCATGAAGGTTTTGATTATGAGGCAATCAGGAAAGCAATCGATAAGGATATAAAGGCTGGAAAGTTCAAATTCGGTGGAAGCACTATTTCTCAGCAGCTCGTAAAGAACCTCTATCTTTCGCCTTCTAAAAGTCCCCTGCGAAAACTGAGAGAGGCTATGATCACCTGGAGGATGGAAAAGGTCTTAAGCAAAAGGAGGATCCTCGAACTCTACCTGAATATTGCTGAGTGGGGGGAAGGCATATTTGGTATTGAAGCTGCAGCCAAACATTACTATGGGAAATCTGCTTCTGAACTTGACCCGGTAGAATCAGCAAGATTGGTTGCTGTCCTGCCGAATCCGAGAAAATACAATCCTTTAGGAGATAGCAGATATGTTGTCCATCGTTCCGACCTTATATACAGCATTATGATAAGGCGGGGAATTGTCGTGCCTGAATACGAGGAGGTTATAGAAGAAGGTAAAAATGATTCTATCGAAGAATCTTCACCAGAAGAGAACACGCTCGAATCTTCTGACCTTGACAAACTTTCCCCCAAAACAAGTCCCTCAGTTAGTGAGTAAATCCAACATTTGATCATCTTGTCATTCTGAACTCGTTTCAGAATCTCGCAGTTTGAACCTTTACCGAATAAAGAGATCCCGAGAACTCGATGCGAGTCTTCGCTGAAGAGTCGCTACGATCTGAAACAAACTCGGAATGACAAGCGCATCGATATTCAATCATTATCACATGCATTTTAAATTTATAGCAATCTTCTACAAAACAGCTCACTTTTTGATATTAATTGGCGGAATAAGATGACTTTCTTGACATAACATATAAAATTATGTTTATATATTACAAATGTATCACTACCAATAGGATAAATTCTTATAAGATTATGTTTGCTGCTCATAGCAAACCTGGCTTCAAGGGTGTCATTCCGGTTTGTCGGGGATCCTTCTGTAAGCGAAGAAAGATTCTGGACAAGCCAGAATGACAGAAATAAGGATATTATATAACGTATTAAGATCTTTGAATGCTAAAAACATATAAATGCTAATTTATTAATTATGAATGATTTATTGAAAATCTTTAAAGCCCTCTCGGATGAAACAAGGATACGCATTCTCAAACTCCTTGAAGAGGGAGAGCTATGTGTATGTGACATCGTTGCTTCTCTTGATATGATTCAGCCAAAGGTATCTTTCCATCTTTGTGTACTAAAGGAAGCGGGTCTGCTCAAAGACAGAAAACAGGGTAAATGGATTCACTATTCCATTGATGATACCGATATATTCAGGAGGTTCCTTGTCTTATCTGTACTGGAAAGAATATCCGAGAGTCTTATTAAGGAAGATAATAAAAGGTTAAAAGAATTTCTAAAGGCAAAAAAAGCGAAAGGAGAAATCATTTCTCTGAAAGTTAAGAAGGCATGCTGTGAAAGTGGGGCACTATCGAAAGAGGTAAACCATGGCTGAGATTACAAAGAAGCTGTCTTTTCTTGATCGGTTTCTGACCCTGTGGATATTTCTTGCCATGGCAGTAGGGGTTGTTTCCGGATATCTCTACCCTAAAATTACTGATTTCTGGAATATCTTTCAGGTAGGAACAACCAATATTCCCATAGCTATTGGATTAATCCTGATGATGTATCCGCCCCTTGCAAAGGTTCGTTATGAGGAACTGCCGAAGGTATTCAGCAATTACAAGATCCTCGCGATAAGCCTTATCCAGAACTGGATTGTCGGTCCCGTTGTCATGTTTTTTCTGGCGATCATCTTTCTCCATAATTACCCCGACTATATGATCGGTGTGATTCTGGTGGGGCTGGCCCGCTGTATTGCAATGGTGCTCGTCTGGAATGACCTTGCCTGCGGCGATCCCGACTACGTTGCCGGTCTGGTTGCTTTTAACGCTCTGTTCCAGGTTCTTACCTATCCGATTTATGCCTGGATTTTTATCACAAAGATTCCACCCTTGCTCGGTCTGCACGGAGCGGTCGTGGACGTTACTATTGGAGAAATAGCGAAAAGTGTCTTCATATACCTTGGAATACCATTCCTCGGAGGGTTAATTACCCGTTTCACACTCGTCAAGGCCAGAGGTAAGCAGTGGTATCATGAAAAATTCATACCGAAAATAAGCCCGATTACACTAATTGCACTCCTCTTTACCATTCTCGTAATGTTCTCTCTGAAAGGGGAGTACATCATCAAGCTTCCTTTGGATGTGGTAAGGATTGCCATTCCGCTGTTTATTTATTTTGTCTTTATGTTTCTCATCACCTTCTATATTGCTAAGAAAATAGGCGCTGACTACCCGAAATCTGCCACCCTGAGTTTCACTGCCGCTTCGAATGATTTCGAGCTGGCCATCGCTGTTGCAGTAGCGGTTTTTGGAATTAATTCCGGTGCAGCCTTTGCAACTGTTATAGGTCCTCTTGTGGAGGTGCCTGTTTTAATCGGGCTGGTGAATGTGGCGCTTTATTTTCAGAGGAAATATTTTTCTGCAGAGTTCTGCAAGATTAAGGGAACTGAACCGTTATAAAAGATTTAAAAAAGGAATCCTCTCTGAGATTCTTTCTTTATTTAAATGGAGGTAGTTATGAGAATTGAAATTTATGACCCGCCTATGTGCTGTTCAACAGGGCTTTGTGGGCCAACACTTGATCCAGTGCTTGTGAAGATGAATGATGCTCTGCTGGCATTGAAAAAGCAGGGCGTTGAAATTGAGCGGTTTAACCTTGCCCAGCAGCCAAAGGCATTTATGGTTAACAAAATAGTCACAGACTTGCTCCATAAAAATGGTAAACAGATACTGCCGATTATTCTCGTGAATGAAGGCGTCTTCAGGACAGGTGAATATCCATCGTATGAGGAATTGTGCAAGGTATTGGGGATAGAACCTTTGAAACAAAAACCTATAACGTTTACTGTGAAATAAGGAGATATCTTGACAAAATACATATTCTTTTCAGGTAAGGGTGGTGTTGGCAAAACCACAATGGCTTCTGCTACTGCTATTCACTATGCCACGGAAGGTAAAAAGACGCTGATTGTAACCACTGATCCTGCATCCAACCTCGCAGATGTATTCGAACATGCAATCGGGCATAAGATTACACCTATCACGGGAATCAAAAATCTTTTCGCCATGGAAATAGACCCTGATGAAGCTACTAAAGAGTATAAGGAGGGAATAATCGGCCCTTACAGGGAAATAATGCCAGAGGATGTCATTGCTTCCCTCGAAGAAAATCTCAGCGGCCCCTGCACTACAGAGATGGCATCTTTTGACAGGTTCATAGACTTTATGGAAAGTGATGAATATGAGCTAATTGTATTCGATACCGCACCCACCGGGCACACTATAAGACTGCTCGAACTCCCTGTTGACTGGTCCAAACATATAGAGGAATCCGCAAAAGGAAGCGGTCAGACCTGTCTTGGGCCTGTCCAGTCCATCCAGGATTCAAAAGACAAATACGACAGGGCAACTGCACTGCTCAAGGATCCTGGTAGGACAACATTCATATTTGTTATGAGACCCGAGGAACTTTCTCTCTATGAGACACTACGGGCATCGAAAGAGCTTGAAACCATCGGAATTAAATCCGGACAGATAATCATAAACGGCATCCTGCCCGAAGAGGTGTGCGACATTGAATTCTTCAAAAGAAAATATGATTCCCAGCAAAAGATAATCAATGAAACGGAAAGGGCAATAGATAAGCCGAAACGTTACATGCTCTTAAGGGATAACGAGGTAAAAGGGGTTAATGCTTTAAGGGGCATAGCGGAAGAATTGTTTAATGGGAAAAAGTCCACTTCTCGCACAAGAGGTGAATTATCAGGACAGCCCGATTTTACTATTGAAAAGCCTGACATAGACTATTTCTTTCTCCCTGCAAAAGGGACAAAAGCCATATTCTTTACAGGGAAAGGCGGGGTTGGAAAGACCACCATCGCCTGCGCTGCAGCGCTTTACATCTCACAAAAAGGTTTCAAAACACTCCTCGTAACAACAGACCCTGCGGCACATATCGGGGAGGTTCTTGATATGAAAGTTGGGAGCGAACCGACAAGGATTACTGATAACCTCTATGCAGTTATGATTGACCAGGAAGCAGCATTCAAAGAGTACAAAGAAAAGTTACTGAGTGACGCACGAGGGAAATATTCCGAGGACATGCTTGCTGCAATGGGGGAGGAATTGAACTCCCCATGCACAGAGGAGATGGCAGCATTCGATAGATTTGCGCAGTTTATAGAAAGCAGGGAATATGACGCTATTGTTTTTGATACAGCCCCTACAGGTCACACCCTAAGACTCCTTGATTTGCCTTTCGATTATGCCAAACAGGTTGAGATGATGGTCTCCGCAAGAGAGAGCGCTATAGTGAAGGAGACGGCACAGAACAGGTTCAGCGAAATTATCAATACGCTGAGAGACAAAAGCCGCACTGTTTTCAGCCTTGTGCTTTATCCTGAATCTACACCGATAACGGAGTCCTATCGGGCTATGACTGATTTAAAGGAAGCAGGGATTGAAACACAGCTTGTAATTGCAAATATGGTTTTGTCTGAGGAGGTTTGCATAAATGACTTCTTCAAAAAGAGAAGGCAGATGCAGATGAAATACCTGAAAGACATTAAAGAGAGATTTAACCTTCCCGTGCTTCAATTTCCATTAATGCAGGATGAGATAAAGGGACTTGAACCATTAAACAACCTGGTAACTCTCTGGTCACGAACAACTGCTAATACAGAAAACGTTCAACTGATTACAAAGTTTAGTTAGAGGTTTGATTGCAAATAAATTGCTTTCAAGTGCGACTATAGATTTGCTGAGAGCAAGGTTTTTTAGTAACAGGAATGACACAGAGTTCGTGCTGTAGTTAAGAGATCTGAAGGGTACAAAATAAAGACGATCAATAAAATCTTATTGGTAGTAGTTGTAATTATGGCTACGATTACAGGAATGATATTTGGAGCGATTGTCTGAATAAAGAGCGATACCGCAAGGAGGTTGAGAATTGAAAATCAAAAAATTGCTTTCCGCTGTTCTCATGTTGTTCATACTTTTCAGCATTTCTTTCTTAGTCTATAAAGAATTTCTCCAAAAAAGTTATAGCAAGGGAAATACAGTTACAGAAGTCCAAAATAATAAAGAATCACAGAACTATGCTGCACCACCCCCAAAGCAATCAGCACAAGATAAGAAGGTCAATACAGTAGATAAGGTAACTACAAAACCAGGAGAACCCGAAGAGGCATGTAACTTTCAAGGTGCATCATGTGATAGCAACAATAAAGTAATCGCCTACTACTTTCACGGCACATCCAGATGCACAACGTGCCGCACGATAGAACGCTATTCTAAAGAAGCAATAGAGAGGTACTTTGCACAGGAACTAAAGAATGGAACACTTGAGTTCAAGCCTATAAATGTAGATGAGCCGGAAAACAGACATTATATTCAGGACTACCAGTTATATACAAGGTCTCTTGTTCTTGCATTATACAAGGACGACAAACAACTGAAATGGAAGAATCTACCTGAAGTCTGGGCTTATGTGAAAGATAAGGAAAAATTTTATCAGTATGTAAAGGATGAAACCGAAAGGTTTTTACAGGAAAAAGAATAAATGGAATTATTTTTTTTACTCACGGCTATATGGCTCGGAATACTGACTTCTATCAGTCCGTGTCCTCTGGCTACAAATATAGCAGCCATATCTTTTATTTCTCATCGCATTACTCGCAAAAATATCGTATTTTT
The DNA here is from genome assembly GCA_963796125.1 of Nitrospirota bacterium. Lineage (GTDB taxonomy): Bacteria > Nitrospirota > Thermodesulfovibrionia > Thermodesulfovibrionales > SM23-35 > DASPRG01. Next base: position 29,365 of record CAWCKM010000021.1, read on the forward strand.
GTCAGGGATTCTTTATACAGTCGGCAGAAGCATCACATATATCGTCATTGGGTTTCTCATAGTCGAAGCACTTGTGAATATCCCCGTACTTTCAGACTTTTTACAGAGGTATATCAATAAGATATTAGGAATAGTATTAATTTTTGTGGGAATGGTCTTGCTGGATTTATTAAGAATAAATCTGCCTTCACTGTCTGTTACTGAAAAGACTGCAGAAAAGGTTCTCACCGGTGGGTTCTTAGGGTCATTATTCCTGGGGATGCTGTTTGCATTAGCATTCTGTCCGGTTTCGGCTGCTTTATTCTTTGGGGGTTTAATCCCCATAGCAATAAAGGCAAAATCTGGTTTTACTCTGCCGCTGATTTACGGAATAGGCACCGGTTTACCGGTTCTCTTGTTCGCAGTCTTGGTCTCTGCAGGAATAGGATATATAAGCAGCGTTTATAGCAGAGTGACTCAACTGGAATTTTATACAAAAAGAGTTACGGGAGTAATTTTAATTTTAGTTGGAATCTACTATGTATTGTCGTATGTTTTTGAAATATTTTAAAAAACAGGAGGAAGGCATAGAAAGTCGGCAAGATATTTGCACATAATCTAAAAAATCTTTTAAAATAATTAAGGAGGATAAATACATGTGTGTTGGCATACCATCAAAGATAGTAAAAATTGAGGACTCTATGGCGCTTATAGAAGTCCTCGGTGCACAGAGGGAAGTAAGTCTTCTTCTTCTCGACGAAGATGTCCAATTAGGAGACTATGTCATAGTCCATGCTGGTTTTGCTATTCGCAAGATTCAGGAAGAGGATGCTCATGTAAATCTCGGGCTCATGAAGACAATGTTCGGGGTAGAAGATGAGGTTCCGCAATCCGTGATCCCGAAGAAAAAGAGAAGCAAGAAGTCACATCCTCATTAAAAAGATGCGCGAGAGAGGGCATGGGCAAAGGCGCTTAAAAACAGGAATAGCGTAAAATTATGTTTAAGAAAATGCATGAGATGAGAAGGTGAAGATACAAGTGGCAGGGCCTGGTTGCAAGAAGTGCCATGACACGGAAAGGAACGTCCGTGAGGCATGTGCACAACTAAACCTCAACGCCGAAATCTTACATGTCTCCGATATGAGGGAAATTGCGAAACTCTGTGTCCTTTTTACACCGGCAGTAATCGTGGACGGTAAAATGATTGTATCAGGGAAATTGCCTTCAGTAGAAGAACTTAAAAATTATTTTTCAAAATTAAGTAAATAAATTTTATAATAAAAAGATGACTGACAATAAAGACATTTCTGATACTTAAAGGAGGAAAGAAAGAATGTTAAATCTAACGGATTCTGCGGTTCTTAAGATGAAAGAAGTGCTCCAGCAGGCAAACCTTCCAGATCACGGTATAAGAATATTTATGTCACCCGGTGGCTGAAGACCATCTCTGGCTATGGGTGTAGCCCCTAATGCAGAAGATGGTGACGAAACACTCGAAAAAGACGGACTGAAGGTGTTTTTAGATAGAGAGGCAAACAAAATGCTGTTGGATGCAACCATTGACTTTTCTAATAGCGAAGGATTTGCAATTAGCGGCATGAATCAAAGCGAATGCCAAAGTTCATGTCCAACCTCAGGCTGCCATTAAACCCTGACTGACATTGTGCACGGGGCATAAATCCCCGTGCACTAAAACAGAATGCTTATAATAAACCCGATTAAAAGCAAAGGAACATCCATTATTTTTTCTGATGCCATAATATTACTATCTTGCAGTACATCAACGGCATTATTTAAACTTTAACTTTAAGAATTTAACAGCTATTAAATGAAAAAAGTGATGTTTTTATGTACCGCAAACTCCTGCAGGAGTCAGATGGCCGAGGGCTTCGCCAGGGAATTTGGCAAAGGGTTATTAGAAGTCCATAGCGCTGGTTTGTTTGCCGCCGGTGTCCACAAAAGGGCAATTGCAGTCATGAAAGAAATCGGGATAGACATATCAAAACAGAAGTCAAAAGAGATAGATGAAGATTTGCTCAAACAAATGGATATTGTTATAACACTCTGCGGAAATGCAGAGGATTCATGTCCCTGGACACCTCCCTATATAAAACGTATCCACTGGCCAATCAAAGACCCTGTAGGAACAATAGGGACCGAAGAAGAGATCATGAATGAGTTCAGGCGTGCAAGAGATGAGATAAAGGAGAAGGTTCAGGAGTTGGTGAAAGAGATAAAGTATGCATGAAACGCGACATATGATGAAAAATATCAGGCATCACGCAGCATTTGTCATGCATCTGTTTTTTACTAATCTGTATCAGTAAACCTGACGAGGGTACCTTTCCTGGCAGTTCCATATCTGAAGATCGTTATTCCTTTGCAGTTCTTTTCATACGCAAGCAGGAAGGCCTGGCTACATCTTCCTTCTTTGCCCTGTAGGGCATATTAATGGTCTTTGATACAGCATTATCCGTAAATTCCTGAAAGCATGCCTGCATCTCAATATGATCCTCAGGCTGGATTTCATGCGCTGTTTTAAAAAGATTTCTTATCTTCTTTGGAACTTCTTTTACCCCTCTTAAAGTCCCTTTCTCTATAACCTTTGCTTTTAATTCGTCATTATAGAAACCTCTCTTCTCAGCCATCTCAAAAAAGCAATCATTGATTTCTTTAAGCTCTGTATCCAGTATGAATCTCTTGTATGCGAGAGCAAAGAGGGGTTCAATGCCGCTTGAGCAATCTGCGATTATAGAAAGTGTTCCTGTTGGTGCAATCGTAGTGGTTGTCGCATTTCTCACCCTCGGCATGCCGGGTGCGTCATAAATGGAACCTTTAAAATTTGGGAAAACACCCCTTGCTTCAGCAAGTTCAGCAGACGCCTGCCGTGCCGTTTCCCTGATAAACTTCATCAAATCACGTGCGAGCCTGAAAGCCTTTTTACTGTTATAGGGAATGCCAAGGAGTATCAACATATCTGCCCATCCCATAACTCCAAGACCTATCTTTCTATTACCCTTGTGCATCTTCTCGATTTCAGGCAGGGGATATTTGTTGACGTCTATGGCATTATCGAGAAAACAAACAGATGTTTTTATATCAACGGCAAGATTCGTAAGATCAATATCTTCTTTCATCGACCGGAACGTAAAGGTCGAATCCTTCAATATTGTGTTCTTCACATACTTTGACAGGTTAAGAGATCCCAAAATACATGCCTCGTAAGGAAGCAGCGGTTGTTCGCCACAGGGGTTCGTAGATTCCATGGTTCCCATATGTGGTGTTGGATTTGCCCTGTTAATCCTGTCTATGAAAACAATACCCGGATCACCTGTCTCCCATGCGCTTTCAACAATGGCGTCAAAGACAACCTTTGCTCTTATCCTGCCTGCTGATGTCTTACTCCGTGGATTGATAAGTTCATACTCCTCATCTTTCTGAAGGGCATCCATGAATGCATCTGTCACTGCTACTGAAATGTTAAAGTTTGTCAGTTCCCCTTCTGATCGTTTGATCTTTATAAAATCAAGGATATCGGGATGGTCAATGCGCAGTATCCCCATATTTGCACCTCTTCGCGCACCACCCTGTTTTATCACCTCTGTAGCCGTGTTATAAATCCTCATAAATGAAACAGGTCCGCTTGCCACCCCGCCTGTTGAGCGAACAATATCAGCCTTGGGCCTCAGTCTCGAAAACGAAAATCCTGTTCCTCCTCCACTCTGAAGTATCAGTGCAGCATTTTTTAAAGTATCAAATATCGATTTCATTGAATCTTCGACAGGAAGCACAAAACATGCAGCAAGTTGCCCGATATCCTTTCCGGCATTCATAAGGGTAGGGGAATTGGGAAGGAATTTAAGGTTTGACATTAAGCCATAAAATATTTCTTCCCTTTCCTGAGGGTGTCCTCCATAAAGACATTCTGCAGAGGCAACAGCTTTCGCAACTCTCCTGAACATCTCTTCAGGGGTTTCAGTGATTTTTCCTTCCTGATCTTTCAGCAGATACCTCTGTTGAAGGACTCTGAGGGCATTCTCAGTGAGGTTCATAAACTATTTTCTTTTTGCAGCAAGCTTGTTCAGTGCATTAATGTATGCCTTTGCAGAAGCAATAATAATATCTGTGTCTGCACCATGGCCTCGCACTGTCCTGCCATCTTCTTCAAGCGATACGACTACCTCTCCAAGGGCATCTGTTCCACCGGTGATTCCCTTAACCTCAAATTTCAGGAGATGACTCTTTGTATTGGTCATGGCTGCAATGGCCTTGTATGTTGCATCCACAGGCCCATCACCATGCTCCATTCTGTCTATGACATTTTCTCCTACTCTAAGCTTGACTGTTGCAGTAGGTTTCTGACTGATACCGCTAACAATATACAAGTCAAGAAGACTGTAAATTTCCGGAACCTTTGTTACATCCTCTGAAATCATAGCCTCTATATCTTCATCAAAGATGTCTTTCTTTTGATCAGCAAGTCTTTTGAATCTCTCGAATGTCCTGTTGAGCTCCTCATCGGTAAGAACATACCCGAGATCTTTAAGCCTTGTTTTGAAAGCATGCCTTCCTGAATGTTTTCCGAGTACAAGCTTGGTAGCATGAAGACCTATGCTTTCAGGTTTCATGATCTCATAGGTTGACTTCTCTTTGAGTAGTCCGTCCTGGTGGATACCTGACTCATGTGCAAAGGCATTAGCTCCTACAATTGCCTTGTTTGGCTGAACTGAAATCCCGGTTATCTTTGTAACAAGCCTGCTGGTGCGCATTATTTCTTCTGTATGTATGCTGGTGTCGGCCTGAAAAATATCGCGCCTTGTTCTTAATGCCATGACAACTTCCTCCATGGAGCAGTTCCCGGCGCGTTCTCCTATACCATTGATAGTGCATTCAATCTGTCCGGCTCCGTTTAATACTGCCGATAAGGAGTTGGCTGTTGCAAGTCCGAGATCATTATGGCAGTGCACAGAAATAACCGCCTTGTTAATATTGTTCACCTTTTCATGAATGGTTTTAATCATTGTTCCAAACTCAAGAGGAATACTATAACCGACAGTATCCGGAATATTGACTGTTGATGCACCTGCATCAATAACAGCTTCTATAACCTCGCAGAGGAAATGGACATCAGTCCTCGTTGCATCCATAGGAGAGAACTCTACGTCCTCGACAAAACTCCTTGCGAGTTTAACCATTTCCACAGACCTCTTCAAAGCCTCTTCCCTGCTAATGCGAAATTGATATTTGAGGTGGATATCTGATGTGGAATGGAATGTATGAATCCGTCTCCTTGGTGCATCCTTAAGTGCTTCCCAGGCTTTTTTAATATCCTCTTCCCTCGCCCTGGCAAGACTGCATATAACCGGCCCTTCTACTTCATTCCCGATGGTCCTGATTGCCTCAAAATCACCGGGCGAACTATAGGCGAACCCGGCCTCGATAATATCAACACCGAGTTTTGCAAGCTGTCTTGCAAGAGTTACTTTTTCCGGAACATTCATAGATGCACCGGGTGACTGTTCACCGTCACGAAGCGTAGTATCAAATATCTTGATTATCCTCATTCAGAAACTCCTGTTCTGCTCATATGTTTTTTCTTTCTGTAAAAAAGAACAATATTTTCAATTATACCACCAATCAGATAGAGCATTGCGAACAAGAACAGGGCAATCTGTGGATGAACAACGATGAATGCAAAAACAATTACAATAGCAACGAGGATACTGAAAGGCTTCCTTCTTCCGAGATTCAACTCCTTTGCACCATGGAACTTCAGGGTGCTGACCATGAGCACAGAGAGAAATACGGTAAGGAGCAAAATGAGGTAATTTTTATCCGGTGTTGTTTCCCACATTTCATGGTAGAAGATTACAAGAGCTGCAACAACTCCTGCAGCCCCTGGAATAGGCATCCCGGTGAATGCCTTGGATTCTGTTGATCCCATTTGAATATTGTATCTGGCAAGTCTCAGGGCGCCACAGACCATAAACAGGAAAGCAGCCGCCCATCCTATTCTCCCGAATGCGAAAAGTCCCCACTTATAGAGCATCACTGCAGGGGCAACACCAAAAGCAACAAGATCAGAGAGGGAATCCAGTTCGATACCGAATTTTGTGGTGCTGTGAGTAAGACGTGCGACCCATCCGTCAAGACCATCGAAAACAGTGGCAATCATTATTGCCCAGGCAGCATGGACATAATTACCCTTCAGTGATGCCAGGATTGAATAGAAACCAAAAAACATACTGCACAAAGTCAGACTGGTTGGAAGCAGGTATACGCCTTTTTTCATCAGATGTAATTATAATAAAAAAATTATCCGCTTTGTTGAAAAGAATGTTATATTATGCTGCTGCTATGCTGTAGGTACATAGTAAACTTCGTTTCCTAACCCGAAATGCAGTTAGCCAGTGTTCTAGATCTATTCTGACATTTTGACACCGCGATTTGATCGCTTTTTCAGACATAATCATGTAATCTTGCTCCTATAGGACAAATGCCTACAAGAACATGGGTCTGAATCTGACAGAAAAAATTTTACTTATAGCCGTCTTCGTACAGTATGTTGCTAACATTTTTCGAGAAAAGCACAGATTAAAAAATATTAGGAAATCTTAAAATCTCTTGAAAAAACACCTACAAGAGGTATAAAATCGTGACAACGAAATTAGAAAAACAAAATGAGTAGTAATAATTTCTTAAGGAAGGAGGTGAAAGAATGAGAAAATTACTATTATCTGCGGTTGTTCTTTTATTCATATTTTCTCTGGGATGCGCATCAAAAGACTACGTCCGGCAACAGATAGATCCCCTCGTGGATAGAATCAGCAAACTCGAAGCAAAGGTAGCAAATATTGAATCGAAATTGGCTTCCCTCGAAAGACTTGGCACTGATGTTGATGCTGCAAAGAAAGACGCTGCTGCTGCAAAGGCATTAGCACAGGATGCGATGAATACTGCAAAAGAGTGCTGTGACAAAGCAGAAGACGCAGCAAAAAGGGCAGAGGCTGCGGCTGACCGTGCAGAAGCTGCACTCAAAAAAGCTGAAACATCCGCTGAGAAATCTAAAAAGGCATTTGAATTGGAACAGAGAAAGTAGAGTGCTCCAGATCAATAATGTGGGGCTCATGATTTATTTGAGTCCCACATTATTCCTGCGAAATATTCACAGGAATTCCACTTTTCTCCCTTAATGCTTTATATAATTTTTCCGTGCTGATTTTCTCAATCAATTTTTTCTTCATGAGTAAATTCACTGCTTCTTTAAAAGAATCGATATTTCCTTCAGGATTATCGTCGTGGACTTCTATGAACACTTTGTTCTTATCTTTTGTTCCAACCTTGATGGGTTGCCGAACGATTGTTACCTGAGTACCTTTGGAAACCCATTTGTAAAGTCTGTGTATGTCTTCTGGATATAATCGTATACACCCATGGCTAACTCTTCTTCCAACGCCCCATGGTTTGTTTGTTCCATGGATGAGGACGCTTCCTAATGAAAGCCTTAAAGCATGTGAACCGAGAGGGTTATCCGGACCGGGTGGTACAATTTCCGGCAATTCTGGTTTTTCCTTCCTGATAGATACCGGAACACGCCAGCTTGGATTTACGGTTTTCTCTATGACACTGAACTTTCCAACAGGTGTATCGAATCCTTCTCTTCCTATTCCGATAGGAAAGGTCATCACAAGGCTCGATCCCATACGTTTAAAGAAATAAAAAAGCCTCATTTCAGAAAGATTGATGACAATCCCTTCATATTGTGTGACGTCCGGAAAGATCCATGATGTTGGTATCTCGACAGATATACCTTCACCAGGAACAAAAGGGTCGAGGTCAGGATTTGCTTCAACAATTTCCTGATATCCTATGTCAAACTTTCTCGCTACCTCGATTAAGGATTCGTCATGTTTAACGGTATATGTTTGTACAGAGCCGATGACATTATTGCCTTTGCCGTATGAATAAACAGCAGCGAAGGCTGTTTGAAGCATCAGCATCAGAATTACTGAAGCTATAAAGACTTGTGCACATATTTTCATTGCAAATAATACCTGACATAGGGAGCCTGTTTCAAGAAACAGTTTCTTCATACTTTTCTGTGGATAGTCTGAGATCCCTCTTTGGAAAAGAGGGGAAAGGGGAGATTTTAAGAATCACAATACCTCCATGTTTTTTCAAGAACACCACCCTGTTTATTGTTAAATATCTCTTTATCAGAAAACCTGAGGACTTTCAAGCCAATGTCCTTCATATATTTTTTTAAATCCCCCCTCACCCCCCTTTTCCAAAGGGGAGGGTTATTCACAAAATTCTCTGAGGAACCAAGAAACAAGAACCGATCAGAGAAGATGATGTGGAAAAGAAAATTAGGTCTTTATTTTTTTGTACACAATTTGGTAGAGTTTTACAAAATTACTAAATTGGAAGTGGATATAGTGTAAGTAAATGACCGGTTACAGGAGGAAGAAATGAGTTTCTGGGACAATGCAAAAAAGGATTTCCAGCAAAGCCTGAAGGAAAGCGTTCATCTCCTGAAAGAAAAGGCAATCATTATAAAAGAAAAGGCAGATGAACTTACCGAGGAAGGAAAAAAGAGGTATAAGATTTTCGACATCCAGATGAGAATTCAAAAAGAGGTAGGAGAGCTTGGCGGGCGGATTTACGACCTGAGTTCAAAGTCTGGAAATCCCTTGCTCGATAAAAAGGTAAAGGCCCTTATCGCACGTATTAAAAAGTTGGAATCTCACATAATAAAACTGAAGGGAAAGAATAAAAAGAAATCAACGAGGTCAAAGGCAAGTCAAAAGAAAACAACAAAGAAAAAAGAACTTTTAAGTTCATAATATTGGACTGACATATGAAGACAGTTTTAATAATCATATTAGTTTTGGTCTTGAGTATTGGCGCCGGGTATTTTGTTTTACCCCTTCTTATACAGAAAGAAACAGCCGGGCTTAAATCAGAAATCCAGGATGTAAAACAGAGACTCGAAAGGATAGAGAAGTCTATGGAGATCGCACCATTACAGCCTGATGCTGATTTCCAGAAGGTAATCCAGACAGTTAATGCTCTCCACATAAAAGTTGTTTCACTTGAGGACTCATTCAAGAAAAGCGCTGCTGCGCTCGATGAGACAATGAAAAATCAAAATGCGGCACATGAAGAAGCATTAAGGAAACAGGCTGAAACCATTGAGAAGATAACAAAGGAGACACAATCAAAAATACAGGAGATTATGTTTGACTCGACAATGGCTCTTATCAGAGGACATATCCTCAAGGCGCGTGTAGAAATTTCATCTAAGAATGTTGGAACTGCAAGGTCTGAACTTGACCTTATTAACGATTTATTGACTGAGGCAAAGTCCTCTGCTTCCGGTAAAAATAAGGAGGTTATCGAAGAACTCCAGGGATTACTCAAGAAGGCAAGGACGGAAATAGATACTGACTTGCCTGCTGCTCTGAACAAGATTGACCTTCTCTGGCATGAAATGAGCAGACTCCTGAGAAAAACCTGATAAAAAGGAATATACAGGCAAAAGGCACAGAATGCTTAATATTGCGATTATCTTAATCATTATTGCTCTGGTAGCTGTATTTTCAGTTCAGAATGCAGATCCGGTTAAATTCATATTCCTCTTCTGGAAATTCGAGGCTTCTCTCGCAATTGTCATATTTCTGTCCGCACTTACCGGGTTAATTGCTGGAGTTATTATCACTTTTTTAATACGGTTTAAACCGAAGAAACCACCTGAAACAAAACAGTAGCTGAAGGTTTTTTCATGATACGATTATTCATAGCAAACTTTGTTCCAATGGTCGTCTGTTCATTCCCGCTTGTCGGGAATCTTTCCGACATGTTCAGAATCGGAAGAAAGATGCCGGACAAGCCGGCATGACAAAAATACAACCAACGATCTCAAATCACTTTTAAGATCTTTGTTAGATTAATAACATCTACGGGAGTTTATAATGTCACATCCAAAGGTTCTTGCATTTGTTCTTGCAGGAGGTAAGGGCGAAAGGCTCTTTCCTTTGACTGTATTCCGTTCAAAGCCTTCCGTACCATTCGGCGGGAGGTACAGGATTATAGACTTTGCACTGAGCAATCTTGTTAATTCACATATATATTCAATTTACCTCCTCGTTCAATACAAATCTCAATCTCTCATTGAACATGTAAGGCAAAATTGGGTCCTTTCATCTGTTATTAAAAACCATTTTGTGACTGTTGTTCCTCCACAGATGCGCATGGGACCTGAATGGTTTCAGGGTACGGCAGATGCAGTTTTTCAGAACATCGACCTTATACGTCAGTTCGACCCAGGGCTTGTTATCGTCTTCGGCGCAGATCATATTTACAGGATGGACGTGCGTCAGATGTTGGATTTCCACCTCAAGAAAGGCGCTTACGTGACTGTGGCCGCAAGACCTGTTCCCATCGAAGAGGCATCAGCTTTTGGGGTTATCGTAACAGATAGCGAAAGTAGAATAACCGGATTTCAGGAAAAACCAAAAAAGCCTACTCCCATCCCTGATGATCCTACCCGTGCCTACGTCTCAATGGGGAATTACATTTTTAATAAAGATATACTAACTGATGAACTGGCAAAGGCACAGAGGAAAAAACAGCATGATTTTGGTGCCCATATCATACCGGGTCTTGTAGAGACAGGGAAGGTGTTTGCCTACGACTTTGCAACCAATTGTATCCCCGGGGTAATGCCTTATGAAGAAAAAGGGTACTGGCGCGATGTGGGAACAAT